>NZ_JAAEAH010000164.1 GCF_010998615.1 Myxococcus sp. CA023 | reverse complement strand
CCCCCTCAACAGCGCCCCCATCCCTCTTATGCGTTGCGCGGCAACACCTGCCGTCACGCGCGCAGGCACTCCCATCCAACAGGGAAACTACGGATTCGCCAGGACGGGCAAATCCGGGACATAGATGGGGCTGTACGTCGTGACACCGCAGCGGGAAGCGTTATCCGCGATCGAGGTGCTGAAGTCGTTCAGGAAGACGACCCGCAGCGAGTAGCCTGGGGCGGCGCCGAAGATGCCGCGAAGGCGCTGCGCATCCGTGGCCGTGTCATTCACACCGAAGCGCACGGACGCTCGGCCGGACATGTTGTTCGCCTTGAACGTACAGCCCGGCGTGTACTGGTACGTCGACGTGGAGACGACCGTCGGCGACATGCGCGCCAGCAAGCGGGCGATGGGCAGGCCATTCCAAACGGGGTTGGTCGCACGGCTCAACGTCTGTGCATTCGGCCACGTGGTGGAGCCGTAGCGCGGAACGCCATTGGGGCCCGAGTAGAGCGTCGTCTGGGGCGTCACACCGGCGACGTAGTCATTCACGCCCAAGCCGCTCGCGAGCAGCGTCAGGTTTTCGCCCGAGGGGAAGAGCGTCGCGCTCCGGTTCATGTCGAACGCGTCGTACGGGACGTTGATCTTGATGGAGGGCGCCGGCAGCTTGAGATTGACGAGCAGCTCGTTGTTGCGCGTCGTCGAGCCATCGAGGAACAGCTGCACGTCCGTCGTCTCTGGCAGCGAATCGATGATGGAACTTTCGATGGTGGAAGTAATGCTGTTCGCCGCCTCGCTCTCGATGATGTCGTAGATGAGGGTGGGAATGAGGCCGAGAATGGGAACGACCTGGGTCGCCTCACACAGGAGCGGCCAATCGAGGCTCGCCTGGGGCGCATTCACCCATTGCACCGAAATGCCGGAGAAGTTCGCATTCAGCTTGAAGGTGCCATAGGCGCGAATCGTCGGGTCGCACCAAATTTTGAGATCCGTCTTGAATTTGAACGAGAAGCCCACGCCATTCGAGGTGACGGAGAGCTGGAGGCTATTCGGGTCGTAGCCGTAAATGCGGCGCGTGGAGCCGTCCGACGACGTGAGGACGGTCGAATTCGTAGCGCCATTGAACTTCGTGTAGAGCGCCTTGCCGAACATGTTCCACAGCTCGGCACGAGAGAAACCGATGGGTGCGGGGACGTAGTTCGCCTCGACGCTATCGACTTGCACCATCGGGAAGCTGTACGTCGCGGTGCCGCTGCCGAAGGTGCGCCCCACGGTGATGGTGACCTGGTTCGTGGAGCCATCTCCCAGATAGGGGAAGAATATCCACAAGTTGTAGCCGTAACGACTGGGGTCCGCGGGTTGGTACGAGGAGTCCTGGGCGGAATACCAATAGCCATCGGTATACGTTGGCGTCACGACGCGCGAGCCGACTTTGACCTCTTTGATGTACGTGCACTTGTCGGTAACGAGCTCGAAGCGGAGGCCTTTGGCGGAGACGTATTCGATGCCACCGCGGCTCATGCGGCCACTCTCGGGATTCCAATTCGCGGGTGCGCCGCCGCCGACATTGAGGGCCGCTGGGCTCATCAGCGTATTGCTGAAGATCTGCGGAGTGGTGCCCGCGTTGCCGCACGCATTCTGGACCGTCCCCCGGCTGCTGGTGAACGGGTCAGCTCGCGCGGAGAGCGACTCGGCTTCGTTTTCGGGGAGACCTTCCTGACCACAGCCAAAGGCGAGCGGCAGGAGCAGCAGGGCAGTGAGACGGCGCAATGAACGCATGGAAAACCTCGAGTGGAACGGAGTATCCCTGGCGCCGTGAGCAGACACGGGCCCGCAGTCCAGGACAGTCGCAGCGTGTCTACACTTCCACCCGGCGTGGGGCTTCCTCGCGGGCGCCAGATGCTTCCGCGTCCACGCCAATCCAAACGTGTGCGTGTTCCGGGTAAGTCTTTGCCGTGCCCCGTCGCGACAGGAACCAGCTTCTCGTGAGACCTCCATGGCCACATACGAGGAGGTGAGCCGTGGAGTTGGAGAAGGAGTTGGAGCAGTTCCGACAGGGAGCGCAGCGACTGAAGACCGGACGGCGCAGTGGCTCGTTGCCATCCCCGAAGGCGCTGCGTCCTCCTCTACGCGGCCCAGGGGCTGTTCTGCGGGTTCATCTTGTCGCCGCCGGACCAGCGGTGCATGTGCGCCCCCGCATACTTCAGGTAGAAGGGCACCCGTCCGCGACGTCCGATGCTGATGATTCGCTCGGTGCGCGTTTCGATGATCGTCGACTTCACCGTCAGCCGAGCTTCCGCGAGGCCCCGTATCTCCGCGTCCTCGTGCTCCAAGAGGGCTTGCATCCCCGGGGCGCTCTTGGCGAATGCGAAAATCGTCCCGTTCTTCCCCTTCTTCGTAGGGGGCTCGACGTCGAACTCCCGCAGGATGGCCGCGAACTTGTCGGAGCTGGACAGCGTCGCGCGGACCAGCTTGAGCAGCGAGGCAAGCTGCTCCTGAACCTTCGCGTCGTTCCCTCAAGCAGGTGCGCAGGAGGCGAGCGCGGGGCTTGAGGCAGCGGCCAGGAAGGAGCGGCTGAAGGAGAGGACACCGCGAGTGGACTTTCGCAGAGTTGCTCAGGAGGACGTTCGACTTCGACGTGTTCGCCTGCGTGAGGTGTGGAGGCAGGCGGCGACGTGAAGGGGGCCCCGGGGTGCGGGCAATTCTGCAGCACCTGGGCTTGCCGACGGCATGTGCGAGGTTGGCCCCGGCACGAGGGCCGCCCCAGGCCGCGTGGTGTTGAGGCTCAAGAGGCGCCAAGAGGTCCAGACCCCTGCTATGCACCTGATGGGAGCGCGGTTTGGGCAGGCGTGTACCCCAAGGGGGCTCAAGCGGCCTGTCCACCGGACGGGAGCATCACTCGGGCGGCCCCGCCAGCGGCTGTCTATTATACACATCTGACGCTGCCGACGATCT
>NZ_JAAEAH010000163.1 GCF_010998615.1 Myxococcus sp. CA023 | reverse complement strand
TGGGCAGGCGTGTACCCCAAGGGGGCTCAAGCGGCCTGTCCACCGGACGGGAGCATCACTCGGGCGGCCCCGCCAGCGGCCCTCCTCGGCCCCTCTGCACCCTCCCTCCCCCTCAACAGGGGGCCCCATCCCTCTTATGCGTGCCGCTGCTCGACACGAGGTGAGGGAGGGGCCCGCTCGCGTTGACCTGCCTCAAGGCGCCAGGTCGGTTCCTGGTCGTGCCAGATAGGCGACGGCCTCGACTTCTCCCGGCCGGCCAGGAGGGCTCTTGAGGGCGGCCATGAAGGGCCCGTCCCAGGAGGTGGCGTCGTTGATGAGCCCATCGCGAATGAAGTGTTGGAACGCCTCCAGGTTGGCGTGGACCATCTCCAGGCGGCACATGGAGCTGCGGCACTCCATGGACAGGAATCGCGCGCCCTGGGGGAGATGGGTGCGGAGGCGCTCGGCGCGCTGCGTGGCTTCATGGCTCCAGGTCCGGTCCACCCCTTCGCCGAAGAATCGCGCATCCAGGCGCGTGACGGCCTCCTCGGGTGTCATCTCCTGGCGACGCTCCGCCGCGCTCTCGGTGTCCTGCTCGGGCTCGGCGGGATGGGCGGGGGCGGAGGGAGCCGCTGGAGCGGCGGGGGCGTCCGGGCGTAGATTCGCGGCCCGTGCCGCCTGCGCCGCCAGGTGTGCTTCGTGTGCCACTCGCGCGGAGGACTCGACGGAGGCTTCGAGCTCGCGCACCTGGGACCTCAATGCCCGCAACTCCGTCGCGTGCGCATCGGACTCACGTGCCGGAGTCGCGTTGTCGAGCGTGAGGCGAGACACCCCGTAGGACAGTGCTCCCGAAAGGATGACCGCGCAAAGCCACAGTCCATGTCGTGTCATGTCTTTGAATCAGGGCCCCCACGCGTACGCGGGGACCCTGCTCCATCCATCATGGATTCGTGCGGCGAGCGTTAGCCGTTGTACTCGACGGTGTTGATGGTCGCGCCCGGATCCACCAGACAGCCGACGTAGAGGAATCCCGCGACGGGAACATAGGCGTCGGTCAGGGTGATGATTTGTGCCGAGCCAAAGGCTGGGAGCCACTTGCGCGTCCCTCCCCAGATCAGGGTGGCCTCGCGATTCACCCCCACCGCCGCGCAGCCCACGTTGTTCGATGACGTGGCGCCAGAGGCGGTGACGTGCACCGTCTTGCTACCTGCGGTGCTCAACGGCAGCGGGAGCTCATAGGACCGGCGCGTCGAGCAGCTGTTGTACATGGTGCTGTTGGTCATCAAGAAGCAGGGACCATCGCCCCAGATGGCGGGCCTGCCGCTGCTCGCGGGGACGGAGCTGGCGAGCGCCGCCAGGGGAAGGGTGAACGCCGTCGCGAGGAGCGCCTGCTTGAGCTGCCTTTTCATGTGCCTCTCTCCTTCAGTGGGATGCTGCGGGCCCATCTGGGCAGAGCCGAGGTAAACTTGAAATTCACTAAAACTAGGCAATTATCATTAGGTGGCGATAGGGGATTCGATGGCCGAAGGCAGACTCCGAAGCTCGCAGGTTCACGCCCTGGTTCGCCTGGTCCGTGCGTCGCGCGAGCAGCGGGAAGGACGAGGGGAGCGCGCCCGGCATCTGCTTACGGGCGTGTTTCGCATCCTGGGGGCCGAGGCGGGGGCCTGCGTCCTGGAGCACGACGTCAGACAGGGCGGGCGTGGCGTCTTCACGGCAATGGTCCTGGAAGGATGGGAGGGCCGCGCGCGGCCCGCGCTCGATGCGCTCCGGACGATGGGGAGCGACGTCAACCCCGCCATCCGCTTGATGATGTCTCGTCCCGCGATGCCGGGCGACGTCGTCACCGCGCTGCGACAGGAGCTTGTGGGGGACCGGGCCTGGGAGGGCGCGCCCTACGTCGAGCGCTATCTGCGCCCGGCCGCGCTCGACGACTCGGTGTATTCGACTCGCTGGTTCACGCCGCCGGGCGTGGTGCAGTGCATTGGCGTCTACCGTGGACGAAGCGGGCGGCCCTTCGATGAGGCGGATCGCGAGCTGCTCCACCTGTTCCACACCGAGTGGGGAGCCCTGCTCGGCACGTCATGGCCACCCTCGCCGGTGGGCCACGAGGCTCGACTGTCCCGGCGTGAGCGACAGACGCTCGAGCTGGTCCTTGCGGGCCTGGGTGACAAACAAATCGCGGCCCGGCTCGGAATCAGCCGTTTCACGGTGAATCAGTACACGAAGTCCCTTTACCGGCGCTTCGCGGTCCATTCCCGAGCGGCGCTCATCGTGAGGTTGCTCGGTGAGGATGCGCGAGGCCCATGGGGTGAAGCGCGCGGCCTGGACCCGGGCCTCATGCGCGAGGCGCATGGCGGGTAGGGCGCGCCATGGCCGCTGGCCGCGGGCGGAGTGCGAGGCGTGCGCCGAGCCCTCGCATCCCGCCGTCCGCGGCCGTGGTGGATGCTTCCACCCCAGGCGGGGCTCAGGACTGGTTCGCCATGCCCCGCGTCGTCTCCTCCGACGTCTTGCCGCTCACCAGCGCGCTGCTCGCGTAGAGGGCCACACCCAGCCAGGTCATCACCCCCGTGCCCAACGCGAACGCCGCCACCACCGCCCCCGCTGCCTTCCTCATCCGCAGGCTCCCTGTCTGCTGGGCCCGTTGTGTGAACTCAATTGCCTTGCCTCCAACATGATTTCAATCCGCGTGCCGCGCACACACGGTGTGGAATGGGAAGCCACGTGCCCCGCCTTGGGAAAATGTCTCCCATCAACGCGTGACAGCGGAGTGAAAGCAGTCGCGAGGGCCTCGTCGGGTGTCGGTAATTCTTCCCGACCCACGTGACACCACAACCTGGGGCATCTCGTAACCCACGGCGATCCATGGGTTTTCCCTTCCAGGGGGCGTGGCACATCCGCTGCTATGGCAACCAGACCGATAGCCTGGCCCCGGCACGAGGGCCGCCCCAGGCCGCGTGGTGTTGAGGCTCAAGAGGCGCCAAGAGGTCCAGGCCCCTGCTACGCAGCTGATGGGAGCGCGGTCTGGGCCGGCGTGTACCCCAAGGGGGCTCAAGCGGCCTGTCCACCGGACGGGAGCATCACTCGGGCGGCCCCGTCAGCGGCCCTCCTCGGCCCCTCTGCACCCTCC
>NZ_JAAEAH010000162.1 GCF_010998615.1 Myxococcus sp. CA023 | reverse complement strand
AAGAAGTCTTCCAGGCTTGCTGCGAAGAGCAGGAGTCTGGGCCTTGGTTTCGAGTTTCGACAATCCGCCGGGAGGCGGGCGTGAAACAAGAGATTAGGGCAAGTAAGCTACTAAGGGCGTGCGGTGGATGCCTAGGTGCCAAGAGGCGATGAAGGACGCGGGTGGCTGCGAAAAGCCCCGGGGAGCTGTCAACCGAGCGTTGATCCGGGGATGTCCGAATGGGGAAACCCAGCGCTGCGAATAGCGGCGTTACCTTTCACTGAATACATAGGTGGAATGGAGCTAACCAGGGGAAGTGAAACATCTCAGTACCCTGAGGAAGAGAAAACAATGAGTGATTCCCAAAGTAGTGGCGAGCGAAATGGGAGAAGCCCAAACCGAAACCACGAAAGTGGCGTCGGGGTAGCGGGTCCACGGTAGGACTTTGACTTGCTAGCGGAAGCCTCTGGAAAGAGGCACCAAAGAGCGTGATAGTCGCGTACGCGAAAGCGAGTTGGAGCTGAGTGGGTTACCCAAGTAGGGCGGGACACGTGCAATCCTGCCTGAATCAGCCGGGACCATCCGGTAAGGCTAAATACTCCTTGGCGACCGATAGTGAACAAGTACCGCGAGGGAAAGGTGAAAAGAACCCCGGTAAGGGGAGTCAAAAGAACCTGAAACCGCATGTCTACAAGCAGTTCGAGCACTACGGGGCAACCCAGTGCGAGAGCGTACCTTTTGCATCATGATTCGGCGACTTAATATACGTAGCGAGGCTAAGCCGTTAGGTGGAGCCGGAGCGAAAGCGAGTCCGAATAGGGCGTTTAGTTGCGTGTATTATAACCCGAAGCGGGGTGATCTACACATGGCCAGGTTGAAGTGCGGGTAACACCGCATGGAGGACCGAACTCGTGAAAGTTGAAAATTTCTGAGATGAGCTGTGTGTAGGGGTGAAAGGCCAATCAAACTCCGTGATAGCTGGTTCTCCCCGAAAGATATTTAGGTATCGGCTCGGGCAATTCAATGCCGGAGGTAGAGCACTGGAACGGCTAGGGGTCTCACCAGATTACCAAACCGTACCAAACTCCGAATGCCGGCAATTGTTATCCCGGGACGCAGTCAGTGGGTGATAACGTCCATTGGCAAGAGGGGAATAACCCAGACCGACAGCTAAGGCCCCCAAATCTAGTCTAAGTGAACACTAGAAAGGATGTGGCAGGTCATTGACAACCAGGAGGTTGGCTTAGAAGCAGCCATCCTTTAAAGAAAGCGTAATAGCTCACTGGTCAAGACAGGCCGCGCCGAAAATGTAACGGGGCTCAAGACTAGTGCCGAAGCTTCGGGTCACACGTAAAGCGTGTGGCGGTAGGGGAGCGTCCCAGTTGCAGCGAAGGTCGACTGAAAAGGCGGCTGGAGCGACTGGGAGTGCTGATGCCGAAATGAGTAGCGTTAAAGGGGGTGAGAAACCCCCTCGCCGTAAGCCCAAGGTTTCCTGGGTCAAGTTAATCTTCCCAGGGTTAGTCGGAACCTAAGCCGAGGCCGAAAGGCGTAGGTGATGGAAAGCGGGTTAATATTCCTGCACCATCTTGTGAGCGTTGAACTAAGGGAGGACGGAGAAAGCTAGGCGAGCTGACCGGTGGTTGTGTCAGTCTAAAGGTGTAGGGGTGTCGCGTACGAATAAAGGCGCGGCAGTTATCCCCGAGACTCCATGGCGCCCCGTAAGGGGTAAGTCGCTGATGCTCTGCTTCCAAGAAAAGTCCCGTAGGGAGCTTACAGGGTGTCCGTACCGTAAACCGACACAGGTGGGCGAGGAGAAAATCCTAAGGCGCTTGAGAGAACTCTCCTCCAAGGAACTAGGCAAATTTCCACCGTAACTTCGGAAGAAGGTGGGCCTCTGGTAGGTGAAGGCGTACAGCCGGAGCTGAGAGAGGTTGCAGAGAAATGGCGGTAGCGACTGTTTACCAAAAACACAGGACTCTGCGAAGGCGACAAGCCGACGTATAGGGTCTGACTCCTGCCCGGTGCTGGAAGGTTAAGGGGATTCGTCAGCCGCAAGGTGAAGCGATGATCCGAAGCCCCAGTAAACGGCGGCCGTAACTATAACGGTCCTAAGGTAGCGAAATTCCTTGTCGGGTAAGTTCCGACCTGCACGAATGGAGTAACGACTTCCGCGCTGTCTCGGAGAGGGACTCAGCGAAATTGAAATAGCTGTGCCGATGCAGTTTACCCGCAGCAAGACGGAAAGACCCCGTGAACCTTTACTATAACTTGACAGTGACACTAGGGATTGACTGTGTAGGATAGGTGGGAGCCTTTGAAGCCGGGCCGCTAGGTTCGGTGGAGGCAACGGTGAAATACCACCCTGTTGATTTCTGGTGTCTAACCATGTCCCGTCAGCCGGGATTGGGACACTGTCTGGTGGGTAGTTTGACTGGGGCGGTCGCCTCCCAAAAAGTAACGGAGGCGCGCGATGGTTCCCTCAGCCCGATTGGAAACCGGGCGTCGAGTGCAATGGCATAAGGGAGCTTGACTGCGAGACGGACACGTCGAGCAGGTGCGAAAGCAGGTCATAGTGATCCGGTGGTCCTGAATGGAAGGGCCATCGCTCAACGGATAAAAGGTACTCCGGGGATAACAGGCTTATCTCCCCCAAGAGTTCACATCGACGGGGAGGTTTGGCACCTCGATGTCGGCTCATCGCATCCTGGGGCTGGAGCAGGTCCCAAGGGTTTGGCTGTTCGCCAATTAAAGCGGTACGCGAGCTGGGTTCAAAACGTCGTGAGACAGTTTGGTCCCTATCTGCTGTGGGCGTAGGATACTTGAGAGGCTCTGACCTTAGTACGAGAGGACCGGGTTGGAGGCACCGCTGGTGTACCAGTTGTCTCGCCAGAGGCATCGCTGGGTAGCCATGTGCCGATTGGATAACCGCTGAAAGCATCTAAGCGGGAAACCGACCTCAAGACCAGGTATCCCGGGCGCAAGCCCCTGAAGACCCGTCGAAGACTACGACGTTGATAGGCCGGGTGTGTAAGCGTGGTAACACGTTCAGCTAACCGGTACTAATTGGTCGTGAGGCTTACTTTCCCCATTCTCTTGCATGCCCCCCTCAAGGGGAGTAAGGGACTCGGGGCCAAGGCCGAGGCTCGAGTGCGACTCGCACTCGCCTGGAAGACTCACACTGCGCACAGCGAGACTTCGCTTAGCAAGAAATTCGAAACTTACCCTTTGTATGCACTGTCGCTTGTTTTCCGGTGGCTATGTCGGAGGGGTCCCACCCGTTCCCATCCCGAACACGGAAGTTAAGCCCTCCAGAGCCGATGGTACTTCGCGGGAAACCGCGCGGGAGAGTAGGTCGCTGCCGGATTCTTTTTGAGAAACCCCC
>NZ_JAAEAH010000161.1 GCF_010998615.1 Myxococcus sp. CA023 | reverse complement strand
CGCCCATCTACCAGGTGGACTCCGAGCCCACGGTGGCCTCCGAGGTGAAGATTCCCTATCCGGAGGAAGCGCGCCGCGCGGGCGTGGAGGGCACCGTCACGCTCTCCATCACCATCGACCACGAGGGCAAGGTGGTGGCGGTGAAGATTCTCAAGGGGCCCGGCTACGGCCTCAACGAGGCGGCGAGGGATGCCATCCGCCGCTTCCGCTTCAAGCCCGCCATCAAGGGCGGCGAGCCTGTCTCCACGGAGATGAAGTACTCGTACACCTTCCTGCTGGACTGACGCGGGGCGCCTACTGCGCGCCCAGCGCGCGGCGCATGATGTCGCGCAGCGCGCACAGGTCCTCTTCCGGCAGGCCGCAGATGGCGTCCGGCGGCTCGAAGATGCGCTCCAGCAGCCGCTCACGCAGCGCGGCGCCGTCCTCCGTCAGGACCAGCATCTTCACCCGCCGGTCCTGCTCGGAACTGCGGCGCACCACCAGTCCGCGCGCCTCCATCCGGTCCACCAGGCCCGTGACGTTGGACGCGTCGCACGACAGGTAGGCGGCCAGCGTGCTCATGGCCAGCGGCCCTTCCCCCAGCTGCCGCAACACGTGCGCCTGCACCGGCGACAGGTCGAACTCCGCCGCCAGTGCGGGGAAGTTGCGCATGTGCGTGTGCATCAGCTCGAAGAGGAGTGTCCACGCCTGGCGTGGCAAGTCACCCGCGGGTCCGGCCTGCCCGTGCCCACTCCCCGGCTTCGTCTTCCGCTCCAACTGCTCGCCGCTCCCGTTCATGCCTCCCATGTTAATTCACCTGAGCCACCTAAACAATTGACTTCATCAACTATTGAGAGCTACTACATTCCGGAGCTTCCAAATTCGGACGTCATGGACTATGGCTGCCGACCCGAGGCTCGAACCCGTAGCAAGTCCATCCTGGACGCAGTGGCCCGCGCCGGCGCGGGCCCTTGAGGAGGTAGAGGCGGTCATGAGTTCATTCCTGGCGCTGTCCCTGGCGGCCACCCTGGCCGCGGCACCGCCGCCTACGCTGACCCTGGAGGACGCGCTCAACCGCGCCCGCAAGGAGAACCTGGACCTCAAGGCCGCGCAGGCCCGCCTCGCTCAGGCGGATACCGCGTCGCGCAAGGCTTGGGCCGGCTACCTCCCCAACGTCACCGTCAACGGCGCCGTCATCCGCAACTCCATCGAAGCGGTGATTCCGGCGGGTCCGCTCGCGCCCGTGGAAATCGTCATCCAGCCGCGGGTGCAGATGCAGGCCCAGGGCCAGGTGCGGCAGGCCATCATCGCCCCGCAGCTGTGGGCCGGCATCCAGGCCGCCTACAAGGCGGAGCGCGTGGCGGAGCTCAACGTGGAGCAGGCGCGGCGCGAAATCTTCTTCGGCGTGGCGCAGGCGTACTACGGCACCGTGGCGCAGGCACAGGCCGTGGCGGTGCAGGAGCGGCTGGTGGAGCTCAACAGCGCGCGCGCCAAGGACACGCAGGTCCGCTTCGAGGCGGGTACGGTGACGCGCGTGGCGCTGCTGCGCGCCGAGCAGGACCTGACCCGCGCGGAGCAGGACCTGATCCGCGCGCGCAACGCGGAGGCGTCCGCCAAGCTGGTGCTGGCCACCCTGCTGGCGCTGGACAACCCGAACTTCGACGTGGCGCCGCCGCCGGAGCCCCAGGTGCCGGAGAAGACGGACACCGACGTGCTCGTCGAGCGCTCGCTCGAGCAGCGCGCGGACGTCGCCGCGGCGCGTGAGTCCGTGGAGCTGGCGCAAATCAACAAGCGCGGCGTGTGGTTCAGCTACCTGCCCAACGTGCAGGTCTCCGGCACCTACAACATCAGCAACGCGGCGGGCTTCGTCGGCTCCAACCGCTTCTGGTTCATCACCCTGGGCGCCAGTTGGACGTTGTGGGACGGCGGCCTGCGTGAGGCCAACCTGCAGGAGGCCTCGGCCGTCATCGCGGAGAACCGGGCGCTGCAGCGCAAGGCGGAACTCACCGCGCGCCAGGAAGTGAATACCGCGCAGCTCGACCTGGAGAGCGCCCTGGCCAACCGCCTCAAGGCCTCGCAGGCCGTGGAGCTGGCGCGCGAGTCCCATCGCCTCACCGAGGTCTCCTTCAAGGAAGGCGTGGCCACGTACCTGGAGGTCGCGGACGCGAACACCGCGCTGACACAAGCAGAGATTGGCCTGGTGGGTGAGCGGCTGCAGGCCTCGCTCGCCGGCCTGCGCCTGCTGCGCGCGGTGGGCGTGTTCGGCGCCCGTCCCCTGACGACGGACCTGAAGGTGGAGACCTCGGAGGCGCCGTTCCTCCAGCCGCTGCCGGAGCAGACGCAGCCCACCCAGGAAGGGCCAGCGGACGCCCCCCGGCAGCCGTAATTCCGCGCGGCCTCCCGGCGCCCGCCATTCCCAGGCGCCGGGTTGCCCGCCGTGGAAGGTGGGCGGCGAGCGCCGGTTGTGAGCGGCCTTCGCCAGCCCCACCCTCGTGGAGAGAGGCATCACACCCTTTCCCGAGGAGGACGTCATGGCGGAAGGACAGTGGGGCAACTGCAAGGGCTGCCGTTACTTCGCCAACCAGACACCCCAGAGCGCCAGCGAGACGCACCGCTGCATGCAGCCGGAGCTGGCCGAGTTCGAATTGGAGGTGTCCGGAGAAAGCGGCTGCAACGCCTACGAGGCGCGCACCGGTGTGGCCACTCCGGCGTACGAAGAGCCCTCTCCTTCACTGCACTGAGCGCGAGCGCGCCCTGGGGCCTTCAGCCGCCCGGGGCCTCGCGGGTGAGCGGCACCACGGCCCCCGTCATCTTCGGACCGGCGCCGTAGTAGATGCGCTCCAGGAGCCGCCGCTGGTGCACCAGCGGCGCGTCGAAACGGTCCAACCGCATGCCCTTGTGACTGTATGGCGTGTCCGCCACGGTGGTGATGAAGCGCGCGTCGTCGCGCACCTCCCACCAGGTGAGCGCCATGGCCGCCCGCGCCGCCACGGGGAGCAGCGGACGCAGCAGCGGCTGTTCGGTGCGCAGGAATGAGAAGACGTGCAGGCGCGTGGTGCGCGCCGTCTCCGGCACGAAGAAGATGTTCGCCCGGGTGATGAAGGGACGCGGCGAGCCGTCCGGCGCCACCCAGCGGATGGTGTACTGGCTGCGCACCGGGTCGAAGCGCGTCACCCAGTCGTTCTGGAAGAAGTCACCGTCGCGCACGCCCAGCACCGTCATGATGGGCGCGGGCCGCTGCGGGGCGCGGTAGTGCACCTCCGTGCGGTCCTCCAGGTTGCGTGCCTCGAACTCCACCCGGCCCGCGTTCGGGTCGTCCCAGCCCAGCCGGGTGTGGACGTAGGGCGTGTGCTCGTCCTCGCTGAAGTTGTCGAGCGACACGTGCAGCGGCGCCGCGAAGTGCGTGGAGAACGCGCCGCCGAAGACGTAGCCCTCATCGCCCATGTCGGGCATGGCCGAAAGCGGCGTGTCCCGCTCGGCCAGCCAGAGATAGCCGTAGCGCTCCACCACCTGGAAGCTCCGCGCGTCACAGTGGCGCAGCTCCGGCTGGCTGGGATTGCTGCCGCGCCCCTCCGCGTCGAAGCGCCAGCCGTGGTACGGACACTGGAGCCGGCCGTCCGCGCGCACCGTCCCCTTGGACAGCGGCGCGAAGCGATGGGGGCAGGCATCCGCGAGCGCCGCGGGCTGCCCCGTGCCATCCCGGAAGAGCGCGTAGGCGCGGCCCGCCACCTCCACGCGGACCGGCCTGGTGCCCAGCGCGCGGGCGGAGAGCACCGGATGGAAGTGACGGATGACCTTGGGGGTAGGCTCCATGGGGGCCCAGTATAAGTCGACGACTATCCCTGCTTGAAATGGACTCCGAGTTACGCGGGGTGAACTGGAGGGCCGGGCAGCCCCCGTCCCCCTGGGTTATGCTCCCGCCCCCGTGG
>NZ_JAAEAH010000160.1 GCF_010998615.1 Myxococcus sp. CA023 | reverse complement strand
CCCCCGGCCAACGCCCGAGGAGCCCCCCGCCACCGAGGACGCGGGCTCCACCGCCGCGACACCGCCGGACGCGGGCGCCACCGCGGAGACGCCGGCCCCCGCGTCACCGCCCCTGTCCCGTCCGGAAGCGCCGCGCGGCTCCGAGCGCGACTTCGTCGAGGCCGTGGAGATTGCGCGCCGGGGCGAGCTGACCGCGGCCGAAGCGGCGCTGCGCACCCTGGTCGAGCTGGACCCGAAGCTGGACTACGCGTGGACGAACCTGGGCATCGTCCAGGAGCGGATGGGGAAGACCGCGGACGCGGAGCGCTCCTACCGCAAGGCGCTGGACGTGGCCCCCGAGCAGCAGTCCGCGTGGGACTGCCTGGCGCGCCTGTATGGCCGCACCGGCCGCACGGCGAAGCTGGAAGCCGAGCTGCGCGAGCGACTGTCCTCCCAGCCGGACTCGGTCGCGCTGCGCACCGCGCTGGCCATCACCCTGCTCCAGGCGAAGAACCACGCCGCCGCCTCGGCCGAGGCCAAGCAGGCGCTGAAGGGCGACGAGCGGCACGTGCGCGCCATGCAGGTGCTGGCGCAGGTCTACTACCGTGAGGGCAAGCACGAGCTGGCGCGCATGGTGCTGGAGAACGCCCGCGCCATCGACCCGAAGGACGGGGCCACGCACAACGCGCTAGGGCTGGTGTACCTGGCGCTCGACTCGCGTCCCCAAGCCCTGGAGTCCTTCAAGACGGCCGCGCAGCTGCGGCCGGACTTCGCGGAGGCGCGCAACAACTTCGGCGCCATGCTCAACGAGGCGCAGGACTACGCGGCCGCCGTCACCGAACTGGAGGCCGCAGTGCGCGCCGCGCCGGACTTCGCGTCGGCCCGCCTCAACCTGGGCAACGCCCACCGGGGCCAGGGGAACTTCGCGCGGGCCCGCGCCGAGTACGAACAGGTGCTGCTGCTGATGCCGAGCGCCGCGGACGCGTACTTCAACCTGGCCATCCTCTACCTCGACGTGGAGCCGCCGGGAATGGAGCCGCTGAAGCGCTACAAGACGGCCCTCACCCACTTCGACAACTACCAGGCGCGCGGCGGACGCGACGAACGCGTCCCCCAGTACGTGAAGGACGCGCGCAAGCTCATCGACCGCGAGGAGCGCCGCCTGGAGCGCGAGCAGAAGGACCAGCTCCGAAAGGCCGCCGAGGCGCAGAAAGCCGCCGAGGACAGGCCCCCCGAGGGAACACCGCCCGCCCCCTCGGTGTCCAACCCGGAGCCAGGCACGCGCGTCGCGGCGCCTGACGCCTCACCTTCCACCACCTCCGCCCCAAGCAGCCCGGCACCGTCACCGGACGGCGCGTCCGCTGCCCCGGTGCCCACCGGCTCGGGTAGACTCACCACCGACTCCCAGTAAATCCGCCATGCGCTCCGCCTTCGCCCTCATCGTGCTGCTCGCCGCCGCGCCCGTACTGGCCCAGGACGCCAGTCAGGCCTCCTCGTCCAGCAGCGGCGCCGCGTCGCCGAAGAAGGCCCCGCGCAAAGTCATCCGCCTGGAAGCCATCACCGTCGAAGGACGCATCCAGAAGCCCCAGGCCATGTACATCCTCCAGCGCTCCAACCTGAGCTTCGACGACCTCAGCCGCACCGAGAGCTTCGTGCCCAAGGTCGAGAAGAGCGTGGAACAGGAACCCTTCTAGTCCCATGGCCGCCACCTCGCAGAACAAGCTGCTCCGCGTCGGCGTCATCCAGAACGGCCGCATCGTCGAAGAGCACCACGTCCGCCGCGAAGCGGTCACCATCGGCCACGACGCGAAGAACACCATCGTCCTGCCCGCCACCGAGGGCCGGCCCGCCCGCTTCGCCCTGCTGGAGAACCAGAACCAGCAGTTCCAGCTCGTCATCGCGCCGGACATGAAGGGCCGCGTCAACCTGGGCTCGTCCGACGTGGACTTCGAATCCCTGCGCGCGCAGGGCGTGGCCACCCGCCGCGGCGACCTGCACGTCCTGCCCCTGCCGGAGAGCGCTCGCGGCAAGGTGGAGCTGGGTGACGCCACCCTCTTCTTCCAATTCGTCACGCCGCCGCCCGACGAGGCGAAGCCGGTGCTGCCCGCGGACGTCATGGTCAGCCGGTGGAAGACGATGGACCGCGTCTTCTTCGGCATCCTCGCCGCCTCGCTCCTGGTCCACTTCTCCGGCGCCGCCCTCATCATCACCTCGGAGACGCCGCAGGTGGCCGAGCTGGAGCTGGACGAACTGGATGACCGCTTCGTGCGCGCCATCATCCCCCAGCGCCCGGTGGAGGCCCCCAAGCCGGCGGACACCGGCGCCGCCGAAGCGCCCAAGAGCGACAAGCCCGATGCCGCGCCCAAGGAGGACACACCCGCGGAGAACAAGCCCGCGGGTGACGCCGCCCAGCAGCGCCGCGCGGAGGTGGTGAAGAAGGTCTCCGGCAAGGGCCTGCTGAAGATTCTGGGCTCCAATAGCGGCGGTGGCCAGGGTGCCTTCGCGGACGTGTTGGGCGGCGCCAGTGGCGGCGGTGACATCGCCGAGGCCCTGGCGGGCGCGGGCGGCGTGGGGGTGGCCCGCGAGGCCTCCGTGGGCGCCACCGGCGGTCCTCGCGGCGGCGGCACGGGCACGGTGACGGACATCGGCGCCATTGGCACCCAGGGCGGCGGCAAGGTGGACCTGGGCGACAAGAAGGAGACGGTGGTGAAGGGCCGCGTGCAGGACGCCACGCCCGAAATCGAAAGCGCCGACGTGGACCGCGACGCGCTGGCCCGCTACGTGCGCGCGCGCAAGGCCGCCATCCAGAGCTGCTACGAGAAGGAGCTCAAGCGGAACCCCAGACTCAAGGGCAAGGTGGTGGTGCGCTTCACCATCAAGACGTCCGGCCGCGCCGGGGACATCGAAATCGAGGAGAACACCCTGGGCAGCGAGGCGGTGGGCAGCTGCATCCGCACCACCATCCGCAGCTGGGTGTTCCCCTTCAAACCCGACGACGAGACAGCCGTTTCCTACCCCTTCGTCTTCGCGCCGGCGGGCTAGGCTCCCGGCCGGGAGCACCCAGCCCGGGCCCCGGGGGGACCATGGAGAAGCTGTCCGTCATCGCCGCATCGCCGCTCTTCGAGATGCTCTCATCCGCGGAGCTCGGCCACCTCGCCGAGCTGGCGCGGGCGCGGCACTTCGCTGCCGGGGACGTCATCTTCGAAGAAGGGGATTTGGGCGACAGCCTCTTCGTCGTCGTCCGCGGCCAGGTGGAGGTTGCGCGCCGTCAGCCCCAGGGCGGCCTGCATCCGCTCGCGGTGCTGTCCCCACCCGAGTTCTTCGGGGAGATGGGCCTCATCGACAAGGACTTCCGCTCCGCCACCGTGTGCGCGAAGACGGACGTGGACCTGCTTCAGCTCAGTGCGCAGGACCTTCGCGAGTTCCGGAGGACACATGGAGATGGGTTCACCTTCATCGTGGTGAATATCGCCAGGAGCCTGTCTGCCCGTCTGCGCGAGGCCAATGTTCGTCTCGCAACGAAGGACTGATTAGTCAGTCCTGACCACTTTCATCGCCCTCGTGTTGGTTTGACACCCCCCACCCCTGCCTCTACGCTCTGCGGCATCGTGAGCCGCATGCGCAACGTCGGAATGCTCGCCGTCCTGGCCGCCGGCATGGCGACGGCACAAAGCCCGTCCCCCGCCGCGCCGCCAGCCCCTCCCGCCGCCACCGCGGCGCTGGAGAAGGCCAGCGACGTGCCGGACTCGGCGAAGCTGGTGCGCAGCACGCAGGCCCTGGGTGGCATGCGCGAGGTGCTGCGCTCGGTGTTGGGGAAGGTGGAGGAGGCCCGGCGTACCAAGGACGTGGTGAAGCTCAACTGCGCCAACGAGAAGCTCACCCAAATCAAGGGCCTGCTGCGCATCTCCGAGCAGGCGGACGTGTCCCTCCAGGAGGCGGTGTCCCGCCAGGAGTCCTCGTCCAGCGAGCACGAATTCACCAAGGTGATGATCGCCCGGCAGAAGGTGGGACAGCTCCGCTCGGAGGCCGAGGAGTGCATCGGCCAGCTCGCCTTCCGCACCGATGAAAATCTCTTCGTGGAGGTGGAGGAGCCCAACAACCTCCCCGGAGGAGACCCCACCCGTCCCCCTAC
>NZ_JAAEAH010000015.1 GCF_010998615.1 Myxococcus sp. CA023 | reverse complement strand
GGGCAGACGCGTTCACACCCGCATCTTCGAGGAAAGCCCCCATCGGGTGAAGACTCCGGACGTCCTCTTGGCCGCCGCCCATCCCGGCAGGCACCCCTCCCCCGGAGGTCTGCCATTGCCAGCCACGCCCACGCTCCCGCCAAGAGCCCTCACTTCCTGTTGCAGCGACAATGTATGTCACCTTTTCAGCGACCTTGAATTCTTGCGCTGCGGGCTACTCTGCCTCAGAATGAGTCCCAAACGCCCCACCCCTGGTAAATTCCGCCAAGATTTACAGTCCGGTTGCGATAGTTTGTCCTGACTGTACATATTCACTTCCTTCGTCGCCCTCCCGCCGCATTCCCAACCGGAGCACTCTGGACCCTCCCCCATGGAATCTGTCGCCCGCTCCCAGACTTCAGCGCCTCGCCAGGTCGTACGGACCGTGCTTCATGAGGCCCTGGAGAGCAAACTCGGTGGGGAGGTCGTCGTCCGGTCCACCTCCGTGTCCGGACGGATCTTCGTGGTGGCGCGGAAGGTGGCCTGGGCGGTCCTCAATGGGCCGGGGGCGCTCAACTTCTCCTCGGTGCTCATCCGGGAGCGGGTGGTCAGCCGCGAGGACGTCGAGCAGGTGGTGGCGGAGTGCCGGCAAAGCGGGGGCAACTTCTGCGAGACGCTGGTGACGTGGGGCCTGGTTCCCCGGGACACCATGCGGGACCTGCTGCGCCGCCACATGTCGGAGCAGCTGGAGGCCTTGCTGTCGCTGACGGACGCCCAGGCCATGTTCGTTCCGCAGCCGCGCACCTACTCCAGCCAACTGACGTATGGCCTGGATGAGCTGATTTCCACTGTCGCGAAGCCTCCCACCCACCCCCTGGTAGAAAGCGAAGTCATGGCGAACGTGAAGCAGTCCCTGGAAGAGGCGCTGAAAATCGAAGGGGCCTTCGCGGCCTGTCTGGCGGACTCGAAGAGCGGCATGTGCCTGGGCAGCGTTGGCGGCAACCCGGCCTTCAACATCGAGACGGCGGCGGCGGCCAACACCGAGGTCGTGCGCGCCAAGATGAAGGCCATGAGCATGCTGGGCATCAAGGACCGCATCGAGGACATCCTCATCACGCTCGGCGAGCAGTACCACCTCATCCGCCCGCTGACGGGCAAGGAGGGCCTGTTCCTGTACGTGGCCCTCCACCGCGCCAGCGCCAACCTGGCGATGGCCCGCTACAAGCTGTCCGAGGTCGAGAAGACGCTTCAGGTGTGAGCTGTCCCCCAGGTGGATGAGCGCCCGCCCGCCACCCGGGCGGCGCGCCCCACCTCGCCTCGGACGCGCCGGGAATGACGCGGCGCAATGGCAGGTAGTGGAATGACACGTCCCACGAGGGGGGCGAGAGAGGCACCATGTCCTGTCCACAGCCACGACCCACCGAGTTCCGCCTTCCGCTGCGGGCCGAGTCCTTCTCCATCGACGACCACCGCAACGTGCACTGCCGCTTCTACGGCGGCTGCATCGACGTCGCCGTGAAGAAGGACTGGGATAGCTTCACCTGCGCCAAGTGCCCGCTGTTCCACGAGGACCAGGCCCCGGGCGCCAGTGCGTACGCCTTCAACCAGCCCGCGGATCCGGGCCGGCCCTAGCGGTCATCCGCGGACAGGCCCCGGCGGTGCGCGCTTCCATGGGACGAGGGAGCGCCCCACCGCCGGAGCCTCCGTTGACCAGCCCACGCGATGCCGGGACTCCTGGAGGGAGTAGGCATGCGGGGCTCCTGACGCCAGCTTGGGCCCAACCTGCACGGGCGACTCCTCCGCCTGAAGGGAGAGGCCCCCATGCTGCGCCAGCTCCTGCTCTCCGACTTCCGTTCCGAGGGCCCCGCCGCCGGACATGGCTGGCCGCTGGTGCAGCACACGTTTCCCACCGTGCAGCTCGCGCCCCTGGCCGCCGGGCGCGGGGGCCGCGTGCTCCACCTGGACGCTTCCGAATGGAACGCGCCAGCCTTCGACCCCATCGCCTGGGACGCTCGCGTCTTCGATGCGGCGGAGAGCACTGAATGGCTGTCCTTGCATCTGGACGGCGCGAGCCGTGAGGCGCTCGTCGTGGCCGCGCTGGAAATCCTCACCCGCTATCAATGTCTGGTGCGGCGCCGCAACGCAGCCTCGGCCACACCGCTCTTCAGCCGGCTGCTGGCGCGGTACCGCTCGCTGCATGATTTGGAGCAGCCCCGGGTGCGCGCGGAGTTCCACCGCGCGGTGGATGCCTGGCAATGGACGCTCCGGCTGCGGCCAGATGTGGACCTTCCGCCGCAGGCCGCGGCCTTCTTCCATGAAGGGGAGCAACCCACGACGCCGGTTCGCGCCGACCGCGCGGTGCAGGTGTTGGAGGAGGCCGGCGCGGATGACGCCACCTGCCGGCGCGTGCGGGAGTTGCTGACGCGCGACGCGCGCACCGCCAACGCGCGGGACGTGTCCCTGCTGGACACCGCGGACGCGCTGTCGTTCTTCTGCCGGGAGGCCTCCGCCTGGTTCCGCGAGGCCCCGCCCGAGCACCGCCGCCGTCAGGTGGCCCGGATGCTCGCGCGGCTGCGGCCCGAACACCTGCGCTGGTTGGGGCACATGCGCCTGGCGCCGGCCGTGCGCGGACAGCTCGAGGTCCTGGTGGCCGCCCACTTCCCGGTGGACGGCACGGCCTGAGCTGGACGGCACGCGCGCGGTCGCCCACGCTACGCGTGAACGGTCCGGTCCGATGGGCAACCAAAGGCGTTGTCGTTCATCGTGACGTCGCCCGTGAGGCCAGCGGCCTGCTCCCGCTCGGTAATCTCGCGCAGGTGGCGCTCCTGCTTGTTGCCCAAGGCTCCGCCCAAAATCACGGCCATGATGAGGACGGAGAAGATGACGACTCCCAGGATGGTGGCGCCAAGGATTTCCATGAACTGACCCTCGCTTGCTGGGGCCGCGCGCCACGGAGGCGAGCACGGCCACGTTGTCTTCACCCTGGAAAGGTGTGTCGTCCCGCCGTTCACGGCGCTGCATCCCCGGCCGTCCCTGGCAGGGACGTCCGCCCGCCCAGCAGGCAGGCGGCTAACACGCAAGCATGTCTGGTTTCTCGAAGCGAGGCAGACACAGCCAGAAGCGCGTGCCCTCTTCCGACGTGGACGTCACCTGCACCAGGCCGCCGTGGGCCCGCACGATTTCGTGGGTAATGTAGAGCCCCAACCCCAGCCCGTTGCGCTGCGCGCTGCGCATGTCCTGCGCGCGCACGAAGGGGTCGAAGATGTGAGGCAGCCGCTCCTGGGGAATGGGCAGCCCCCAGTTGTGCACCTCCATCCGGACGCCGCCCTCCTCATCGCGCACGGACACGCTGACGGACGTGTCCTCGGGCGAATACTGCACGGCGTTGCCCACCAGGTTGGAGGCCGCCTGGGCGATGCGGTCCGCGTCCCATTCGCCCCAGCCGTTGCCGGACAGGGCCAGCTCGAAGCGGCGCATGGGGTGCGCCACCTCCAGCTCCTCCACCACCTGCCGCAACACTTCGTGCAGGTTCACCCGGGCGCGCGTCAGCGGGTAGCCGCCGCCCAGCCGGGTGCGCGTGAAGTCCAGCAAGTCATTGATCATCCGCGCCATCCGGTCCGCGGAGATGGAGATGCGGTTGACGGCCTTGCGCTGCGGCTCCGCCAGCCCGCCGTAGCGCAGCAGCAGGGCCGCGTTGCCGGAGATGGCCTGCAACGGGTTGCGCAGGTCATGCCCGAGGACACCCAGGAACTGCTCGCGGAACACCGCCGTCTGCCGCGCCGCTTCCTCGCGCTTGAGCCCCTCCTCCACCCGCTTGCGCTCGATGGCATAGCGCAGCGCCCGCACCAGCAGCGGCCCCGTCACCCGCCCCTTCACCAGATAGTCCTGCGCGCCCTCGTGCACCGCCTGCACCGCCAGTTGCTCGTCGTCCGTGCCTGTGAGCACCACCAGCGGCACCGACGGCGCGGCGTTGAGCAGGAGGGGGATGTTGGCCAGCCCCTGCCCGTCCGGCAGCGACAAGTCCAACAGCACCGCGTCCACGCCCGCGCCGCCCAGCACGCGCACCGCGTCCGCCAGCCGCTCCACGTGAAGGACGTCGAAGCGCGCGGTGGCAATCTCCTTCAGCTCCTCCTGGAGCAGCCGCGCGTCGCCCGCGTTGTCCTCCACCAGCAGCAGGCGCAGGGGGCGCCCGTCCATGCTCCGGTCGCTCATGAAGCCTCGGGCTTGGGGGGCAGCCGGACGACGGACAACCAGAAGTCGTCGATGGAGCGCACTACGGAAATGAACTGCTCCAGGTCCACCGGCTTGGCGATGTAGCAGTTCGCGTGCAGGTCGTAGGTGCGCAGGACGTCCTCTTCCGCCTTCGACGTGGTGAGCACCACCACCGGGATGCGGCGCAGGTTCGGGTCGACCTTGATTTCCGCCAGCACCTCGCGCCCGTCCTTCCGGGGCAGGTTGAGGTCCAGCAGGATGAGGTCGGGCCGGGCGGCGTCCGCATACGCGCCCTGGCGCCGCAGGAAGGCCAGCGCCTCCACGCCGTCGCGCGCCACCGACAGGCGGTTGCGCACCTTCCCCTCCTTGAGGGCTTCGATGGTCAACCGCACGTCGCCGGGGTTGTCCTCCACCAGGAGGATTTCAATCGGGCTGCCAGTCGCGTCGTGACGCATGTCTCAAGACTCCGGATGGGACGGTGCGGCGGGCAGCGTGAACCAGAAGGCCGTGCCTTCACCTGGCTGGGACTCCACGCCGATGTGGCCACCATGGCGCTCGACGATTTTCTTGCAGATGGCCAGGCCAATCCCCGTGCCCGGGTACTCCGCCTTACCGTGGAGCCGCTGGAAGATGACGAAGATGCGCTCGAAGTACTCGGGGGAGATGCCAATGCCCCCGTCGCGCACGGTGAAGCGGACCTCTTCTCCCCGCGGCTCGGCGCGCACTCGCACCCGGGGCGGCGCGGCGCCGTGGAACTTGAGCGCGTTGCCCACCAGGTTCTGGAACAGCTGCGTGAGCTGCGTCTCGTCCGCGAGCACCGCTGGCAGCGGGCCGTGCTCCACCGAAGCCTGTGTCTCCTGGATGGCCGCCCGCAGGTTCGCGGTCGCCCGCTCCAGCGCCCGTCCCGCGTCGCACGGGCGGATGTCCCGGACCCGCGTGCCCACCCGCGAATAGGTCAGCAGGTCCTGGATGAGCCGCTGCATGCGGTTCACGCCATCCACCGCGTAGTGGATGAACTCGTCCGCGTCCGCGTCCAGCTTGCCCTTGTAGCGCCGGCCCAGCAGCTGGGTGTAGCTGGCCACCATGCGCAGCGGCTCCTGCAAGTCGTGCGAGGCCACGTAGGCGAACTGCTGGAGCTCTTCATTGGAGCGCGCCAGCTCCTGGGCGCGCTGCTGCAATCCCTCCTCGGCGCGGCGGCGCTCCACGCCCTGGGCAATGGCATCCGACACCGCCGCCAGCGCGGCCGCCGCGTCCTCGCCCAGCGGCTCCCTGCCATAGACGCCGAGCACCCCCACCAGTTGCCCACGCACCATCAGCGGCATGCCCGAGAACGCGCGCACGCCCGTCTCCTTCAACCAGGCGCGGTCCAGGACACGCGTGTCGTTTGTCAGGTCGTCCACGCGGAGCTGGGTGCGCAGGCGGGCCACCTCGCTCACCATGCTGGGGCCGTCCACCCGGACCCGCATCCACTTGTCGCGCGGCGGCGCGGTGGGGCCCGCGTTTCCCGCCAGCTCCAGGGTGTGACTGTCGCGTGAGTACAGCCACAGCCGCGCCGTCTGCGCCCCCAGGTGCGTCACCAGGGCGTCAACGCAGTCCTG
The DNA here is from genome assembly GCF_010998615.1 of Myxococcus sp. CA023. GTDB lineage: Bacteria > Myxococcota > Myxococcia > Myxococcales > Myxococcaceae > Myxococcus. The sequence goes on along the minus strand of NZ_JAAEAH010000015.1, from coordinate 110,778 downwards.
GAGAATCTCCGGCAGGGCCTCCTCGCGAGCCAGGGCGAGGCTCACCTCCGCGCGCAGCGCTTCCAGCCTGCGGGCCGCCGCCTCACGTTCCAGACGGCGGGCGGCGTCCTCCACCTGGCGCTGGGCGGAGATGTCCGTGGTGGTGCCCACCCATTCGCGCACGCCGCCGTCCGGATTCAGCACCGGCACCGCGCGCACGCGCACGGGGGTGTAGTGCCCGTCCGGACGGCACAGGCGGTACTCCGCGTCATACGGGCGGCGCAGCTCCACCGCGGCGAACCAGCTCCGCGCCGCCCTGTCCCGGTCCTCCGGGTGCACGGCCGAAAGCCACTCGTGTCCCCGCCACTGCGCATACGTCCGTCCGGTGAAGGCGCGCCAGGAAGGGCTGTCCTCCTCGATGTCGCCGTCGGGGCGCGTCACCCAGACGGCCTGGGTGGAGGCGGTGACCAGCGAGCGGAAGCGCAGCTCCATCCGCCGCGCGTCCTTGATGAGCCGGGCGTTGTCCAGCGCCACCGCAGCGCGCTCGGCCAGCTGCGTGGCGAGCAGGAGGTCCGCCTGGGCGAAGCGCCGGCCTGACTCCGCGTGCACCAGCGACAGCGCGCCAATGGTGCGGCCGCGCGCTGTCAGTGGCACCATCATGGCGGAGCGCAGCCCCAGCTGCCGCGAGATACGCAGGTGCTCCGCGTCACGGGCCCCGGCCACCAGCAGCGCGTCCGGGACATCATGGAGCACCACCGGGGTCCCCGTGCGGATGACGGACAACACGCCGGAGGGGTCTTCATAGCGCGGCGGGTAGCGCACGCGCAGCTCCTCCGCGTAGCGCACCTTCTCCGGGTCCACGTGGGCCACGCCCACCTGGCGCGTGGAGCCATCCTCGTAGGCGATTTCGATGGCGCACCAGTCCGCCAGCGACGGCACCACCAGCCGCGTCAGCGCCGCGAGCGTGGCCTCGTAATCCAGCGAGGACGACGACAGCAGCGCGCCCGCCTCGGCCAGCACCCGCAGGGACTCCGCGGCGCGCTTCTGCTCATCGATGTCCGTGCAGGTGCCGAGCCATTTGACGATGCGCCCGCTGTCGTCGCGCACCGGGTGCGCCCGTCCCAGATGCCAGCGCCACACGCCGTCATGCCGGCGGCAGCGGTACTCCACCTCATAGGGTTCACCGGTGCGCAGGGAGTCCGCCCAGCGCCGGCCCGCCACCTCCAGGTCATCGGGGTGGAAGGCCAACCGCCAGCCCGCCCCCAGTGACTGCTCGGGGGTGAGGCCCGTGTAGGAGTACCAACAGGCGTTGTAGTACTCGTGTTGGCCGTCCGCGCGGGTGACCCAGATGAGCTGGGGGATGCTCTCGAAGAGCAACTGCAAGGCGTCCGCGCCAGGGAGCGCCGACACCGGGCGCTGGGATTCCGGGGCCGCAGCCGGAGGACTACGGAGGGGGTGCGTCATGGAAGGCACCCGACCTTAACAGCCCGCACGGGCCACACCCTCCTGGCGGGAGGCGGCTTTTCAACAGCCGACAGTCCCCCGACAGGGTGAGTCCCACGCCGGGCGGCCAGGGAGGCGGGTCCGTGGACTCCCTGTCAACACCCTCCGGTCGCAGTCGCCTGTCATTACCTGGACAGATAAGACAGACACACCACCCACAATGAAATACATCCCCCGGACGCCTCTCATGCGAAGGCATCAGACGCGGGTCGGGGACAGGGAGGTTCACGGTAAGGCTTCAGGAGGAGCATGGACCCCATGTCCGTCCGCCGTCGCAATGAGAGGCCAGCGCGCGGTACTCAGCCAGGACAGGCGGGCAGGCGAGCCCTCTTCGCCTTTTCCGCACTGCCACCCTCCGGCCAGGGAACGAGCAACTCCCACATGGCGGGTTCGGGGAAGGGACACCACCTTCCGCAAGCGGATATCGCCTGAGAGGGATAGGCCGCGTGAGGAGCGTGACACCCCCATGTGGAGCCCATCTCTCCGTCGAGTCCGTCCCGCGCCGTGGCGCGTGCGGGGTGGTACGCGCGCACCCGCGCGTCCCCTGGCGGCCCCGCCGGCGACGTCTCGTCCCCTGGACACACACGCACCGCTGCGCCCCTATCGGGGACGGCCGCATGGCGTGTCCTCCATGGCCTGTGGACTGTCGCTCACCGCATTGGGCGGCGCCGGCATCCAGGTGCTGGGCCCTTCCTGTCTGGAGCGGCTGCGTCGGCGGAAGCGGGGGCACCATCGCTGGTGGCACCGCTCCCAGGAGCCGCTGATGGAGTCCATGGAGACGGCCCTGACCATGGCGCTGCTCGGCGTGTCCGTCGTGCCGCTGGTGGGTGACGACAGTCCACCGGAGGAGTGGGCCGCCCGGCCCGACGCGGTGCGCGACATCCGGGACGACGCTCCGGACGACGACCTCGATTTCGAGTCTGCCTTCGCGTCCTACTAGCGCGCCTGTTAACACCGGGGCATGACGACCGCGCCCCGCCCCAATCCGCTGTTGTCGGACCGCGACGTGGACTTCCAGCTCTACGAGGTGCTGGATGCCACGTCGCTGTGTGCCCTGCCCGCGTTCGCGGAGCACTCCCGCGACACCTTCACCCTGCTGCTGGACAGCACGCGTCGCTTCGCGCGCGAGGTGCTCTACCCCACCTACCGCGACATGGACGCCCAGCCCCCGTCCTTCCGCGACGGGCGCGTCCACGTCCACCCGCTGATGCGCGAGCTGTACCCGCGTCTGGTGGAGCTGGGCCTGCTCACCGCCACGCGCCCGCCCGACGTCGGCGGGCAGCAACTGCCGCTCACCGTGCACGCGGTGTCCACCGCCTACCTCATGGCGGCCAACCTGAACGTCTACGCCTGGCTGGGCCTGACGCTGGGCGCGGCGCACCTGCTGGAGGTGTTCGGCACGCCGGAGGTGAAGGCGACCTTCATGGAACCGATGTACCGGGGCGAATGGACGGGCACCATGGCCCTCACCGAGCCGCAGGCGGGCAGCAGCCTCGCGGACGTGCGGACCCGCGCGACGCCCGCGCCGGACGGCAGCTGGCGCATCCAGGGTTCGAAAATCTTCATCAGCGGCGCGGACCAGGACTTCAGCGAGAACGTGGTGCACCTGACGCTGGCGCGCATCGAAGGCGCGGAGGGCGGCACGCGGGGCATCTCCCTCTTCGCGGTGCCCTCGCGGCGGCCGGAGGGCGGCACGTTGGTGGACAACGACGTTCGCGTGGCGGGCGTCATCCACAAGATTGGCTGGAAGGGCATCCCCAGCCTGGCCCTCAACTATGGCGAGTCGGGTGACTGCCACGGCTGGCTGGTGGGGCCTCCCGGACGGGGCCTGGCGTGCATGTTCCAGATGATGAACGAGGCGCGCATCATGGTGGGCATGAACGGGGTGGCCACCGCGACGGTGGCGTACCACGAGGCCGTGGCCTACGCGCGTGAGCGCCCCCAGGGCCGGCCCACTGGCGTGCGTGACGCCACGCGGCCGCAGACGCCCATCATCGAACACGCGGATGTGCGGCGGATGTTGCTGCGACAGAAGGCCATCGTCGAAGGGGGCCTGTCGTTGCTGCTCGCCGCGTCGTACCAAGCGGACCTCGCGGGACATGGCCAGGACGAAGCCACGCGCCAGCGCGCGGGCCTGCTGGTGGACCTGCTGACGCCAGTGGCGAAGTCGTTCCCCGCCGAGCGCGGCTTCGAGGCCAATGCGCTCGCGGTGCAGGTGCATGGGGGCTATGGCTACTCCAGCGAGTACCTGCCCGAGGCCTGGTTGAGAGACCAGAAGCTCAACAGCATCCACGAGGGCACCACCGGCATCCAGGGCCTGGATTTGCTGGGGCGCAAGGTGGTGGCCGGAGGCGGCGCGGCGCTCCAGTCCTTCGCGGAGGAAGTGGGCACCACGGTGGCGCGAGCACGCGCGGCGGGCGTGACGCCGGAGTGGGGCGAAGCGCTCGAACAGGCCCTTGCGGAGACCACTACCGTGGTGACGGAGTTGGGCGCGCGTGGCATGTCCGGCGAGGTGGAGTTGATGCTGCGGCACAGCGCGGACTTCCTGGAGCTGTTCAGCGTGCTCGCGGTGGCCTGGCGCTGGCTGGCCCAGGCCGCGGCGGCGAAGGAGGCGCTGGGGCGCGGCGCCCCGGACGCTGACTTCTACGAGGGCAAGCTGGCCGCGGCGCAGTACTGGTTCGCGGTGGAGCTGCCCCGAGTGCCACTGCTCGCCCGGCTCTGCCGGACAGGAGAGGATTCCTACGCGCGCATGCGCCCGGAATGGTTCTGAGACGACGCCCCGGACGATTCCCCTGCATGAATCGTTGGAGCTCGTAAGATGCAAGGCGTGACTGTTTCTTTCCACCTGTGCCAGCCCGGTGGAGGCGCGTCGTGTGGTGCCTGCTGCGGCCTCTACAACTTCCGGGACCATTCCCGCCTGGCCGTGGCGGAGCAGCTCTCCATGCAGACGGAGCGGCTGCGCCGCGTGCCCTGGGAAGCCTCGGCGTGGCACGAAGCCGCCCGTGAGTTGCTGGCGGCCCGGCGCGCCGAGCCCATGTTCTCCGCCGTGCGGGTGTGTCCGCTGCTGGGCTTCCTGGACAACGAGCGCAAGCAGGTGGGCTGCCTGGCCCACCCGCTGGTGACGGGCGGCACGGACTTGCGGGACTGCGGTGTGTACCGCTCATCCGTCTGTGAGACGTTCACCTGCCCCTCGTTCGGCTGGCTGACGGACGCCCAGGCGAGGCTGGTGCAAGTGGCCTGCGCGGACTGGTACCTGTACGGGCTGGTCATCACCGACGTGGAGTTCGTCCGCGGCTGCCTGCGCCTGCTGGAGTGGGAGCTGGGCGGGCCCGCGCGTCCGGAAGTGCTGGTGGAGCAGCCGGAGGCGCTCGCCGCGATACGGCGGATGTTCGCCTTGAAGGAGACGGCGCCGCGACGGGGCACGAACGCCACGGTGTTCGGCCGCTTCAACCGGGACGCCGATGGCGAGCCCGTGCCGCGCACCGTGGACTACGTGAAGCTGGGCGTGCGCGCGTCGCCGGAGGACGACGTGGTGCTGTGCCTGGGCTATGCGCCGAAGGACGCCACGGAGCTGATGGGCGCGCGCGAACTGGTGCGCTCGCACGTGAAGGCCGTGGCCCGCGCGCTGGCGGCGTGACGAGTGTCCAACCGTCATCGCGGGTTTCCAACGCACGGCTCCCACCGAGGGGCCGGCGCACACAGCTTGCAATGGAAGCCGCGAAACGGAACGCGTGGGAACTCGAGGGGAACAGGATGGGAAGAGGATGGGCGTGGGTGGGGTTGCTGGGACTCTTCGCGTTGACGACGGGCTGCCGTGAGCGGGAGCCTCGGGCGGCGGCGGTCACACCCAGCGGCGTGAAAGCGGAGATGACGGCCAGGGCCATTGAACGCGAGCCCGCGATGGCGGTGAACAGTTCGACGGAGCCCGCGGCGCTCCAGCCCGCGATGGCGGTGCAGGAACGGGCGCCCCGGATGAACACTCCGGCGCGAGCGCCTACGACCCTGAGCGACACGTCCGTGGCTCCGCTGGAGGGCGCACCCGTGCGCGCACCGGCTCCGGTGGCGGAGTCCTCCGCGCCACGGACGCAGCAGCAGGCGACCGCGAGCCGGGTGATGATTGGCTCCGAGGCGGTCCAGGCCCGGGAGGATGAGGACTGGTACCTGGGCGCGGCGCGCGCGGCGCAGGACGCGACGGTGGAGACGGGCCAGGGAGGCTCAGGCAATGCGCCCCTGGAGGACGTCATCATCGCCTCCAGCTCCGTGAACGGGCGCGTCACGCAGGTGAAGCAGAACACCCTCATCGTGAAGGACCGGGAGGGCAGCGTCTACGAGTTGGAGCTGGACCAGCGCAGCCTTGGCTTGCGGCAGGGGCGGAAGGTGCCGCTGCGTCAGCTGCGGGAAGGCACGCCGGTGCGTGCGCAGTTCGTCCTCATGGGTGGCCGCACCATCGCGCGCGACGTGCAGATCCGCCGCTGAGGCAAGCCCGCCCCGTGGTAGGGCCTGCCAACAGGGAGGCCCTGCCCGGCGTCATCACTGCCTGAAGCCCGTTCGCTCGTCCGCACTCCGGGCAAGCGCAAGGGCCCATGGCTTTCGCCAGCGCCGCGCGCCTCCTGAGATATCGGGGCCCAAGCCTCGGAGGCGAGCGCATGCAGGAGCCCATTCCACCGCGGTCCCACACGTCCGGCTGGCACCGTGCGTGGCGCGGCCTGTGGGTGACACCCACTGCGAAGCCCACCTGGACGCAGGCGCCCCTCCGCGACTCGGGCCCCGGTGCCCACGAGACAACCGATGTGCGACCGCCCCCGGCGGGGTCCCCACACCGTGGCCGCGCCTGGCTGGGCATGCTGGTGGCACTGGGTTCAATGACCGCATGCGCGACGCGCGGAGCGGGCTCGGCCCAGCCGTCCATTCCACCACCGCCCCGGCTCTCCGCGTCACAGGTCGCGAAGCTGATGCCGCCGCAGCTCCAGGACCGCGAGGGTTGGGCGCGCGACGTGCTGGCCGCGCTGGAGGTGGAGGAGATTGCCCCGTCACCGCCCGCGGTGTGCTCGGTGCTGGCCGTCATCGAACAGGAGTCCGGCTACAAGGTCGACCCGGCTGTCGCGGGGCTTCCGAAGATGGTCCGCACGCGCCTGGAGGAGCACGCGAACAAGCTGGGCCCCCTGGGCCGCAAGGTCCTGGCGTCGGTGCTGGAAGGCCGGGCGAAGGGCAGCAAGAAGACGTTCGACGAACGGCTGCGCGCGCTGCGCACCGAGCGCGACCTGGACCGGCTCTTCCGCGACATGCTCGCGTATTACGAGAACGAATTCCCAAGCGCCTTCAAGGTCGTGGACTTCGCCAGCGGCGTCTTCGCATCGGGGAACCTGAACGAGTTCAACCCCGTCACCACCGCCGGCTCCATGCAGGTGAGCGTGCGCTACGCGATGCAGAAGGCGGGCGAGGACGCGGACCCGGCCGAGGTGCGCGAGTCGATGTACACCCGCGCGGGCGGCGTGCGTTACGGCACCGCGCGACTGCTGGGTTACGAGGCCGCCTACCCCGAGCCCCTCTTCCGCTTCGCGGACTACAACGCGGGCGTCTATGCCTCACGCAACGCCGCGCTCCAGTCGCAGGTGAGCCGTCTCACCGGCCACCCCCTGGCGCCCGACGGAGACCTCCAGCTCTACGACAAGCAGGGGCAGCCGCGCAGCGAGGACAGCAAGTCGCTGCTGGCGCTGCTCGCCTTCCGTCAGCGCTTCGCCCCCGAGGAGCTCAGCGAGCGTCAGGTGCGCCGCGACGTGCGCCAGGAGAAGGAGCCGGACTTCGAATCCACCGACACGTTCCGCGCGGTGAAACGTGTCTACCAGCGGGAAACGGGCGAATCGCCGTCCTACGCCCAGCTTCCCCGGGTGACGCTCCAGAGCCCGAAGCTGAAGCGGGAGCTGACCACCGCGTGGTTCGCGCGCTCGGTGGACCAGCGCTTCCAGAAGTGCATGACCCGCTACCGCGCGCTGACGGCGAAGTAGCGGGCCCCGGGTTCAGCGACCACGCCTCACGGCGTGGTGAAGAACGAGCTGAGAGTGTCCGCGCGCGCCTGGGGCAACCGGTCCATGGTGCTGAACGGGAAGCGCTCCATCTCGTAGTACGGAGCATCCACGGCCGAGACACGCAGGTAGTAGATGCCCTCTGGCGCCAGCGTCCCGGGCGGCAGCCGCACCTGGGTGACCGAGCCGGGCACGCTCACGCTGCCATGCAGCACCGTGGTACGGAAGTCCTCCCGGAACCGGTAGATGGCAACCCGGTAGGCGGCGGGTGACCCCACCGTAGGAGGCAGCCACGCGATGACGGGACTCGCGGAGCCCACCTCACGGGAATCACTGGCGGGCAGACCGTCAATGGTCAGCTCACGAGGCGGAGACACGCGCGGCAGGATGGGTCCTGCGACGAGGCTATCCAGTCGCTCGTAGGTATACATGTTGCCGGACAGGTAGACCCGGAGCCCGGAGCCCCCCGGCACCTCCGCTTGGACGCGGAATGAGTACTGCGCTCCGCCCACCATCTCCCACGAGGATGGGAACGGGTTGCCGTACGACAAGCGCCGGGTGAAGTTGAACGAAGTGCCCCGCGGAAACGTCAGGGAGAGCGCCTCCCCCGAGTACCCCACCCAGCCGTCGCTCAGGCCGTGGGCCGCGGGCATGACGAAGAAGGAGGGGTAGTTGGCCGTGGCGAGCGGGTGCACCGCGTGTACGTACCGGGTGAAGTCCGGCAGGCGCCACTCGATGGGGAACTCCGTCATCGGCACGGAGCGCATGACGCCCGTCAACGGCATGGGGGTGATGCCATCCGGGACGAAGTCGAACGCCCCCATCTCCACGCTGCGCACCAGGGCCGAATATGCCAGCGGGGTCCCGTCCGGCAGCGTCCCAGCGTCCATCTGGCCGTGCTGGCTCACGTACAGACGGTCTCCCCGGTCCGCCTCGAAGACAGGCAGCGAATAGCCGCTGCTCACCCACATCTCCGCGTTGTTGCTGAGCAGGTGCGTCTGTCCTTCAAGCACCTCTTCGAAGACATTCACGCCGCCATAGAGGTCCACCTGTGCGGACGCGACCTGCAGGCTCGAGCCCGGCTGCGTCACGCCTCCGTAGGGCACCCATGGCGCCAGGTTGACGAGGTTCACCTGGACGGGCGACCCATACCAATCACTGAAGACCGTATCGGGACGGCCCAGCCGGTTGCTGCCAATGTCGACCGCGCGCGCGGACGTGACGACGAAGCTGTTGCCCGTTCGCAGGTAGTACGCACCGGACGGGATGCCCGTGAAGCGCCAACCTTCCGGAGACGCCGAGCCCGACACGACGCTGAACGTGTTCCCGGAGGGAACGTAGATTTCAGGAGGATTCGCGGAGAGGTCTTCCTGGCGCTCCGCGACCCCCACTGCCGTGTGGAAGCGCGTGGTCTGCGTCACCAACACCACGTCGTCGGAATCACCGGGCTCACTGACGTCGGACCGCGGCTCGTCCGTGCCCGTTCCGTCGCCCGAGGGACGGTCCGTACTCACGGGCGACTGTCCGTCGCCGAAGTCCGAAGCGGAACCCGGTTCGCCACCCGCACAGCCAAGCCAGGCAGCACAGGTGGGCACCAGCAGCAGCGACCAGTGACGCAAACGCATTATGACCCCCATTGAGGATGAAGCGCCGAGCACCCTACCGAGGGCCTCTGACATCTCCTGCTGGGCGGCCAGACGGGCTGCGTTGGGGACGGAGGATTCCGCCCCGAAGGCACCGCCGGCCCGACAACCTCCAGGTCCGGCGGTGCGTGGCGAGTCTCAGCGCTTCGCGGACGGCGCGAAGTGCTTGTCGGAAATCTTCATCTCCGTGACGATGCCGTACTTGCGAGCCGCCTCACGGATGTCCGACGCCTTGCCGATGAGGACGAAGGTGAGGTCCTCCGGCGCGGGGAGCTTGCGCTGGATGATGCCGTGCACGCCCTCGCGCGTCGTGGCGGAGACGGCGTTGGCGAAGCCGTCCACGTCGCTGGCATCCAGGCCGTAGAAAGCCAGCTCCGACAGCTTGCCCGCCACCTGCGTCCCGGTCTCCAGCGTGGGCGGGAACTGCCCCAGCACATACGACTTCGCGGAGGCGAGCATGGCGTCATCCATGCCGGCCTTCCGGTAGCCGGCGAGCGTCTCCAGCGCCAGGTCGATGGCGCGGCCGGTGGACTCCGTCTTCGTGTACGAGGCGATGATGACGGGCCCCGGACGCGTGTGGCGGATGAACACGGAGTTGGCGCCGTAGCTGAGGCCGGACTTCACGCGCAGCTCCGTGTTGAGCAGCGAGGTGAAGCGTCCACCGAACACCGTCTCCGCGACCCGTACCGAGGCCCGGTCTGGGTCATCGCGGGCGATACCGGTGTTGCCAATCCAGAAGTACGTCTGGGTGGCGTCCGGCTTGTCCACCAGCAGCACGCGCCGGCCCTTGGAGGCGGCGGTGGCGGTCACGGTGGGCGCGGGCGTGGCGGCGCGCGCCCAGCCGCCGAGCGAGGACTCCAGCTTCTTCGCGAGCGCCTTCGCGTCGAAGTCACCCACCACGGACAGGATGAGCCGGTCCGCGCCCAGGTGGTTCTTCGCGTACGCGAGCACGTCCTCGCGGGACAGGCCGGGCAGTGACGCCTCGCTGCCGTTGACAGGCGTGCCATACGGGTGCCCGGCGAAGTGGAAGGCCTGGAAGTACGCGCCAATCAGCACGCGCGGGTCGCCATCCTTCGCGGCGGCGATCTCAGAGGCCTTGCGCGCGCGGACCTTCTCCAGCTCATTCGCGTCGAAGCGCGGGCGCGTGAGCATGTCGGTGAGCAGCTCCACCATCAGCCCGGTGTCGCGCGACATGAACTGGCCGCTGATGACCAGGGCCTCCAGGTTGGCGGCCACCTGAAGCTCGCCACCCACGCCGTCCACGGCCTCGGCGAACTGGCGCGCGTCACGGCCGCCGGCGCCCTTCTGCAACAGCTCGCCGGTGAGCGCGGCCAGGCCTTCCTTGCCAGGGGGGTCGCCCAGGGCGCCGCCGCGCACCCACGCGCTGAACGAGACGAGCGGCAGCTCCTTGCGCTCCACGAGCAGGAGCTGCGCGCCGTTCTTCAGCGTGACGGTGGTGGCCTTGGGGAGCGTCACGCCTTGCTGCGCCGGAGCCGCCTTGGCGGCCTTCGGAGCAGCGGCGGAGCCCTGGGCCGCGGCGGGGACGGAGGACAGCAGCAGCGTGGTGAACGCGGCCTTCCAGGTGAGGGGGGCGCTCATCGCGAGGCCTCCTTGCGGGAGTCGGGGGTGGCGGCCTGCGCGTCAGCGGGCACGAGCCAGCCAACGGTGCGGCGCTGCGAGTTGAAGATGCGCGCGGCGACCTTGCGGACGTCGTCACGCGTCACGCGCTCATAGCGGTCGGGCGCGTCGAAGAGCTGGCGGTAGTCACCGCGGAACGTCTCCGCGGCGCCCAGCGCGCGGCCTCGGCCGTTGTTGGTCTCCAGGCTGCGCCAGAACTGGGACAGGGTGATGTTGCGCGCCTTCTTGAGCTCGGCGTCGCTGACGCCGTCCTTGACGACGCGGGCCAGCTCCTCGGTGAGCAGGCCTTCCACCTTGGCGACGTCAGCACCGGGCGGCAAATCCGCGTAGACCCAGACGAGCGATGGGTCGAAGCCCGGGCTGAAGTGGGTGTTGACGCGGAGGGCGGCGCGCTCCTCCTCGACGAGGCGGCGGTGCAGCCGCGAGGAGTCGCCGTTGGTGAGGATGCTCAGGAGCAGCGTGAGCGCCTCCACGTCCGCGTCCTTGCCGGAGATGCCGTGGTAGGCCAGCTGGATGAGCGGGGCCTGGGCCTGCTTCTTCACGACGATGCGGCGCTCTCCCTGCTGCTCGGGCTCCTTGGTGCGGACGGGCTCCGGCGCGGGCTGGGAGGGGATGGGCTCCAGATACTTCTCCGCGAGCGCGAAGATTTCCGCGGGCGTCACGGCGCCGGTGAAGATGAGCGTGGCGTTGTTGGGCGCGTAGTACGTCTTGTAGTAGCGCTGGAGGTCCTCGATGCGCCACGACTCGATGTCGGACGGCCACCCGATGACGGGGAACTGGTACGGGTGCGCCACGAAGGCGGTGGCCTGCACCTGCTCCATCAGGGCGCCCATGTTGTCGTTGTCGATGGCGGAGCGGCGCTCCGAGTACACGACGCCGCGCTCGGACTCGGTGACCTTGGGGTCGATGGCCAGGTGCTGGAGCCGGTCGGCCTCGAGGTCGAAGATGACGTCGAGCGCGGAGCGCGGGAACCAGTCCATGTAGACGGTGACGTCCTCGGAGGTGAAGGCGTTGTTGGCGCCTCCGTTGGCCTCCATGACGCGGTCGAACTCACCGGGGCCGTACTTCTTCGCGCCGTTGAACATCATGTGCTCGAAGAAGTGGGACAGGCCGGTGATGCCGGGGTACTCGTTCCGGCTGCCGACGCGGAACCAGTTGTAGAGGACGACATTGGGAATGTCGTGGTCGGGCCAGACGATGACCTTGAGCCCGTTCTTGAGGGTGCGGGACTCGATGCCGGCGCCGAGCTTGGGCGCGGCGGACACGGCGGACTTCGCCACCGGCTTGCCGCCCTGCGTCTGCGCACAGGCCACGGGGCCGGCAAGCAGGGCCAGACACGAGGTCCAGAGTAACGACTGACGGAACATCCGTGCTCCTGTCGGAAGAGCGCCCGGGAACGGGCGGCGGCGCACGATATTCCAGTTGCCACCCTCCTGGGTTGACCAGGAGGGCGGATGACGCGGCGACTCAGGCGCCGAGCACTTCGCGGAGCACTTCCTGGAAGTAGTTGATGCTGCCCGTGTGCGTCTGGAAGTGCCTGGCGGACTGGTGGAGGCGATGGATGACGGCCTCGAACTCCGCCTGGCTGACGTCGCGCAGGGACATGTAGAGGCGGACGGCGCCCTGGAGGTGCGAGAAGAGCGGGTTGCGGTCGGTGCCGTCGGGGCGGCGCAGGAGGTGGCGGTAGAGCCGCTCGAATTCCTGGTCCGTCTCGGTGTTGCGCACGGCGCGGCAGTAGCCGGCGGCGGTGGCCTCGATGAGGAGGAAGAAGGGCTGGTACTCCGGCGGCGGCGCCTTGGCGAAGCTGGGGGGCTTCACGTCGCCCACGAAGAGCTGGGAGATGGGCTTGAGCGTCACATGGGCCAGCTGCTCGCCCGCGCGAATCTGGACGCGCTCCCCCACCGGACGCACGTGCTTGCCGTCCTCGTCCCACTCCACCGCCACATACAGGCGCTCGGGCTGGTCCACCTTCACGCCCGCCTTCTCGAGCTCCGCCACTGCGTTCGCGTCCATCTCGTTTCGCTCCTCCGACTCCCTCTCTACCCTGCTCCGGGCAGCCCGTGCACCCGGCATCGTGGGGCAGCGTCGGGAAGGAGGAGAAACGAGGGCGCCTTTCTCCCGCCCTGGAATTACTGGTATGCCAAGGAACTCCAAGAGCATCTGCTGCCACGGGTCTCAAGCCGCTGTGCGTTACCCCTGATTCCCCGCCCCACCCATGTTCGAAAACTTCTTTCGCTCACGCGATGCCGACGCGCTTGAGGTATTGGGAAAAATCGACACGGTCCGCCGACTGCACGGCCTCATCGATGAAGCCCAAAAGCACGTCACGTTGATCAGTCCCTACGTCAGCATCGAGAAGCTGCGAGACATTGAGCGCAAGATTCGCCAAGCCCTCGACCGAGAGGTGGCCGTCACCCTGGTCATCCGCGAGGGGGACGAGAGCACACGGGGCCCCTCGCAGCAAGGCGTGGAACTCCTGGTCAGCCTCATGCAAGCGGGCATGCGCCTGTTCGTCGTCAGGGACTTGCACGCCAAGCTCTACTACTCCGAACGCCACGCACTCATCACGTCGCTCAACCTCATTGAGTCTTCCTTCAACAACAGCATTGAAGTCGGCATCTGCGTCTCAGCCGGTCGCGCCGAGTACGTGAGAATCAGCGACTTCATCGAGAGCGAAATCACTCCACACCGAAAGGAAGTCCCCTTCAAGCCGGCCCCCGAGCCGCGTCGCAGGAGCGCCACGCCCGTCCCCCGGCACGCCACGCAGGGATTCTGCATCCGCTGCCGCGACGCAATCGGCTTCAACCCGGAGAGGCCCTACTGCGACAGCGACTTCAATGTCTGGCGCCGATACAGCGACCCCACCTACGAAGACAACCATTGCCACCATTGCGGCATGGACTTCGCCGCCAGCAAGAACAAGCCCCTTTGCCGCAAGTGCTACGGAATGCTCAGGTAGCCTTCAGCGCCCCCCGTGACGATGAACTCCCCGTTCCTGTCGGTCCCTGAATCGCAGTGGGTCGCGGCCAACACATTCGCTTTCGCCATCCGGGATGGCTTCCCGGTGAGCCCGGGACACACGCTGGTGATTCCCCGGCGGCGGGTCGCGACCTGGTTCGATGCCACGACCGAGGAACAGCGCGCCATCTTCGAGCTGGTGGACGAAGTGAAACGCGGGCTGGATGGCGAGCTGCATCCAGACGGGTACAACATCGGCATCAATGTGGGCGCGGCGGCCGGCCAGACGGTGCTCCACCTGCATGTGCACGTCATCCCTCGCTTCCAGGGCGACATGGACGACCCTCGCGGCGGAGTCCGGCACGTCATTCCAGGCAAAGGCAACTACCTCGCCGGGCGAAACAAGCCCCTGGCCACGGGAGGCCTCGGCGACCCGTTCCTGCACCACCTGGAGCCGCTGTTCGCGGATGCGGTGGAGATTTCGGTCCTGGCGGCCTTCGTGCAAGACAGCGGACTGGAGCTGCTGCGCGAGTCCGTGGAAGCCGCGCTCACCCGGGGTGCGACGGTTCGCATCCTCACGGGTGACTATCTGGCCATCACCCAGGCGGATGCACTTCGACGGCTGCTCGACTGGATGGAAGAGGACGCCGCGCTCCAGGCGGAGCCAGGCCGTGGCCGTTTTGAAGCGCGCGTCGTGGAGGTGGAGAAGCTCCAACTCACGTCGTTCCACCCGAAGTCCTGGCGCTTCCTTGGCACCGGACTCGCTGTGGCCTACGTCGGCTCGAGCAACATCTCGCGCGCCGCCTTGAAGACAGGCGTCGAATGGAACCTGCGCGTCGAGCGGGACCGGGACCCGCAGGCCTGGAACGAGGTGGTGGACGCATTCGAGGGCTGGTGGAGCCGGGCCTCCCCCTTGGACGCAAATTGGGTCGAGCAATACGCTCGCCGCGCACCGGTGGCCCGACTGCGCCTCCCCGCAGGTGAGACGGAACCAGAAGCCCCCTTGCCCCGTCGCGAGCCACACAGCCTGCAGCGTCAGGCGCTCGGTGCGCTCGCGCATGGCCGGCGCGAGGGACGGCAACGCGCACTGGTCGTCCTCGCGACGGGACTGGGGAAGACCCTGCTCGCGGCGCTCGACGTGGAACAGTTCAGCCAGGAGCGGGGGCGGGCGAGCCGCGTGCTGTTCCTCGCGCACCGGGAAGAGCTCCTCGTCCAGGCAGCGGAGACGTTCCGTCGCCAGCAGCACCACCTCCGCTTCGGCTGGTACGTGGGTCAACGCGCGCAGCTCGCGGGCGACGTGGTCTTCGCCTCGGTGCAGAAGCTCTCGCGGCCAGAGGACCTTCACGCGCTCCGCCTCGCGGCCGCGTTCGACTACGTCATCGTGGACGAGGTCCACCACGCCACGGCGGCGAGCTACCGGGCCATCCTCGCCTGCGTGGAGCCCGCGTTCATGCTCGGGCTCACGGCGACACCGGAGCGCGCTGACGAGGGCGATGTGCTCGGCCTCTTCGATGACCACCTCGCCTGGCGCTCGGACCTTGGAGAAGGCATCCACGAGGGACTGCTCGCACCGTTCGAGTACTTCGGGCTCAAGGACACGGTGCCCTACGAGAACATCCCCTGGAAGAGCCGCCGCTTCGACGTGGCGCTGCTGACCCAGGCGGTTGAGACGGAAGCACGCATGCGGACACTGTGGCGTGCGTGGCAGAAGCATCCCGCCAGCCGCACGCTGGTGTTCTGCTGCTCCATCTCCCATGCCCACTTCGTCCGGCAATGGCTGGGAGGCCAGGGGATTCGCGCCGTGGCCGTCCACGCTGGGGCTGGCTCGGCGGACCGTGCCCAGTCGCTGCGCCAGCTCGCGAATGGCACGCTGGATGCTATCTGCGCCGTGGACCTGTTCAACGAAGGCGTCGACGTCCCGAGCATCGACCGCGTGGTGATGCTGCGCCCCACGGAGTCCCCCGTGGTGTTCCTCCAGCAGCTCGGGCGAGGGCTGCGAAAGGCCGAGGGAAAAGAACGGGTCATCCTCATCGACTTCGTCGGGAATCACCGGCTGTTTCTCGACCGGCTCCGAACCTTGCTGGCCGTGGGAAAGCCTCCGGTCTCCCTGCGTGACTTTCTCACCTCGGACCGGCAACCCGCGCTGCCTGCTGGTTGCACCGTGGAAGTGGAACTCGAAGCCAAGGAGATGCTCCGGCACTTCCTCTCCGGAGGAGGGCAGGAGGTCGAGCGTGTCTACCGCGAGCTGCGCGACGCACGGGGGCTGCGGCCCACCCTTGGAGAGCTCTACCGTCGTGGGTACTCCCCCGCGACGCTGCGCAAAGCGCACCCGGGTTGGTTCGATTTCGTGAGGTCGGAGGGCGACCTGACAGACGACGAGGCTCGGACCCTCGACAAAGGCCGCGACTGGTTCAAGGAGCTCGAGCTCACGAACATGAGCCAGTGCTTCAAGATGGTCGTACTGGAAGCGCTGCTCGAAGCCGATGCCCTGGAACAGGGGCTGTTGCTGCCCGAGCTTGCCCGGCGATGCCTGGCCATTCTCCAACGCTCCCCCGAGTTGCTCCGGGACCTCGAAGCGGTCAAGGCCCTGGGCGACCCACGGCTCCCGAATCCCGCCCGGTTCTTCACGTACTGGAAGTCGAACCCCATTGAGGCGTGGACGAAGGGCGGGAGGTGGTTCCGCGTCGAGGAGGAGCGGTTCATCCCTCGCCTCCCCATGGCCCCATCGGCCCAGAAGTCCTTCGAGGCCATGACTCGCGAGCTGGTGGACTACCGGCTCGCACAGTATCGGCGCCGCCAACAGGCGCAGGCGCAGGACTCCGCCTTTGATGCGAGGGTCATCTCGAACAGCCGGGGCCCCATCCTCAAGCTCCCGGAGCGAAGTGCGCGCTCGGACCTGCCCCTGGGAACGACAGCGGTCCGGCTCGACGATGGAGCGCGCTGGCATTTCGACTTCGTGAAGATTGCCGTCAACGTCGCGCGACCCGATGGCGCGCAACAGAATCAACTTCCGGACCTCTTGCGCCAATGGTTTGGCCCCACCGCGGGAATGCCGGGCACGGCCTTTCGCGTCCGATTCACGCTCGGCCCTGACGGGTGGAGCGCGGCCCCGGCTCAGGCCGAGCCGAGCCCCCTCGCGCCCTGGGGGACACTGGTCGCATTTCCCAGCCTGCGCGCGGCCGCGGGCGCCGTGGAGCACCCCATCTCAATCGACCAGGCCCCGGAGGCGGAGAGGGTCCGCCTTCCGAGCCGAGCGCAAGACACAGGGCTGTTCGCGGTGCGCGCGTCTGGTGATTCCATGGACGGAGGCGCGCACCCCATCCGCGATGGTGACTGGCTGGTGATGCGCGACGCGAAAGCCGCGGGGGCGGGGCCCCTGGATGGGAGGGTGGCCCTCGTCCAGGTCCCCGACCCAATCACAGGCTTCCGCTACCAGGTGAAGCGGCTCGTCCGGCAAGACGGGCACTGGCTGCTCCGCTCCGACAATCCCCTGCGAGAGTCCGTCCAGGCTGGTGAAACGACCTCTCCCGTCGCCCTGGTCGTCGAGGTCATTCCACCCGAACGGCTGGCACCTCCGCTGGGCACGACGCTCACGGAGGAGCAGCTCAGCTCCCACTTCGGATTGAGCACGGCGCCCAGAACGGGGCGCCATGAAGGCCACCTGTTCCTGTTCATCAAGGACGCGCAAGCCTTCACCTCACCCGGCCGCCTGGCGCTGCGCGTCCCAGACCACCACCCCAGTGAAACAGCCTTCGTGTTCACACAAGAGACTGCGTCCGGTGGCTGGACCTACCAGGGAGCCGCTGTCTGGCGAGGCGATGAAGACCGGTGGACCCTGGAGCCCCCCAGGTCCGGGTGAGCCTCCGTCCAAGCGCGGGGGGCCGCCGAGGGCACGCCCCATCACACACCTCCAGCCGCGCCGAAGCGCAGCAGCGCCAGCGATTCTCGGGCCCCGCGTCCGTGTCCCGCTCATGGGGACGACGAAGCGCGAACAAAAGGACTCGCGGCTGCCCAGCTGCCCGGGAAGAGCAGCGCGTAGAGGCGCCAGAGCTCCGACAGGCGATTCTCCACGGGCGTGCCCGTCAGCGCGACGCGCGGGCCCGCGTGTTGGGCGCCACCCTGGAGCAGTGACGCATGGCGCCGGAAACGACAAAGGCCTCTGGACTTTGGAGTCCAGAGGCCTTCATCTCCGCTAAGTGCCCAGGGGCGGAATCGAACCACCGACACGGGGATTTTCAATCCCCTGCTCTACCGACTGAGCTACCTGGGCGTAAGAGGCACCGCGCGGAACGGCGCCTTCATAGCGAGCCCCTCCCTCCTCCGTCAACAGCATTCTCCGCCACCCGGGCGGTCAGGCGTCAGGACGCCAGGGACATCGCCTCCCCGTCCCAGGACGTGAGACCGGCCGTCAGCCTGTGGCGCAGCTTCACCCGCAGGCCCTGTTCGATCTGCCGGATACGCACCGCCGTCACCCCGAACCGGCGCGCCAGCAGCTCCGCGCTCACCCCGTCCTCCGCCAGCATCCGCTCCTCCACCAGCGCGCGCTCCCGGGCATCCAGCTCCGGCCAGGCCGCGTCCACGCTCGCCCGGAGCCGCCGCGCCCACTTCGCCCGGTCCACCAGGTCCTCCTGCGAGTCGGCATCCGCCATCAGCCCCTCCAGCCGCGTGGACTCCGAGTCCGGAGACACCGGCGCGTCCAGCGACACGTCCCGCGACAGCGCCTCCATGGCGCGAGCCACCTCGTCCTCCCGCTTCCCCAAGGCCTCGGCCAGACGCGTCTCCACCTCCGGGTGGCCCTCCCCCCACCGGGCCTCCAGCCGCGCCCGCTCCCTCCGGAGCTGGAACACCACCCAAGGCGCCCGGCCGCCCGCCATGCTCCAGTTGCGGCCCACGTAGGCGCGGATGCGCGCACGAATCCACTGGCTGGCATAGGCCGCGAACGGCACCCCGCGTTCCTCGAAACGTCCCGCGGCTTCCATCAACCCAACGTTGCCTTCCGCCACCAGCTCTTCCATCGACAGGCCGGTCCACCGGTATTTCCACGCCAACCGCCGCACCAACTCCAGGTGCCCACGGACGCGCGCTTCAACGACCTCGGCCGTAACCACGAGCTCAGGGGATTCAAAGGACACGTTCAGGCTGATGGCTTCCATGGACCTCCTCCGGTTGAGCGCGCCCACACGACGGCGCGACGCAGAGGAAATTAAAGGCCGGGGCTCTATAAGAAAATTAGGTAGTTTAACTGCAACACTTCGACTATCTCTATGGATATGAGCTGGCTCAACTACCATCACCTCCTGTACTTCTGGACGGTTGCGAGGGCGGGCAGCATCGCCAAGGCAGGCGAGGAGCTGCACCTGGCGCAGCCCACCATCAGCAGCCAGCTCAAGCTCCTGGAGGAGTCGCTGGGCCACAAGCTGTTCGAGCGCCAGGGCCGCAAGCTGGTGCTCACCGACGTGGGCCGCACCGTGATGCGCTATGCGGACGAGATTTTCCGCCTGGGCAACGAGCTGAAGAACGTCGTCTCCGGCCTGCCACCCGGGCAGCAGCTGCGGCTGAACGTCGGCGTGCTCGACGTCATCCCCAAGCTGGTGGCCGAGCAGCTCCTCAAGCCCGCGCTCGAAGCAGGCCCGTCGCTGCGCATCATCTGCCGCGAAGGGCCCTTGCCGCAGTTGCTCGCCTCGCTGGCCCTGCACGAGTTGGATGTGGTGCTCGCGGATGCGCCCAGCTCGGAGCCGGTGAGCGTGCGCTCGTTCAACCACTTGCTCGGCAAGTGCGGCGTGTCCTTCTTCGCGGCCGGGAAGCTGCTCGAGCTCAAGGAGAACTTCCCCCAATCACTGGACGGCGCGCCCGTGCTGCTGCCGTCAGTCGAGTCCTCCGCGCGCCGCTCCATGGACCTGTGGTTCGAGCGCAAGGGTCTGCGCCCCGTCATCGCGGGCGACTTCGATGACAGCGCGCTGCTCCAGGCCTTCGGGCAGCGCGGGCACGGCGTCTTCGCCATGCCCAGCGCCATCGAGGCGGAGGTGGAGCGCCAGTTCAACTGCTCCGTCATCGGGCGCACCGACGAAATCGAGACCTGCTTCTACGCCATCACCGTCGAGCGGAAGATTCGCCACCCCGCCGTCGTCACCATCGCCGAGGCGGCGCGCTCGCACATCTTCGGCGAGTGAGCCCCAAGGCGCTGCGCTCAAGCCAGCGACGGCGCGCGGTACACCTCCGCGCCAGCGACCACGGTGGCGAGGACCTGCGCCTTCACCAGCGCCGAGGCGGGCCCCTCCAGCGGATCTTCCGACAGGGCCACGAAGTCGGCGTCCAGCCCCGGGGCCAGCCTGCCGCCCCGGGCGTCATCGAAGGACGCCCAGGCGCGTGTGCGTCCACGAGGCCCGGCACCACGGTGGCGGCCCCCAGGTCCACCCGGCGCGCAGTCGGGCCCGCGGCGGCCTCCGCTGCTTCGCGAGTCCCCACGGCCAGCAGCCGCCCATCCCGCACCGCCAGCGCCTGGGCCCGTGGCCGCGCCGCATCCAACGTCCAGACCCGCTCCGCCAGGTAGACTGTCGCCTGCACCGTGACTCTTTCCGCGTACCGCTTCGGACTCGAACTGTGCGGGAGCCTGGATGCGCTGTCACTGTCACACGCGTGGCGGACGAATACCGTCCGGGCGCGCACTACTCCGCCGGCGTCTCCTGCGTCTCCGGCGTGCCCGCGTCGGTCTCCGGCAGGGGCGTCGCGGGGCCCGCGGGGGTATCCGGCACGGTCTGCACGGGCTCGCGAATCTGGTCCGGGCCCATCAGGGGCTGACGGTTCTCCGTTCCTTCGGGCTGCGTGGTCTTGCAAGCGGGCGCAGCAACTGCCACGCCCAGGGCAATGAGAACGGCACGACGCATGTAGCCTCCTTATCGAGTTGCGGACGGCCCCCAGGGAGCGTGCCCTCCATCGACAATCTGTCGACGACAGCGAACGTCCACCAGCGGATGCCCGGGCACACCTTCGGGCGCCTGCCCCCGGTCCCGGGTAGCAGCCTGGCAGCCACGCGGCTCGAGATGATGCCGCTTCCCATGCGCACCGTTGCGCTGGAGCGCACACCCGGGAGGCCGAGGCCATGCTGGACGTCGTGGACATCGGCAAGCGTTCGCTTGCCACCTATCGTGGGATTGCTCCCGACGAAATCCTCGACGAACTGCACTGGCTCTCCGAGGACTTGCGCGGCGCCCGGTGCATGCACCTGAGCTCCACGCCCTACGGCGGCGGCGTCTCCGAAATCCTCCGCTCCCTGGTCCCGCTCTACAACGACCTGGGCATCGTCACGGATTGGAAGCTCATCCACGGCGACGACACCTTCTTCCAGGTCACCAAGCGCATCCACAACGGCCTGCAAGGCGCTCCCGGCGAACTCACCGAGCCCGAGAAGGCCACCTACCTGGCCAACGCCCAGCTCAATGCCCACCGGCTGGTCACGAATTCGGAGAACTACGACTTCGTCTTCGTCCACGACCCGCAGCCCGCCGTGCTCGCGGCGCTGAGTCCTCATCTCGATGCGCGCTGGATATGGCGCTGCCACATCGACACCTCGCACCCCAACCCGGCCTTCTGGGACTTCCTGTCGCCCTACCTGCACGCCTACGACGCCGCCATCTTCACGATGCAGGAGTTCATTCCACCGCAACTCCCCATCTCCGACGTCCGCATCTACCCGCCCGCCATCGACCCGCTGAGCCCCAAGAACCACCCCCTGCCGGAGGCCCTCTCGCGCGACGTGTTGGAGTGGATTGGCATCCGCACCCACCGGCCGCTCATCACCCAGGTCAGCCGCTTCGACCGCTGGAAGGACCCGCTCGGCGTCGTCCGCGCCTACCAGCGCGTGCGTCCCCACGTCCCCGACCTCCAGCTCGCGCTCGCGGGCTCACTCGCCCTGGACGACCCGGAGGGCTGGGATGTGTACGAGGAGCTCCGCGCCGCCACCGCGGGCGACAGCCTCATCCACATCCTCACCAACCTGGTGGGCGTGGGGAACATCGAGGTCAACGCGCTTCAGGCCGTGTCCGACGTCGTCGTCCAGAAGTCCCTACGCGAAGGCTTCGGGCTCGTCGTCGCGGAGACGCTGTGGAAGAGCACGCCCGTCGTCGGTGGCCGCGTGGGCGGCATTCCCATGCAACTGCCAGAGGGCACTGGCGGCGCCCTCGTGGACACCGTGGAGGAATGCGCCGAGGCCATGCTCCACCTGCTGCGCCGCCCCGACGAGGCCCACCTGTTGGGCGCGCGCGGACATGAGCACGTGCGCCAGCACTTCCTCATGCCCCGGCTGCTCAGGGACCACCTGCGACTGCTCAAGCACCTGGCGGCCGTGCGCCCCCTGCCGCCGCGCGGCATCGTCCCCTTTTCCTTCAACCCGGCCAGCCTCCAGGGGGTGTGAGATGCACCAACGGGCACGCTGGCGACTCGCGGCCCCCGCACTCCTGTGTGTCCTCATGGCGGGGCTGCTCGCGTCCGCGGCCGATGCCCCCACGAGGAACGGCCAGCCCACCGTGGCTCGCTGTGACCTGGAGGGCGTGGTCGACGCCGGCACCGGCGGCTACCTGTCCGACTGCGTGGCACGCGCCACGGCCGCGGGACATGACGCGTTGCTCGTGCGGTTGGACACCCCCGGTGGCTCGCTGGAGGCCACGCGCCACATCGTCCGGGCCTTCCTTGCGTCACCTGTCCCGGTGCTCGTCTGGGTCGGCCCCTCCGGCGCGCACGCGGGCAGCGCGGGCGTCTTCATCGCGCTGGCATCCAACGTCGCGGCCATGGCGCCGGGCACAAACATCGGGGCCGCGCATCCGGTGGTGGGCCCCTCCGGCCAGTCCCCGGAGGCCGTGGGCGGGGAGCAAATGGCTCGCAAGGTGGAGAACGATGCCGTCGCGTTCGCGGAAAGCATCGCCCAGCAGCGGGGCCGCAATGTGCAGTGGGCCGCCTCCGCCGTGCGTGACAGCGTCAGCGTGTCCGCGGACGACGCGCGGGCACTGCGCGTGGTGGAATACGTGACGCCCACCGAGGCGGACTTCCTCGCGCAGGCAGACGGACGGCATGTGACGGTAGCGGGTGGCGAGTCCATGCGGCTCTCCACCCGGGATGCGCACATCGTCACGCTGGAGCCCACGCTGTCCCAGCGCGCCGTGCACGCACTCGCCAATCCCGCCATCGTCTACCTGCTGTTCCTGGTGGCCGCGCTGGGGCTGGTGGTGGAGCTGTCACATCCAGGCGCCATCGCCCCGGGGCTCATCGGCGTGGTGGCGCTGGTCCTGGCGTTGGTGGCGTCCTCCGCGCTGCCGGTTCGCGCGGGCGCGGTGCTGCTGATGCTGGCGGGCGTGGCCCTCATCGTCGCGGAGCTGTTCGTCACCAGTGGGCTGCTCGGCGCCGCGGGCGTGGTGCTGCTGGGCCTGGGCGGACTGTTCCTCGTGGACCGCTTCAACCCGGAGTGGTTCGTGGACCGCTCCTTCAACGTGTCGTGGACGTGGCTGGTGCCCACCACCGTGGCACTGGGAGGTGCTGCGGCTTACGTTGTCTACCGGAGCGCGCAGACGCGGCGGCTCCCCCAGCAAGGTGGCGACCTGGGGCTCGTGGGAGAGCGAGGCACCGCCCTGGCCCCGGTGACACCGGAGAGCGGCGAGGTGTTCGTTCATGGAGAGCGCTGGCGCGCCACGTCCACCGCTCCCATCCGCTCCGGCGCACACGTCGTGGTGCGAGGCATGGAAGGACTCACCCTCTTTGTCGACGAGGTACCGACCTGATGCAACTGACCGGACTGTTCGGAGTGCTCATCCCCGTCGCCATCCTGTTCCTGCTCTTCCTGTCGGGGGTGCGCATCGTCAACGAGTACCAGAACGGCGTGGTGTTCCGGCTCGGGCGCTTCGTGGGCCTCAAACGCGCGGGCTTCCGCTGGCTCATCCCCTTCGTCGAGCGCATGGTCATCATCGACCTGCGCACCGTGGCCCGTGACGTACCTCCACAGGACGTCATCACCCGGGACAACGTCAGCGTGAAGGTCAACGCCGTCGTCTACTTCCGCGTCATCCACGCCGACAAGGCCGTGCTCCAGGTGGAGGACTACCTCTATGCCACCAGCCAACTCGCCCAGACGACGCTGCGCTCCATCCTGGGCCAGGTGGAGCTGGACCAGCTCCTCTCCGAGCGGGAGCGCATCAACCACGAGATTCAACAGGTGCTCGATGCACGCACCGACCCGTGGGGCGTCAAGGTGTCCAACGTGGAGGTGAAGCACATCGACCTGCCTGCGGAGATGCAACGGGCCATCGCGCGGCAGGCCGAGGCCGAGCGCGAGCGCCGCGCGAAAATCATCGCCGCCGAGGGCGAACACCAGGCCGCCGAGAAGCTCTCCATGGCCGCCAAGGTCCTCGGCCGCTACCCGGCCACCCTCCAGCTCCGCTACCTCCAGACGCTGGTGGAAATCACCACCGGTGGCAACCACACCATCCTTCCCATCCCGCTCGACCTGCTGCGCACGCTCAGCGGCGTGAAGGCCAACCTGGAACAGGCCGGCGATGGACATGAGGACCGGCGATACACCGAGGATGAGGAAGAGGGACCTCCCGCGGGCGGACTGTCCTGACAGCCGCTAGTCGAAGAGTTCCTGCCGCTCCAGCTTGATGGCCCGCCGGCTCAGCCGCAGCGACGCCAGCACGAGCAGCGCCGTCGCACCCAGCAGCAACACGCCCACCGAGAAGGACACCACCGGCAGGGCCTCGGGCAGCTGCGTCTGCCGCTTCGTCAGGTACAGCAGCGCTGTGTAGGTGAAGGCAATCGCCCGGGCGAGGATGGCGTGCCGCCGGTCCAGGATGGCGACCTCCTGGCGCAGCAACTCCGCGCCCTTCGCCCGCCACCGGGTCATGACAGCAGGCAAGCGCCAGGTGTCAGGACTTGGCAGTAGCACTGTCGAGATACCGCTGAGCTGAGGTTCCTCGCGCTCTGGCCACTGCTGCTGCCCATTCGCCAGTGGCAACTTGACACTATCAATGTCGAGTCCTACTGTCTGAACCGTGAGCACGCCGAAGACACAGAGCGAATGGAAGCTGACGGAGCTGGCCGAGGCGGTGGGCGTCTCGCCGCGGACGGTGCGTTACTACGTCCAACGCGGCCTGCTTCCCGCGCCCCCCTTCCGGGGACCCGACACCGTGTACGGGGAAGAGCACCTGGTGCGGCTCAAGGCCATCCGCGTCCTGCAGGCGCGGTTCCTTCCCCTGGATGCCATCCAGGCGGAGTTGCAGCGCTTGAGCCTCGATGAGCTGCGCCAGCTCGCCGACTCGGACGCGACACCCACGCTCCCGGTGCACGCGCAGCCGCTACCGGGACCGGCCCCGGTGGAGCCACAGCACGCGCCTCGAAGACCGGCCACGGGCCTGAATCGTTACGAGCGCTGGGAGCTGCTCCCAGGGCTGGAGCTGCACGTCTCGGAAGCAGCGGACACGAAGACCCGGGCGCTCGCGGAACGCGTTCGCGCCCTCATCGCGGAGTTCCAGGAAAGGGAGAAGCCATGACCATCGAAAAGGCAGGGCTGTACACGCGCAACGGCACGCAGGTCCCCCTCCAAGGTGTCGAAGTCACGGGCGAGCTCCTCGGTGGCCACGCGCGCGTCCGCGTTCGCCAGCGCTACCGCAACGAGGAGTACCAGCCGGTGGAGGCCATCTACACCTTCCCCCTTCCCTCGGATGGCACGCTGTCCGCCTTCTCCATGACGTGCGCCGGGCGGCGCATCGAAGGCGTGGTGCGAGAGCGTGAAGAAGCTTTCCGCACCTACGACGACGCCGTCACGGCCGGCCATGGCGCCGCGCTGCTCGACGAGGAGCGCCGCAACGTCTTCACCGCCCAGGTGGGCAACCTGCTGCCATATGAGGAGACCGTGGTGGAGGTGGAGTTCCTCCAGGCCGTCACCGCCGAGGAAGGCAGCGTGCGCTGGATGCTCCCCACGCTGGTGGCGCCCCGCTACATCCCCGGCGCGACCACGGGCGACCGCACCGGCCACGGCAGTGAAGAGCCCACGGCCCAGGTGCCGGACGCGGACCGCATCACCCCGCCCGTGGGCAACGTGCACTACGGCCTGCGCATGGACCTGCTCGTGGACCTGGGCCGCGAGGTGGTGGTGGAGAGCCCGTCCCACGCCATCACCACCACCCGGGAGGAAGGCACCCGCGTGCGCGTCGGCTTCTCGCGCGGCGAGGTGTCCCTGGACCGAGACCTGGTGCTGAGCCTGCGCAGCCCGGACAGCAGCGCGGTGTTCACGCCGCTCGTCACGCACCGCAAGGGCGAGGGAGGCCCGGGCACCTTCGCGCTCACCGTGGTGCCGGACCTGCTGGCCATGGCCTCCGCGCCGCCCAAGCAGGAGGTGGTGTTCGTCGTGGACGTCTCCGGCTCCATGGCCGGTGAGAGCCTGCCCCAGGCCCAGGCCGCGCTCCGGCTGTGCCTGCGCCACCTGCGCGAGGGCGACCGGTTCAACGTCATCGCGTTCGAGAATCGGTTCCGGTCGTTCCAGCCCGAGCCCGTGCCCTTCACGCAGCGCACGCTCGAAGAGGCGGACCGCTGGGTGGCCGCGCTGAACGCGGATGGCGGCACGGAGCTGCTCGCGCCCATGCGCGCCGCGGTGCAGGCGGCGCCCGACGGCGTCATCGTGCTGCTCACGGACGGACAGGTGGGCAACGAGTCAGAAATCCTGCGCGCCGTGCTCGAGGCGCGGAAGACGGCACGGGTGTACTCGTTCGGCATCGGCACCAACGTCAGCGACGTGCTGCTACGGGACATGGCGAAGCAGACGTGCGGCGACGTGGAGTTCATCCACCCGGGCGAGCGCATCGACGACAAGGTGGTGGCGCAGTTCTCCCGCGCGCTGGCTCCGCGTGTCACCGAGCTGGAAGTCCACTTTGATGGCGTGGAGTGCGCGGAGCTGGCGCCCGCCGAGCTGCCGCCCCTGGTGGATGGCGTGCCCTGGACGCTGCTGGGCCGCTATGCCTCGCCCGGGACGGGCACGGTGACGCTGCGGGGGCGCTCAGGACGGGAGCCCTTCTCGCTCACCGTCCGCGTGGACCTGCCCGCGGTGTCGGACCGGCCGGCGGTGGAGAAGTTGTGGGCCGCCGAGCGCATCCGGGGCTGGGAGGCCGCGCAGCTCACCGGACGCCGCGCGGAGTCCATGAAACAGCGCATCGTCGAACTGGCCGTCGCGCACCAGATTGTCACCCGGTACACCTCGTTCGTGGTGGTGGAGGAGCGCAAGGGCGACCGGCGGAACTCGGGACAGGCGAAGACGCGCGTCATCCCCGTGAACGCCCCTGCGGGCTGGGCCATGTTCGGCGCGCAGAAGGAGGAGGAGGCCGCGCTCGGTGGCGCCGTCCCCCGTCGCGGACGGATGGCCGCGCGTGGCGCCATGCCGCCCCCGTCGGCCGCCGCGCCCGCCTCTGGGGCTCGTCCGCTGATTCAAGTACGGCGCATCACCCCGCCCGCGCCCGCGCCCGCGCAGAGCGCGCCCTCTATGGATGCCGATGGCGGCACCACGGACTGGATGATCATGAGGAGCGAGCGGCGTGAACAGGGCAAGGCCGACGCCATGAAAAAGAAGCGCCAAAAGGGAGGAATCCTCTCCAACTTCTTCGGCGGCGGTCAGCCTCCAGATTCGCTGAAGGAGGCAGAGCTCGAGGAATCCGACGCGTACCGCGACGAGGCTCCGGCGGCCGAGGGCAGTGTCGACACGGGCGCGGAGAGCCTGCTGTCCCGGCAGCTCGCCAACGGGCTCTGGGAAGGCACCGGCGAGGGTTCCGAGCCCGTGCGACAGGCGCGTGCCACGGCGCTGGCCTTGCTGACGCTGCTGCGCGAGGGCATCACCAGCAGCCATCCGCTGCATGGTGCGCAGGTGAAGAAGGCGGTGGAGGCCCTGATGTCCCTGGCCGCCAGCCTGAGCGGCGATGCACAGATGGCGGAGCTGGCGCTGGGCGTAGCGTGGCTGGCCGCAGCAGGACCGCGCACCCGGGGCCGCATCGAGCAAGCCGCGAAGCCGCTCGCCGGGCTCAACGGCCGGCTGGGCAACGAGGTGGCCCTGCGCGAGCACGTCGACACGCTGGCCGCGCGCTGACGCACCGCGAAAAGGCGGCGGCATGGCTGATACATGCCGCCGCCGCGCTTCGCATACAGTGCCGGGCGCCATGACGCTCGCCACGCTCATCCTGCTTGCCACGCTCTCCGCTCAGCCCCCGGAGGCTCCGCCGTCTTCCGAGGCCACGGCACCGGAGACGGTCACCGCGCCGCCCCTGGTGTCCACGCCCGATGCCTGTGCAGCCAGCTCCGAGGCGGATTACTCGGCTGGCTTCGATGCGCTCGTGAGCGGCAACGACGCGAAGGCGCTGGAGCTGTTCGAGCGAGTGCTCGCGGCCTGTCCACAGCACCCCTATGCCACCGAGCTGGCCCGGCTCTCCCGGACACGGCTCGCGCCTGGGGGGCGGCTGGCCACCGCCGCCGCGAGCGAGATGGGGCGAGAGCCTTACTCCAGCGCCGCGCGTGCCTCTCTCGTCGTGGTGCAGACGATGCACGGGGTCGCACAAGGCATCCTCCTGTGCGCCATCGGACATTGTAGCGGCCAGGGTTACGCCGCGGTGTCACTGCTGGGCGCCGGAGCGGGCGCCGCCAGCTCGCTGCTGCTCACCCGGGGCGGGGTGACGGACGGACAGGCCGCCGTCATCAACTCCGGCACCGTGTGGGGCTTCTGGTTCGGTATCGCGACGCTGCTCGCCTTCGACCTGGATGGTGACCATGCCTTTGGCGCCGCCATCCTCGGCGGGGCGGGCTTCACCGGCGTGGGCGTCCTGCTGGCGCACCTGGTGAACCCCACCTCCGGACAGGTATCCCTGGCCAACTCGGGTGGCCTCTGGGCGGGCGCGGTGACGGCGCTGTTCCTGGCGACTTCGGACAACACTGACTTGAAGCGTTTCTTCGCCGTCGAGCTGGGCGCCACGGCCGCGGGCATCCTGTCGATGGCCATCCTGTCGAAGTATGTGCCGGTGTCCCGAGGCCGCATGCTCCTCATCGACGCGGGCGGCATCCTCGGCGGGCTGGTGGGCGCGAGCGCCCTCTACCTCACCGCGGGCAATGACGCGGGAGACGCCATCCTCGTGGGCAGCGGCGTCGGTGTGCTGGGCGGCCTGGCCCTCACCACGTACCTCACCCGGGACTTCGACCTCCCGGACGCGCCCCAGGTGACGCTGGCACCGCTCACCACGCCACGCGGGGGCACGGGCGTGTCGATGGTGGGCAGGTTCTAGCCTCGGTCAGCGGCGGCGCAGGCCGTAGATGAACATGAGCATCTGCTCGAAGGTGCGCGAGGGCAGCACGGCCTTCGCCACGACCGCCACGCGCTGCACCAGTTGGGCCACCGGGTAGCGCACGCGAGGCGCTCCGCGCTCCATCACCTCCAGCACCTTCTTCGCTACGTCCTCGGCGGCGAGGCCCTCGCGTTCGCCGTTCTCAATGGCCTTCAGCACGACTTCGAAGCGCTCCTGGTACACGGAGCCCGCGCCCGCCTTCGCGACACACACGCGGTTCTGGGTGAGCTGCGTCCGCACGTCTCCGGGCTGCACCAGCGTCGCCTCGATGCCGAACTCGGCCACCTCCTGGCGCAGCGCCTCGGTGAAGCCCTCCAGGGCGAACTTGCTGGCGCTGTAGAGCGACTGGAAGGGCAACCCCACCTGCCCTCCCAGGGAGCTGACCTGGATGATGCGGCCGGAGCGCCGCTCGCGCATTGAAGGCAGCACCGCCTTGCACACGCGCAGCGCGCCCAGGAAGTTGGCGTCCAACTGCGCGCGCGCTTCCTCGATGGAGGTGTCCTCGGCGGCGCCCGCGAGCGCATGACCCGCGTTGTTCACCACCACGTCGATGCGGCCCTCACACGACAGCACCGTCTCCACGGCCCGCTGCACGGAGTCATCCTGGGTGACGTCCAGTTCCAGCATCCGGTAACCCGGCGGCGCGGCCTCCACGGGACGGCGGCTGGTGCCGTAGACGATGTGGCCACGCGCGCTCAGCAGCTCCGCGCACGCCTTGCCGATGCCGGACGACGCACCGGTGATGAGAACGACACTTCCCTGCGAACCGGACATCCAGGCTCCGTGCAACAGTCTTCCTGGCGCACAAACCACGGGGGCCCGGGGCCCGGCAAGAGACTCTCACCCCTCGCGCCATGGGGCCCGGCGACTCAGACCGTCTTGCTGCGCGCCGGGGCGGCGACACCCGGCTGCGCATCCTCTCCCGCGATGACAATCTGGTGGCGCTGCACCTCGCGCACCATGAAGAAGGCGGCGGCGGACAACACGCCCAGGTCATCCAGCCAGCCGAGCACCGGGATGACGTCCGGCAGCGCGTCCACGGGCGACAGGAAGTAGACCACCGCCATCACGCCAGCGAGCTTCCGCCAGAGCGCTACGTGCGGGTCGCGCACGTATCGGAAAAAACGGCTCCCCATTCCACGAAGGCCTGCGATGTTCATACCTACCTCTACGCATGAGGGGCCCGGGTGATTGCGGCCTCGGCCCACACCCAGCGTACGCCGTCCGGCCGCCCGGGGGACAGCCAGGCTCAGTCCGGAATGTCCTCCAGCACCATCGCGCGGCCCACCACCTCCAGCCTCGCCCGGTCGCCCGCGCGCAGCGGCAGGTCCGGCGCGCCGCGCACGGTGAGCTCCAGGCCGTTGCACGCCACGGTGAATTCGGCGGCGGGGCCCTGGAACTCGCGCGCCAGCACCTCCGCTCGCAGCGCGCCGCCCAACGCGACGCCATCCGTGTCCGGCACCAATCGCATCGCCTCTGGCCGCAGCGACAGCAGCACGTTGCCCTTCGCTGGCGCGCCCGTCACCGGAAGGATGCCGAGCAGCGTCCGGGCGCCATTGCCGAAGCCCACACCCGGCAGCAGGTTGGTGCCGCCCAGGAAGTACGCCACGAAGGCCGTTCGCGGCGTGGCGTAGACGGACTCCGGCGTGCCCACCTGCTCCACCTTGCCCGCCCGCATCACCGCCAGCCGGTCCGCGAAGGCCATGGCCTCCTGCTGGTCATGCGTGACGAGCATCACCGTGGCCCCCAGCGACTTCAGCACCCGCCGCACCTCCATTCGCGTGGACGCCCGCAGCGCGCTGTCCAGGCTGGAGAAGGGCTCATCCAGCAACAGCACCCGCGGCCCGGGAGCCAGCGCGCGGGCCAGCGCCACGCGCTGCTGCTGCCCACCCGAGAGCGCGTGCGGCATGCGCGACTCGAAGCCCTCAAGGCCGAAGAGCTTCAGCATGTTGCTCGCGCGGGCGCGGGCTTCCTGGCGCGGCATCGCGGTGAGGCCGAAGGCCACATTCTCCACCACGGACAGGTGCGGGAAGAGCGCGTAGTCCTGGAACACCATGCCCACGCTGCGCTGCTCGGGCGGCACGAAGGCGCCAGGGCTGGCCAGGGTGCGGCCTTCCAACGTGACGGTGCCGCTGTTGGGGCGCTCGAAGCCCGCCACCAACCGCAGCGTCGTCGTCTTGCCACACCCCGACGGGCCCAGCAGCGCCAGCACTTCGCCGGGCTCCACCGCCAGGGACAGGCTGTCCACCGCGGCGGTACCGCTGGAGGAATAACGAAGGGTGACGTCGTCGAGCGAAAGCAGAGGCATGGCGGGCGGCGCACCCTACCGCGTTCCCGCGAGCCCGGGCGCTTTGGCTTAACTCGGGGACGAGCTGCCCTCTTGCGACACCAGCAGCCCCACACCCAGCGTGGAGACGGCCATCAGCACCAGCGCCGGCAGCGCGGCCTCGGCGAAGCGGCCCTCGGCCGTGGCGCCCCAGACCCGCGTGGCGAGCGTCTCGAA
Organism: Myxococcus sp. CA023; assembly: GCF_010998615.1. Lineage (GTDB taxonomy): Bacteria > Myxococcota > Myxococcia > Myxococcales > Myxococcaceae > Myxococcus. The sequence goes on along the minus strand of NZ_JAAEAH010000015.1, from coordinate 79,178 downwards.
GCCGATGGGCGCCAGCAGCAACGTGGCTGGAAGCTCCTTCATCGCCGTGAGGAAGACGAGCGCCGCGCCCGCCAGCAGCCCGGGCCGTAGCAGCGGCGCCGTCACCCGGCGCAGCACGCCGGACGGAGGCTGGCCCAGCGACGCCGCGGCCTCCGGCAGGTGCGGGTTGAGCTGAAGCAACGACGCCCGCACCACGCCCACCGCCTGCGGCAGGAAGCGCACCACGTAGGCCAACACCAGCATGACCAAGGTGCCGTAGAGGAAGGGCACCGTCTGCACGCCCAGGAAGACGAGCGACAGCGCCAGCACGATGGGCGGCAGCGCATAACCCGCGTAGGACACGCGCTCCAGCGCCACCGTGAGGCGGCTCGGGTAGCGCACCGCGAGGAAGGCCAGCGGCAACGCGCCCACCACCGCCGCCACCGCGCCCAGCATGGAAGCACTCACCGAGTTCCACGCGGGCCCCATCATCGGCCCCGAATCCACCGACAGCCCTTGCACGCCCCAATAGACGAGCACGCCGACCGGGAGCCCCACGCCCACCGCCACCACCGCGCCGCACAAGAGCAGCGCCGGCACGCGCCAGCGGCCCAGTTGTACGAGCGAGGAAGCCCGGGCCGCGCCCTTCGCGCTGCGGTGGTAGCCCGCACGGCCGCGCAGCCACAACTCCAGGGCCAGCACGCCCACCGTCACGGACACCAGCGCCAGGCCCAACAGCGCCGCGTAGCTGCGGTCGTACGCGCCCTCGTACTGCACGTAGATGGCGCGCGAGAAGGCGTCATACTGCACCAGCGCCACCGCGCCGAAGTCGGAGAGGACGTACAGCCCCACCAGCAACGCGCCCGACGCGAAGGCAGGACGCAGCAGGGGTACGGTGATGCGGAAGAAGGCCCGGGCGGGCGTGAGTCCCAGGCTCCTCGCCCCCTCCAGCCACGCCGGGTCCTGGGACAGCAGCCCGGCGCGCAGCGCGAGGAAGAAGTACGGATACGTCGACACCGTCAGCGCCAGCAGCGCTCCGGGAAAGCCATACACGGGCGGCACCGGAAGGCCCCAGCGCGTCAAGGGCTCCTCCAGCGCGCCGCCCACGCCGAACGCCGCCAGCAGCACGTAGCCGCTGACGAACGTGGGCACCGCCAACGGCACACACAACAACACCGTCCACAGACGGCGCCCCGGCAGGTCCGTGCGCGCGGTGAGCCAGGCCAGCGGCAGCGACAGCAGCGCCGCGCAGCCCGTCACCGCCGCCGCGAGCCCCAACGTGCGGCCCAGCAGGCCCCACGTCTTGTCTCGCAGCAGCAGGCCCCATGCGTCCGCATCCGCTTCCGCGGCGCGCACGCATAGGTATATCGCGGGCACCAGCGCCAGCGCGGCCATGGCCACGCCAGCTACCCATAATCCCACCGGGGCACGACGAAGCATCAGAGGACGCCAGTATCCTGGAGCAGCTTCACGGTGCCGCGCAGGTCATCCAGCCTGGACAGGTCCAGGTCGGGCGAGCCCACCTTGTCGAGCGCCGGCAGGCCCTCGGCCAGCTTCACGCCAGACACCAGCGGGAACTCGGACGTCTCCTGCGCGAAGTACGTCTGCGCCTCGGCGTCCAGCAGGTACGCGGCCAGCTTCTTCGCCGCGTCCGTGTTCTTGGAGCCCTTGAGGATGGCCACGCCCGCCACGTTCACCAGCGCGCCCGGGTCACCCGCCGCGACGAAGTAGTTGGCCACGGGCAGGTCCGCTTTGTTCTTCTTCGCGGAGTACAGGTAGTAGTGGTTCACGAAGCCCGCGTCGATTTCACCGCGCCCCAGCGCCTCGATGATGGCCGCGTTGTTCTTGTAGACGCGCGGCGCGTTGGCCTGGATGCCCTTGAGCCACTGCGTCGCGGCCTCGTCGCCCTTGAGCAGGCGCAGCGCGGTGACGAAGGACTGGAACGAGGCGTTGGTGGGCGCCCAGCCCAGGCGGCCCTTCCACTTCGCATCCGTGAAGCCAAGGATGCTCTTGGGCAGCGTGTCCGCCTTCACCTTCTTCGTGTTGTAGGCCACGACGCGCGCCCGGCCGCTGGTGCCCACCCACACGCCCTGCGGCGAGCGGAAGCGCGCATCCACCTTGTCCAGCGTCTCCTTAGGCAGCGCCTGCAGCTGCCCCGCCTTCGCCAGCGCGCCGAGCGCCCCCGCGTCCTGCGCGAAGAACACGTCGGCGGGCGTCTTCGCGCCCTCCTCCAGCAACGTGGCGGCGAGCTGCGGCGTCTCGCCGTAGCGCACCTTCACCTCGACCCCCGTCTTCTCGGTGAACTTCTTGAGGAGCGGGCCCACCAGCTTCTCGTTGCGGCCGGAGTAGATGGTGAGCGTCTCCGCCGCGAGCGCGGGGGAGGCCAGGGTCAGGACCAGGGAGGTCAGGAGGAGTCGTACCATGGACTGGCACCCTAACGGACGGCCTCCCCCGCTTCCACCGATTGCGCGCGGGCCCCCGGTGAAGCGCGAAACAGGTGACGACAGCGCTCCTTCGCGGCCCGGAGTAGCCTCGTGGGCCGCAACCTCCCGCCACCGTGGAGACACCATGCCGCGCCCGCTCGTCGCCGCCTGTGCCGCCGCCCTGCTCGCCGCGCCCTCCGCCCTGGCGCAGGCGCCTGCGTCCCCGAAACCGCCCGTCTCCACACCCAACCCGATGAAGGACGCCGCCGAGCGAACCCGGAGCGCGCTCCAGCACGCACCCGCGCCTCGCCCCGAGGACGTGCGCTCCATCGATTCCCTCATCGCCGCGCTGTACGACGTCATCAGCGGCCCGGCGGGCCAGGCGCGCGATTGGCAGCGCTTCCGCGCCCTCTTCCACCCGAGCGCGCAGATGATTCCCATCCGCCGCCCGAAGGACGGCAAGGGGCCTGCGGCCACGCCCTTCACACCGGATGACTATGCCACCTCCGCCGCGGTGGCCTTCGACAAGCGGGGTTTCTTCGAGAAGGAGACGCGCCGGCAGGCGTCTGGCTATGGAGACATGGTCCAGGTGCTGAGCGCGTATGAGACGCGTGAAACCGCGGACGGGCCGGTGATGACCACGGGCGTCAACAGCTTGCAGCTCGTCTTCGATGGGCGGCGCTGGTGGATTCTCAACATCGCCTGGACGGACGACAAGGCCGCGGGGGTTCCCGTGCCGAAGGACTTCACCCGGAAGTAGAACACGCGTCATGGGTGACGCATCCCTGCGCGATGTGCTGGTTGTGGGGAGCTACTGCCACGACCTGCTCCGGCATGGCCCCGGGCGGGAAACACATGCGCTCGGCGGGTCGGCGGCGTACATCGCGTCCGTCCTGGATGCGATGGGGCTGGAGTACGCGGTGGCCGCGGTGGCCGGCGAGGACTTCCGTTACGCGGACCAGGTCCGGTATCCGCCGCGCATCGTTCCGGGAACGCGCACCACGCAGTTCATCGCGGACTTCGAGAGAGAGGCACGGACGCTTCGCGTCAGTGCGAAGGCGGAGCCGATTCGCCCTGCGGACATCACCGTCGACGCGCGCGTGGCACTGGCGTGCGGGGTGGCGGGTGAGGTGCTTCCGGAGACGCTGATCCATGTCTCGGAGCGGGCGCGGCATGTGCTGGCGGATGCGCAGGGGTTGATTCGGGCGCTCGATGATGACGGACGGGTGCTCAATCTCCGCCTGGAGGACACGCCTTTCGCGGGGCTGCTGGAGCGGCTTCGGGTGCTGAAGGCCAGCGAGGAGGAAGCCCGGGCAATGGACATCGAGCGGGTGCGTCAGCGGACGTGCCTGGTTGTGACGCGTGGGGCGCGGGGCTGCACGGTGTTTACGGCGGATGCGCGCATCGACGTGCCCACGGTTGCGGTGGAGGAAGTGGATGCCACGGGCGCGGGGGACTGCTTCCTCGCGGGCTTCACGCTGGGACTGCTGCGAGGACTGCCGTTCGAACGCTGCGCCGCGCTGGCGAACTGGTTTGGCGCGCAGGCGGTGACACAGGTCGGGGTGCCGAAGCTGGATGTCAGCCGGCTTCCTGTGGAACTGCGCTGAGCTATCATCCTCCCGCGTTACGCTGACGAAGTGCCTCTGGGGGGACCATGAGGAACAGTCGACTCGTATTGCTAGTCCTGGCACTTGGATGCGGTGGCCAGTCGTACGTTCGGACAGGCACCGGGCATTACTTTGGCCGCAAGAATGGCGATGTATGGGTACGGGGCCCTTGGCCTGCGATTCACCCTTCTCGCGACATTGATGACGTCATCGACCAACTCTGCCCGGCCATCATGGAGATGGATGGCGCCCGGGCGAAGGACTTCGGCCAGGAATACTGCGGTGCCATCTACACGCTGCGGGATGGCATGCACTACGCAAGCTTTCCATCTCCACAGGGTCGGACGACGATTGTCTTCGAGGACAAGCGAAAGAGCTGCCACGCCCCTCGATATGTCAATGACTCTCGGGGCTACGCCTCAATCCTCGCGGACTACCACAGCCATCCGTGGTTCCCCTCCCCCATGTCTCCTGAGGACAGGCGCGCGAAAAATCAGCGCTGGGTCATCCGCATCCAGTTCGACGCGGAGTGCCGGGTCATGAAGCTGATACCGCACATGGATGACCCTGGCCGCCCTGGCGAAGTGTACGTTCGGCAAGGAAAGACCTGGAAGCTCATTGGTTTCATCACACCCGACGACAAGCCCTTCGGTTACATCACCCCTGTCGATGAAGCTTGAACTCCATGTTGCCGGAGTCAGGAGGGAACATGTCGCGCCGCCTGCTGCTCTGCCTCAGCCTCACGCTGCCCGCCTGTGGCCTCTTCCACCGGCCCCTGAAACCGGAGCGCGCGCCCGCGGATGAGGCGGCCCGGTTCACGTTCCCCATCGACCTCCCAGCCGATGGACGCATGCGAATTCCCGCGGACCTGGCGGCGGCCATCTCGCTGGCGATGGACGACTTCCGCCCGCTGGGTGTGAAGCCTCACCGAGGCGCCACACCCGACGAGGTGTGCCTGTATCAACGGGAGTCGTTTGACGTGACAGTGGCCCCAGGGCCAGAGGGCGTGGTCTTCGTCCGGTTCACCGTCAAGGACGGCGCCTGTGACAAGGACGGACCCGTCGCGGACATGGGCTCCACCTACGCCGTCGAGGTGGCGAAGCACCAAATCCTGGCGATTCAACGCCCGTGAGCCCCTGAGACAGTGCCCCACGGGTGACACAGGAGCGGGAGCCCGTGGGCCCCCGCTCCTCACTGCGAACAACTCAGCCCTGCGAGGGCTCCTCGCCACCCGGGGTGCCACCCTCCTCGGACGCCGGGGCCGACTCGACAGCGGCTTCCGCAGGCGCAGCGGCCTCAGCCGTGGCGTCCGCAGGCGCAGCGGCGTCAGTCGCCTCCGGAGCGCTGGCCTCCGCCGTGGTCACCGCGCCCTCGGCCGGCGCCACCGCCTCGCCGTTCTCCTCCGTCTCGTCGCTCTCGGGCAGCTTGGAGATGGCCATGACCTTCTCCTGCTCGTTCTCCAGGGCAATCAGCCGCACGCCCTGCGTGTTGCGGCCGATGACGGAGATCTCCTTCACCCGCATGCGGATGAGCATGCCGCCGTTGGTGACGAGCATCACCTCGTCCGCTTCCTTCACCTGGAGCAGACCCACCACCTTGCCGTTCCGCTCGGTGGTCTTGATGTCGATGATGCCCTTGCCGCCACGGCCCTGCTGCCGGTACTCGGTCTCCTGCGTCCGCTTGCCGTAGCCGTTCTCCGTCACCGTGAGGATGGCCGCGTCCGTCTCCACCACGTCGGCGCCCACCACCTCGTCGCCGTCCTCCAGCGTGATTCCCTTCACGCCGTAGGCCTGGCGGCCCATGGAGCGGACCTCCGTCTCCGGGAAGCGGATGCTCATGCCCGACGCCGTCGACAGCAGGATGTCCTTGCTGCCGTCGGTAATCATCACCGCCACCAGTTCGTCACCGTCGTCGATGCCCAGCGCGATGATGCCGCTGGAGCGGACGTTCTCGAACGCGCTCAGGTCCGTGCGCTTCACCACGCCCCGCTTCGTCACGAAGAAGACGTAGCGGTTCTCCGGGAAGTCACGCGTCACCAGCACCTGCGCCAGCCGCTCGCCCTCACCGAACTGCACCAGGTTCACCATGGCCTTGCCGCGCGACGTGCGGCTGGCCTGCGGAATCTGGTGCACCTTCAGCGAGTACAGCTTGCCCTTCGTGGTGATGGGCATCAGGTACGCGTGCGTGCTGGCCACGAACAGCTTGCTGACGAAATCGTCTTCCTTCGTCGCAGCGCCCGTCTTCCCGCGTCCGCCGCGCTTCTGCGCCCGGTACTCGGTCAGCGGCGAGCGCTTGATGTAGCCCGTGTGCGACAGCGTGACCACCATCGTCTCTTCGGCGATGAGGTCCTCGCTGGTCATCTCATCCACGGCGCCGGTGATTTCCGTGCGGCGCTTGTCGCCGTAGCGCTCGCGAATCTCCACGAGCTCCGTCTTGATGACGTTGAGCAGGCTGCGCTCGTTGGCCAGGATGTCCTGCAGCCGCGCGATGTCGCGCACCAGGCCGATGAGCTCGCGGAACAACTCCTCGCGCTGCAGGCCAGTGAGCCGCTGCAGGCGCATCTCCAGGATGTTCTGCGCCTGGCCCTCGCTGAAGCCCGCGCCCTCGTACTTGTGCGCCAGGCCGCCGTAGCTGGGCTCCTCGTTGCGCGCGCGGGAGACGAGCAGCTCCATCTGCGCCTTCGCCTTCGCGTAGTCGATGCGCTCCAGGTTGACGAAACGCTCGTGCTCGTACAGCGCGGGCGACAGGATGTGCATCAGGCCCCAGCGCGCCTCGTCCGGGTCCTTGGACGCGCGGATGAGGCTGACCACCAGGTCGATGAGGTCCTGCGCGACGAGCAGACCTTCGACGATGTGCATGCGCGCCAGCGCCTTGCGCAGCTCGTAGCGCGTGCGGCGCGTCACCACGTCACGGCGGTGCGCGATGAACCGGTCCAGCATCTCCTTCAGGTTGAGCGTGCGAGGCTGGCCGCCGTCGATGGCCAGCATCACCGCGCCGAAGGTCGTCTCCAGCGATGTCATCGCGTACAGGTTGTTGAGCACCACCTGCGAAATCGCATCGCGCTTGAGCTCGATGACGATGCGCATGCCCTGGCGGTCGCTCTCGTCGCGGATGTCGCTGATGCCCTCCAGCTTCTTCTCGCGCACCAGCTCGGCGATCTTCTCGATGAGCCGCGCCTTGTTCACCTGGTACGGAATCTCCGAGAAGATGATGGCCTCGCGGTCACCCCGCTTGGAGGTCTCGATGTCCGAGCGCGCCCGGATGGTGACCTGGCCGCGGCCCGTCTCGTAGGCACGGACGATGCCCTCGCGCCCGGTGATGATGGCGCCGGTGGGGAAGTCCGGACCGGTGATGAACTCCATCAGGTCCCGGACCGTGCAGCCCGGATTGTCGATGAGGTGCAGCGTGCCGCTGATGACCTCGGTCATGTTGTGCGGCGGGATGTTGGTGGTCATGCCCACCGCGATGCCGCTGCTGCCGTTGACCAGGAGGTTGGGGAACTTCGACGGGAGGACGAGCGGCTCTTCCAGCGAGTCGTCGTAGTTGGGACCGAAGTCCACCGTCTCCTTGTCGATGTCCGCCAGCAGGTCCTCCGCCAGCCGCTCCATGCGCACTTCCGTGTAACGCATGGCCGCTGGCGAGTCGCCGTCCACCGAGCCGAAGTTGCCCTGGCCGTCCACCAGCAGGTAGCGAAGGCTCCACTCCTGCGCCAAGCGCACCATGGCGTCGTACACCGACGAGTCACCGTGCGGGTGGTACTTACCGATGACGTCACCCACCACGCGAGCGGACTTCTTGTAGGCCCGGTTGTGGAGGTTGCCCAGGTCATTCATCGCGTACAGCACGCGGCGATGCACGGGCTTGAGTCCGTCACGTACGTCGGGCAGCGCGCGCCCCACGATGACGGACATGGAGTAGTCGAGATACGAACGGCGCATCTCGTCTTCGATGTTGACGGGAATGAGCTCTCCGGCGCTGTCCGGGGGAGGAGGCGCGGAGGGCGATGCCGGCTTGTCAGTCGTGTCGTCAGCCATGAGCTCTGGAAGTCTGCGGAGGGGCCCGCGAATGGGGCCGCCATCCAGTGAGTGAGCGTTCGTAACCCCTGGATTTCCCAGCGTCAACTGGGGAAACAAGGGGCTTTCGCCTCGAACGGCGAGATGCCTGGTAGAGACTCTTTTTTGAACGCTTGAGCGAGCCTTTTTCAGCCCTGCGGACGCAGGGGAGCAGCCAGGCGCTCGGCTTCGGTTCCCACCGGTCCTTCCGGGTCTCTTTCCTTTGCTTTTTCGAACGCAGCCAGGGCGCCTTTCCGGTCGCCCTTCAGCTTCAAGGCCACGCCCACGTTGAGGTGCGCGGAGGGAAAGTCACGGTCCATGGCCACGGCTTCCCGGAAGAGCACCAGCGCCTGGTCCACGTCGCCCGACAGCAAGGTCTCCTTGCCGGCCTGGACGCGCTTCTCCGCGTCATTCACGAGCTCCACCTGGAACACGCTGCCGCCCACCACGTTGGCGACAAGCACGCGCAGGATGCCGCCCCAGTAGAACGTAAGCCCCTCCGCGGCCACCACGGCGGCCAGCGGCAGGTCCGGAAGCAGCTGCTTGCCCCGGAACTTGAAGCGCACCCGCGTGTAGCGGCCCTTGTTGGCCCAGTGGACCATCTCCCCCTGGAGCTTGCGCAGCCCTTCTTCCATGCGCTTGGGGTCGATTTCGAAGGGCAGCACCCGGCCCGCGGGCTCACCGGACGGGAGCGCCTGGGGGCCCGGGCGTCCGGGGGTGGGCTCGTCGGCGAGGACGGGCTCGGCTTCCAGCACGGGGGGCCGAGCGGTTTCGACGGTGGGCTCCGACACCGGCGAGCTGGCGCGACGGGGCGCGGCGGGGGGCCTCGAGGTGGCCTTCTTCGGGGCAGCGGCCTTCTTCGCCTTCGCCTTCGACGCGGCGGGCTTCTTCGCCTTCGACGGACGCTTCTGGGACGTGCTCTTGGCCATGGACACACCTTAAACGAGCAACGGCGACAACGCTTGCATGGTGCCGCCCGATGGTGGGCTTCGCACGGTTCTTCGCACGCACGCCACACGACTTCACGCCGCGCGCGTCCCTTCCCACCGGGCGCTCGGGGATGATGGCGTTCCTTCCCGAAAGGACTGCACCCCGCATGACTCGCGTCCGGCACGCCCTGCTCTCCGCCCTGCTCCTCGTCGCCCCCGTCGCCAGCGCCGCGCCCGCCGACCCCATCGCGTCCCAGGACGCCTGGCCCCGCATCCGCAAGGAGCGCATCCAGCAGCTGCTGCCCCAGGCCATGGCCCGCGCCAACGTGGACGCGTGGGTGGTCATCTGCCGGGAGAACGACAACGACCCGCTGGCCATCCACGTCGGCTGTGAGAACGCCGGAGGCACCGCCGCCTTCCTGTTCCTCAAACAGGACGCGGCCGTGCGCAGCGTGGCCCTGTCACCGGAAGGCGAGGCCACCGCGCTCCGCGACGTGGCGCCGCTCGACGAGGTGGTGCCGCTGCCGCGCGGCACGAATCTCTACGCGCAGGTGGCCTCGCGGCTGGCGGCGGCGAAGCCGAAGCGCATCGCCGTCAATTCGTCCACGTCGGTGGCGGTGGCGGATGGCCTGTCCGCCACGCAGCGCGCCGCGCTGGAGAAGGCCCTGACGCCCGCGCTGCGCAAGAAGCTGGTGTCCTCCGAGGACCTCGTCTCCGAGTGGCTCTCCGTGAAGCTGCCCGAGGAGGTGGACATCCTCCGCAAGGCCGCCGCGCTGACGTCCCAGATGGAGATAGAGGCCTACCGCGCGGTGGTGCCGGGCAAGACGCGCGACGTGGATGTGGCCCGCTTCCTCCGCCAGCGCATGGCGGAGCTGGGCGTGGGCGACGCCTGGGCGCCGGACCAGAACCCCAACGTCCAGAGCGGCCCCACGCGCGGGCACTCCCACGCCACCGAGCGCGTCATCCAGCCGGGTGACTTCATCCAGACGGACTTCGGCATCCGCGTGGGCGGCATGTGGGTGACGGACATCCAGCGCTTCGCCTACGTGCTGGCGCCGGGCGAGACGCAGCCGCCCAAGGAGGCCCTGGAGAAGTGGGAGAAGGGCAAGAAAGGCAGCCGGATTGCATTGGCCACCCTGAAACCCGGCGTGCGCGGCTGGGACGTGGACAAGGCCCAGCGTGACTGGATGCGCGAGGCCGGCTCGGCGCCCGTCATGTGGGGAACGGGGCACCCGGTGGGCTACTGGGCGCATGACGTGGGCCCGGCGCTCTCCGGCGCGCAGCAGGGCAAGCCCGCGGCGGGCCAGGCGGCGCGCATCGTCCGGCCCGGGCAGGTCTTCGCCTTCGACGGGTTCTTCGCGTGGCCGGACGGCGGCGAGGGCGAGCAGCGCATCATCGCCGTGGAGGAGATGGCCGTCGTCACCGAGACGGGTGCGGAATACCTCATCCCACCCCAGGAGGATTTGGTGCTCATCCCCTCCCCGGGTCCTTCCCGCCCCGTGCCGTGAGACATGTGTCACGTGACAATCTCGTGGGAGAAGCTTGAGTAGGATGCGCTGAACCGCTCCCGGAGAGGGCCCGATGCAGAACGTGCTGGTGATTGACGACGACGCCTTCGTGCTCTCGGTGGTGAGGGACATCCTCCAGAGCGCGGGCTACGAAGTCGTGACGGTGCAGTCACCCGCCGAGGCGTTCAACCTGGACCTGTCCAGCGTCTCCGCCATCCTCTGCGACTACAACATGCCGGACATGAACGGCTCCGACGTGCTCACGGTGATGCGTGAGCTGAAGGACTGCCGGGTGCCGTTCATCTTCCTCACCGGACACGAGGAGCTGGACGACCTCGTGTCCGTGGCCATCCGCTACGGCGCGGAACTGCTGCCCAAGCCTATCCAGCCCGTGGAGTTGGTGCGGCTGCTGGTGAAGCAGCTCGCCTCGGCGGCCTGAGCGCTACCCCAACACCGCCACCAACTGCCGGCACTGAGCCAGCAGTTCGCCCTCCTCGGTCCACAGTTGCTGGAAGTCCTCCGAGTACCCCTCCGCCGCCTGCCGTGAACGCCCCGTGCGCAGGAAGTAGGCGTCCTCGCGCAGGCCGGGACGCGGCAGGTCGTGGAAGAAGTGCACGGTGAAGTCCACGCTCGCCGCCGCGTGGAAACCGTCCACGCGCGAGAGCACCGACGGCGGATAGGCGTCCATCAGTCCCACGCACAGCGGCGCGTCCAGCACCAGCGTGTCCTTGGGGCGAATCCAGCCGCCTGTCTCCGCCACGTCCGCGCCGGAGTACGGCGCCGAACCCACGCAGAAGCGGTACTCGAAGAAGCTGCAGAAGGTGGGCATGGGCACGTCATCCGGCACCGCGGGAACCTCTTGAGGCGGCGGGACGACGGGGCGCTTCACGTCGAAATACTCCGTCACGCCGCCGCGCGAGGTGCCGAATGTGGCAGTGGCCACGCACAGCACACCCGCGGCGCTCTCGATGCGCGCCGTCGCGTGGGTGACGAGCCGCCCCGTCCGCTCGATGCGCGTCTGGATTTCCGCGTCGCCCTCCACCGCGGGCGCGCAGAAGTGCACGGTGAGCGTGCGCACGGGGCGGCCCGGCTGCTGCGCCTGCGCCAGGGTGTGCTCCAACGCGCGCAGCGTCGACCCCGCGACGATGCCGCCATAGGCGCCCTTGCCCTGGTACCAGGGCGCGGTGAAGCGGATGCCGTAGCGGTTGGGAGAGAGCGGCTCGGGGGTGGTGGCGGCGAGGAAGGCAGCGGTCATGTCGCGCCGCAGCGTATCAACGCGGACCCGGTGTGTCCGGCCCGAGTCTCACGCGGCTCGCCGCCTCTTCAGGCGAACAGGTGCCAGTCGATGGGTGGGCGACCGTGGGATTCCAGCGCCTCATTCACGGCGCTGAAGGGGCGGCTGCCGAAGAAGCCATTGCTGGCGGACAGCGGCGAGGGGTGCGTGCCCTCGATGATGACGTGCCGCTTCGCATCGATGAGCTTCTTCTTCTTCTGCGCGTAGCGGCCCCACAGCAGGAACACCACCGGGTCGTCCTTTGCGCTCACCGCGCGGATGACGGCGTCCGTGAAGTCCTCCCAGCCGTGCCCTGCGTGGCTGTTGGGCTTCGCCTGCCGCACCGTCAGCACCGCGTTGAGCAGCAGCACTCCCTGCCGGGCCCACGGAATCAGAGAGCCGTCCTTCGGACGGGGCACGCCCACGTCGCTCTCCAGTTCCTTGAACATGTTCACCAGCGAGGGCGGCGGCGTCACCCCCGGCTTCACCGAGAAGGCCAGCCCATGCGCCTGTCCCGGCCCGTGGTAGGGGTCCTGGCCCAGCAGCAACACCCGCACGTCTTCATAGGGCGTGAGCCGGAAGGCGGAGAAGAGGTCCTCCTCCGACGGAAAGACGGTGGCCTCCCGCCGCTCCGTTTCAACGAAGCGCTCCAACTCCTGAAACGACGGCGACGCCAGCGCCGCGCGCAGCTCCTGCTTCCAGTCTTCCGGCAGCCCTTCCGCGAGCACGAACGCCTCCCATTCCAGCGACGGCGACATTGAAACACCGGGTCCCGGGAGCGCCCACTGCTTTCCACCGGCCCGCGCGGGAAACCGCCGGTGGGCGGCCCCTGCCCAGAAAGCAGCCGGACAGGCGGGGTGGGTTCTTGGGCCCTGGGGCCAGAGCGCGCTAGCCTGGGTGGCGCCATGACGATGTACACCGAGTCACTCCGCGCGTTCCTCAAGCCCGTCCTGCCCTACATGGATGACGAGGCCGTGTCGGAAATCATGATCAACGGCCCGACCGACATCTGGATTGAGCGCAAGGGCCGGCTCACGAAAGTGGATGCATCGTTCACCGATGAAGGCCTGCTCGGCGCCGCGCGCAACATGGCGCAGTTCGTCGGCCGCATGCTCAACGAAGAGCGCCCCCGCCTGGACGCGCGCCTTCCGGATGGCAGCCGCATCCACGTGGTGATTCCGCCCATCGCGCGCAAGGGCACCACCATCTCCATCCGCAAGTTCTTCAAGGAGAAACTGACGGTCAACTCCTTGATGAAGTTCGGGTCGCTCACGCCGCAGATGGCGCGCCTCATCGAGGCCGGCATCGCCACCAAGCTCAACATGCTGGTGGCCGGCGGCACGGGCTCCGGCAAGACGACGCTGCTCAACATCGTGTCGTCGCTCATCCCGGATGAGGAGCGCATCCTCACCATCGAGGACTCGGCCGAGCTCCAGCTCAACCAGTCCCACGTCGTGCCCTTCGAAAGCCGGCCGCCCGACAAGTTCGGCAAGGGCGCGGTGGACATGGGCGATTTGCTCCACTCCGCGCTGCGTCTGCGCCCCGACCGCATCGTCGTCGGTGAAGTGCGCGGCGGCGAGGCCTTCCACCTCATGCAGGCCATGAACACCGGCCACGGCGGCTCGCTGGCCACCACGCACGCCAACACGCCCACGGACACGCTGCGGCGCATCGAGTCGCTGTGCCTCATGTCCGGCGTGGAGCTGCCCATGGTGGCCGTGCGCGCCCAGGTGGCCAGCGCCATCAACTTCATCATCTGCTGCGAGCGCCTCCACGACGGCAGCCGCAAGACGATTGCCCTGTCGGAGGTGCTGCCCCTCAACGAGAAGGGCGACTACCGTACCCAGGACATCTTCGTCTTCACGCCCGTCACCAAGGACGAGGACGACCACATCCTGGGCTACCACGCGCCCACCGGCATCATCCCCAACTTCGTCAGCAAGGCGCGCGCGTACGGCTTCCACGACCTGGACGAGTCCTTCTTCGACCCGGCCACCTACGGCCTGCCGCCGCCGCCCACCTTCCACGCGGGCGAGTCGTACTCGGTGCGCTGGGCCCCATCCCTGAAGCACCGCGAGCAGGGAAGGCCGGACCCGGACCACTTCAAGCAGGAGTGGTCCGCCTTCGAGCAGCGCCTCAAGCAGGACGCCCGCGACGCGAAGGCCGGCAAGGCCGCCGCCGCGCCGCCTCCTCCTCCCGCGCCGGCCGTGCAGGTGCAGGTGCCCGCGAGTCACCCCACCCCGCCGCCCTCGGCGCGCGTCCGGCCACCGGAGCCTCCGCCGGCCGTGAAGCCCGCAACGCCCCCGGCCCGGCCCGCCGCCGCCGCGCCGCCGCGCCCGCCGCCCGCCATGGACGACGACGCGACGCCGCCGCCCACGCGCAATCCCTTCGCGGAGGCCCCCGAGGAGACGCGCACCGCCATCCCCACCGAGGCCAAGGTCGAGGTCGCCGAGGACCTGCTCGCGGAGGATGACGGCCCCAGCACGGTGCCCCCGCGCCGGCCGCCGCCCTTCACCCCGCCTTCGCGGGCGCCCTCGCCCAACCTGGCCACCGGCGCACGGCCAGCCCTGGGCGCGCGCCGTCCCCCGCCGTCCCGCCCCGCGCCGGAGTCCGACGAAGACGAAGACAGCACCCAGGGCTCGAATGGCGGCTCCGAGAAGACCCAGATTCGCCCGGCCCCGTCGGAGCGGCCCCGGCGCTGAAGCCCCGCCCCGGCCCGCCGCGTCGGAAACGACCCCGGGCCGGTGGGGCGGCCTCCCACCACACGCGCTCCGCCCCGGCGGGTTTCACCCGAAGCACGAGCGGTGATTCCCGACCTTGCGAGGAGGTCCGGTCGGGGGGAAAGTGATTGGGTGTGGATCTCCCTCCTCGCCGCGCTCACCCTGGCCACCCAGGCACCCGCCGCGGCTCCCCCGCCGCCCCTGTCCGTCCTGGTCGCACCGCCTGACGCGGCGGGAGCTCCCTCCCACGTCGTCGAGTTCGCCCAGGAGCACGTGGCCGAGCAGCTCCGGGCCCGCGGGCTGGTGGTGGTCCGTATCGAGGACATCACCCGCAAGCTGTCCGCGTCCAAACGCCGCCCGCTGCTGCGCTGCAACCGCACGGCGCCATCCTGCATCCGCTCGTTGGGCGCCGCGGGGAAGACGGAGCTCGTCCTGGTGACGGAGCTGGGCCAACTGCTCAGCGGCTACCGCACGGGCGCGCGCATCTACACCGCCAACGACGGCGCGCTCGTCACCGAGCACCTCATCCCTGGCGTGAGCGAGGACCAGTTACTGGACTCGCTCACCCAGTCGATCGACGCGGTGCTGCCCGTGGCGCAGACGGCCCTGCGCGGCCCGCCGCCGGCGCCGCCCCAAGCCGAGCCGCCCCCGCCGCCCGTGGCCGTGGTGGAGGCGAAGCCGCTGGCCCCGGAGCTGGAGCCCGAGCCCATCCGCCCGCTGCGCCGCTGGGCGTGGCTGCCCGCCGCGGGCGGTGTCGCCCTGGCCGGCGTGGGCACCGTCTTCTACCTGCAGGCGGGCGACAAGTACTCGCGGCTCGACAAGGACGGCACGCCGGACGCTCCGCTGGACAACGCGGATGGACTCGCGTCGTCGGGCCGCCGGGCGCAGACGCTGAGCCGGGTGGCCTTTGGACTGGGCGCGGCGGGGCTCGTGGCGGGCGCGGTGATGTTCCTGCTGCCCGGTGAGTTGCCCGCGAAGGTACAGCCCTCCGCCGCCGTGGTCCCCGGTGGGGGCATGGTGGGCCTGTCCGGGACGTTGCCTTGAATTCGAGGAGAGTCATGCGGAAGACCAGGATGCTCGGCGCCACGGGCACGGCGCTCGTGGCGGCGCTCGGTGCGGGCGCTTGCTACGACTTCGACGGTGCGCGGCAGCGCTGCAGCGACGAGGGACGCTGCGAGCCCAACGTCGCCGCCTGTACCCCCGTCCCCGGCGAGGACCTTCCCGACGACGCCTTCGCCGATACCGACTGTGACGGCGTGGACGGCCAGGCGGACGCGGGGCTCTTCATCGACCCCATGGACGGGGATGACGACGCGGGCGTGGGCACCCGGCAGGCGCCGCTGCGCACCGTGGGCCGCGCGCTGGCGATGCTGCGCGAACTGGATGGCGGCCCGCGCCACCTGTTCCTCGCGGGCGGCGCCTACGACGAGGCGGGCCTGGTGCTGGACGTCCCCGTCTCGCTACACGGCGGCTATGCCGGACGCAGTGGCGGTTGGCGTCGCGCCGCGAACCGCGTGGCCATGTTCGACGCCGGCACGCTGGGGTTGACGGTGCAGGGACTCCAGGACGCGGGTGTGCTGGTGGAGTACGTGCAGGTCAGCGCCGCCACCGCGACCGGCCCCGGTGAGCCCTCCATCGCCGTGCGCATGATGGACTCCTCCGGGGTCCGTCTGCGTCACGTCACCCTGGCCGCGGGCGCGGGTGGCCAGGGCGCCCCCGGCGAGGCAGGGGATGCGGGCCTGGGCGGCCCGGACGGAGGTGAAGGGCAGAGCGGAGGCACCGGCAACTCCGATACGGGCCAGGGCGGGACGCCTCCCCCCATCACCTGCCCGGATGGCACCAAGCCCACGGGCGGCGCGGGGGTGATTGGCAGCGGCAGCAGCAATCCTGGACGGGATGGCGGCACGGGCGGGCCCGGCGAGACGGGCGGCGCGGGCGGCGCGGGCGGTGATGCGCCGGACGCCGCGTGCTCCGGGCGTGAGTGCGTCTGCAACCCCGCCCAGGGCGAGCCGGGCCAGGGCGGCACGGAGGGCGGCCCCGGTACACCGGGGAGCGGCGGCGCAGGCATGGGCGTGCTGCGCGATGGGACCTGGGTCGCCGAACAGCGAGGCGAGCCCGGCGGCGGCGGCACAGCGGGCTTTGGCGGTGGCGGCGGCGGGTCTGGCGGGAGCTGCAGACTCGAAAACGTGAGCGTCGCCGGCGGCGGCGGCAGTGGCGCGGGCGGAGCGGGCGGCTGTGGTGGTGAGGGCGGCGGCGGCGGCGGCGGTGGCGGCGCGTCCATCTCCCTGCTGCTCATCCGTTCCCAGGCGGCCATGGAGGAAGGCAGCGTGCTGCGCACGCTCAGCGGAGGCCCGGGCGGAGAGGGTGGCGAAGGCGGCCCCGGCGGCGAAGGCGGGCACGGCGGCAACGGCGGCAACGGCGGCGAGGTCGTGCGGGACGGAGGCGTCGTCGACGGAGGCATCCTCATCTACCGGACGACCGGCGGCGAAGGCGGCCCGGGTGGTCCCGGCGGCAGCGGAGGCGGAGGCGGCGGTGGTGGTGGCGGAGGCGGCGGGCCCTCCGTGGGCGTGTGGTGTGGCCCGGGCGCGACGGTCCGCTACACGGATGGCGGCGTCACCTTCCAGGTCGGTCCGGGCGGTCCGGGCGGCTCCGGCCCCGGGCTCGAAGGACGCGCGGGCGAGCAACTGCCGGAATTCGACTGCGTCAGTGCCAACCCGTAGCGTCCGCTGTCCGACGTTGGGGTGCCTGCCCGGAGGGCGCTTGCGTGCTGCGCCTGACCGCCGGCCAGGCACTCCGGACCGGAGCACATCGCCCCACCCGGGTCCTCCTGCTACGCTGCTGCCCGGATTGAGATGGCTTCCGAGTTGATCTGCGATACCTGCGGCCTGGCCGTACCTGCCGACGCCACCGTGTGCCCACGCGATGGGACGGTGGTGCTGTCGTCGTTCGACGTGCCCCCGCGCGAGGAGCCGAACGTGGTGGTGCAGGCCTCAGAGCCTCCCCCGCCCGCTGCCGTGCAGAGGGACCCGCTCATCGGCTTGAAGCTGGGCGAGTACGAGCTGCGCTCGCGCATCGGCGTGGGCGGCATGGGGCTGGTGTACGAGGGCATCCAGCCGCTCATCGGCAAGCGCGTGGCGGTGAAGGTGCTGCGTCCGGAGCTGGCCCACTCCACCGAGCAGGTGGAGCGGCTGCTGGCGGAGGCCCGCGCCGTCAACGCCATCCGTCACCGGGGCATCATCGACATCTTCGGCTTCGGCCAGGTGCCGGACGGCCGGCAGTACATCGTCATGGAGTACCTGGAGGGCCAGGCGCTCGACGCGGTGCTGACGGAGAAGAACCGGCTTCCGGTGCAGGAGGCGCTGGCGCTGCTCGACGAGGTGCTGGCCGCGCTGGCCGCCGCGCACGGCGCGGGCGTGGTGCACCGCGACCTCAAGCCGAGCAACATCTTCCTGGTGCAGCAGCCGGACGGCTCGCGCTACGTGAAGGTGCTGGACTTCGGGCTCGCCAAGCGAGGCCAGGGCCCCACCGGCCGCACCGCGCAGACGCGCACGGACATGGTGGTGGGCACGCCGGAGTACATGGCGCCGGAGCAGGCGCGCGGCCAGGAAGTGGGTCCGATGACGGACCTCTACGCCCTGGGTGTCGTCACCTTCGAAATCGTCACCGGCCGCCTGCCCTTCGTGGGCAGTTCGCCGGTGGACCTGCTGATGAAGCACGTGGAGGCGCGGCCGCCTCGCCCGTCGGAGTTCGTCTCCGATTTGCCGCCCGCGCTGGACGCCTTCATCTTGCAGATGCTTACCAAGGACCCGGAGACGCGCCCCAACTCCGCGGACGCGCTGCGGCAGCAGCTCCACAAGCTGCGCCGCACCCTGCGGGCCTCCACGCGCTCCAACCCCAGCGCGCTCGCGCCCGGCTTCGAGAAAGCCGCCGCGGTGGCGGAAGCGGACTCGCGCCGTCCCACCACGCCGGTGCCGGTGCCCCCGGAGCTGAACACCGCGCTGACCTCGCAGGAGCTGCGCGCCGCGGGCGTCCGCGGTCCGCTGCGCAAGCACCTGCCGCTGGTGGGTGCCGTGAGCTTCGCCGTGCTGCTGCTCGCGGGCGCCGCCGCGGTCGTCATCCGCGGCGCGAAGGCCCCCGCGCTCGTGCCACCGTCCATCACGCCGCAGCAAGCCGCAGCGCCGGAGCAGGCCGCTGCGGTCACCCCGCCTCCCGCCGAGCCAGAGCAGGCGCCCGTGGAGGAAGTGCCGCTTCAGCCCCTGGTCGTCGCCGCCGTCGCGCCGGCTCCGCCGGACGGCGTGGAGCGTCCGCCGCCGGCCCCGCGCGCCGAGGACACCCGCGTCGCGCCGCCCCGCCCCCTGAAGGCCTCCGCCCCCACGCTGGAGGACATCCTCCAGAGCATCAACCGGCTGGAGCGCCGGGTGGACCGGCTGGAGACGAGCGGGAAGATTGACGCCCCCAAGGCCAACGCCGCGCGCAACCTGCTGGCGAAGTACCGCGACGACGCGCGGGCCGACACCAGCGCCCACGCCCGCATCGACCTGCTCAAGAAGGTGACGGGCGTGGCGGGGATGATTCGCTGACCCGCGCCTGACTCAGCGCGCGCAGGCCAGCGGCTGGGCCATGGCGTTGCGCGCGCGGTCCTCGCTCACCAGCCGCCACGCCGCCAGGTCCTCCAACAGCCGGTTGCGGTCCTGCCGGAGCACCGTGGGGTTCTTGCAAATCTTGATGCCGTAGTAGTCGGAGTACGGCGGCAGGGCCAGCTGCAGCTCGGCGAGTTCCTCCAGCTTCAACTCGCTCAGCTCACGGCCGAAGAGCGCCAGGGCCGCGTCCTCCACGCCGACGATGCCGCGCTCGAAGTAGATGATGGACAGGTCGTACGCGATGAGCTGGTCCTTCTGCATGAAGGTGTGGATGCGGTGCGCGGCCACCGACCGCTCACGCGTGCCCTCGATGCCCAGCGCGGCGGCGATGCGCATGGCCAGGACGCGCTCACACGCCCCGTCTCCCGGCGGCGACGTGCCCACGGTGGCGCCCAGGAACAGACGCCAGGCCCACGCGGACCCATCCTCTCGTGGCGTCTGGAAGTACCGGGGGCACTCCAGGTGGCGGATGTAGAGGGCCACCAGGTCCTTGGGCAGCTTGGAGAAGTCCGGCCGCACGAAGGTGATGGGGCGCGGGTTGCGCTGGGACTGCCCCGCCCGAAGGCTCATCCGCTCGCCTTCGATGCTGTGCTTGAGCTGCTTCTCCACGTCGAATTCGCTCTCCAGCGGCGGCAGCTTGCTCGCCGTGTAGAGGTACGTCAGCGGAATCACCACGCCGGCCAGGCCCAGCATGAACAAGATTGTCCAGAGCAGACTCTTCACCCCCTCAGGCTACCAGGGGCGGCACGCGCCGGGCGCGTAGGTTAAAACCCCGACATGCCCGACTGGCACCCGGCCACCGTCACTGACAGTGCACCCGCCGCAGATGGCCTCACCGACCTCGTGCTGGACGTCCAGGGCACGCCCCTGGCCGGAACCCATGAGCGGCCCGGCCAATACGTCCACCTGCGCCTGCCTGGTGTGGGACAGGGGCTCTTCGCCATCGCCTCCCCGCCCGGCAGCCCGGGGACGAAGTGGGAGTTCCTCCTCAAGGTGGGCAGCCCGCTGCCCGACGCCCTCATCCACCTGCCCCGGGGCGCCCACGTCGACGTGTCACGGCCAGAAGGACGGGGCTTCCCGCTGGAGCGCGCCCGTGGCCAGGACGTGCTCCTGTTCGCCACCGGCTCTGGCATCTCCGCCATCCGCTCCGTCATCACCAGCATCCAACTGGAGCGCGGCGCCTACCGCGAGGTGACGCTCTACTTCGGCGCGCGCACACCGGGCGCCTTTGCCTACACGGACGAACTCCACGAGTGGGAAGCCGGCGGGGTGCGAGTGGTGCGCACCGTCAGCCAGCCCGGCGCCAGCGGCTGGCAGGGCCTCACTGGCTATGTGCAGGCCCACCTGGGTGAAGGGCCCGTGCAGGCCGCGGTGGCCTTCCTCTGCGGGCAGAAGGAGATGGTGCGGGGCGTGATGACGACGCTCCAGGCCCGCGGCATGCCCGCGGGTGACATCCACCTCAACTTCTGAGCGGTGGAGTGAGAACTACGGAGCGACGGACGCGCCGGCCGTGCCCGGCCCCTGCACGGTGGGCGATTCATAGCCCACGTCCAGCAGCACCGCCGCCGGGTCGCTGTCCCCGTCGCGACTGGCCACCTGGGGCGTCCACGCGGCCACGCCCAGCCAGCGCCCATCCGGGCTGAAGCGCACGCGCCGCACGGACCAGTCGAAGCGGTGCTCGCCGCGCGCGCCCACGTCTCCTTCGGTGAACAGGTACACGCGCTTGTCCCAGCCGCCGCTGGCCAGCGAGCGCCCGTCCGGGGAGATGGCCGCGGTGGCCACCACGCCCCGGTGCACCGGCCACTTCGCCAGCACCTGACCGGACTGCGCGTCCACCAGCGCGCCCGCGTTGAAGGGGCCCTGCGGCTCCTCCACGCCCTTGCGCTCGCGCTCATACACGCCGCGGTCGCGCTCCGGCTTCTGCTCCGACAGGCCCACCCCCAGCCGCTGGCCGCGCGCGTCCACGGTGACGTCGCTCACGTAGGCCGGGAAGGGAAACTCCGAGCGCCGCGCGAGCACCAGCGCGTCCACCGTCACCGCGCCCTCGGGTGGGCCGCCCTTCAGCGACAGCACGGCCTCCTGCGTGACTTCGTCGAAGGCCACTTCCACCCGTTCGGAGAAGGGCGCGCCCAGCACGCCCTGGGTGCCCTGCGGCACGCACGCGTCGCAGATGGCGACGTCCACGCCCTCCACCCGCATGGACTTGAAGCGCAGGGACTGGGCCGGCGCCAGCCGCGCGGCGATGGTGCCCATCGGCCCCGGCACGTTGACCGTCTCCTTCAGGAAGGGCACGTCGATGCCCGCCGCGGCGGCCGCCTCGCTGGTGAGCACCAGCGTGGGCGCGCGCGCATCCAGCGCGAAGGACAGCGGCGCCTTGTCATTCACCGTGCCGCCCAGCACCACGGAGCCCGCGCGCCGCTCGAAGCGCATGCGCGCCTGCCCCGGCCGCAGCCCCTCCACGGAGGTGCGCCAGGCCCGCACGTGCTTGTCCCAGCCGCCCGAATACAGCGTCCCGTCCGGCGCGAAGGCCAGCGCCGTCACCGGCCCCATGTGTCCGCGCTCCTCGGAGCCGTACTCCAGCGCGGGCGCCGACAGCACCGTCATCAGGCCCTTGTAGCTGCCCACCACCAGCCACTGCCCTTCCGGGTGGAAGGCCACCACGGACAGCGGCTCCTCGGTGCGGCGCTCCGCCACGAGCGCGCCGGTGGCCGCGTCGAAGAGGCGCACCACGCTGTCCTTGCCCGCGGTGGCCACACGCGTGCCATCCGGGGAGAAGGCCACGCCCTCCACGTCGAACTCGTAGGGGTTGATGGCCGGGTCCGCCAGCATCGTCGGCTCGGCGGAGCCCAGCTCCCAGACGGAGAGGAAGTAGGACTTGCTGCCCAGCCGCGAGTACGCCACCCGGGCGACTCGGGGCGCGAAGGCCAGGCCCCAGATGAAGTCCTTGTTGTTGAGGACGGCCTTGCGCCCAAGGCCCGAAGCGCTACCGGACACCCAGGTGCCCGGCTCCGACTCCAGCCGGGCGCTCAGCTCCGGGGACACCCGAGGAGGCGCGTGTGCACAGCCACCACCGCCCACCGCCACCACCCCGCCCGCCAGCAGTGCGAACGCCCCCCTCGCGAACTTCATGTCCCTGAGCCTCCTGACGCCGAGGCGGCCTTCTGCCGCTCCTTCTCGACGTTGATTTCCGTGACGCCCTTGTTGTCGATGGACAACAGGAACAGCTGCTTCACCGCCTCGCGCTTCTCGTTGAAGGACGTGCGCCCAGTGGCCCCGTCGAAGTCCTTCAGGTTGGCCATCGCGTCACGCATCTGCGCGCGGGTGCGCGGTGCATCCTTCTGCTCCATGAGCTGCCGCAACATCCGACCGGAGTCGTAGCCAATGGCCTCCAGCAGACCCGGGTCCCGCCCCGTCTCCGCCCGGTAGGCCTCGCGGTACTGCTCCACGAAGCGGCGCGTGGCCGGACGCTGCGAGTCCACGAAGAAGCCGTCCACGAACACCGAGCAGGTGACGAACTTGCCGCCGCGCTCCACCAACTCCGGCAGCCCCGAGCGGCCCTTGGGGCTGCTCCACTGGTTGGCGCCGAAGAGCGTCACCGTCTTCAGCTCCTTCTTGCCCGTCGTCTTGCGGATGCGCTCCAAATCACGCGGGTCGCACGCGTTGGTGACGATGTCCTCCACCGCCAGCGCGGGCGCCACCAGGCTGACACGGCGCCAGTCGTCCGGCATGAAGATGGCGTCGAAGTCGATGATGGGCTCCACGCCGCTCTTCACCTTCTCCATCGCCTTGCGGCGGCGGAAGGCGTCCAGGTTCTCCCCCTGCACGTCGCGCACGCCCTCGATGTAGTCGCCGCGGTCATCCAGGTAGTAGCGGCCCACCAGCTTCTTGGCCTCGGTGGTGAAGGTCGTCTGGTCGTGCGAATAGCGCTCCGCCCCGCGCACGCCGCCGCCCCGCGCCACCACCTGGTCCCAGAAGGCATCCGCCAGCTCCACGCCGTAGGGGATGTTCGGGTACAGCAGCGCGAAGCGCTTGTAGCCCTTCACGTTCATCGCGTAGTCGGCGATGGCCTCCGCCTGCGCTGCGTTGGTCAGCATGTTGCGGAAGACGTAGCGGCCCAGCTCGGTGATGCCGTCCTGCCGGCTCATGGTCAGCAGCGGCACCTGGAGCTCCTCGGCCACCAGCGCCGCGCGCTTCGAGTCATCCGCCAGCAGGGGTCCCAGCACGGCGATGGCGCCGTCATCGAAGGCCAGTTGCTCCATGGCCTGGCCCGTCTTGTTGACGTCGCCCTGCGTGTCCTTCACCACCAGCTCCACGCCGCTGCCTTCCAGCCCCAGTTGGATGCCGCGCAGCACCGCCTCGCCAATGGGCTGGTAGCGGCCCGTCATGGGCAGCAGCACGCCCACCGTGCGGGGGCGGGCCTCCACCCGGCGCGTGGCGCGGGCCAGCAGCTCGCGGGCCTGCGGCGCGAAGGCGTGGCCGGGCGCCTGGGCGAGGAAACGGTTCAGCGTCTCCTCCAGCCGCGTCCAGTCACGCAGGTGGTAGTAGACGCGCGCCAGCTTGAAGGTGATGACGGGCCACGCCGGGTTGGACGGCGACAGGCCCTCCGCCACGCGGGCGATGTCCACGAAGCCCGCGCGGCCCTCCACCAGCGCCTCCACCTTGGCCACCGCGGCAGCCTGCGCCTGAGCGCCCTGGGCCTGGCCCGCCTCGTCCACCGCCATCTGCAGCGCATGCCCATAGAGGCCGGCGCCCGCTGCGGCGCGAGCGGCCTCGTTGAGCAGTTGGGTGCGCTCGGCGCCACTGGCGCGCTCGGCGAGACTGGAGAGCGTCTGGTACGCGTCGCGGTAGGCGCCCACCTCCATCGCGGAGATGGCCAGCTTGTGCTTGGCATCATCCGCCTGCGAGTAGAGCGGGTTCTCGAAGAGCAGCTCGTTGAAGCTCTTGCGCGCGTTGACGAAGTCCTTGGACTCGAAGAAGAGGACGCCGGCCTGGTACAGCGCGTCCTGACCCGAAGTGGTGGCGGGATACGCCTTGCGCACCGACAGGTAGGCCTCCGCGGCCTTCTTCTTGTCCGGGGTGGCGCGGGCCGTCTGGGATGCCTGCGCCAGCGCCGCGTCGGCGGCGGGGTCCTTCTTCGCCTCCACCGAAGGACGCGTGGGGAACGGGTCTCCTGAAGGCAGGTCCCCGCCGGTGTCACCTCCGGAGGGCGTACGGGTGGACCGGGGGCAGGCCGTCAGCAGCAGGGCCAGGGCGATGACGAGCGAGCGGCGCAGGGTGGGCAGGACATCCATGGCAGGGGCGTGCATAGCAGTGGGGTGCGCCCCCGTCGACACCCGAGCGGGGGGAAGATTCCACTGCCAGAATCCGCTGTTTTGCAGTGCCCGTGCCCGCGGCGGCCTGCCGCGCCGCGGCGCCCGCTCGCCCACCAGGCGCGGCACGGTGGCCGCGCTTTCGCGGCCCCGCGCCCGCAACCGTCGTCAGCCGAACAGCTCCTTCACCTTGGCGATGAAGCTCTTCGACTGCGGGTGCGACTCCTCGCCGGAGGCCTCCGCGAACTTCTCCAGCAACTCGCGCTGCTTCGACGACAGCTCGGTGGGCGTCTCCACCACGACGCGCACGTGCTGGTCTCCCCGCTGCTGGCTGTGCAGGTGGGGGATGCCCTTGCCCTTGAGCCGGAACACCTTGCCGGACTGGGTGCCGCTGGGGACGGTCATCTTCACCTTGCCGTCCAGCGTGGGGACGTCGATTTTCGCGCCCAGCGCCGCCTGCGTGAAGGAGATGGGCACCTCGCAGAAGACCTCGTACTCCTCGCGCTGGAAGAGCGGGTGCTCCTTCACGATGACGGTGACGTAGAGGTCACCCGGCGGACCGCCCCGGTCTCCAGGTTCGCCCATGCCGGACAGCCGCACGCGCGTGCCGTTGTCCACGCCGCCTGGGATGGCCACCTCGATGACCTCCTCGGAGGGCACCTTGCCCGAGCCCTTGCAGCGCGTGCACGGGTCTGGCACCACCGCGCCCGTGCCGCCGCAGTCACCGCAGGGCCGGGACACCGCGAAGAAGCCCTGGGTGTAGCGCAGCTCGCCGCTGCCGCCGCACGCCGAGCAGGGCCGGGGCCCGGTGTTGCTCTTGCTACCGGAGCCGGAGCAGGTGTCGCACTTCTTCGGCCGGGGAATGGTCACCTTGGGCCGGCAGCCGAAGGCCGCTTCCTCGAAGGTGATTTCCAGGTTGTAGCGCAGGTCCGCGCCACGCGAGCTCGTCCGCCGCCCACCCCGGCCACCGCCGAAGATGTCGCCGAAAATCTCGCCGAAGATGTCGTTGATGTTGACGCCCTGGAACCCGCCCCCGGCGCCACCAAAGCCGTCGAAGGGGTTGCCCGCGTGCCCGAAGCGGTCGTACTTCGCCCGCCGTTCAGGGTCGCTCAGCACCTCGTAGGCTTCCGAGGCCTCCTTGAACTTCTCCTCGGCGTCCGAGTTCCCCGGATTGCGATCCGGGTGGTACTGCAGCGCCACCTTGCGGAACGCGCTCTTGAGCTCCTGCGCGGAGACAGACTTCTGGACGCCCAGGACCTCGTAGTAGTCGCGTTTCTGACCCGCCGCCGCTGACATTGATTACAACCCCTGGAATTTGCTGTGCTTTTTTGCGCTGCGTAAAATCTCGAGTCACTATAACGCAGCGAAACGCACCGGCAATCCAGCGAGGACACGCGCCGCCCGCGCCCACCCGGTGCCAGGCGGGCATCCGGGCGGGTGGCGCGGCGGGAAGAGAGGGGGCCGTCAGACGGTCCACACGCGGTTGGCCGTCAGCTCCATCCGGGCCAGCCTGCGTTTGAGTCCGGGGTCCACCGCGCCCGTAGCGGCCCACTTGGGCACCACGAAGTGGAGCTCCGCGTTGTACAGCTTCGCGGCGCTGGCCAGGAGGCTCCAGCGGTTCTCCGCCGTGGGGTCGTCCACCATGGGCGGGGTGACGATTTCCAGGATGATGGGCGTGCGAGCCGAATCCGACTGCCGACAGGTGAAGTCGGGGCGATGGTCCTCGATGGTCCCCGACAAGATGGGAGGAGGCATGAACCCGGGGAGGCGCGCCTTGATGTCCGTGTAACCGATGGTGCGGAAGTACTCGGCCATCAGCCACAGGAGCCGCCGGCGCTCCTCGTCCTCCACCACCGGCTCACAGCCCGGATTGAGCAGGGCCTCTTTTTCGTTATTGGTTTCCATGGCTCCCCTGAACCTGTCCGCAGGGTTGAAGGTGGGCAATGGAACTGGCCTTCGCGCCGCAAGCGCCCGGTGGCAGGGCAACCGACAGGGCACCAGCCCTCGAATCCCGGTAGCCTTGGACCTTCTGGCGACTCAGTGACAGAGTCCGCCGCCAAACAGTGGCTCCCCGTCCTTCTCCTCACGTCTATCGTCGGCTCCTCGGCTACCTCCGCCCGTACCGGCTGCTGCTCGCCGCGGGTGTAGGCGCGTCAGTGGCCGCGGCCATCGCCACGTCCGCCTATGCTTGGGTGGTGGGCCCCCTGCTGCGCGCGCTGCTCACCCACGAGCCCGTCACCGTCGCCGGGGTATCCCTGCCGGGAGACGCCCTGCTCAAGCGGCTGCCCCTGCTCGTCGTGGCAGTGGCCATCGTGAAGGCCACCGCGCAGTTCCTCCAGGGCGGGCTGATGCAGCGGCTGGGACAGCGCGTGATGGCGGACCTGCGCGGGTTCCTCTACGGACGGCTGCTCGGCCAACCGCCCGCGTTCTTCGAGCGGCGGCACTCCGGCGAACTGCTGGCGCGATTCACCGCGGACGTGCCCCTGGTCGAGTTCTCCGTGACGCAGGCGCTCACGTCCTACGTGAAGGACGGGTTGCAAATCATCGCGCTGCTCGCCACCTGCTTCCTCATCGACAAGACGCTGTTCCTCTTCACCTTCGTCGTCGTGCCGGTGACGGTGCTGCCCATCAACCGCTTCGCGCGTTCACTGAAGAAGGTGGCCACGCGCTCGCAGGAGCGGCTGGGCTCGCTGACGGCGCTCACCGCCGAGCAGCTCCAGAACCTGCCCGTGGTGCAGGCCTTCCGCGGACAGCCGCGGGCGCTGGAGGCCTTCGAGGTGGAGGCGGACAAGTACCTGGGGGAGATGCGCCGCTCGCTCTTCCTGCGCGGCGCGGTGAGCCCCACGGTGGAGCTGCTGGGCATCGCCGGCGTGGCCATGGCGGTGGCCTGGGGCGCGCGCGCGGTGGCGGCGGACCCTGCGTTGGCGGGGCGGCTGCTCTCCTTCATGGCCGCCGCGTTGCTGCTGTACCAGCCCGTGAAGTCGCTCAGCGGCACGCTGTCGCAGGTGCTGACGGGCCTGGCCGCCGCGGAGCGCCTCTTCGCCATGGCGGACGAGCCGTCCGCGCCGGACGTGGGCGACGCCGCCGGGCCGCTGTCGCGCGAGCTGAGGCTGGAAGGCGTGCGGGCCACCTACTCGGACGGGCGCGAGGCGCTGCGCGGGGTGGACCTGGTGGTGCCCGCTGGCGCGCGCGTGGCGCTGGTGGGGCCCTCCGGCGCGGGCAAGACGACGCTGTTCTCCGTGCTGCTGGGCTTCTTGCCCACGTCGGGCGGACAGGTGCTGTGGGACGGGGCGCCGCTGACGGCGCTCCAGCCTTCCAGCGTGCGCGGCCAGGTGGCGTGGGTGCCTCAGGAGCCGGTGCTCTTCTCCGGCACCGTGCGGCACAACCTCCGCCTGGGCCGGCCCGAGGCGACGGACGAGGAGTTGTGGGAAGCGCTGCGGCTGGCGCACGCGGACGACTTCGTCCGCTCGCTTCCCGGCGGCCTGGATGAGCTGGTGGGCGAGCGCGGCGGCCGGCTGTCCGGCGGACAGCGACAGCGGCTGGTGCTGGCGCGGGCCTTCCTGTGCCGCCCGTCGGTGCTGCTGCTGGACGAGCCCACCAGCGCGCTCGACGCGGCGAGCGAGGCCGCGGTGGGGGAAGGCCTGGTGGCCCTGATGAAGGGGCGCACGGTGCTCGTCATCGCGCACCGGCTGTCCACGGTGCGTGACGCGGACCTGATTGCCGTGGTGGAGGCCGGCCGCGTGGTGGAGGCCGGCACCCACGCGCAACTGCTTGCCCTGCGGGGCCGGTACACGCAGCTCCTGGGCGAAGGCGCTGTCGCGGCGTGAAGGCGGCGCGCGGCCCTGGCTGATGCCGGACACCCCTCCCGCTTCCGTCCTTGCACCTCCACCGTCGCTCTGCCAGCGTCCCTGGCTGACTTCGATGCGTCCCCGGGAGCCCCTGTCCCTCAACGCCCTGCTGCTCGTCCCCGCCCTGGCGCTCGCGGCCCTGGCGTGTGTGGCGGTGTCGGCTCGGCAGGGCACCCTGGCCACCGCGGCCACCCTGACGCTGCTGCTGCTCCCCGTCGTCTTCCGGTTGTGGACGCGCACCTGGTACCGCGGGCTCGTGCTGCGCGGTGTGGGCGTCTTCCTCATGGGCATGCACGTGCCCATGCTGCTGGCCGGCGTCCTCGCCTATGGCCGCATTGGCTGCAGCGGCGGCGGGTGTCCCAAACTCTACCTGCTGGGTGTGCTCGTCTCTCCCGTCGCAGGGGTGCTGGCGAGCGTCATCTACTGGCTCGTGGGTCGTCCCCCGGTCTAATTTCACAGGCTTAACCGGAGAGACTACTCTCTCCTGAAATGCTCGTTCCGCTCCGGCTTCGTCTCGCGCCCGGCCTGGCCGTGGCGCTGGCCGTGCCCATCACAGTGTTCGTGTGGTGCTTCACATTGGGTCCCCTGCTGGAGGGGATGGCCGGGGTGTCGCACGCATTCCAGGCGGCCGGGCCATTCGCCGCGCTGGTGGCGCTGGCGCTGGCGCTGGAGGTGCCGCTGCTGTCCCTGGCGCTGGTCGGCTCCGGCATGGACCGGCGGGTGCCCTTGTCCGCGATGCTGGGACTGGCCACCTTGCCGTGGATGCTGGGGTTGATGGGCACCGAGGTCCTGATGGACCGGGTGCTGGTCTCCCTGCCCCGGCTGGACACGGTGGAGGCGGGCCTGGTGCTGGCGACCAGCACGGGAGAGGCCATGGCGCCGCGGCTGCTGGGCGCCTGGACGAGCACCTCGCTACTGCTGGGACTGGCGCTGGGACTGGCGCTGGCGCACTTCGGCCCCACGGGCTTCCGGGAGGCCGCGGGCTCCCGCAACCGCGGACTGCTGCTGGCCAGCGGCGTCTCCGCGTCCCTGGCCTCGGTGGCCATGGTGGGCGCGCTCGAGGCCCGCCACCTGCTGAGCTTCCTCACCAGCCTGGCGCGGATGCCGGACGCGGAGCGCTCGGAGCTGATTGCCACGGGGCTCGCCGCGACGGCGAACCTGCGCGCGCTGCGGTGGACGTGCACCGGGGTGCTGGCGGTGCTGGGACTGACGCTGATGGCCCGGCGCGCCGGAGAAGACGCCCACACGCCGCTGGGCTGGTCCGCCCGGCTGGTGCCCGCCACCGCGGTGGCCGTGCTGCTGGTGCTGGATGCGCACCCGGTGAGCTCCGCCACGGAACACGCGCCGGTGGCCATTCCCGCCGAACACGGCGAGAGCCCCTCGGGGAGCATGCCGCAGCCGCCCTCCGGCGACGTGAGCCCCGCTCAGCCCATGAAGATGAACGCCAGCATCCCGAACCCCACCAGCAACCCCAGGGCGAGCACCAGCACCATCGTCAGGCCCTCACCGGGCCGCACCACCGGAGGCGTGACCTCCTCCACCACCGCCACCGAAGCGGGCGGCACGTCGAAGACGGCGGCCTGAGCCGTCGTCACGACTGGCGCCTCCACGGCGGGCAGCGTGGGCTCCGAGGGACGGGTCAGGCCGCCCTTCATCTCCAGGCCCTCGCGTGCCAGCGCCAGCACCCGCTGCATGTGGAGCAGGTAGCGGTCCTGTCCCGTGTACGTGCCCATGGCGAGCGCGGCGCGCATCAGCCGCTGCGGCACGAGCTCCGGGTCCGTCTGGACCACCGCCGCGGCCGTGGGCTTGCCGCCGCCGCGCTCCAGGTAGCCGGTGCGCACGCCCTCACCGCTGGCCCACACGTAGTGGTCCTCCAGCAGCGTGAGTTCCTGCCGGCGCACGCGCCCCTCTGAATCCACCAGGGACATCAGCTCCGCGCCGTCCGGGCACAAGTGCCAGACGGTGCGCAGCCCATTCTCGCCGGGCGGGCCTTCCACCGCGTGGACGCGATAGAGCGCCTGCACCGCGGTCTTCAACGTTTCCACGGAGGTTTCTGCCATTTGTGAACGGAGACTAGGTGCGAAGGTCCCGAAACGGAAGACGACCCGCTGCTCGTCTGCCTGGCAGCCCCGCTCCTCTCGCACCCGGAGCCTCCCTACTGTTCACACCAGGAGGATTGAGCCATGCCCATCACCCTTCCTGATGAGCCCATCGAGACGCCCTTCGAGGTCCCCGCCAACCGCCCCGAGGTCACTGACGAACCCACCGACGCCTTCATGAAGGCGCAGGTGAGCTGGGATGGCTGGGCCGCGCACGGAGGCGGCCACGTCCCGGAAGACTACGCGTGGACCTCCAATCCCAAGGAGCACCAGGACGAACTGATGGGCGAATGGCCCGGAGAGTCATGAAGCCGCGTGCGCCCGCCCGCCCGCTGTGCTTAGCGTGCCTGCCCACATGAGCCGCTCCCGCGACAGAGGTGATGACTTCCAACGCCACTTCGAGGGCGCCCAGACGCTCGACGGCCTGCTGGACCTGGCCGGCAGCGGGCTGGACAGCGCCCAGGTCCTCGAACGCATGCGGGACGCCCGCGCCGAAGGCACGCCGCCCAGCGACGTCATCCCCGCGCTGTTCGACGAGGAGCCGCGCTTCCCCTCCCCCGAAATCGCCCGGCGCCTGTACCAGAACCTGCTGGGCCTCTGGGATTTGGTGGCGGAGGGAAAGCACGTGCGGCTGGAAGACGAGGCCCGCCCGCCTCGCCCGAAGAAGGTGAAGGCCTCCGCGCCCGCGCCCTTCCACCCGGGGACGCCCACGGGCGAATTCGTGGAGGCCGCCTGGCGTTACCTGGAGGACGACGAGAAGACGCGAACGCGCTTCACCCATGCCTTCGAAAACCGGCAGGACGCGCTGCTGGGCGCGCTTGACGCGGCGGCGCTCACGGACGAAGGATATGGCGTCGCCCGCCACCTGCTCCTCGAGCTGTACGCCATGCTGGAGTTGGGCTGGCCGCCGGGACTCACGTCCATCAAGCCGGCGGTGTTGGAGGCGGACACGGATGCCCCGCCAGTGCCTCAGCCGCTGAAGGACTACGCGGACGAGGCGCTCTTCGAGGCGGAGCAGGACGAGGAGCAGCCCCTGTCCTCCCAGGAACTGGAGGTGGTGCGGCGCCTCGTCCATCGCGGACTGGCGGCGCTGTGGGGCGCTCGCAAGGAGAGATGAAGGATGGCCAAGGACAGGGACGACAACGGCGGCGGCGGCTTCTCCGGCAAGCGCAACAAGAGCTGGCGCGAAATCGACGCGGGGCGCGGCAAGGGCAGCAAGTACGCCTCCCGCCAGGACGACCCCGCGCAGCAGAAGCTGGAGCGCAGCGCGAGCTACCAGAAGTACAAGGCCGCCGCGGACGCGCTCTTCACCGGCGGCGAGCTGCCTGAAGGGCTGGCGAAGACGTTCGACCCCGAAGGCAAGCGCAAGGCCCAGAAGCAGGCCATGCAGAAAGTCACCGAGTCCGAGACGCGCGCCGACTGGGTGAAGGCCGTGGTGGACTACCTGGAGAAGTACCCGGAGCTGCCCGAGGACGCGTACTTCCTCGACAGCCTGCTGGACCACCCGCGCGAGCGCATCGTCGACAAGGCGCTGGCGAAGCTGGAGGTGCTCGGGGAGGAAGGCAAGCTGAAGACCAAGGTGCCGCAGAGCCTGGACCAGCGCCTGAAGTCCGTCGAGCTGACGAGCATGGATCCAGACATGCAGGGCCGCGCCAAGGCGCTGCGCGAGAAGCTGCGCGCCTGAGCTTCAGCGCACGACGGCGGCGGGCCCGGGCGGCGGTGGCACGCTCCGTCCGCCGCGATACACCAGCACCACGGCCCGCTGATTCCCCTCGCCCGGCTCGTGCACCACGCGCAGCTCCTCGCCCGCGCGCACGTAGAAGGACGTCTCCCCTTCCTCCAGCCTCCAGCCCGCGCGCGTGAGCGCCTGGCTGTAGAAGGCGTCCACTGCCTCGCCAGACATGGGGACATGGAAGGCGAGCGTGCGTGAGCTCTCGCTGTTGACGCGCAGCACCTGGCTGGCCTGGGGCGGCATGGGCGCGAAGTCCCCCGCCGCCGCCGGGTCCCTGCGCAGGGCGTGATTGGCCTCACCGAGGTATATCATCGTGGTGCGGTCCGGCTGCGGCTGGAAGATGACGGTGTAGGTGATGCCCCGGTGGCCGTCGATGGCGGTGAGCATCACCGCGCCGCTGGCGAGCTGCGGCTGCTCATGGCCCGGTGGCAGGTGCAGGCCCGCCTGGATGAAGGCGTCCGCGAAGCGCTGTACCAGGTCATCCATCCGCTCCTTCGCGTGCACGGCGCGCAGCGCGACGGGGATGCCCCCTGCCTCGACGATTTCGTTCGACTCGACGGTGTCGATGACCTGCACGCGGGGCCAGGCGAAGCGCGGCCGCGCGGGAGCCTCGGGCTGCGCCGGGGACGCGGCGGGTGCCTTGCTCGCCGAGCCCTGTGCGGCCACGGGTGCCTTCGCCGCCGTGCCCTGGGCCACCACCGGCGCCGCGCCGAGCAGACACGCCGTGACGAGCAGCCCCCGGCGCCACCTCACCGCGGAACCCCGAGCCAGTGATTCGCCCGGCCCACGTTGTGCGAGCGGATGTTGGGCGCGTCGAAGGGCGTCACCTCCCAGCGCGCCTGACCTCCAGCGTGCGTGGAACCGAGGTTCTCCTCGTAGTTGTCCTCCTCGCCGCGGAAGCTCATGAAGAACTGGTCCTCGTTGACGCCGGCCGCGCCGGTCAGCGCCGCCAGCGCGGAGCCGGCGTTGCCACCCGCACCATTGGCCCGGTACACGCGTTGCGCCCACTCGTAGTAGTCCGGATTGGCGCAACGGCGCGCGCCGTTGATGTTGAGCGCGCAGGCCCGGCCCTCCTCCACGCCGCCCAGCCCCCAGTCATCCAGCAGCATGCCGAAGCGCGCCGTGCAGCGGCCACCCGAGGCGCGCCCGGCGGCACACACCGTGAAGGCATCGGCGGCCCGGCGCTGGGACACCTTGAAGAACCCCTCCCGGCCATTCTCCAGATAGCGGCCAATCCGGACGCCGCGAATGCTCGAGGACGCGGTGCACCCCATGCCCTGCGTCCCCATGGCGATGGTGCCGGCCAGGTCCGGGTCGGCATCCGCCATGGAGAGGCCGCGCACGGTGCCCGGCAGCTCCGGGCGGCAATCCACCTGGATGGGCTGTGCGCGGGCAATGGCCTGCTGGACGGCCACGCCCGTGCGGCCCATGCGCTGACGCCCGTCGAAGTCCGCGTAGCGGCCATTGGCCTCCGCCTCGGCGGCGAGCACCGTGCCCCGTCGGCCCCACTCGTTGTCCTGCGGGTCGTGCATCACCCGGCCGGTGGCGTTCCACATCGCGAAGTTGGCGGCCTCCTGCACCTTGAGCGTCAGCGCGCCCACCTCGGCGAAGTAGATGCCGAACAGCAGGATGGTGACGAACACCATCACCCCCAGCGCCGTCTCCACCAGCGACTGGCCTCGTGCATGGCGAACGCGCATGTCAGTAGCCCCTGTCGCCGGGGCCACCGCCCCGGTAGCCCACGGAGTGCAGCTCTCGCAGCGCCCGCGCGTGCCCGGAGAAGCCGGCGGCGGACAGGCTGTCCGCGGGCCGGTCATCCCGGGAGCCCTCCGCGCTCACCAGCGTGGCGCGCCAGAAGGGGTTGAGGAAGTTGGGAGGCTCGCGCCAGCCGCCGCCCTGCGACGCGGGCCGGGGCCGGTGGTAGTAGACCATGCCGGCGGAGAGGGCCACCTGGTTGCGGTGCACGTCCTCGCGGCCCGTGGGGCGGATGCGGCCCAGCGGACTGCTGTTGTCGAACTCTGTTTCGGTCCCCGCGAAGCGGAAGCGGAAGAAGAGGTTCCACGGGTCCGGACGGGCCTGGCGCTCCGCGCTCGCGTAGTCCCGGTACAGCATGCTGTACAGCTTGGGCTGGCCGTAGTGGTTGGACGCACCCGCGTGCAGTTCGTCCACGTTGTAGCCAACGGAGTAGGGCCAGATGCCGGGGCACACCACGCACGCGCCCAGCGTGTGCGTCTCGTAGGTGGGCTTCCCGTCCTCCGGCGCCTGGCCCGGGGGCAGGCGCGCGCCGTAGACGTGCTGGTCCTCGTGCGTCTGCTCCTCGTCGGACATCACCCACGCATCCGTCGCGATGGGTGGAAGCGTCGGCGCTCGGGTGCAGCGCGTGGGGATGACGACGCGCCCGTGGTCATGCGCCGTCGAGTTGCGACCCGACACGGTGTGGTACGTCGCGGGGTCCATCTGCGACACCGAGCCGTAGCGGCGAAAGCTGGTGGAGATGGCGGCGCCGCCGGTGCCGAAACCGGCGGTGCCTCCCGGACGGTTGTGGACCCACGTCCACCCCATGCTCCCCATGGTGGCGTTGAGCGCGGGGGTGCCGCCGCCCGAAGGGCAGAGCGCTCCGTCCCCCACGCCGCAGCCATAGGTGCCCGCCTTGATGGACTGGATGACGGCGTCGCGCTCCGGGACGTCGTTGCCACCATTGAGCTCGGAGAAGCTCTTGGCCGCGCCAGCGGGCGGCGCGCGGAGCTCCGGGTTGACCGCCTGCGCGACACGCCGGGTGAGCTCCTGCTCCGCGATGTGCTCGCTCAGGAGCTTGCCGTAGATGTTGAGCCCGGCCTGGAACAGGTTGCCGGCCCGGCCCTGGAGCTGCCGCACCTGCGTGGCGGCGGCCGCGTCCGCGGCGAACCACAGCGGCGGCGGGATGGAGCCGGGGCAGGCCACGTCGTGCGCCGCGTATTCCTGGCTGCTGTGACTGATGAGCGACTGGGTGCCGGCCATGGCCACCATGTGCGCCACCTGGGCGCGGTTCATCACCGAGATGGCGTTGAAGGCGCGCGCCGTGGCCACCGCCTGGCTGTAGGCGGCCGCGTCCGCGGCCATCTGTATTTCGACGCGCTCCTTGGCGCGCATGCCGAAGCCCAGCGTCATCAGCACCATCAACGTCAGCAGCAGCAGCGTCAGCGCGAACAGCACCAGCGCCTGGCCTCGCCGCGAGTGCCTCACGAGCCGTGGAGATTGCACGCGGGACCTCCCATGAAGTACTCGGACATGACGGGCGTCATCATTCGCATGGCCGCGTTGACCTGGATGGGGAACACGAAGTGTCCCTCGTCGCTCCAGCGCACCATGCGCGTGCCCAAATCACCGCCGGGCCAGCCGTCGCGCCCCAGCGTGGCGCTCGTCTCGCCCCACCACGCGGAGCGGCGCTGCACCGGCATCAGCGGGTTGGCCGCCGTGTAGCGCCGGAGCCGGAAGTGGGCCAGCAGCATGCGGCTCATCACCCAGTTCGCGAAGGGGACGCGCATGTAGTACCAGGCCACCATGCGTATCTCCAACGTGCGGGCCCGAAGCGCCGCCGCGTTGTCCGTGGGCTGATCAAAGAGCAGGTCCTCGCCCCCCGTCAGCTCCTGCGCCCAGCCGGCATCCGGCGACTCCCGGACGATTTCAATCAACGGCTCGTTGAAGTCGCGCCCGTAGGAGCTGCGCACCCGGAATTGATTGTGACGGCGGGGGGAAAAGGCCGCCGCCAGGGTTTCCGCGCTGTCCGTGCGCGCCACCGTGGGCAGCATGGTCACCATCGCCGCGTGCATCATCGGCAGGCAGTTGCCGTGGTTGATGCTGCCCGCGCGCACCGCCCGGTATGCCGCCACCTGCGCCAGGATGCGGGCCTGGAGCATCATGAAGAGCTGCAGTGTCCCCAGGACAAGGAACACCACCAGCGGAAGGGTCAGCGCCGCTTCCACCGCGGCCTGTCCCGACTGACGTCGTGTGCGTGGGGTGCCTCGGTGGATCATGCGAGCCTCCACCATCCTATTTCTCGTTGATTGAGGAATCGGTCAAATGGCCCGCCATCCTGAAAACGCGCGATTTCACTGGGAGAACAAAATCAGCAATTCCTGAAGTCCCAGCAACACTACATCACGCGTCAACAGGCGGACATTGGACAGGGGCGCCTTCAGCGGTTGAGGACGAAGCCGCAGGCGGAGTCGAGCACCACCTTGGCACCCGCCAGCGCGTCCAGCAATCGGGCGTAGTGGGTGCGCTCCGCATCCAGTTGCGCCTCCACGGCCTCGGTGGAGAGGCCCTGGTGTCCCAGGGACAGGCGCAGGCGGGCCACGGCGGCGTCGCGCTCGGCTTCAATGGCCTTGCGCGCCCGGGTGGCCAGCTTCGCCAGCTCCGCCTCGGCGGCCTTCTGGCCCACGGGCACCGCCGCGTCCACGAAGTCCGCGAAGCCGGGGAAGGCAAGCGACACCTCATCGCCCTTGAGCGACTTCCCTTCCTTCTCCAACGCGGGCAGCAGCGCGGTGTCGGCCTTGGGGCCGCCGGCGCCGTCCACCACGGCCACGTGCAGCAGCGTGCGTTCCAGGAAGCGCGCCAGCTGGCGGCTGGGCACCCGGGCGCCTGGGGACGTGTCCTCTGACTCCGGCAACTGGGCGTGGAAGAGCAACTCCACGCCGCGTCCCTTCTGGGGTCCACGCCGCTCGATGAAGCGGAAGGCGCTGCGCCCGTAAGGGCCGTCACGCAGGAAGCCGAAGAGCGCCTCCACCAGCGGGTGGCCGGTGGCGAAGTACTCCAGCTCCTCCGCCTCCACCGCGGTGTCGCGCCAGAAGGTGCCCAGCTGCGTGCGGTCCTCCATCACGTCGATGCCCGGCAGTCCGTCCACCTTCAGCGCGTGGCCAAACTGGAAGGCGACCTGGAAAGCCTCCACCTGCTCGTCGGTGTCCACGCCGATACCCACCCGGCGCGCCAGCTCCGTCACCGTCTCCTCCAGCCGCTCGTCCAGGTCGCGCGCGATGCCCCACAGGCCATCCTCCACGCCGGACGCCTCCGCCTCGCCGTCCTCGTCCTCCTCGTCGGCCTCGATGCCCATGCGCTCCTGGGCCCGCTTCACCAGGCGCTCCACCGCGGGCCGGTCGAAGCTGCGCACGTCCAGGAGCGGGTCATAGGCGCGCTTCACCTGAGCGCGCGCCGCCTCCACGCGGGCCTTCAGCTCCTGCGCGTAGGCCATGCGGGCCTCGCGCGGCATCAGCGCCAGCTCGGCCAGCCGCGCCTCCACCTCTTCCAGCACCGCGTCCAGGCCGCCCACCGTCTCGCCGAAGACGCCCACCGCGTCCGCCAGCAGCATCAGCACGTCGGAGGCCAGCGTGCCCGCCGGGTCGAAGACGTGAATCTCCACCGGGTGCGCCTGGCCGATGCGGTCCAGGCGGCCAATGCGCTGCTCCACCGTGGCCGGGCTCCAAGGCAGGTCGTAGTGCACCAGGTGGTGCGCGAACTGGAAGTTGCGGCCCTCGCCGCCGACTTCGGTGCACAGCAACACCTTGGGCCCTTCCGGGTCACGGAAGCGCGCCACCTGCCGGTCGCGCTCCACCAGGGGCAAGTCACCGTGGTAGCCCAGCGCCTCCACGCCCTCGCGGCCCAGCTCGGACTGGAGCGCGTCCAGCGTGTCGCGGCTCTCCGTGAAGACGAGCACCTTCGCCGCCGGCTCCGACTTCCAGACGCCGCGCAGCACGCCCAGGAAGGCGCCGAACTTCGCGTCGCGCGACGGCAACCGCAGCGCGTCCGCATGCCCCTTGAACACGGGGTTGGCGCGCACCGCGCCCGCGAAGGCGGCGGGGCTGGACTCCAGCCGGCGCAGCACGTTGCCCAGCGGCGCGCCGCGCAGGCTGGCCCCGGCGAGCACCGCCAGCGCGGCGTCGCGGACCTTCAGCTCCTCGGCGGGCAGTGTCACCGGGTGGCGGTGCAGCCGGCGCGTGGAGAAGCCGCCCACCACCGCGCGGCGGTTGCGCACCAGCCGGTCACTGAGGCTGTACGTCTCCGACAGGTGTTGCAGCAGCGCGTCGCGGTCCTTCAGCGAAGACAGCTTCGCGTCCTCGGGGAAGCGCTTCGCCAGCGCCTGCACCGCGGCGGACGGCTTGCCGCCCTCCATCAGCGCGCGCACCGCGGCGGACAGCTCCTCCTGACGCTTGAGGCGCTCCTCGAAGCCCGCGACGGAGGGCGCCGTGGCCGCGTCGATGAGGGTGAGCAGGCCGTGGTACTCCGCCGGGTCCAACTGCATGGGCGTGGCGGTGAGCAGCAACAGGCCCCACGTGTTCTTCGCCAGCACCTGCGCGGCCTCGAAGGCGCGCTCGCCCTTGAGGTGGTGCGCCTCGTCGATGATGACCAGGTCCCAGAAGGCGTCCTCGCCAGCCAGCGCGCGGCGGTGCTCCTCGCTGCGCTGGAGCAACTCCAGGCTGGTCACCACCAGTGGGAAGCGCGCCCAGGGAGATACCTCCGGCGCTTCCTTCAGGGACTGCGCGTAGCGGTCCGAATCCATCAGCGTGAAGAGCTGGTTGAACTTGTGGAACAGCTCCACCAGCCACTGCACGGTGAGGTGGCTGGGCGCCACCACCAGGCAGCGACGCGCCAGTCCGGACAGGCGCAGCGCGCTGAACACCATGCCCGCCTCAATCGTCTTGCCCAGGCCCACCTCGTCCGCCAGCACGAAGCGCGGACGGCTGGCGGACAACACGCGCTGCACCACGCCCACCTGGTGCGGCTTCACCATGATGCGGCTGGCCAGCAGCGCGCCCAGCGCGTCGCAGCGGCGCTCGTCGTCCAACACCAGCGCCTGCTTGCGCAGCGTGAAGGCCCGCGCCTCGCCCACGCGGCCCTCGCGCAGGGTGGTCAGCAGGTCGGAGCGGGGCGGCAGCGCGCGCAGCGAGGACTCGGGGAGCTCGTCCTCCTCGTCGTTCTCCACGTAGCGCAGCACGTAGCGGCGCAGGCCGCGCGCCCCCGGCTCCTCGCGCACCACCAGCGCCAGGCGGCCCTTGTAGGTGATGACCGGCTCGCCTGGAGGCAGCGGGTACTGCACCAGGGCTCCACCCTTGGTGGACACCAGCACCGGGGCGTCTTCCCGAGCGGGAAAGGCGACGAGCGCCTTGGCGCCCTCTTCCTGCAGCGACAACAGATGCCCCACACCCCATTCGGGCTGCGGGAGGTAACGGACCTTCGAACCTTCGACTAGAGACATGGAGCGTCCGCTCATAACCCCCTGTCCGGACGAAGGCCATTCCATGACGGCCTCCCGTGACGGACTTTCGTCGGACGAAGCGCCCTCCGGAGGCCCGCACCGCGCCGCCCGAGCGCCCCTGGGGTGGACCCACCCCGTCCACCAGGACGATGTCTTCCAGCAGGCAGTCTGGGTGATGCTTTCCTCACCGACGGCACGCCCGGAAGGGTGCCTTGGGGGGGAGTCACCACATGATGCGCCGTTGGACGTTCGCCCAGCGAGTGAGCGCCGGCCTGTCCGCCTGCCTGTTCGCCGGGTTGCTGCTGCTCGCGACGCTGCTGTCCGCCGTCTACGCGCAAGCCAGCATGCCCCCGGGCCACGGCGCCCAGCCCCAGGCCGTCCTGGCGGGGCTGCTGGGTCTGGCCTGCGTGGCGGCGCTGGGCTTCGTGCTCCACCGCGCGCTGGCGCCGCTGCATGCGCGCCACCAATCCAGCGAGCAGCACCTGCAGCTCCTCATGGACGGAGTGACGGACTATGCGCTGTGCTTCCTGGACCGGCACGGCCGGGTGACGGCGTGGAACGCGGGCGCCGAGCGCCTCACGGGCTGGTCCGAGGTGGAGCTCGCCGGACGCGACGCGGACCGCATCTATCCGGTGGACGAGGTGGCCGCGGGCGTGCCCCGCGCGCACCGCGAGCGGGCCGCGCGCGAGGGGCGCCTGCTGGCGGAGGGCTGGCGGGTGCGCCGCGATGGCAGCCGCTTCTGGGCGGAGATGTTGCTCACCGCGCTGTACGACGCGCACGGGCGGCTGCGCGGCTTCGTGAAGGTGACGCGAGACATCACCGAGCGCCGCCGGATGGAGCGGGCCCAGGCGCTCTTCGCGGAAGCCGGCCGCGTGCTCCAGCCGCTGTCAGGCGCGCGCGAAGTGGGCGAGGCCCTCACCCGGCTGTGCGTGCCCGAAGTGGCCGACGCCTGCATCCTCTTCCTCCCCTCCGAGGACGGCACGGTGCGTCCGCACGCGGTGGCCTGCGAGGACATCGCCGCCACCCACCGCATGTGGGAGCCGCTGCTGCGCTGTCCAGAGGATGGCGAGGTGGGCCCCTCCCGCGTGGTGCGCACGGGCCGCAGCGAGCTGCTTCCGGAGCTGGACGGCGCCCGTCTCCCGCCGGCGCTGGAAGGCAGCGCACACGGAGAGCTGCTGTGCGCGCTGGGCGTGACGTCCGCCCTCACGGTGCCGCTGGCGGTGGGCTCCCGCGTGCTGGGCGCGCTGTGCCTGCTGTCCACCGGCACGCACCGCCGCTTCGGCGAGGTGGATCGGGCCTTCATGGAGGAGCTGGCGGCGCGCGCCGCGCTCGCGCTCGACAACGCCCGGCTGCTGGCGCAGGCGAAGGACGCGCTGGAGCTCATCGGCATCGCCGCGCATGACCTGGGCAACCCACTCAGCTCGCTCCAGTTGCGGCTGCGGCGCCTGTCCATGCAGAGCGCCGGCACCTCCGACATGCGGATGCGCGATGGCCTGGCCGGAGCCGAGGGCGAAACGCTGCGCCTGGGCCGGCTGGTGCACAACCTCCTGGACCTGTCCCGCCTGTCGGCGGGCCGCATGGTGCTGGACACGGAGCCGCTGGACCTGGCGCACCTGGTGCGCGAGGTGGTGGAGCGCCACCGCGATCAGGCCAGCGCCGCGGGCTGCGCCCTCAGCATCCGCGTGGAGGAAGGCGCCACCGGCCAGTGGGACCGGCAGCGCCTGGACCGCGTCGTCACCAACCTGCTGAGCAACGCCCTCAAGTTCGGCCGCGGCCACCCCGTGGAGCTGCGCGTCCAGGCTGACACCCACTGCGTCCGCTTCGCCATCCGGGACGGCGGCATCGGCATTGGTGTGGAAGCACAGCAGCGCCTGTTCCACCGATTCCAGCGCGTCCATGCCGGCGGGCAGCACCCCGGCACCGGTTTGGGGCTCTACATCGTCCACCAACTCGTCGAGGCCCACGGGGGCACCATCCACGTCCAGAGCAGAAACGGAGAAGGCTCGGAATTCACAATTGAGCTTCCTCGCAGGACAAACAAGGAATCCTGCTCAATGAATGAAGTGCAGGTATGACCTTGTGGGTGAGATGGCCCTGCGGGGCAGGCATTCATCTCCTTGAAAACACAGCAGGTTTGACTCCAGACGGATTGTTTTCCCAGAAGTTGAACAAATCTGTTGGTTGCAGATAATCTTCGTACGGCTAAAAAGGCCCGAACCGGGGAAACCCGGAATTGGGAGAGGCCCGGCCCACACCGCCCCACAGGCGACGGGTTACACGGCCCACTGGCCCCAGACGCCATGGCGGCGTCGGCTTTTACACGTACGAGGAGTTGCACCATGGGTGGACTTGGAGCCCCCCGGGCCCTGCTCGCGTCGCTCGCAGGGCTGATGCTCGCCTGCGGCGGACAGGATGCCCCGGACGCAGCCTCGCTGGACACGCAGGCGCCGGACACGGTCTCGGTGGCGACAAGCGCACTGGAGACAAGCTCGCTGGACACGCGGTCCGCGGAGAAGACGCTCCTGGACGCGGATCCCCAGTCGCTGCTCGGTGGCTGGCCCTGGCCTGGCAACAAGACGCCCGCGGTGGCGCTGGCGCTCGAGGTGAAGAACGGCGTGGGACAGCCGCTGCGCATGCGCGAGGGCTCCACCTTCTTCATCAACCAGATTGATATCCGCACCTTCGTCACCTCCACCCGGGACGAGGGCCTGCGCAACCTCATCGCCCAGAGCGACTTCGGCGGCCTGGGCTGGTGGGGCGTGCGTCAGGTGGACCAGGAGTCCATCGGCGCCCCGGGGCCCTACACCCGCCGCCGCTTCTTCCGGAACGCGGCGTGGATGGACCTGCCCAGCCACTTCATCGTGGAACCGGTGGACTCGCGCGGCCGGCTCACCGGCGTCCCCATCCTGCTCAACGCGGGCACCGAGCATCAGCGCCGGGCGGGCATGGATGACTTCTTCATCCGCCGCTTCCGCGGCATCCAGACGGCCTCCGGCTGCGCCACGCCCGACGACTGCTCGGCATCCACCCAGTTCGAGGAAGAGGCCATCCTGGAGCTGCGCAACGCGTACGAGCACGCCCAGCGCCAGACGCTCACGCTGCGCTCCGACACCCGCACGCTGCGCCTGCGCTGGAGCCTGCGTCCGGCCGCGCCCTACGAAATCCCCGTGGAGCAGGTGCGCGACGCGCGCTACACCTACGGCTTCCGCATTGGCGTGGAGGCCCTCACCCCGCCTCGCCCGGACGGCACCTATGCCCCCGGCACGGAAATCAGCTTCCAGCTCACCCTGCGGGACGGCGCGGGCAACCGGCTCCACGACAAGGGGTACCTGCCGCCCTACAACGAAGTGGCCCCCGACGGCACCGACTCCGGGCTGCAGTACTACCGGGCCTTCTTCGACGCGACGACCACCTACTACCGGCGCAAGCACCGCGAGCGCATGCTGATGACGCAAATCATCGGGCCGGCGCAGAACATCCAGCCCATCCGCTCCATCGTCCCGCTGGAGGCGTTCCTGGACCCCGAAGTGGACGAGCAGGTGGTCGCCACGCCCGAGCGCGACGGCGTCTTCTCCCAGTTCGCCACCCTGCCCTTCGCCAACGTCCTCTTCGGCGGCGCCTTCATCGACCCGAACCTCTGGAACCAACCCAACACGGACACCTGGCAGTTCAAGCTGCCGGACAACGCGGCCCCCGGCACCTACCTGGTGACGGTGAAGGGCCGCCGCGTGTACCTGGGCGAGGACCTCCCCGGGTCGACGACCATTGAAATCCAGGTGGGGACCCCGCAGCGCACCCAGCCCAAGCACACCACCGGCCCCTGCACCTCCTGCCACAGCAAGGGCGGTGAGCTGGGCGTGGTGCTGCACGCCAACGACAACCGCGCCGCGTGCGCCGGATGCCACGCCCCGCTCGCCTTCGAGCTGGAGGGCCCCATCTTCGTGCGCACCCACTTCATCCACTCGCGGTCCAACCGCTTTGACGCACCGCTCCAACAGTGCTCGTCATGCCACCTGACGAAGGAGAGCATCCAGCGCACCAGCAAGGCCGCCTGCCTGTCCTGTCACAAGAGCTATCCTGACAGTCACGTGGCGCAATTCGGACCCATCGAGAGCATGTATGTGGGGGGCGGCGCTGAGTCTTTCCAGCAGTGCACCGGCGCCTGTCATACTCGGCACCCAGGAAGCGGCCTCTAACCCCCGCTCGCGTACCTCGGAGTTCCTCCATGGCTCAGGTCAAGATGCAGACGGCTCGCACCACGTTGAGGGAGCCAGATGCCGCCGCGGAGGACCTCCTGAGTCAGCTGGGCAGCGACACGCCCCGCCTGGTGACGATGTTCGCCTCGCGGGAGCGTGACCAGCACGCGCTCAACCGCGCCGTGCGTCAGCGGCTGCCGGCGGACACGCGCCTGATTGGCGCCACCACCGCGGGCGAGCTGGACAACACCGGCATCCACGAGGGCAGCGTGGTGATGAGCGCCCTCTTCGGTGACTTCGAGGTGGGCCTGGGCCTGGGCACCGGCCTGTCCGTGGACGCCATCAGCGCGGGCGCAGCCTCCATCAAGCGCGCGTGCGAGGACCTGGGCGTGCGGCAGCAGGACCTGGACCCGCGCCGGTTCGTCGGCCTCGTGATTGACGACGGCTTCCGCTACAAGAAGGAAGAGCTGCTGCTCGGCATCCTGGAGAAGTGCCAGACGCTGGTGCTGGTGGGCGGCGGCGCCAGCGACGCCAACCGCGACCCGGCCAAGCAGTCCGCCATGGTGCACGTGGATGGCGAGGTCGCCACCGACGCGGTGCTGGTGGCCCTCTTCAAGACGAACGCGCCCTGGGCCGCGCTCCGCTCCCATTGGTACGTGCCCACCGGTGAGAAGCTCACCATCACCAAGGTGGATGAAAGCCACACCCGCGCGCTCGAAATCGACGGGCACCCGGCGGCCAGGCGCTACGCGGAAATCCTGGGCGTGGGCGTGGAGGAGCTGGAGTTCGGCACGCCCCGGGGCTTCGC
Source organism: Myxococcus sp. CA023 (assembly GCF_010998615.1). Classification (GTDB taxonomy): domain Bacteria; phylum Myxococcota; class Myxococcia; order Myxococcales; family Myxococcaceae; genus Myxococcus. Next base: position 34,827 of record NZ_JAAEAH010000015.1, on the reverse strand, counting down.
CGTGCGCCCCACCGCGCTGCGCGTGGGCCGGGAGTACTTCATCCGCGCCGCCTGGAGCCCGCAGGAGGATGGCTCCATCCTCTTCGCCAACCTGCTGGAGGAAGGCACCGAGCTGGAGCTGATGAAGCTGGGGGACATGGCCGGCATGACGCGCAGCTTCTTCACCGACGAGGTACCCCGCAGGGTCCAGAACCCCCAGGCCGCCCTGCTTTTTCACTGTGGTGGACGCATGTGGTACGCCAGCGCCACCAACACCGCGCAGCAACTGGCGGAAACGCTGAAGGCCGCGCCAACCGCCGCTGGGATGAACGTGCACTTCGAAATCTATTCGGGGTTCCACATCAACACCACGCTGACCGCGCTGGTCTTCGGGGCGAACTGAGCCATGGCCTCCTCGCAGCCTCCCTCTGACTCTCCGGCGGACAATGCGTCGCTCCTGCTCGTAGCCGGCGAGCGTGAGTGCCAACGCGTGGAGGAAGCCCTCCATCACGCGGGCGTGACGGTGGTGACGGAGCGCGCCACCACGGCGGCCGCGGCGGAGGCCGCGCTGTCACGCACGTGGGGCCTGGTGCTGTGCGGCTCGGAAGTCCCCGACATGGGCTTCGCCGAGGTCCAGTCGCTGTGGAGCAAGCACGGCAAGGAGCTGCCCTTCGTGGTGCTGTCGCGCGACTGGTGCGAGGCCACGCTGGAGGCCAGCGTGCGCGCCGGAGCGCTCGACTACATCACCGAGGACCGCTTCAGCCGTCTGGCGCCCGTGGTGCAGCGCGAGCTGCGGATGACGGCGGACCGCCGCCGCCACACCGCCACCGCGGTGCAATTGGAGCGCACCAACTACTTGATGGAGAACATCATCGACGCGATTCCGTTCGTCCTCTTCGTGAAGGACGCGGACACGCGCCGGCTGGTGGTGGCCAACAAGACGTTCGCGGACGCCTTCCGCGTCACCAAGGAATGGCTGCTGGGGAAGCTGGACCACGACTACTTCCCCAAGGAGCAGGCCGAGTCGTTCATCGCCATCGACACGGAGATTCTCGAATCCAAGCAGATGAAGTCCTTCGAGGAGGTGGCCCGCGCCGACGGCGTGGACCGCATCTTCGCCACGCGCAAGCTGCCCCTGCTCGACGAGCACGGCGTGGCCCGCTACGTGATGGGCGTCACCGAGGACATCACCGAGCGCAAGCAGCACGAAGAGATGCTGCGCGCGTCCAAGGCGGAGCTGGAGGCGGCCAACAAGCAGCTGGCCGCCAGCCTGGAGGAGATCAAGCGCACCCGCGCCGTGTCCGCCCGCTCGCTGGCGTCCTACCAGCAGCGCGCGCTGCAGATGGAAATCATCCGTCAGCAGAACGAGGACCTGGACCGGCTGGCCCAGGAGCTGGCGGTGGCCAAGCGCAACGAGGAGGAGCGCGCCCGGGAAGCCGAAGCCGCCGCCCGCCTCAAGAGCGAGTTCCTGGCCAACTTCAGCCACGAAATCCGCACCCCGCTCAACGGCATCATCGGCTACTGCGACCTGCTGATGCGCGAGGAGGGCCAACGGCTGACGGCGCACGGCCGCCGCGACCTCAACGTCGTGAAGACGAACGCCAAGACGCTGCTGGCGCTCATCAACGACATCCTGGACCTGTCCAAGATTGAGTCCGGCCGCGTGGAGGTCGTCACCGAGCAGGTGGACGTGCAGGAGCTGGCCGAGGAGTGCCTGGCCACGGTGAAGGAGTACCTCAAGGGCAAGGACGTGGCCCTCACCACCAACATCGCCCCGTCCGCCCGCATACTCCGCTCGGACGCGCTGAAGCTGCGGCAGATCATGCTCAACCTCCTGAGCAACGCCGCCAAGTTCACCGACGCGGGCGAGGTGTCGCTGAACCTGGTGCCCGCGGGCAGCGAAGTCATCATGACGGTGGAGGACACCGGCGTCGGAATCCCCTCCGACGAGCTGCCCTTCATCTTCGAGAAGTTCCGCCAGGTGGACGGCTCCACCACGCGCAAGGTGGGCGGCACCGGACTGGGGCTGGCCATCGTCCGCGAGCTGTCCCGCGTGCTGGGCGGCAATGTCACCGTGACGTCCACGCTGGGCCGCGGCACCACCTTCACGGTGCGCCTGCCCACCACGCTGGAGACGCCGGACAACGGCGGCGGGCCGCACCTGGAGCGCGGCGTGCCCGTGTCGGAAGTGGCCCAGCACGTGGGCACCATGGCCCAGCCGGGCAGCACGGTGCTGGTGGTGGACGACGACCCGCTCATCCAGCAGTTGGTGGCCGGACAGCTGGAGCCCGCCGGCTTCAAGGTGGTGGTGGCCGAGGACGGCATCGCCGCCCTCAAGCGGGCCCGCGAGCTGCGGCCCCAGGCCATCCTCCTGGACATCCACCTGCCCAAGCTGGACGGCTGGTCGGTGCTCAGCCAGCTCAAGAGCGAGCCCTCGCTGGCCGGCATCCCCGTCATCCTCATCTCCGTGGAGGAGCAGCGCGCGCGCGGCTTCTCCCTGGGCGCGTGCGAGTACCTCGTCAAACCGGTGGAGCCGGACCGGTTGGTGGAGGTGGTGCAGCGCAGCCTCCACCAGGCCCCCGGCGCCACCACCAGCGTGGGTGAAGTGCTGGTGGTGGACGACGATTCGGCCACCCGCGAGCTGGTCAGCCGCAACCTGCGCCGCGCCGGCTTCTCCACCTCCGAGGCCCGCAGCGGCGAGGACGCCCTGCTCAAGGCGCGCGTGTCCCCGCCCGCCCTGGTGGTGCTGGATTTGATGATGCCCAACCTGGACGGCTTCGAGGTCCTGCGCCGGCTGCGCGCGGAGAAGCTCCAGGTGCCCGTGGTGGTGCTCACCGGCAAGACGCTCTCCGCGGAGGAAGAGGCCCTCTTGCGTGACGGCTTCGCCGGCTTCGTGAAGAAGGGCGGCCACGCGCTGGAGGACGTCATCGCCCAGGCCAAGGGCCTGCTGCTGTCCCAGCGCGCCGCCAGCGCCGGCAAGCTGGCCCGCATCCTCTATGTGGAGGACAGCGCGCAGAACCGCGACATCGTCCGCCGCTACCTCAACGGCCACTTCGAAGTCATCGAAGCGGAGGACGGCGAGCACGGCTTGGAGCGCGCCATCCGCGACGCCCCGGACCTCATCCTGATGGACCTGTCGCTTCCCCGCCTGGACGGCTGGGAAGTCACCCGCAGGTTGCGAGCCCTACCCGCCGCGGCCACTGTTCCCGTCATCGCGGTGACGGCACACGCGGGGCGGGAGTACCAGGACAAGGCACACGCGGCCGGCTGCACCGCGTACCTCACCAAGCCCCTTGATCGTGACCAGTTGCTCGAGATGATTCGAAAGCATCTAGGGAGAACCCATGTCTGAAGAAAAAGCGCGCGTCCTGGTGGTGGACGACGACCCGGACCTGCTCGACCTCGTACAGCGCTCGCTGAGCGCATACGGCTTCGAGGTGCTCACGCACACCTCCGCGCTGGGTGTCTCCAACCTCGTCCGCTCGGTGGAGCCGGACTTCGTCCTCATCGACGTGAACTTCCCCGCCCTCAAGGGCGACAAGGTCGTCAACCTGGCGCGCCAGTACGCGCTGCCGAAGACGAAGTTCATCCTCTATTCAGCATCCGACGAATCGAAGCTGCGCTCACTGGCGCTCGCGTCCGGTGCGGACGGATATATCTCTAAAAGCGTGCAGGGCGAGGAGTTGGCCCAGCGCCTGCGCGCCTTCCACCTGAAGCCCCGGCCGCCCACCCCGACGCCCGCTCCCGCCACCTGAACGCCGGATGACATGCCCGCGGGTACCGTTGGGACGGTGCCCGCGATTCCACACCTTCCGAGCTACCCCCCACTCAGGAGGGCCGCATGAGCGCGTCCATTAATTACAGTCACGCTGAAAGACTACGACTCGAACTGGCAGAGCCCCTCTTCAACCCCCTCTTGAAGAAGTGGGTGGGCAAGGGCGAGCTCGATTACGAGGTCTACCTCAAGACACCCACGCTGCTGTCGCTGCAGGCGCCGGACGGCGAGCGCGTCGCCCACGACGAGCTGATGTTCCAGGTGGTGCACCAGGCGCAGGAGCTCTGGCTGAAGCTGGCCTCGCGCGAGGCGGTGGAAGTCGTGGCCGAGCTGGACCGGGACGCGCTGTGGGCCGCCTCGTCGCGGCTGGAGCGCATCTGCCGGGTGCTCCAGGCGGTGAAGCAGGAGCTGGCCATCCTGGAGACGATGACGCCGGACACCTACCAGGTCATCCGGCGCAGCCTGGGCAACGGCAGCGGCCAGGAGTCCCCCGGCTACAACATGCTGCGGCGGGTGGCGCAGGGGCTGGAAGGCGCCCTGGACCGACTGCTCGCGCGGCGCGGGCTGGCGCTGGCGTCCGTGTACACCGCGGGTGGCCCGGACGACTTGAAGCGAATCTGCGAGCAGTTGGTGGACATGGACGAGGCCTTCCAGGGCTGGCTCCATGCCCACTTCCAGTTGGTGCGCCGCACCATCGGCGTGGACCGCTCCGTGAAGGCGCTGGATGGACTGCCCACGCAGGTGCTCGCGGCGCGGATGACGCTGCCGCTGTTCCGCCAGCTCTGGGACGTGCGGCTGGAGCTGACGTCCGGGTGGCAACGCGAGGGCGGCATCGCGCCGGGCGCCAACCGGGCCCCTCCAGGCGGCGGCTGCCCCATGGCGCACGCAGCCAGGATGCAGGTGGAACAGCCATGAAGGGGGAGGCCACGGCCCTGGCCACCACTCCTCGCGCATTGCTCCATCTGCTGTACAACGGCGCCCGCGCCGTGGACGTGTTGAGGGCCTCCATGGACCTGGGGCTGCTGGACGCCCTGGAGCCGGGCCCCGTCACCCTGGGAGAACTGGCGGCGCGGCACCAGCTGGTGCCCGTGCGGCTCTACAAGCTGCTCGATTGCCTGGAGAGCCTGGGGCTGGTGCGGCGCGAGCAGCCCACCGACGCATTGGAGTCCGCGCGCTACCAGGCCATCCCCGGCCTGCGCGCGGCCGCCCAGGCCGTGCTGGGCCCGCAGTCCCTGGAGAAGGACCGGGAGCGCTACGCCTGGCACGAGCTGCACGGGCAACTGCCCCAGGTGCTACGCGGTGAGCGCTCCATGCCCCCCGCCGCCTTCGACTGGCCTCCGCGCACCGCCGAGCAGGTGGCGGGCTTCGAGGCCAGCATGGCCGCGGGCCTGCCCCCCATCCTGGAGACATTCCGCGCCCACCGCGACCGGCTCTGGGAGCGCGGCGGCCGCGTGCTCGACGTGGGCGGTGGTGACGGCACGCTGGCCTCCCACCTGGCGAGCGAGCACCCGGGCCTTCACGTGGACGTGTTCAACCTGCCCGCCACCGAGCCGCTGGTGGCGCGCACCCGCGAGCGCTTCGGCCTCTCCCCCGAGCGCCTGGGCTTCCAGAGCGGAGACTTCCTCCGGGAACCGCTGCCCGGCGGCTACGACACGCTCTGCTTCGTGCGGGTGCTGCATGACTGGCCCGCGGACACGGCGCGCGCGCTGCTCGTGGCCGCGCGCGACGCGCTCCCACCCGGCGGCCGCGTCCTCATCTGCGAGGAGTTCCGCACCCCGGAGCGGCTGGCGGCCCAGTTCTTCTGGTCCTACTTCCTCATGGGCGTGGACACCTGCGTGAGCCGCCTGCGCGAGGTGGAGCACTACCTGCGCGTGCTGGACGAGACGGGTTTCAAGGACGCCGAAGTCCTGCCCGGCCCCTTCGAACTCATCCTGGCCCACCGGTAAAAACGACAGGACCCCACAGGTGGGGCCACCTGTTTGTCCCCCAAGTGTCACCGGCCCCACCGCACCGCGCCAGGGAAGCGCTGGTAGAATGGGCGCACCCCGTGTCCGATGAAACCCTGGCACGGCCTCTGCAGTGTTCCAGTCCGTAGCGCGTGTAGCACGGCAGCGACGCAGTCCGACAAAGAGGAGGGACTCCGCATGAAGAAGCAGGGTTCACGCAGGTCGGATGAAGGCTCGGAGAAGGCGGTCCGCGGGCTGGTGACACAGCCGCAAGGCACGGGAGGCTGGACGCCGCCCGCCGCGGACGGAGAGGTCCGCATCCCCGTGGAGGAAGGGGTGGAGTTGAGGGGCCTGCTCCAGGTGCCTCCGGGCGCCACTGGCGTGGTGGTGATGGTCCGGGGCCACGGAAGCAGCCGCCGCGGCGCCACGGACCTGGAAGTCGCCCGGCTGCTGCAGAACGAGGGGCTGGCCACCCTGGCGGTGGACCTGCTGACGGCGGCGGAAGAGGAGGCCTGCCGCGAGCGGGACCTGCGCTTCAACCTGGGCCTCTTCGGCGGACGCCTGGCGGGCGTGGCGCGCTGGCTGCGGCGCGCGCCTCGCACCAGCGCCCTGCGCATCGGCTACTTCGGGGCGTACACGGGCGCGGCCGCGGCCCTGGCCGCCGCGGCGATGCGGCCGGAGGCGGTGGACGCGGTGGTGTGCCGGGGCGGACGCCTGGCGCAGCCGGGGGCGACGCTGGCCCGGGTGCGCGCGCCCACCCTGCTCATCGTCGGCGCGGAGGACACGTCCGCGCAGGAGGCCCACCGTCGCACCTACGCCGCGATGACGACGGAGAAGCGCCTGGAGGTCATCCCCGGCGCCACGCACCGCTTCGAGGAGCCCGGCACGCTGACGCAGATGGTGGACCTGGCGTGCATCTGGTTCCTCCAGCACCTGGGCGCGCCGCGCTGGGATTCCCTGCCCGCGCCGCGCGCCGCCGGGAGCTGAAGCACCGGCTTTCCACATGGCGGGCCAGGGCAGCCAGCAACGCTGCCCTGGCCCCCAGCGGGCGCCCTGGCGTGGGGGGAAAGGCGCGAGCGCGCCTGACGCCCAGGCACCTCGACGGTGCCACCAGTCGTGGCGCGCTCCCAGTGGCCGGCGGTCTGACGCGCAAGCCCTCCGGACTCAGAGGCTTGCCGGGCGCTGCACACCCAACTGGCACCCGAGGACCGCCAGCTGCGTGCGGTTCTCCGAGCCCACCTTCTTGTAGATGGCGGTGATGTGCGCCTTCACCGTGCGCTCGGTGATGCCCAGGCATGCGGCGATCCTCAGGTTGTCCGCGCCCGCGGCGATGTAGCCCAGCACCTCGCGCTCACGCGGCGTCAGCCGGCCCAGCTCGCCCCGCGGCGACGCCTCCGGCCGGGGCCACGCCAGCCCCGTGGACAGCAGCCGCTCGCCACGCACCACCCGCTCCACCGCCTCCACCACCTCCGCGCAGCCCACGTTCTGCTTCCACAGGTAGCCGGCCGCGCCCGCCTGGAGGCATTGCTCCACCACCTCCGCCTCGCGGTGGCCCGACAGCACCAGCGGCTTCACCGCCGGGAAGAAGTCATGCAGACACTGGAGCGCCGACATCCCGCTGGTGGGCGCCTCCCACCCCGGCAGCTCCAGGCGCAGGTCCACCAGCGCGACATGGGGCAGCGTCTCGCGCACACGCGCGAAGAACGGCGCGGGCTCCCCGAAGTCCGCCACCACGTCCATGCCCGCGCCTTCCAGCACAGCCACCAGGGCCTCCCGGAAGACCTGCTGGTCCTCCAGGATGGCCACCCGGATGCGTTCCGATTCCATGGCCCTTCCACCCTCCCCCGTTCGTCCCCTGCGATTCAACCCCGCTAAGGGGATTCCCTCATGTGGGGGGCGACAGGGAATGACGTCTGGAGGATACTTGCCCCGTCAGGAAGCACCCGCAGTGCCATCCGCACGCTGAAGGGGGAAGCCATGCCGGAGACGAAGATTCGCGTCCTCATCGTGGACGATGACCAGGACCAGCTCTCCCTCGTGGAGCGCACCCTCTCCGCCTTCGGCTTCGACGTCCGCACCCACCGCTCCTCCCTGGGCGTGTCCAACCTGGTGCGCACCACCCAGCCGGACCTGGTGTTGCTGGACGTGAACATCCCCGCGCTCAGCGGCGACAAGGTGCTCACGCTCGCGCGCGGTCAGGCGCCCAAGGGCACGAAGTTCATCCTCTACTCCGCGTCGGACGAATCCCAGCTGCGCGCCCTGGCGCGCGCCTCGGGCGCAGACGGCTACATCTGCAAGAGCGTGCAGGGCGAGGAGCTGGCCCAGCGGCTGGAAGCGCTCCACCTCAAGCCCGCGGCTTCGGAAGCCGTGCAGGCCGCGCGTTAGCGCGGCGCCGGCCTCACGCGGGCAGGTCCGTCACTTCCAGGAAGACCGCGCGGAAGTCCCCCCGCGCGCCGATGAGCCTCAGATTCTGAGCCAGCCCACCGGTGGAGCGGAAGAACATCATCGCCTCCGGTGGCGGCCTGATTTTCAGGAAGCGCGGCGCGTTGCGCGAGAAGTGGTGGCGCATGTCGCGGTTGATTTCGCAGACCGCGTAGTCGTAGTCCGGCAGGCGCATGGGCCGCCCGGCGATGCGCAGCACCTCGGTGATGAGGTCCTCGGCCTCCTCGTCCGGAAGCTCCACGGTGAAGCCCACCTCCCGGCTCAGGCTCAGGATGTCCAACGGCTCCATGCGCATCGTCTGCCGGAGCATGCGCTGGTTGACGTCCACGAAGCGCGGGGAGAAGCGCTTGATGGAGCCGAAGTCCAGCAAGCCCAGCCGCCCGTCCGGCATCACCATGAAGTTGCCCGGGTGCGGGTCCGCGTGGATTTCGCCCGCGCTGAAGAAGGGCCCGTAGGTGGCGAGGATGAGCTGGCGCGCCACGCGGAAGCGCGCCTCGTTGGAGGGATTCGTCGGCAGCCAGTCCTTGAGGGTGAGCCCCTCCAGCAGCTCCAGCGTCAGCACCCGCTTCGCGCTGTGGCTGGAGATGACGGCGGGCACACACAGCTCCGGCAGCTTCGCCACGCTGCGCGCGAAGCCCTCGGCCAGCTCGGCCTCGCGGTGGTAGTCCAACTCCAGCAACATCTCGTCGCGGAACTCCTGGAAGTAGGCGCCTGCATCGGACACGCGCAGCACCGTCGACGCCGTCTTCGCCACGATGCCCAGGTTCGCCATGTCGTTGGCCAGGGACACGTCGATGCCGGGGTATTGCACCTTCACCGCCACCGCCCGGCCGTCCTCCATCACCGCGCGGTGCACCTGCCCCAGCGACGCGGCCGCCAACGGCTCCTCGCTGAACTCGCGGAAGAGCGACTCTGGCGGCGCGCCCAGCTCCGCCTGGACCACGCGCGACACCTGCGCGTAGGACATGGAGGGCGCCTGGTTCTGCAGCCGCGCCAGCACCTGCCGCACCTCGGGGGTGAGCAGGTCCGGGTCCATGGAGATGGCCTGCCCCATCTTCATGGCGGCCCCCTTGAGCTCGCCCAGGGTGGAGACCAGCTTCTCCGCGGCCTCCTTGCTGAGCAGGTCGGGCGTGCTCCCGGACAGGCGCTTCGCGCCGCTCTTGAGCACATCCGTGCCCACCTGTACGGAGAGGCCTGCCAGCTTGCGCAGGCGGTTGAAGCGGCCCTGGGGAGGAAGCTTGTCGTCGGGGTCGGAGGCCATGGGAGCTGAAGTGGATTAACGAGGAGGGCCCCGCCAGACGCAAGGCATGACGCCCCGCCGAGACAGCCAGGCCGCCCTACCTGGAGGCGGGCGCGGCCCCCGGCGGCCCCCGGAGCGTGTACCAACTGGGAAGCCGCTCCAGCTCCAGGGCCTCTGGATGCGCCACGCCGTCGTCGAGCGCCACCGACGCCTGCAAGGCCGCGCGCAGCTCGGCCGCACTGGCATAACGGTCCCCCGGGCGGCGCGCCATGGCCTTGAGCAGCACGCGTGACAGCGCCGACGGGATGCCCGCCGGTAGCGGTAGCGATGGCACCTCCCGAGCGTGGCCATGAAGCGGCTCATCCGCCGCGTGCCCGCGCGAGGACAGCCGGCCCGCGACAAGCAGCGCGCCCAGCACGCCCACGGCGAAGAGGTCCGCGGCCACCGGCAGGTCGGCGGCGCCGTCGGCGGGAGGGAGCAACCCGGCGATGCCGAAGTCCAGCAGCTTCACGTGCTGGCGGCCATTCGCGTCGGGGATGAGGAAGATGCTGGTGGGATTGAGACTGCCGTGGGCGATGCCGTGCGCATGCGCGGCGCCCAGCGCGTCACACACCTGGGTGAGCAGGTCCACCACCAGCGCGGACGCCAGCGGCCCCTTCGCGAAGGCGGTCAGGCTCTGTCCCTCCAGGTACTCCCTGACGAGGTAGGGACGCCCGTCGCGAATGCCCAGGTCGTAGAGCGAGACGATGTGCGCGTGCTGGATGAGCGTCAGCGTGCGCGCCGCCTGAAGGAACCGAGCGACCTGCGCCGGGTCCTGCGTCACGTGCGTGTGAAGCACCTGGATGGCCACGCGCTTCTGGATGAGCGCGTGCTCCGCGAGCAGCACGACGCCCAGGCTTCCCCGGCCCAGCTCGCGCAGCAGCCGGAAGTGGCCCACCTGCTGTCCCACCAGCGAGGCCGCCGAGGACGGGAACGGGGCCTCCCTCGCGGGCGACACCATGAAGGATGGCGGACACCCCATGGACACACGACGCGCGCCCGCCCGGGCCGGACACTCGCAGGCCCCCCCGTGCGCGGGGACACAGCCACACGTGGACCGGAAGGTCTGGGTGAACACGGGAACGGAGGTGGTGACGTCCGACCGGGACATGATGCCAACGTCCTTCGCGCGACAGGCGCCCCGCTCCGGCCAGCAGCCAGTGGGCCCACGCACGAGCCAGCGCGAAATGGGTTTCGGAAGATGTGACAGTGCCCGTTCGGAACGCGCGCCCTGGCGCTCCGATGTCCCCCTCCTTGAGCTGAAACCCTAACGCCGTCACGGCGCGTTTCGCGACGCACTTCGGAACGTGCGTCGAACGCGCAACGACCGCTCTGTTGGGCGGAGCACGCACGCCTCGCGGGACCTCCATGGTGGACGTCGCGCCACCGCCTGAAGCCTCGGCAAGTGTGCTGCGCTCAACGCGCGTCCGCGCCCGTGAGCCGAGCGCGGCGGACCTCCCCGCCCAACCGCGGACGGGGAGGTGCGTTCATCCACGTCAGCCGATGACAGGCTCGCAGGTGCTGTCCTCGCCGCACATCAGCCCCAAGCAGCAGGCGGCGGACTCACCACAGGCCGCGCCAATGGGCGCGCACACCGGAGCGCCCGCGTCCGGCTCCTCGCCGCCCGTGCCCGCGTCCGGCTCCTCGCCGCCCGTGCCCGCGTCCGGCTCCTCGCCACCGCCGGCATCCGGCTCCTCGCCGCCCCCGTCGCAGGGGCCCAGCGTGTCTCCATGCCGCTCATGCGCCGGCCAGGCCGACGTGGACACCGAGATGGTGTGCGCGTTGGCGGGGTTGCCCGGGGGAATGTGGCAGATGGTGACCTTGCCCGGCGTGGCGTCATCGTCCCCGGGGTACGTCGGCTCGTCGCCGAAGACAGGGCCTCCTTCGCCGGCCTTGCCGCCCAGCCCGCCGCTCTGAGGGGTCTGCGTGTCCGGGGACTCACCGCCCGACGGTGAACCGCCACAACCGCCCGCGAGCAGTGAGCACAGGGCCATCACCACCGCGGACGAGAAAACAGGATTGAGGCTTCGCATCGGTATGCTCCAGGTACGGGTGTGCGATTGCTGCCACCCACGCCGGGCCTCCTCCACGACGACCTCAACCACCACCTTGCTCATGTCGAAACCAGTCCGCGGGCAGGGGCGCGGCATCTGGAGTCACAAGCGCGGTTCGTCCAGGACTCGGCCCCCCGCGGATACAGCCACCACGGAGATTAGACTCGCCCACGGCCCCACCGGCCACGCGTTTTCGCACGCCCTCACCGTGTCGACAGCACGACTGAAAACGTCCTGTATCAGCTCACGCTTTCAGCGCTGTATCGCGCGATGAGTCCAGTGCGCACGGCCTGTCGGTGTACCCGCGTGAAGAAGGCACACGCGAGCAGGATTTCCACCACGGCGAGGCCAGCCCCCCACAGCAGCGTGGACACCTGGAACGCGCCCCCCGCCGCGAGCGTGCGCATGCCCTCGAACACGTACGAGGGGGGTAGCAGATGGGACACGGCCTGCATCCACGCAGGCAGCGTGGACAGCGGGTAGAACACGCCGGCGAAGGGCGACAGCAGCGCGGGGATGGGCCAGACGAACCACTCCGACGCCGGGCCCAGGCGCAGCACCAGCGCACAGCCGAAGATGCCCAGCGCGATGCCGAACAGGAACAGCACCAGCAGGAAGGGCACGAAGAGCACGCCGTACGCGGCGAAGGACAGGCCGAAGACGGTGCTGGCCAGCACCAGCATCACCAACAAGCCCAGGGTGCTGGTGGCGATGCTGGAGAGCACCAGCCCGCCCAGGTATTCGGAGATGGTGAGCGGGGACGCGAACATGTTGAGGAAGTTGCGCGACCACACGTCCTCGAAGAACACCATCGTCACGCCCTGCATGACGCGGATGAAGAAGTCCCACAGCAGGACGGCGCCCAGCAGCACCGGGACGAAGTTGTATTCCTGAGAGGTGACGGTGTTGAGGTAGCGGCTCATGAAGCCCCACAGCACCATGTCGATGGCCACCCACGCGAAGAGTGGCAGGAAGCGCGCGAGGCTCCCTCGCAAGAGGTAGTAGTGGCGAAGCGCGACGGCGGCGGCCCGGTGCAGGTGCATGGTCAGCGCTGCTCCAGCGCGAGCGGCTCGCGCGCCACGGTGATGAAGAGTTCTTCCAGCGAGGCCTGGCCGTGCTCGCCGGGCAGCGTCCGCGGGTTGCCTTCCAGGAGCACCCGGCCGCGCGCCAGGAACAGCACCCGGTCGCAGACCTCCTCCACCTCGTACATGTTGTGGGACGTCCACAGCACGCCGCCGGTGTCCCGCGCGGCGAACTCGCGAATCCGGGCGCGGATGTCCCGGGCCGTCGCGGGGTCCAGCGACGCGGTGGGCTCGTCCAGGAGCAGCAGGTGCGGACGGTTGAGCATCGCCTTCGCCAACGCCACGCGGGTCTGCTCTCCGGAGGACAGCACGCCGCACTTCACGTCGCGGTACTTCACCAGGTCGAACTGCTCCAGCAACTCCGCGATGCGCGCCCCCAGGGACTTCACCCCGTAGATGAGGCCGAAGACGCGCAGGTTCTGGTACACGGAGAGGTTGCCCGGCAGCGGCGAGTAGACGGCGGCGAAGTTCGTCAGCGCCAGCGCGGCGGAGCGCTGCGCCGCCAGGTCCAGGTCCTGGATGTGGATGGTGCCGGACGTGGGCTGCAGCACGCCGAGCACCATGTTGATGGTGGTCGTCTTCCCCGCGCCGTTGGGGCCCAGCAGCCCGACAATCTCTCCGCGTCCCACCTCGAAGGAGACACCCTCCACCGCGGCCTTGCCGCCGTACTCCTTCCGCAGCTTCGCCACCGACAACACCTTGGGCACGTCCGCCCTTCCCACTGTCACCATGGCGCGCATTGTGCCGTGGACCGGGGCAGTCGCACGGTGAAGATGGAACCCAGCCCGGGCCGGCTCTCCACCTCGATGCGGCCGCCCATGGCGTCCACGATTTGCCGGCTGATGTAGAGCCCCAGTCCCAGGCCGCCATAGTGCCGGTCGGACACCGCGCGCTCGAAGCGGCCGAACAGGCGCGGCAGGTCCTCCGCGGCGATGCCGATGCCCTCGTCACGCACCGACACCCGCACCATCTCCTCGCCCTCGAAGGCCGCCTCCACCAGGACAGGCCGGCCCGCGCCGTACTTGGCCGCGTTGGTGAGCAGGTTCACCAGCACCTGGTCCAGCCGCAGCGAATCCCACTTCCCCGGCAGCGGGCCCGGCACCTCCACACGCACCGGACAGCCCGCCTGGGAGAACACCTCCTCCATGCGGTCCACCGCGTCGCGCACCGCCTGGCCCAGGTCCACGTCGGACGGCTCCAGCATCAGCCGCCCCAGCGAAATCCGGCTGACGTCCAGCAGGCTGTCCACCAGCGCGCTCAACCGCTGCACCTGCCGCACGGCCGTGGCCAGCCGGGGCCGCACCTTGTCCCCCACGTCTCCGAGGGCGACGCGGTCGATGAGGCCGTGCTGGAGCTTCAGGCTGGTGAGCGGCGTCTTCAGCTCATGGCTGGCCACGGAGAGGAACTCGTCGCGCAGACGCACCGCGGCCTGCGCGTCCCGGTACAGCGACGCGTTCTCCAGCGCCACCGCCACGCGCCGCGCCAGCTCCTCCGCCATGGCCACGTCGGCGGTGACCAGCCGGCGGCAGGGAGCCGCGGTGCCCAGCGTGATGACGCCCAGCATGCGTCCCCGCATGCGCACCGCCACCGCGAGCAGCGAGTGTGGATTCAGCGCCTCCAGGAACGCGCGGTGCTCGGGCCCCTGGCACATGCGCTCGCGCAGCTCCGGCCCCACCTCGGGCAAGAAGCGCGTCTCCCCCGACAGGAAGCACTCGCGCGCCGGATTCAGCGTGCCCTCCACCCATGAAGGGGACAGCGAGGCCAGCACCGACACGTCCCGCTCCGGCTCCCGGTGGGACGCGGCCACGCCGCGCAGCACGCCGTCCGCCCCCATCAACTCCACCAGGCAGTACGTGGCCACGTTTCGCGCGGCCACTCGCGCCAGGTGCTCCAGCGTCCACTCCACGTCGTCCAGGTGCTCGGCCAGCGCGCGGCTCGCCTCCAGCAGGAAGAAGAGCCGCTCCTCGGCCTCCTTGCCCGCCTCCAGCGCCAGGTGCAGCTTGCCGCCGCGCTCACGCAGCGCCTCGTACAGCGCCGCGCGCTCCAGCGCCTGCGCGCACTGCTGCGCCAACGAGGACAGGAAGCCGCGCTCCTCCGAGAGGAACACCTGCGGCCCGTCCCACGCGAACAGCAGGAAGCCCCGGATGCGGTGCTCCACCTTCAAGGGCAGCACCGCCCAGGCCCCGGTCCCCACGCCCTGGACGAGGTCCCGCGCCCACTCGGGCACGGCGCGCGGCACCGCCGCGTGGTTGGAGAACCACTGCGGCTCCATCTGCTCCAGCGCCCGGTCCACGCCGGGCACCTGGTCCGCCCACAGCCCTCGCAGGGCATCCAGCACCGCCGGCGCGTAGCCGAAGGAGCCCAGCACGTGCAGCCGGCCATCCTCCAGCATGCCGAGCACCGCGCCGCGCGCCGGGCCCGCGGGCCGCAGCTCCTCGCGCATCAGCGCTTCGGCCACGTCCTCGGCGGTGGCCGCGCGGGACAGGGCCGCGGTGATGGCCTGGAGGCGCTCGGTGCGCTGCTGCGCGCCGCGCGCCTCCGCGTACAGCAGCGCGTTGTCCAGGGACAGGCCGGCGCGCCGGGCCAGCTCCAACGCCAGGTCCAGGTCGGATGCACCGGGCACCCCGTCCGAGTCGCCCCGGACCAGCAACAGCGCGCCAAGCACGCGGCCTCGTGCCAGCAGCGGCACGATGAGGCCCGCCCGGATGCCCAGGCGCCGCGCCACCTCCAGCTGCGCCTCCGTGAGCACCACGCCCGGCAGCATCGCGTCCAGGACTTCGGGAAGGAGGGCGGCCTTGCCGGTGCGCAGCACCTCCGGGATACCGCCCTCGGCCGTCAGGTCCAGGGGCTGGAGGCGTGCCAGCTCGTGCACCAGCGGCACCTGCTCCGCCAGGCGGTGCGCCGCGGCCACCCGCTCAACCCGCCCGTCCGCCGTGAGCACGTCCACCGCGCACCAGTCCGCCAGCAGCGGCACGGCCAGCTCCGCCAGCCGCTGGAGCACCGTGCCCGAATCCAGGGACGACGACAGCAGCTCGCCCGCGCTGGCCAGGAACGCGAGGCGCTCCTCCGCGTCGTCACTGCCGCGCAAGCGGACGGCATTCCCGGCCCCACCCACCTGGGGCTCCAGCCCTCGCGGCGGACACACCGCGTCCGGTTCCGTGGAGACGGACCGCTCGGGTTCGCGCTCGTCCACGGACGCGGGCCGCGAGGATGAAGAAGGGCGGCGCGACATGGGGTACCGGAGATAATGACGCCCCTCCACCTGCGACAACGGTGCTCGGACGCAGGTACGAGACAACTGTCAGCCAGATGACCTGCCAGACGCCGGCGCGGCCCTACCCGGAGCCGTGGCGGTTCGCGCGGTTCTTGTCCCAGATGGCGTAGAGGATGAGCAGGAAGGCGAAGAGCCGCGCCACGTAGATGTAGTGGCGCCGCTCGTCATCCGCGTCCAGCAGCGCCGCCACCACCGAGTTGCCCGCCAGCATCGTGAAGGCCAGCGCGAAGAAGGCGAAGAGCCGGTCCTTCGACTGGACCCAGAAGCGCAGGAAGAACAGCGCGCTCGCCAGCCACGCCATCGCCACCGCACCGTTGAGCATGGGCTTGAGCATCATCGCACCTCAGGACGCGTCCCAGATGAGGCCATAGAGCAGGACAGAGGCACTGGACAACGTGGCGATGAGGCGCGGCATGTACAGGTCGATGGTGGCGGGCAGCAGCACCAGGTCCACGAAGAGGAGCACGTTGCTGACCGCCATGCCCACGAAGCACAGCCCACTCCACAGGAGCAGCCGCATGCCCGTGCGCTTGTAGGCGCGGAGCAGCAGCACCGCGCACGCCACGCTCGTCAACGCACACAGGATGTAGACTGCTTCAACCATGGCCGTCCTTGTCCTTCTTCAGGATGAATGCCTCGGCAAAGCCTCGCACCTTGTCCAGCGGCCTCGAGAAGATGAAGGAGATGACGCTGACGCGCTTCGCGCCGTACACCGCCGCCAGCTCCGTCACCGCCTGCACATCCTCCGACGACTCAGGACTGTAGCGATACGACGGAGGTGAGGCTCCATCGCTCACCAGCATGCGTCGGTTCGTCAGGTCCTCCAGCCTGGAGGCGGCGGAAGCCTCTGCAATGCGCAGTTCCAGACTCACCGCCGATGCCGTCCACTCCCTGTCCGCGCGCGCACGAAGCAGGAGGAGCACCTCCAGCTTCTCCAGGGAGTCGATGTGCGTCGAGATGAAGCGCTGGACCCGCTGTGGGATTCCGGCGTCACTCACACGTCCACCTTGCCCATGTTATTTTGTGCGTCAATCATTTCTCGACCGGCGATGTTCAGCGCACGGGCCGAGGAGGGTTGCCCGCCAGGCTGCTCTCCTCCGCTGGCAAGGAGCCGTCCTCGCGCTCCTGTCCGGGGCTCCCGGTGCTCAAGCCCGGCAGGTTCCGCAGCACCTCGATGAGCCGGGTGAGCGGGCCTGTGTCCTCCCCCTGCGCCTCCAGTGTAGCGATGTGCTCCGTCAGCGGCAGAGGGAGCCAGTCGTGGCGAGCGGCGGCTCGGAGCGCCGTCACGTCCAAGAGGCCCAGCACCATTGTCTCCGGGCGTCCGTGCATGCGAGGCAGCCGCTCACTGGAAGCGAGCACCGAACCGCGCTGGCCGCCCACGTTCCACTCCACGGGGGACGCCTGGAACACCTCGCCGCGCGCGGCGCGCATCAGCGGCAGGTCTTCATCCGCGAGCAGCCGGCCATCCGCGCCACGGAAGCGTGCGTCCGCATGCAGCGCGCGCGCCCCGCGGTAGGCCAGACAGCCCCCCGCCAGCCCTTGCGCCGCCCGGTTGGCCAGCAGGGTGTGGCCGCTTCCCGGCTCCACCAACGCCAGCGGCATGGGGAGCGCGGCAATCGCCGCCTCCAGCCAGCGCTGCTGGTTTCGGTTGGTTTCTGAACGAAGCCGCTCGGTCTCCACGCGCCGCTGCGCCTCCAGCAACTCCCGCGCGTGCTCGCGCTGCTGAGCCTCGCGCAGCGCCTCCGCCTGCCGCCGCACCAGCTCCGTCTTGCGGTACAGCTCCACGAAGACGCTCACCTTGGAGCGCAGGATGGCCGGCTCGAAGGGCTTGAGCAGGTAGTCCACCGCGCCCATGGCATAGCCGCGCAGCTCCGGATGTGGCCCCCGCGACAGCCCGGTGAGGAAGATGAGGGGCGTGCCGCGGCTGCGCTCTCGCTCGCGGATGAGCTGGGCCGTCTCGAAGCCGTCCATGTCCGGCATGACGACGTCCAGGAGGATGACGGCGAAGTCCTGCGTCAGCAGGTGACGCAGCGCCTCGCGGCCGCTGCTCGCGGTGACCAGCCGCTGCCCCAGGGGCGCCAGGGTCGCCTCCAGCGCCAGCAGGTTCTCCGGCTGGTCATCCACCAGCAGCAGGCAGACGGGCTCCGCCGGAATCGCCGGCAGGCGCTCGCGCGTGGGCGCGCCGCTCAAGGCAGCACCTTGGAACGCGGCACATAGGCCAGCCGCGCGAGCCACCCTCCCACGGAACCCAACGTCAATTGCGCCATCGCTCCATCCTCACCCGCTCCGCCCGTCTGGAGCGCGCTCACCACGGCCACCCGGGCGCCTCTCGCATGGAGCACCTGCAAGCCCGCCACCCCATCCTCGTGCCCCGCGAAGAGCAGCCCCGCGGCCCTGGGGCCATGGCTGTCCGCCGCGGATTCGAAGAGCGCGTCCAGGCCGGGCCGCTGCCCATGCTCGGGCGGCTCCACGGACAGGGACACGCAGCCCCGGTCCACCAACAAGTGGTAGCCTGCGGGAGCCAGGTATACGGCGCCGGGCAGCAGCGGGTCCTTGTCATCCGGCTCCACCACCGGCAGCGCGCAGCGGCGGCCCAGCGGCGCAGCCAGCGCGTCCAGAGGGCCCCGGTGCAGCGCCAACACCACCGGCACGGGCAGGTTCGGCGGCAGCAGCGCCAGCGCCGACTCCACGTCCGCCGCCGCGCAGCGCGGCGCCCCCACCACCAGCAGGCCCAAGGGATTCATGCCACCCTCCTGAAGATGCGACCGCGGTCCTCCAGCATCTCGTAGGCCCCCGCGTGCGGCGTGCGCGCCAGCGACTCCTTGCGCCCCAGGCACAGGAAGCCGAAGCGGGCGAGGCTCTCGAAGAGGCGGCCGTGGATGTGGTCGTGCAGTGCGCGGTTGAAGGTCAGCAACGTGTCCCGGCACACGATGACGTGGAACTCGTTGAACGAGCCATCCGTGGCCAGGTTGTGCTGGGTGAAGAAGATGCCGTCGCGCAGCCGGGGCTGGAGCAGCGCCCAGTTGCCGTCGCGCGTGTAGTAGTCGGAGAGCGCGCCCTTCCCGCCCGCCTCCAGGTAGCGCTGCGCGTCCTCCTGCGTGGGCAGCGGCAGCACGCCGGTGCGCGCGTCCGCTAGCAGCCCTTCACTCGCGTCGGACGCATACAGCCGGCACCTGCCCCACAGCCCTTCCTCGTGGAGGAGGATGGCCAGCGCGTACGTGTCCTCGCCGGTGCCACAGCCCGCGTGCCACACACGCACGGAGGGCCAGGTGCGAAGCACCGGCACCACCCGGGTGCGGAAGTCGCGGAAGAAGGCGGCCTCCGCGAACAGGGCGGGCGGTGTGCAGGACAGCGTGCGCAGCAGCGCGTCCAGCGCCTCGGCGTCGTGCAGCACGCGGGCCTGGAGCGCGGAGAAGCTGTCCAGCCGCTCCTCGCGGAGGTGGTGCCGCAGCCGCCGCAAGAGCTGCGGCCGGGAGCGGCTGCGCAGGTCGAAGCCCCATTGCCGGGCCACGCCCTCCAGCAGCAGGTCCACCTCCAGCGCCTCCAGCTCCGCGCCGCGCGCGCCGGGCCCCGTCATCCGGAGACCTCCGTGCGCGGACCGCGCGGCGGCATGCCCCGCGGCGCGTGCAGCCACACGCGCAGCAGGCTGAGCAGCTTCTCGATGTCCACCGGCTTGGTGATGTAGTCGGACGCACCGGCCTCCAGGCACTTCTCCCGGTCACCCTTCATGGCCTTGGCGGTGAGGGCCAGGATGGGCAGATGGACGAAGCGCTCCATGCGGCGGATGGCGCGCATGGCCTGGTAGCCGTCCATCTCCGGCATCATCACGTCCATCAGCACCAGCTCGATGTCGGCGTCCTTCTCCAACTGGTCCAGGCCCTCGCGCGCGCTCTCCGCGAAGGCCACCTTCATGCCGTAGCGCTCCAGCACGGTGTTGAGGGCGAAGATGTTGCGCACGTCGTCGTCCACGACCAGCACCTTGCGGTTCACCAGCAAGGGGTCCTTCTCGCGCGCCTTCTCCAGCATGCGGCGCTTGGGCTCGGTCAGCTCCGAGGGCGAGCGGTGGAGGAACAGGCTCGCCTCCTCCAGCAGCCGCTCCGGGCTCTGCGCGTCCTTCACCACGATGGCCTCGGCCACCCGCCGCAACTCCGTCTCCTGGGCGCGCGTCAGCTCGCGGCCCGTGTAGACGATGAGCGGCGGCCCGCCCGCGCCGTGCGCCTCATGGATGCGGCGGATGAGCTCCGTGCCTGGCATGTCCGGAAGACCCAGGTCCAGCACCATGCAGTCGAAGCGGCGCTCGGCCAGCGCGGCCAGGGCCTCCGCCGCGGTCCCCACCGCCACCGTCTGCACGTCATCACTGCCCAGGAGCTCCGTCAGCGTCTGGCGGTGGACGGGGTCGTCCTCCACCACGAGCAGCCCGCGGCCCTTGCGCTCCACGAAGCGCTTGAGGGACTCCAGCGCGGCCACCGCCGCCTCCGGGTCCGCCGCCGCGCGCAGGTGGCCAATGGCCCCCAGGTTGAGCGAGCGCTCGCGGTGGTCCTCCACCGACACCGTGTACACCGGCAGCGCGCGCGTGGACGCGTCGTGCTTCAGCCGGTCCAGCACCACCCAGCCCGCCATCTCCGGCAGGTCCAGGTCCACCGCCACGGCCGCTGGCCGCGTGTCGCGGACGGCGTCCAGCGCGCCCTCCACCTCGGTGGACACCAGCACCTTGAAGCCCGTGCCCTGCGCCGCGGCACGCAGGCGCGCGGCATGGTCCGCCAGGTGCGTCACGGCCAGCAGCACCTTGTCTCCAGGCAGGATGGAGCCCCGGTCATCATCGATGTCCATCCGGCTCAGCGAAGACACCCGCGACTCGGTGACCGGCTCCGCGATGGGCGCGGGAAGCACCGTGGTGGCCAGCGGGTTGTAGTCCCAGCGCCCATGCTCCTCCGGCGGACGCTCCGCCATGAAGGCCAGCGGCAGGTAGAGGGTGAAGGCGCTGCCCCTGCCCACGTCGCTCTCCAGCCGGATTTCGCCGCCGAGCAGTCGCGCGATTTCACGGCTGATGGACAGGCCCAGGCCGGTGCCCCCGTACTTGCGGGCGGTGGAGCCATCCGCCTGCTGGAAGGCCTCGAAGATGATTTGATGCTTGTCCTTCGGGATGCCGATGCCCGTGTCCACCACGGTGAAGGCAACCACCGAGGGCGCGGAGGACAACATGGCGTGGTCCGGAGACCAGCCGCGCTTCGCCAGACCGATGTGCAGCGACACCGAGCCGGACTCGGTGAACTTGAAGGCGTTGGACAGCAGGTTCTTGAGCACCTGTTGCAGACGCTTCGCATCCGTCTCCAGCTCGCCGGGCAGCGAATCCCCCAGGCCGATGTGGAACTCCAACCCCTTCTTGTCCGCCACCTGCCGGAAGGTGCGGTCCACGAACTCGCGCAGGTCACCGAAGCGCAGCGGTCCCACGTCCACGGCCATGGTGCCGGATTCAATCTTCGACAGGTCGAGGATGTCGTTGATGAGCTCCAGCAGGTCCGCGCCGGACGCGTGAATCGTCTTGGAGAACTCCACCTGCCGCGACGTGAGGTTGCCATCCACGTTGTCACTGAGCGTCTGGCTGAGGATGAGCAGCGAGTTGAGCGGCGTACGCAGCTCGTGGCTCATGTTGGCCAGGAACTCGGACTTGTACTTGGACGTGAGGCTGAGCTGTTCGGCCTTCTCCTCCAGGGCGAGCTTGGCCTGCTCCACCTCGCCATTCTTGCGCTCCACCTCCGTCTTCTGCTCGGAGAGCAGCTTCGCCTTCTCCTGGAGCTCCTCGTTGGTGCTGCGCAGCTCCTCCTGCTGACGCTTGAGCAGCTCCTCCGACTGCTGGAGCGAGGTGGCCTGCTGCTCCAGGCGCGTGTTCGTCTCCGTCAACTCCTCCTGCTGCTTGCGGAGCTCGTCCGTCAGCGCCTGCGACTGCTTCAGCAGCGCCTCGGTGCGCATGTTGGCGGCAATCGTGTTGAGCACGATGCCGATGGACTCCGTGAGTTGCTCCAGGAAGCCCATGTGGACCTCACTGAAGGTGTGGAAGGAGGCCAGCTCGATGACGGCTTTGACTTCCCCTTCGAAGAGCACCGGCAGCACCACGATGTTGCGAGGCACCTCCTCGCCCAGGCCGGACGCGATGCGGATGTAACTGTCCGGCACGTCCGACAGGAGGATGGGCTCCTTCTCCAGGGCGCACTGGCCCACCAGGCCCTCGCCGTACTTGAAGGTGTTCGCCAGTCCCTTGCGCTGACGGTACGCGTAGGACGCCAGCAGCTTGAGCATCTGGTCGCCGCCGTCCGCGCGCTCGGAGATGTAGAAGACGCCGTGCTGGGCATCCACCAGCGGCGCCAGCTCCGACAGGATGACCTTGGACACCGTGAGCAGGTCTCGCTGCCCCTGGAGGACGCGGGTGAACTTGGCCAGGTTCGTCTTGAGCCAGTCCTGCTCCGTGTTCTTCCGCGTGGTGTCCTTCAGGTTGCGGATCATCTCGTTGATGTTGTCCTTCAGGGCGGCCACCTCGCCCTGGGCGGACACGGTGATGAACCGCGTGAGGTCACCCTTCGTCACGGCGGTGGCCACCTCGGCGATGGCGCGCACCTGCGTGGTGAGGTTGGCGGCCAGCTGGTTCACGTTGTCCGTGAGGTCGCGCCAGATGCCCGCCGTACCGGGCACACGGGCCTGACCGCCCAGCTTCCCTTCGATGCCCACCTCGCGGGCCACCGTCGTCACCTGGTCGGCGAACACCGCCAGGGTGTCGATCATCCCGTTGATGGTGTCCGCCAGCTCGGCGATTTCACCCTTCGCGTCCACCACCAGCTTGCGCTTCAGGTCGCCGTTGGCCACCGACGTCACGACCTTGGCGATGCCGCGCACCTGCGTGGTGAGGTTGGACGCCATGGAGTTCACGTTGTCCGTGAGGTCCTTCCACGTGCCGGCCACGCCCTTCACCTCGGCCTGTCCGCCCAGCTTGCCCTCCGTGCCCACTTCACGCGCCACGCGCGTCACTTCCGACGCGAACGAGTTGAGCTGGTCCACCATCGTGTTGATGGTGTTCTTCAGCTCCAGGATTTCGCCCTGCACGTCGACGGTGATTTTCTTGGAGAGGTCGCCCTTGGCGACGGCCGTCGTCACCTCGGCGATGTTTCGCACCTGCGACGTCAGGTTCGACGCCATGGAGTTCACGTTGTCCGTGAGGTCCTTCCACGTGCCGGCCACGCCCTTCACCACGGCCTGACCGCCCAGCTTGCCCTCCGTCCCCACCTCGCGCGCCACACGCGTCACTTCCGAGGCGAACGAGTTGAGCTGGTCCACCATCGTGTTGATGGTGTTCTTCAGCTCCAGGATTTCGCCGCGCACATCCACGGTGATCTTCTTGGAGAGGTCACCGTTGGCCACGGCCGTGGTGACTTCCGCGATGTTGCGCACCTGAGACGTCAGGTTGGACGCCATGGAGTTCACGTTGTCGGTGAGGTCCTTCCACGTTCCACCGACGCCGCGCACGATGGCCTGACCGCCGAGCTTTCCTTCCGTACCCACTTCGCGCGCCACTCGCGTCACTTCCGAGGCGAAGGACGACAACTGGTCCACCATCGTGTTGATGGTGTTCTTCAGCTCCAGGATTTCGCCGCGCACGTCCACGGTGATCTTCTTGGAGAGGTCACCGCGCGCCACCGCCATCGTCACCTCGGCGATGTTTCGCACCTGGGACGTGAGGTTGGACGCCATGCTGTTCACGTTGTCCGTGAGGTCCTTCCACGTGCCACCGACACCGCGCACGACGGCCTGTCCGCCCAGCTTCCCTTCCGTGCCCACTTCACGCGCCACGCGCGTCACTTCCGAGGCGAACGAGTTGAGCTGGTCCACCATCGTGTTGATGGTGTTCTTCAGCTCCAGGATTTCGCCCTGCACGTCGACGGTGATTTTCTTCGACAGGTCGCCGTTCGCAACGGCCGTCGTCACCTCGGCAATGTTTCGCACCTGAGACGTCAGATTGGAGGCCATGGAGTTCACGTTGTCCGTGAGGTCCTTCCACGTGCCACCGACGCCCTTCACCACGGCCTGACCGCCCAGCTTGCCCTCCGTCCCCACTTCGCGCGCCACTCGCGTCACTTCCGAAGCGAAGGACGACAGCTGGTCCACCATCGTGTTGATGGTGTTCTTCAGCTCCAGGATTTCACCGCGCACATCCACGGTGATTTTCTTGGAGAGGTCACCGTTGGCCACGGCGGTGGTGACCTCCGCGATGTTGCGCACCTGGGACGTCAGGTTCGACGCCATGGAGTTCACGTTGTCGGTGAGGTCCTTCCACGTTCCGGCCACGCCCTTCACTTCGGCCTGGCCACCCAGCTTGCCCTCGGTACCGACTTCACGCGCCACGCGCGTCACTTCCGAGGCGAACGAGTTGAGCTGGTCCACCATCGTGTTGATGGTGTTCTTCAGCTCCAGCACCTCGCCCTTGGCATCGACGGTGATTTTCTTCGACAGGTCACCCTTGGCGACGGCCGTCGTCACCTCGGCGATGTTGCGCACCTGAGACGTCAGGTTGGACGCCATGGAGTTCACGTTGTCCGTGAGGTCCTTCCACGTGCCACCGACGCCCTTCACCACGGCCTGTCCGCCCAGCTTGCCCTCCGTGCCCACTTCACGCGCCACGCGCGTCACTTCCGAAGCGAAGGACGACAGCTGGTCCACCATCGTGTTGATGGTGTTCTTCAGCTCCAGGATTTCGCCGCGCACGTCGACGGTGATTTTCTTCGACAGGTCGCCCTTGGCGACGGCCGTCGTCACTTCGGCGATGCTGCGCACCTGCGCGGTGAGGTTGGAGGCCATGGAGTTCACGTTGTCCGTGAGGTCCTTCCACGTGCCGGCCACGCCCTTCACCTTGGCCTGACCGCCCAGCTTTCCGTCGGTGCCCACCTCGCGGGCCACGCGCGTCACCTCGGAAGCGAAGGCGCCGAGCTGCTCCACCATCCCGTTCACCAACCGGGCGGTGCGGAGGAACTCGCCTCGGAGGGGACGTCCATCCACTTCCAGGGCCATGGTCTGCGACAGGTCGCCCTTGGCCACAGCGCCGATGACGCGGCCCATCTCCGTCGTCGGTTGCACCAGGTCGGCCACCAGCGTGTTCACCGACTCGACGCAGTCGCCCCACGAGCCCAGCGCGCCCACCACGTTGCCGCGCTGGGTGATGCGGCCTTCCTTGCCCACCACGTTGCCGATGCGCTCGAACTCACGGGCCATGCGCTCGCTGAGTTCGATGATTTCGTTCAGCGTGTCCGCCACCTTGCCGGCGCTGCCCACCTTGTCCACCGGCATGCGCACGGAGAAGTCGCCCTTGCGGACGGCGGTGAGGACCCGCAGCAACTGGCGCGAGTCGAGCGACTGCGAATCATCCTCCCGGATTCGCGGTGAAGGGGGGGCCGCGACAGGTGCACGGCGGGAGGAAACCTTCTTCGTGGCCATATGAGTTCCTGGTCGGTCCCAGGACGGCGAAGCACGGGCTGCCGTCCTGCGGGAATCTCGCAGCTGGAGCGTGTTTTCTCGCGCGCTCGCACACCTGGACCAGTCCCCCCGGGACGCCCAGCTGGCCATCAGGCGACATTCCAGGAGGACTTCGTCCGGCAGCCAACACTGGCTCGGACGCGGCGCTACTCGGTGTGAAAGTCGGTGCGCTCGCTGACGGAGCAGGCAGGCTCAGTGCCGGACGCGGGGCGCGGGCGCGCGGACGCGCACCTGCATCTGCTCGTCTCCGGCCACGACGCTGCTGAGCACCTCGCGCTGCTCCAGTGACAGCCGGGCCACCGCGCGCAACGCCGCCACCAGCACCAGGGACTCCAGCGGAGACGGCACGCCGATGCCATCCGGCCCCGTCTTCAGGGGCAGCGGCAGGCGCGGCGCGCGCCCCGCGGCGGTGAGCGCGTCCACGGCATACGAAGGGGACGTGTCCAGCGTGACGGCAATCGCGGGCAGGCTGGTGGCGGCGTCACCCTGGCCACGCGCCTGCATCTCCATCAACATCTGCAGCGCGCCCGGCTTGAAGTACAGCGCCAGTCCCGCGCGCCCGTCCCCCATGTGGAAGACGCACCCCTCGAAGGTGTGGTTCATCGGCCCGGTGACGGCCACCTCGAAGGGCTGGCTGTCATCCCAATGCGTCCAGGGCCGCGCATCCCAGTACTCCGTCGACGCCTGCACGAAGAGCAGCGCCTTGTCCGAGCCAAGCCCGGACAAGCCTCGCTGCCCCCACGCCACGAAGGTCGCGATGGCCGCACAGGAAGACAGCGCTTGCGGTGAAGGCTCCGCCACGGCGAGCCCCAGCTCCGCGCCCGCGGCGGCCAGCGCCGGCACGCAGCGCACCTCCGCCGCGTCCACCCCTTCCAGCAGGGCCCGCAGCCCCGCCCCGTCGTCCGATTCGAAGACGGGCGCGGCGGGCTCTCCGGAATCGGAGATACGCAGATACACCTGGACCTGCGTGTTGCCCTGACTGAGTGGCACGGGGCCCAGCTTGAGCAGGTAGAACATGAGGCTCAGCCTTGCTTTCCGTCCAGGGCCTTGCGGACCTGTCGCATCAGCGCGTGAATGTCGAAGGGCTTCTGGAGGAACGGCATGCCAGGATACCGATGCCGCAGCGCGGACACGTCCACCGCGCTCATCCCCATGAGTGATACATCTTTGTAGGCCGGCTCAGCCCGGATGCGCTCGATGAGTGCCGGTCCGTCCAGGACGGGCATCATCCAATCAGTGAGGACCAGGTCCGGCCGGAGCTCCGCCATCCGCTCCAGCGCCTCACGGCCGTGAGAGGCCGTCAGAACGCGGTAGCCCTCCTCTCGAAGGAGGTCCGCCAGCGCTTCCAGGATGCCCTGCTCGTCATCCACCACCAGGACCGTCTCCATACGGGTGGTACTACTCCTCGACGTTCGTTCAGGAATGGCCAGTGCCCGGGTGTCGGGCAAGTCCCGTGAGCAGGGTATCCACAGCGACACTGAAGGGGGGCAGCACCTCGATTCCCTGAGACGCGATGACGAACTCCCTCAGGGTGGGGGCATCGTGGATGTCACGCATCTTGAAGATGCTCAGCAGCCTGCGCAGGCGGCCTTCAAGCTCGACATGTCTCAAGAAAAAGAGGTTCTCCGCCACAACGGAGGGACCGACCTCCATCGGGACGTCCAGCAGCGGACCGAAGAGCCGCGGTGTCTCCATGCCGAAGAGGGTGGTGGTCCGCCAGCAAGCTGCAACCCAGCAGCGTCTTCCCCGCGCCCGGCTCCCCCACGAAGATGTAGACACCCGACGACACGAGACCGCCGCCCAGCACCGCGTCAAGCCCAGGCACGCCAGTCGATACGCGTGCGTCCTGCCGTGCGGGTTGCTCGGAAGAGGACATGATGTCCGTTCCATACCGTAATTCGCCCCAGCACGCGCCTCGGAATGTGAGAAGAAAACCGCGCGGGCCGTGAACAGCGGAAGGGCCTCAGCGGTCGGCGTCCAGCAGGGCGCGCAGGTCGTCGGGAATGGGCATGGGCGTGAGGATGCCCACGTTCGCGCCACCGGTGTTTCCCAGCGGAGCCCGCCCGAGC
This sequence comes from Myxococcus sp. CA023, assembly GCF_010998615.1. Taxonomy (GTDB): domain Bacteria; phylum Myxococcota; class Myxococcia; order Myxococcales; family Myxococcaceae; genus Myxococcus. The sequence continues at coordinate 7,411 of NZ_JAAEAH010000015.1, read as the reverse complement.
CATGAGCCTGGCGCGGCGACCAGCAGCCGCACCACCTGCCCCACCCACTCCGCGACATTCCGCCGGCGCCACCCGAACCCCAGCATGCGCCAGTGCACCCGCACGTGAGGGCCCGCGTGGGCCTGGCTGAGGACGTGGGCCCGCTCGAGGTGCCGCCAGGCACGCGCATGCTCCGAACGCGACTCCGCTTCATGGGCCTCGCGCAGCTCCGCTTCAAAAGCGGCGCGCAGCTTCGCCTTCATCGACATGGATTCTTCCCGGTCATGTCGCCACCTTCGCGCCACGAAGCCTCCGCCGGCTTGTAAGAACGCGCTATCGCGAGGGCGGGCGCACCCACTCCACCACTCCGGCAATCTCCGAGGGCTTGAGGCCGAAGGTGCGGCGGAAGGCGTGGTTCAGGTGCGCGCTGTCGGTGAAGCCCGCGGCGTGCGCGGCCTCGGTGAGGGACGCGCCTTGTTGCAGGTGCTCGGCGGCCCGGTGCAGGCGCAGCCAGAGGATGTAGGGCCGCAAGGGGAAGCCCACCTGCGCGCTGAACAGATGCGACAGCCGGCCCACCGACAAGCCCACGCGCGGAGCGAGCGTGGCCAGACGCACGTCTTCATCCAGCGCCTCTGGCAGCAGCCGCAGCAACTTCTTCACCGCGGGGTGGGTGGGCTTCGCGATGCCCGCGTCGGCTTGGAGCTCACGCAGCAGGACCTGCGTCTGCGCCTCGGCCTCCGCCCAGCGCACCGGCAACCGGCCGATGCCACAGGCCCTCAAACGTTCGCCCGCCGCGCCCCACGCGGCCGCGTCCGCGCCAATGCCCAGCGTCGCCAGCCGGCGGCCCACCAGGTCCTCCGCGGGGACGTGGAGCAGCACCGCGGACAGGGCGCCTTCAACGATGGCGTGCTCGGCGTCCGGAGGAACAACGGCCGCCTGACATTCGACCTCCTGCTGACGGGCGTCGCGCAGGCGCACCGGCGCGTCCAGGGACAGCAGGACCTGAAAGGTGGGGTGGGCGTGAGGGTCCGTTGGAGCGAGCGGCCCCACGTACATCAAGCGCCGGGGGCCGAAGAAGACGCGCCCCAGCCACCGGTCCTCACGGGAAGGCGGCACACGGGCGCGAGCGGGGCGAGGAGGCGTCATGGGGCGGGCTCGGTGCGCCATCCTCGCATGTCTCCGCCTGCGCATTCCCCGCGAGGAAGCAAGGCCCTGCCCCGGGGCACGCTGGCCTGCCCGGTCACTGAGATTCGGCGGACGATGCACCACTGGCCGTATGGGGCCGGTGGCGCCGGGCTCCCCGGGTGTATTGATTGAAGAAGGCCCGAGACACGGGAGAGCCCCGCTCCAGAGGAGGGAGCGCGCCATGGCGGAGAGGGAGCCGGGCCTCGACGCAGCCGGGGACGTCAGCCCGCCTGCCCGAGGTGGACATGACGCGCTGGTTGACAATGTCGACGGCATCGTCTGGGAGGCAGACCCCTCCGTCCGCTTCATCTTCGTGAGCAAGCAGGCGGAGCGGCTGCTCGGCTATCCGGTGGAGCAGTGGCTCACGGAGCCTGACTTCTGGATGGCGCACCTGCATCCAGACGACCGGGACTGGGCCTCCACCTACTGCCGCACCGCGGTGGAGCAGAGCCTTCCCCACGAATTCGAATACCGGATGCTGGCCGCGGACGGCCGCATCGTCTGGCTGCGTGACATCGTCACCGTGCTGTCCAAGGACGGCCACGCCCACCGGCTTCACGGCATCATGGTGGACGTCACCGAGCAGCATCAGGCCCAGGAGCGGCTGGAGCAGACGGTGTCCCTGCTGGAGGCCACGCTCGACTCGACGGCGGACGGACTGCTGGTGGTCGACCGGGACGGACACATCACCGCCTGCAACCGCCAATTCGAGCAGCTCTGGGGGCTGACGGGATTGGCGGCCTGCACGCACGACGCGACGCTGCTCGCGGCCGTGCGCGAGAAGTTGAAGGCCCCGGACGCCTTCCTCTCGCGGGTCCAGTCCCTGTACGAGGAGCCATCGCAGGAGAGCTTCGACCTCATCGAACTGCGCAACGGCCGCATCCTGGAGCGCTACTCCCTGCCCCAGCGGCGGCGCGGGCTCATCACCGGCCGTGTCTGGAGCTTCCGCGACATCACCGAGCGCGTGCACGCACAGCGCACGCAGGAGCGGCTGCTGGCCGAGGCGCACGAGGCCATTCGCGTGCGCGACGACTTCCTCTCCATCGCCGCCCACGAGCTCAAGACGCCCCTGACGCCGCTGCGCCTCCACCTGGAGTTGCTGAAGCGGGCGCTGACGGCCAAGGAGCCCATCGCGCCGGAGCGCGTGGACAAGGCCATGGCGCAGGTGCACCGCCTGTCCGCGCTGGTCAATGACTTGGTGGACGCCTCCAGCGTGGAGGCGGGCCGGCTGAAGCTGCAACACGAGCCCGTGTCGCTCCTGGAACTGGCGAACGCGGCGTGCTCGGAGTTCCGCACCCTCAGCGCGGAGCATGCCTTCACGTGCGAGCTCCCCCAGGAGGACGTCCTCGTCATGGGCGACCGGGGCCGGCTGTCACAGGTGCTCGCCAACCTCCTGGAGAACGCCGTCAAATACAGCCCGCTGGGCGGCACCGTGCGCGTCTCCCTGTCTCATGCGGACGGCAACGCCGTGCTCAGCGTGGCGGACGGCGGCATCGGCATCTCCCAGGAGCAACAGGCGCACCTCTTCGACCGCTTCTTCCGCGCGAGCAACGCGCCCGTGTCCGGCTTCGGGGGCCTGGGCCTGGGGCTCTACATCTGCCGGGACATCATCGAACGGCACGGCGGTCACATCTGGGTAGACAGCGAGCTGGGCCGAGGCTCCACGTTCCATGTCTCGCTACCCGTGCTGACCGCGACGTCGCAACGGGAGGCCCGGCCCTGACGCGGCTCACCGCAGGACCGAGCCACTGCTGAGCCGCGACACGGCGCCGTGCAACATGCCCAGCTGGCGGGGCACCCGTTCGAGCAACGCGCCGAAGACGGGGTCATCCGTCTTGCACGACACCTTCAACGGCGGCAGGGGCGGCGGCACGCGCCGGTCCCTGAGCGCGTCCGCGAGTTCGTCGAGCGCGCGCCCCGCCTGGTGCGCCAGTTTCTTCAACTGGTCGGGAACCTCCGCCTCCGGCCGCTCCATGCCCAGGGCCGTCACCACGGTGGCGAAGCGGCGCGCATAGGTGATGACGGCCATGCCTGACTCGAGCTGCTGGGGCGGGCCGTGGTACTCGGCGGTGAGCCGCTCGAAGGAGGCCTCCGCGTCCAGCAGCGCCAGGCTGAAGGTGCGCCGCGCGGCGCCCACCTCGGGCCGGGTGCCGCTGCGTCGGGAGATGACCTCGCGCAGGTATTCACCATCCGCGCGTAACGCGGCCGCCGCGGCTTCCGGGAAGCGGCGGCGCTCCGGCATGGGCCACAGCAGCCACGCGCCCGTCAGCGCCAGCGCGCAGGCCACCAGCACTCCCAGCGCGCGCTGGCCGGCGAGGCTCCAGTCCCCCGAGCTCAACGTGGCCAGCAGCAGGTAGTCGGGCGTGAGCAGAATCTGGAAGGCACCGAAGTTGATGGGCAGGAGGGACACCGACACCGCCGTGAGCAGGACGATGACGGCGAGCAGCGCGGAGGGAGAATGCACGCGCGTGGCAATCACCGCCGCCAGGCATGCGCCCAGCAGCGTCCCGCCGACGCGCTGGAGCGCGCGCTCCTCGGTGATGGCCGAATACGGCTGGAGGATGGCGATGACGGTGAGGCTCACCCAGTGGGCGTCGCGGATGCCCAGCGCCCGCGTCACCACCAGCGCCGCCGTCGCCACCAGCCCCACGCGCAGCGCATGCCGGAAGACGAGCGAGTCGGAGCGGAGGTGGTCGCGAAGCGGGGCCAGCCACGAGCGCGCGCTCTGCTGCTCATGGCCCACCACGCTCCGCCCGCGGTCGGACACCGGGTCGCCATGGAGCAGGCCCGCGGCCGTCTCGTGCGCCACTCCCGCCAGCTCCCGCAGCTTCCCGAAGAGCGCCTCCACGTGGATGGACAGCGGGTCCTCGCGGTTCCGGATGTCTGGAGCGGGCCGATAGCGCCGTCTGCGCGAGCGAGGCACCATCCGGGGCGCGCGCGGGACGCCTTCGTTTCGCTCGCGCACCAGCACCTGCTCCACCCAGCTCGCCATGGCCGCGTAGGCGTCACACAGCGAGTCCACGCGCGCGCGCAGCGGCAGGAAGCGGGGCTCGCGCACGGCCGCCTCCATGGCCTCGGCCAGGGCGATGAGCTGGGCGGACATCGGCTCGCACGTCTCGAGCAACACGAGCAGGTGCTCGCCGCGCCGGGACCTGCCCAGGTGCGTGCCGCGCATGGCCCCCAGCGTGGCGCGCGCATGTTCCATGAGGGGCCGCACGCTCATGTGCCGCTCCGCGGCCTCCACCCACTCGTGGGAGCTGGCGCCCTCGCGCGACAGGCGGCCCAAATCCCAGCACGCCTCCGCCAGCTCCCCGTACACGCGCGCGATAGCCCTCCGCGCCGGGCGGTAGGGCCGCAAGGGCCACAGCACCAGGGACAGCGTCATGGCCCACAGGCCGCCAAAGAGCAGCCAGAAGGCGCGAACCAGCGCGGCATCCACGCCCACCGCGGGCGCGCCCAGCGACACGACGAAGATGACCGCGAGCTGCCCGCCGACGGAGCCCGCCGTCTCTCCGTAGCTCCGCGCGAAGGCCGCCGCCGTCACCCCCAGCCACATCAAGGATACGTCCAGCCACGGCAGGGACCCGCCCGGCGCGCCCAGCGCTCCCACCAGGGCCCCCAGCAGCGTCACCGCGCCCAGCTCCTTCGCACGCGTCCGGTACGAGCCGCCCTTGTCGGCCAGTGACACCAGGAGACCGGACAAGCCCCCCCAGCTCGCGTCCTTCACGCCCAACAGGAACGCGAGGACCAGAGGAACGGCGGTGGCCAGCGCGGTCCGCAAGCCCGCGCCAATGGCGGGCTTTCCTGGCCGGACGCGGAGGACGGAGCGCAGGTGTCTCAGCAGTCGGCGCATCCTGGAGCGTTGACACCGTGCGGCGCGGAAGGAACCTCCGCCCTCCCTCTCCGGGCCCCCCCGCGGCCAGGGGAGCCTGCGTGCCCGGGCTCGTGCGGCCAGGACTCGCGACGGGATTGCGCCGCCGGCGCGCCGCACATGCCGTAACGTGCCGGCCCTGCCAAGGAGCGACACCTCGTGGAGACCCTTGTCCGAATCGCGGAGAGCCTCGGCCGCTTCTCTTCGCGCTTCGTCCCCAGCGCGTTCGCCATCGCCGTCCTGCTCACGCTGCTCACCATGGCGCTGGCCACCGGCTGGGCCGGCGCCGCGCCGCCCGCCGTGCTGGACGCCTGGGGCGGCGGCTTCTGGGAGCTGCTCGGCTTCTCCATGCAGATGGCGCTGGTGATGTTCACCGGCTACCTGCTGGCCCTCACGGGCCCCGTGCGCGCGTTGCTGGAGCGCGCGGCGCGGGTGCCACGCACGCCCCGGGGCGCGGCGGCGTGGATGGCCTTCGTCTCCATGGCCCTGGCCTACGTCAACTGGGGTCTGTCCCTGGTGGCCAGCGCCATGCTGGTGCGCTTCATGGTGAAGCGCCGGCCGGACGTGGACTACCGGCTGCTGGTGGCGTGCGCGTACTTCGGCCTGGGCGCCACCTGGCACTCGGGCCTGTCCGCCTCCGCGCCGCTGCTGGTGGCCACGCCAGGCCACTTCCTGGAGAAGAGCCTGGGCGTGCTGCCCATCGACAGGACGCTCTTCTCGCCCTTCAACATCGGCCTCACGCTGGCCGTGGTGGCGGGGCTGACGCTGCTGGCGTGGGTGCTGCACCCGAAGCCGGAGAACACCGTCCGCGTGGACCCGGCGGTGCTGGAGTCCCTGGGCGACTTCACCCCGCCCCCGCGCCCCGCCGAGCGCGGCTTCGCCTCATGGCTGGACCACTCGCGGCTGCTCAACACCGTCATCGGCGTCCTGGGGCTCGTGTGGCTGGCGCGGCACCTGTGGATGAATGGAGGCTGGCGCGCGCTCAACCTCAACGTGGTGAACTTCACCTTCCTGATGCTGGCGGTGCTGCTGCACGGCACCCCCGCGCGGCTGCTCAAGGCCAGCGAGGAGGCCGGCACCGTGCTGCACGGCATCGTCCTCCAGTTCCCGCTGTACGCGGGCATCTACGGCATCTTCAAGGCCACCGGCCTGACGGAGCGCATCGGCGAGCTGTTCGTGTCGTTGTCCACGCGCGAGACGTTCCCCGCCATCGTCTACCTGTACAGCGGCGTGGTGAACTACTTCGTCCCCTCCGGCGGCTCGAAGTGGGCCATTGAAGCGCCCTACCTCCTGGACGCCGCGACGCGACTGGGCGTGGCGCCAGAGAAGGTGGTGCTGGCGTATGCGTGGGGCGACATGGCCACCGACCTCATCCAACCCTTCTGGGCGCTGCCGCTGCTGGCCGTGGCGCGCTTGGAGTTCAAAGAGCTCCTGGGATTCCTGCTGGTGGCCTTCCTCGTGTACCTGCCGTTGGTGACGCTGGCCTTCTTCCTCTTCGGCTGAGCGGCGACGCGGGCTGTGGTAGACCCGGCATGGCAAGGCGGGCCTGGGGGCCTGCCACATCACGAGAACGAGGGGACTTGAGATGGCGAAGATGCTGACGCGGAGCCTGCTGTGCGCGGTGCTGGGAATGTCGCCGGTGGCCATGGCGCAGGACGCGGAGCCCGCCGCCGCGCAGGTGAAGGCGCCGGACGCGGACGCGGTGCGTGACACCTGGAACTACTTCTACAAGGGCCAGGGCCAGGGCCCCGTGCTGGTGGAGGCCAAGGTCTGCACCGAGGTCGCCAAGGAAGGCCCCAACAAGTACGAGTGCACCACGGAAGTCGGCCCGGAAGGCATCAAGGCCGGCACCAGCGTGATGCTGTGGCAGGCCTACCTGGTGCCGCAGGGCGACTCCGTCGAGGACATCATGGTGCAGTCGAAGCAGGGCACCGTCGTCCGTGAGACGAAGGACGTGAAGATCAAGGGCGAGGGCTGGCGCGCGCGGCAGTGGACGGGCCTGCGGTTGAACAAGCCTGGCACCTGGACGGTGTCGGTGCTGCGCGGGGACCAGGTGCTGAAGGAGATTCAGGTCAAGGTGCTCTGATTCACCCTTGAAGCAGGTGGAAGCACCTCAGCGCCCGCCAGCGGCGGCCCTCCGGCCACCTGGCGGGCGTTTGCGTTGGCGCACCCGGCACACACCTGCCCCCAAGGCCGGGCAGTCCGTCGTTTTTCCTCCGACGTTCCCTGCCGGACAGGGAGTTTTTTCAGCGTGCCCGACACCCGCCTCTGTCCCGGGGGCAATGTTCCGCCCGCCCCCAGAGGAGAGCCGCCCCGCCACGGCGTCTGGCAATGCCCTTGCACAAGAGGTTCTCCGGTTGAGGGGCAGGGGGTTGT
>NZ_JAAEAH010000159.1 GCF_010998615.1 Myxococcus sp. CA023 | reverse complement strand
CTATGTCGGAGGGGTCCCACCCGTTCCCATCCCGAACACGGAAGTTAAGCCCTCCAGAGCCGATGGTACTTCGCGGGAAACCGCGCGGGAGAGTAGGTCGCTGCCGGATTCTTTTTGAGAAACCCCCCGGTGTCCCTCGTGGACACCGGGGGTTTTCTGTTTTGGGCGTGTTGGGTTTCCTCGCGTCACCGCGGGCGTTGGGCCAGGCGCCGCGCGCGCAGCCGGCGCACGCCCCCCACCGCCAGCAGGGCCGCCGTGGTGGCCAGCACCAGCAGGTGCTCGGCTCGCGCCGCTCCTTTCGCCACCGCGTCCACGCTGTGCGAGAAGGCGTACCCCAGCGCCACCACCACCGGGGCGCTCACGAGCAGCGCCAACCCGTCCCACAGCAGGAAGTGGCGCAGCCGCATGCCTTGCACCGCGGCCATGATGAACACAGCCCCGCGCAGCACGGAGAGAAAGCGCCCCACGAAGACACAGCGCCCACCGTGGCGCGCGTAGAGCTGGGCCAATCGCTCGCGGCGTTCCGGCGGCAGGAGCTTCTTCATCCGAGGATGCTCGTACAGCGCGGGCCCCAACCTTCGGGCGGCGAGGAAGAGAGCCGTGTCGCCGCAGAGCACTCCGGCCACCGCGACCGCGACCGCCAGGGTGATGGGCAGGACGTCCCGGTGCGCGAGGATGCCCAGCGACAGCAGCACCAGGTCCTCTGGAATGGGTACCCCCAAGCCTCCGGCGACCAGGGCGGCGAAGAGCAGGGCCGCTGTGCCATGGGTCAGCAGCCATGGGAGTGGACCTGCGGCCATCGTGTCCCCCTTTCAGGGCGTCATTCAGGTTCCGTGGGGTGGATTGTGCGCGCCGCCCTGCGCTCCTGCCGGAAGAGGAGGACCTCCCGGGAGATGATTTGAAGGGTCGCGGCCACGGGCACCGCCACCACCGCGCCCACGATGCCGGCCAGCTCCGCGCAGAACAGGACTGCGAGGAGGATGAGCAGCGGATTGACGTGGACCGTACGGCGGAAGACGAGTGGGGCCAGCACGTTGCCCTCGAGGGGCCCGTACAGCAGGAAGTAGGCGAGTGCGACCGCCGCCGCCCAGATTCCCTGCGTGGCCCACGTCAGCAAGGTGATGACGCCCCCAGCGATGAGCGGCCCCACATAAGGGACCAGGCTGGAGAAGCCACTGGCGATGCCCAGGGGCAGGAAGTACGGCAAGCCCAGGAGCGCCAGCGTCACCGTGGTCAGGGTGGCGTTGATGGTGCAGATGAGCGCCAGCCCGGACAGGTAGCCGCCCGTGGCGCTGTAGACGTTGTGGAAGACCCGGACGTATCGCATCCGGTGCTCGGGGCCGACCAGGGCCAGCCCCCTGCGAATCAGGTCTCCTCCGAATGTCAGCATGAACACGACGAGGAAGAAGACGGTGAGGGCCGAGATGACCGCCCCCACCACGCCTCCGATGGCTCGGATGAGCAGCGTAGGCAGGGCGCCGGTGGCGAGCCGGGGAGTTGCTTCCTCCAGCCGTCGCGCCCAGCCGAGCGCCTGCAGCCGGTCGCTGAGCACCTGGATGGGCCGAGAGCTCCGCAGTTCCTCCATCAACTGCGGCCACTGGCGAACCAGGGCGTCCAATTGGTCCGCCGCGGCGGGAATCACGAGCAGCGCGAGGGCGGCGACGACGACCAGCAATGCCGTCATCACCAGGGCGATGGCGGCCAGCCGAGGCAGCCTGCCGCGCTCCAGTCGCGCGACGCCGTGTTCCAACGCGAGCGCCAGGATGGTGGCGATGCCCGTCAGTGTCAGTGCCACCCGTGTCTTCGCCACGAAGGTGACGAGTACGACCACCGCGAGCACGGAGGCGCAGACGGTGAACACCGTCGTCGGTGTGACTTGCGAGCGTTGCCCCCCGCCGTCTCGCTCCGCCACCACCGCCCACGCTCCCGTGCCGTAACGCTGCCCCCGACGTGCCCACCCTACCGGGAACGGGCTACCCACCCCGCAGTTCAGGGTCGCTGCGGACCTGGAAGGGGTGGCTCGTGGGGACGGATTCGCGGCGGCCGTCCGCGTGGCCCCCACTGCGCCTCGCACGCGTGAATGGAGCGAGGCGCTGAGCCCTTGGGGCTCACGGTGCGTCAGTTGCGCGACGGGTAGATGCCTTCCAGCGCGATGATGAAGTTGATGCACAGGAAGGGCGACATGTTGTTGTGCGGCTGGCTTCCCCCCGCGACGCCGATGGCCGCGGGGTTCATGGTCCCGTCGATGGGGGCAGCCCGGTAGTTGAGCACGGTCGCCGTGGAGTCCGCCGCGAGCACGGTGCCAATGGGCGTTTCCGTATCGCCGTGCTGACTGCTCACATTCAGGGTGTGATTGTGCGCCGGCATCTGCGTCGAAATCAGCGTCACGGTTTCAGTTCCACCCTGTTCGCCCAGCGTGCGGGGGGATAGGCCAGGGCCCTGGCCCGGCTGCATGGGATAGCGGCCACGCAGGTCCGGCAGGGCGAACGTCGTCTGTCCATTGCCTCCATAGGTGGTGCCAAGAATGGAGAAGAGCGCCGAGTTCTGGGCGATGGAGAGAAGCTGCCCTTGGCAGAATGCCCAGCCCCGCGGAGCGAAGTTGCCTGCGAACATCATGACCTGACCGATGAAGGGCTCTGACACGTGCGTCTACCTTTCGAGGAGAGGACTGCCTGACTGCGCCTGCTGCGCTTCCTCCCTGAGCAAAGGTCCGGCCAGCGCTGAAATCGCGCGTGTTTCATGTGCGGGTGACGGCGGCATGCAATGAAACGTGAGGCGCGGTGCCTCCATGTCTCGCTGTGTCACGCACGCTCGTGCGTCCGGTACAGACGCGCATGCGTCCGGCCCAGACGCCGCGGCGGATCCGCGTGCCGATGAAACGCGGGTGCGTCTGACCCGGACGCCGGGGCAATGTCTCGCGGGTTCTCTCCCACGAGAGAATCTGCCCGGTTACCGCCGAACCTCTTGGGGTCGCCCCGGTCTTCTTGGCGTGGCGTGCGGCTTGCTCAGAGGCCCGCGGCAAGACGTTTCACGACGAGGAGGCCGGCGCAGATGACGCAAGAGAACTGGCGACGTCCGCTGTATCAGAAGTGGTTTCAGGCGCTTCCGTTGACGGCACTGCTGGTGCTGTCGGCGTGTGAGGAAGGCACGCCGGGACCTCAGGGGCCGCAAGGTCCTGCCGGTCCCGCGGGCGCAGAAGGCCCTCCGGGCGCGCCGGGCGCCGAGGGGCCCGCTGGTCCTCAGGGCGAGCCAGGTGCGCCTGGCGCTACGGGCCCAGAGGGGCCGCAAGGTCCTCCGGGCCCGGCAGGCGGGCCGGAGGGACCTTCGGGGCTGACGGCGCTGGTCCGGACCGACTCCGAACCCTCCGGTGAGAACTGCGCCCAGGCGGGTGTGGTGGTGGAGACGGGCATCGACCTCAACCGGAACGGTCAGTTGGAGGATGAGGAGGTCGACGCCTCGCTGACCCGTTACGTGTGCAACGGGGCACAGGGGCTCATGGGGCCCGAGGGGCCGCAGGGCGCCATGGGCCCGCAGGGCCTCCGTGGTGAGCAGGGCGTGCAGGGGCCAACCGGTCTTCAGGGTGAGACGGGCATGCAGGGTGACCGGGGACCGGAGGGGCCCGCTGGCGCGGTGGGACCTGCCGGGCCGGCGGGACCGCAGGGCTCCGTAGGACCTGAGGGCCCGGTGGGCCCAGCGGGTGCCACGGGCCCCCAGGGTGATGTCGGTCTGGGCACGGTGACGCGGACCACCGTGGAGCCGGCGGCCGGCAACTGCGCCACCGGTGGCGTGCGGCTGGAAATGGGCGTCGACGCCAACCGCAATGGGACGCTGGATGCGGGCGAGGAGAATGTCGCGCTCACCCGCTTCGTGTGCAACGGGCCGGTGGGACCGCAGGGCGGGCAAGGTCCTGCGGGCGCGATGGGACCTGCAGGGACCCAGGGCCCTTCGGGACCGATTGGTCCGCAGGGCCCTCAAGGTCCGCAGGGGCCCATGGGTTCGCTGGGCGCCTACGGTGACGGGTCGGCTGGAGCGTACAACGTCCCCAGCGGCAACACCGTGGATCTGACCACGGCCGCTGGCTACAACACGTTGGCCGGCCGGCAGCACCTCCAGTTCGCGAACGTCACCATCTCCGGCACGCTGATTGTCCCGAGTGGAACGGTCATCCGGGCCACGGGTGACGTCACCGTCAACGGTACGATCATCGTGGACCCCAGTGCCGAGGACAACGGAACCGGGCCTGCGGAGGCGGGCGTGGCGCGTGCGGCCGCAGGCGAGCCCCAAGGAGGGCGTGGGCTGTTGCCGCTCCAGGCCGCGCAACTCCTGCGACCCGGCGGCCTGGGCGGCGGCGCGGGGGCCAAGCAGGCCGGTGTGACCGGTGGCAGGGGTGGCGGCTCCCTGGTCATTCTCGCGCAGGGAGCGATTCGCATCCCCCCGGGGGGAGCCATCAATGCCAATGGTGAGGCTGGTGGGACCGCCGCCAACCTGCCCGGCTCGGGCGGTGGCGCGGGGGGCGCCATCGTCCTCGTGGGCAAGGGCTCCATCACCGTGGGGGCTGTCTCTTATAAACATCTCCGAGCCCACGAGACTACGCTGCATCA
>NZ_JAAEAH010000158.1 GCF_010998615.1 Myxococcus sp. CA023 | reverse complement strand
GGGAGGGTGCAGAGGGGCCGAGGAGGGCCGCTGACGGGGCCGCCCGAGCGATGCTCCCGGCCGGTGGACAGGCCGCTTGAGCCCCCTTGGGGCACACGCCGTGACCGCATGGACAGGACTGCCACCTTCTTTCGATCCCACCCGACGATCCCAGCCGTTTCACGGCAGATTTCCCGTGTCATGACAGTCGATTGCGCTTCTCGCTTCGGGGTCCTTCACATGGCCGATTCCCGGACCTCCAGTCCGGTGAGTCGACACCCGATCGAAACCCCATGACCCCATTCCGAAGTCTGTGGATCGCGGCCGCCCTACTGATGGCCGCCTGTGGAACGCCTGAGCTCGCGCAGCCCGACGACGTACAGGATGCGACGACGGCCCAGGGCCTCTCCACGCTCTCCGTGCGAGGAACCACCAGCGCGAGCGGCCTGGCCATCACCGCCCTCTCCATCCCCCCCCCCGTCGGTACGGCCGCCGGAGATGTGCTGGTGATGCAGCTGAGCAATCGCGAGGCCGTCGCCGCCGTCGCCACCCCACCCGCTGGCTGGACGCTGCTGCGCTCCGAGCAGAGCGCCTCGGCCATCAAGTCCTGGCTCTTCCTCCGCGTGGCCAGCGCGGCCGAGCCGAGCAGTCACACCTTCACCCTCGACCTCGCCAGCTCCATGGCGGCCACCCTGGTCGCGGTGTCGGGCGCGGATCCGCTCCAGCCGATCGACGTGCACGTGGGCCAGAAGAATGGCAACAGCGCGAGCCTCGCGCTGCCCGTCGCCACCACGTCGTCCGCGAACGGCCTCGCAGTGTGGTTCTCGGCCCAGGTCTGGGGAGGCGCCGCGTGCCCCGCGGTCCACACCCCTCCGACGGGCTTCACCGAGCAGCTCGACACCTGCCTCGTCTCGTCGTCGCGCGGCGTGCTGCACAGCGCCGCCACCTCGGAGCTCGGGGCCGCAGGTGCCCAGCCCGCCTTCACCGGCAGCTCCACGCTCCCCAACACCAACATCACGCACGCGGTGGTGCTGCGTCCCCTCCAGCCGCCGGCCACCGAGGAGATCACCCTCGTCGGCACCACGCACGCGAGCGGCAAGACGGTCACCAGCCTGACCCTCTCGACCCCTACGGGCGTCGCCGCCGGTAACGTGCTGCTGGCGCACCTTGCGAACCGGAACCAGATCGGCGCCGAGATCACCCCGCCTGCAGGTTGGACGCTGGTGCGCACCGACATGAGCACCTGGAGCATCCGCGGCTGGGTCTTCGTCCGCGTCGCCACCGCCAGCGAGCCCGCGAGCCACACTTTCCAGAGCTCCATCGCGAGCTACCTCGTCGGCAACCTCGTGGCGTATGCCGGCGTCGATCCGGCCAACCCGATCGACACGCACGCCGGCAAGAGCAACAGCGGCTCGACGGCCTTCACTACGCCGCAGCTGAGCACCTCGACCGCGGGCGGGGCTGCCGTCTGGTTCGGCGCGCAGGCGTGGACCGGCGCCGCGTGTCCGACCCCGGCGATCGAGCCCCCCGTGGGCTTCGCCGAGACCTACGACACCTGCTTGGTGTCCTCGTCCCAGGGCCTCGTCTTCAACGCCGCCTTCATGCCCCTCGCCGGTACCGGCCTCCAGGGACCGTTCAACGGGAGCTCGACGTTCGCCGAGACCAACGTCGCGCAGGTTGTCGCCCTTCGCCGCGCCGAGGTCGCGCCGTCCTCGGGGGTCGCGTTGCGTGGGAGCTCGCACCACAGCGGCCTGTCGATCGCTTCGCTGTCGATCCCCAAGCCGTCGGGGACCGAGGCCAACGACGCGCTCATCGCGCGGGTGACCGTGCGCAACAACATCTCCGCGACCGTCACGCCGCCCGCCGGCTGGACGTTCCTGCGCTCGGAGCAGAGCGCCTGGGCCATCCGCACCTGGATCTTCTACCGCGTCGCGGGCGCCTCCGAGCCTGCGAGCTACGCGTTCGAACTGGACGCGACCACCCACATGGCGGGGAGCGTGGAGGCCTTCAGCGGCGTCGATCCGGTCCAGCCAATCGACGTGCACGCAGGCCAGAAGAACGGCGACTCCGCGTCGTTCACCGTGCCCGACGTGGTGACCGGCAGCGCGGGTGGCCTCGCCGTCTGGTACGGCTCACAGGTCTGGCCGGACGCCACCTGCCCTGCCACCGGCATCGAGCCGCCGCTCGGCTTCACCGAGGCCTTCGACGCGTGCATGGGTCACACCAACGGACTGCTCTTCAATGCGGCCTACCGGTCGCTCACCGCGCCGGGCCTCCAGGCGGGCCTCTCCGGCAACTCCGCGTTCGTGCAGACCAACACCGCGCACGTGATCGTCCTGCGCGCCGCCAACGCCCCCACCTGCATGGTCGGCGACACGTACGCGAGCACCTTCACGCTCCAGGGCACCGTGACCGCGCCGGAAATCGTGGAGCCCTCGGGCCTGGCCGCGAGCCGCGTGGTCGGCAACGCGCTCTACGTGCACAACGAGGACACCACCGCGATCGTCGCGATCGACACGCTCAACGCGAGCACGATCGGCACGTTCAACGTGACCAACGTGACGCCGGCCGACTGGGAGGACCTCGCAACCGGGCCCTGCCCGAGCGGCTCGTGCATCTTCATCGGTGACATCGGGAAGTGGAGCGCCAACTTCCCTGCGGGTGGCAGCCCCACGTCGTTCACGATCTACCGCGTGCCCGAGCCGGATCTCGCCAACGGCCAGACCTCGGGGGGGCTCGTCGCCGAGGCTTTCCCGTTCGTCTATCCGGACGGCGCGAAGGACGCGGAGTCGCTGATGGTGCACCCCACCACCGGGGACATCTACGTCGTCACCAAGAACGGGGGCACGGGGCAGAGCGGCGTGTACAAGTTCCCCCAGCCGCTGACGCCGGGCGTGCAGGCCACGCTGATCCACGTCCACACGATCCAGCTGCCGCTGAACGGAGACGCCAACTTCTCGGCCGCGACCGCGGCGGCGATCCACCCATGCGCGGATCGCTTCCTCCTTCGCACCTACCGCACTGTCTACGAGTTCCGTGCGACGCCGGGACTTGGCTTCGAGTCGGCCGTCTTCGCGACGCCCGTCACGCTGACCGACACCACCGAGGGCCAGGGTGAGGCGATCGAGTACGAGGCCAACGGCGCGAGCTACTTCACGATGAGCGAGAGCCCCTCGCCCTTCAAGCTCAAGCGCGTGCCCCTGCTGTAGGACCGCGTCGACACGCCGAGGAGCAAGGCCGGTCGTGGGGCACGTCCCCATGGCCGGCCTTGCTGTTCCGAGTTGGGAGCTCGCGCTCGGTGCCGCCGTTCACGCGGTCGTACACACGGCGTCCCGCCTGAAGCCCAGGCACACCCGCGGGCCGGAGCATGAGCACCGGTCCCCGCGCGCATCGCCGGGCCTCATGCCTCTCCTCGGACGCGACGTGCAGCACGGAGGTCTCCGCGTCAGACTCCTTGCGAACCCGCGGGGCAGCTGCGCCCGCTGCGAGGGAGTCCACGCGATGGAGACCATGGCCACGGCGCTGCGACGCTACTTCGACGAGAGCGGCTTCGGAGAGGACGGCGGGTACGCGTCCGATTGGGTCGACTTCAAGCTCGGCCCCCTCCCCTTCCCGCTCCCCAACACCGAGGCTCGCAAGCGCGCGGTGCGCTTCCACGATCTGCACCACGTCCTCACCGGCTATCGCACCGACCTCACGGGCGAGTTCGAGATCTCCGCGTGGGAGATCGGCGCGGGCTGCGGCGACTTCCACGCGGCCTGGGTGCTCAACCTCTCGGGCATGGCCGGGGGGCTGCTGACGGCCCCGGTGCGCACCTGGCGCGCGTTCGTCCGCGGGCTCGACGAGCAGTCCACCTACGGGCGCGACTACGAGGCGCTGCTCGAGCGCAACGTCGAGGACCTGCGCGCGGAGCTCGGGATCGGAGCAGGTCCCCACCGAGCGGGCCTCGGCGCCGCGCTTCGCTTCGCCGCAGCGATCACTGCGGGCGCGGTGGTCGGCTCGCTGATGATGCTGGTGCTCGTCTCTCCCATCACCCTGGCGCTCTGGTGGCGGGGCCGAAGGGCCAAGGCCCAGGCGCTGGCCGCCGCGCCCTGAGGGACGCCGACGCGCCGGACCGGACGC
Organism: Myxococcus sp. CA023; assembly: GCF_010998615.1. Classification (GTDB taxonomy): domain Bacteria; phylum Myxococcota; class Myxococcia; order Myxococcales; family Myxococcaceae; genus Myxococcus. The sequence continues at coordinate 677 of NZ_JAAEAH010000158.1, read as the reverse complement.
GGGTGAACCGCGCTGACCCACCACCTCGCCGCGCGGGCGCGCTCAGTTCCAGGTGCCGTTGAGCGCAACGCCCATGCCCACCGAACAGCGGCGCGCCGCCTGCGGACACCAGCACTCCCCAGCCGGCGTACTCGCTACGGATGAAAGCGCTCGCGACGACGCCGAGGGTCACGCCGACGGCCACACCAGCCAGCATGCTCCACCAGGCGCCGTCTCCGTCCATCCAGTGGCCCACCAGCAGGGTCCCGCCCAGCAGGCCCAGCCCGGCACCGATGGTGCCGCCCGCGACGAGTGCCGCGAAGGAGAAGAAGCCTTGGATCCGTCCCTCGCACATCGCGAGATTGGCGATCAGGTAGCCACCCGTGCCCAGGAGCGCTCCGCCGGCGGCCCCCCAGCGACGCGACCGCGAAGCGAGGCAGGTTCACGCCCAGGAGCGAGGTGCCTGCGCGCTGCGCCTCGCCGTCAGCGGGAGGCATGGCGAGCGTCGAAGCGAAGCTGGCGTGCGCGTCCTGGGCAACCGCCTCGACCACCGCGGCCTCGGGGGTCTGGGCCTGCACGCCGATCGGCGCGAGCATCGCCAACAGCAGGAGCATCCAACCGGTCATCGACGTCACGCGCACATAAGAGGAATGGGGGCCCTGTTGAGGGGGGAGGGAGGGTGCAGAGGGGCCGAGGAG
>NZ_JAAEAH010000157.1 GCF_010998615.1 Myxococcus sp. CA023 | reverse complement strand
GGGCTCGGGCGGCAAGTGGGGCTGGGGCGCGACGGGTGGCGTGGCCTTCTTGCTGGACGTGTTGGAGCCGCGCTTCGCGCGCGACTTCGACTCCGACCTGGGCGTCAACCACAGCTACATCTTCGCCGAGTACACCTATGCGGATGTGGACAACTTCGGCGGGCCGGGGCTGAACCTGTCGAACCGGCGCTGGATGTTCGGACTGGCGCTGGACTACTAAGCGGCTCATGCCGCTCATTCCGCGCCGCCCTGGGTCTCTTGTCGCGCTCCTCCTGATGACGGTCGCCGTGGGCCCCTGGGCCTCCGGCTGCCGTCGCGCGGTGCGGCCGGACCTGGGGCAGGACCGGACGGTGGAGGCGGGCGTGCCGGTCGACCTCGGCTCGCAGCGCGAGGACGCCACCGCCGTCACCTGGGACTTCGGTGACGGCAGCGACGCCCAGACGGCGCCGTGGGTGTCCCACGCTTTCTCCCGGGCAGGCGCCTATACCGTGCGCGCCCTGCACGAGGGCGAGGAGGTCGGCCGCGTCCAGTTGACGGTGGTGCCTCGGCCCGTGCTGCGCGCGGTGCCCTCCAGCGCGCGCACCGTCATGTGGCTGCCCGAGCTGCGCGGCCACGTGGATCCGTTGATGGACTTCTACGCGCGGCTCGTGGGGCCGGAGAACGCGCGGCGGGCCGTGGAGTCATCCCCGCTGCTGCCGCTGCTCTTCGCGGACCTGGAGAACGGCACCGGCTCGGTGGTGGACCCCGACGAGGGCTTCGGCTTCTTCCTGCTCCCGGAGTTCGACGGCGTCGTGACGCTGCTGGGCATCACGGAGCCAGAGGAGGCCCTGAAGGCCGTTGCCGGAGAGCTGGAGCGGGCGGGGCACGGCGTGCTGCCGCAGCCGGATGGCTCCGTCACCGTGGAGCCTGCGTCAGGCGGGCCCCCGATGTTGCTCTTCGAGGACCGAGGCTACCTCTATCTCGCCGTACCGGAGGGGCTGGAGGAGCCCTACGAGGGCGAGTCTCAGCAGGCGCAGGTGCTGGCCATTCCCGACGCGGAAGTGGCCCGCCAGGCGGTGCGAAGCCTCACGGGGCCGGGCATCTCCGAGGACGTGCTTCTGACCGAGCTGCGAGGGAAGGTGGCGAGCGGCAGCGTGTACCTCTTCTCCGGGCTGCAGCCCGGAGTGGCGCCTGATGAAGAAGGCACCCACCCGATTCGGGGCTTCGCCGCGTCGCTGGCGGTGACGCCGGAGCGGATGGACCTGGATGGCTTCCTGTCCTCCTCGACACCGTTGTTCCAGGGCGCCCGCGCGCCCGCGTCGGCGTTGCTGAAGGACGCGGAGCTGGGGCCCATCGCCGCGGCGCAGATTTCCGTGCCGCCCGAGGAGTTGGCTCGGCTGGTGTTCGGTGCGCCGGGCTCCGAGCGTCGCGAGCGCATGGTGGCGTCCTGGCGTCGTGAAGGACTGGATGTGGAGGCGTTGCTCAAGGCGCTGCGCGGCGACGTGGTGCTGCGCGCGTACTTCGACATCCCGGCCTTCTTCCGCAACTTCATCCGGAACAAGCGGCCCGACATCAAGGGCTCCATCGTGGTCGAAGCGGGGCTGACGGCGTCGGAGCCCGTGCGGGCGCTCGTGGCGAAGCAACTGGAGGACTCCGTGCTGCGCTACACGACGCAGCAGGAGGCGAATGGCACGCTCTTCCGGACGCGGATTCGGGATCAGCCGGTGGAGCTGCGCATCACGCCCGAGCGCGCCAGCCTGCTGGCGGGGGAGCTGCTGCAGGGCCGTCCTCGCGGAGACGTGGGCGCCGAGCTGCGGGAGCGCTTCGGTGGTGAGGCCTTCAGCTCGGGCCACGTGTCGATGATGGTGGACCTGGGCCGGCTGCGCGCGGACCTGCGCGCGGCGGAGAAGGTGCCCGGAGTGCCCAGTATGTTGCTCGGGGCGACGAAGGCGCTTTCGGGGGCGCTGCTGGATCGGATTACGCCGCTGGACTCGGGCTTCCTCGACTTCAGCCCGGTGGAGGGCGGGGGCCGGCTCAAGGGACGCCTGTCCTTGCGCGCGGAGCAGGAGGCCTCGCGTTGAGTGGGGGCATGGCGGACGCCGGGAACGTGCGCATCACCGTCCTCTATTTCGCCGCGGCTCGCGAGCGCACCGGGCAGGTGCGTGAGTCCCTGGACTTGCCCAAGGGCTCGCATGTGCGGGACGTGTTGCGGCTGCTGAGCGCGAAGTACGCGGCGCTGGCGCCACTCCTGCCGCACCTTCGTGTGGCCGTGGACCAGGAGTTCGTCGGTCCGGATGCCCCGGTGCGGGATGGGGCGGAGCTGGCGCTGATTCCCCCCGTGGCGGGAGGCGCACCTGGAAAGTTCCTGGTGGTGGACCGGCCCCTGCGGCTGGAAGAGGTGGTGGAGGCTGTCAGCGGGGAGTCGTATGGCGGGCTGGTGACGTTCAGCGGCTCCGTGCGCAACCAGACGAAGGGCCGCCGCGTGTTGCGCTTGGAGTACGAGGCCTACGCGCCCATGGCGGAGAAGAAGCTGGCGGAGATTGGGGCGGAGGCCGCGGAGCGGTTTCCCGGCGTGCGCTTGTCCATCATCCATCGCGTGGGAACGCTGGTACCCGGCGAGCTGGCCGTCGTCATCGCCGCGGCGTCGCCGCACCGGAAGGAGGCGTTCGGTGGCTGCGAGTACGCCATCGAGCGGCTCAAGCAGGACGTCCCCATCTGGAAGAAGGAGTTCTTCGAGGATGGGGAGGTCTGGGTCGGTCTGGGGCCCTGAAGCGCCGCCTCAGCGGACGCGCAGGAAGGCGGGGACCGTGACGTCGTCACCGCCGTCGGGCTGCATGCCGAGCTCTTCATCCGTGAGCGGACGCAGTGGCGTGTCCAGGCCCATGGCCTTGCGGCGCGCGGCTTCCTTGTCGGCGGCTATCTTCATGGCGCGGACCTTGGATTCCTCGATGCGCTGTGGCGTGGGGCCCGCGATGAGGAAGCCCACGGGCAGGCTGAGGAAGAGGATGCTCACGATGATGAGCCAGCCGAAGTCCTTCCACTGGAGCCGGTTGACCTGTTCCTTGACGACGGAGCCTTGGATGCGCAGCGAGAGCTGGCCTTCCGAGATGCGAAGCGTCATGCCCTCCGCGAGCTCCACTGTCGTGCGTCCGTCGTGCTGGCGCAGGTCCGTCTGCGGCACGGCGGCATAGGAGTCGCCTTTGATGGCGCGCTCGGCACGGGCAGCGGGCGGCAGGTGGATGCGCCAGCCCTGAGCGGTGCGCTCGGCGAGCAGGAACGGCTCTTCGGGCAGGGTGAAGCCGTAGAGCGGTAGCGGTGCCGTCTCGTCCGGGGCGGCGTGGACGTTCGAATGCTCCGGCCCATAGCTCCACGCCTCGGACAGGTTGTTGCCCCAGTACAGCTCACAGAAGAGTCCACCGCCTGCCTTGGTGTTCATCGCGGGGGGAAGCATAGGGCCTTGCATGGCTCGCGGCTCCATCATCGTCCAGGAGACGTCTTCCGAAAGACGGCCGACGCCCGGTTGGTCCCTGGACAGCCGGGAGGCGGGCAGGGTTCCGTCCCAGGCGGGAAAGATGGAAACCACCGCCGCGCCGCGGGAGCAGGCCCCCGCGGCGCGGTCTTGGGACGTTTGCTAGGGGGCGTCGGAGCTTTCCGCCATCGCGGATTTCGTCAGGACGCGTTGTTGGCGCTGGAGGCGCTGAAGCGCCGTCAACGTCACCCCTGCCATCAGGGTCGCGTATCCCACCAGGGGCCACGCCGTGTCGCCGTCCAGCAGGACGACCATCAGCGTGCCGAGGACGCCGACGATGAGGCTCTGGATGCAGAAGTAGAGCGCGACCGCCGTTCCCGCCACATCGCCAAAGGCCTGGAGTGCGCCATTCGCGGTGACGGAGACGGAGAACACGATGCCGGCCGCGATGAGCCACATCGGCGCGACGAACGTCCAGAACGACGGCGTTGCAAGGAGCTGTCCGGCCGTCAGGAGCCCCGCACCGAGCAGCAACAGGCCCATGCCCCGCGTAAGGCTACCCGCCAGTCCCCAACTCCCCACGAAGCGCTTCGCGAGGCGGGTCGTCAGAATCATCGCGAGCGCGGCGGTGGCGAAAGCCAGGCTGAACCCGAGCTCGGAGAAGCCGGCCTGACCGATGAGCACCCGGGGCGCCGTGGAGAAGAACACGAAGAAGGAGCCCATGGCCGCGCTGAAGCCCAGGGTGTACGTCCAGAACGTGGCGCTGCGCAGGATGTGCCGGAACGCGGGACGCGACTGGAGTCCCTGCGCCGGGCGCGTCTCGTGCCACCGTGGCAAGGCTTGCAGCAGCGCCGCCGTGGCCAGGACTCCGAGCGTGATGAAGATGGCTCGCCATCCCCAGCGCTGCATGAGCAACGCCCCCGCGATGGGCCCGAGCGCGGGGACGAAGGCCAGCATGGCGCTGAACAGGCTGTAGAGGGTCGCGCTCTCGGGGCGCTCCGCATAGACATCGCGGACCGTCGCGAACGTGGCGACGAGGGCCGCGGATGCCCCCATGGCTTGGACGAGCCGAAGGCCGACGAACATCGCGGCATCCGAGGCCCCCGCGAGCAGGAAGGAGGTGACCGCGAACAGGAGGGCGCCTGTCAGTAGCACTCGCCGCCGGCCGATGCGGTCGGAGACCGGGCCAAACACCATTTGCCCGAGCCCAAGCACCGCCATGTACAGGCTCAAGGTGAGCTGGACGATGGCGGGAGAGGTGTTGAGGATTCCGGGCATCGCCGGAACGACTGGCAGGTAGATGTCCATGGCCAGTGAGGCCAGGAGGTCGAAGGGCGCCATCAGCAACAGCGCTGCTGGCACAGAGTGATTCCACGACGGGGATTTGAAGTCAGGCACGATTGCATCCGCACAAATAAGGAACATCTGGCGGCGCTCTGCCTCTCCACGGGTACCGGGATGAGCTGGGGCAGATGGCCGCGGCAACGATTGACGTGTCGCCGCGGCTCACTCATCTGCGGATACGGTGCCTTCCAATTCGTGGTCTCCCATGCGGCGCGTCTGCGCTCGAAGGTCGGGGCTGGGGCTGGCAATCACGGTGGGGCGGGGCCATCACCCGGCCGTGGCGGGTTGCGACGTGGACGTCGAGTTTTCCTGACGTGACGTGTGGCGCCTGTGCCTCGAACAGGACAGAGGCTCGGTTCGAGGCGTCAGGGCGGAGGGGCCACGGCACCAGGGCTGTATCTTATACACATCTGACGCTGCCGACGATCTTACGCGTGTAGATCTCGGGTGGCG
>NZ_JAAEAH010000156.1 GCF_010998615.1 Myxococcus sp. CA023 | reverse complement strand
CCTCTGCACCCTCCCTCCCCCTCAACAGGGCCCCCATTCCTCTTATGCGCGGCGCTGCTCTTCAAAACGCTACCCTTCAATGCTCGCCTGGGGCCGTTCTGTGGCTGATGACTTGTGGGAGCGGAATGCTGCCAGGGTAGCAGAGGCGCTCAACCTGCTGACGGTACTGGCTGCGCCTCGCCTCTATGCGCGGTGGTGCACGCAGGCTTCGCCCGAGGAACTGCGTGTAACGCTCCAGTCCCGTATGGCAGCGCTCTCGGCTTTCTGCGCGACGGCGCAAGGGAGTCCGGATGCGGACCGCTTCCGGGCAGCAGCCCCCAAAGTGCAGACGCTCACTGAATCTTTGGAAGGCGCTCCTCCCGGCATTCTCATGGATCTCGGTTGGAACGCTCAGGCCCGCGAGTGCTTGGCCGCGCTGGGGGTTCCGGCGCCTCCCGAAGGATGGGAGTCCTTCGAGGGGTGGCGTGTCGGTAGTTCGTAAGCGGCAAACCGCCCTTCTTCGTGCGTGGACGACACCAATCCCCAACGCCCTGCTTCCGCTCGCCCCGGCGTTTCAGGGACCAGGGACAGGCGAGGTATCAGTCAAGTCTCGGATGGTGTGTCAGAGGGGGCGGGCTGGGGGCGTGTCTCTATATCGCGTTGACAGGTTCCGGCGCTTGGCATGAGTTCCCGTGCCGATGGCTTCCTTCATAAGCCGATGCACCTCGGAGTGCGTGATGGATTTCTGCGTGCTCCGCACGATGCATGAAGACTCCTGGCGCCGAAAAAGCGTGATTCACTATCGCTACCCGCGCCGCTCCAGGCCCAGTCTATTGCTGGAGCGGACCTTGACGCTCGGCTCACCCAAATGAAGGGGCGACTCAGGGGATCATCGTTCAATGGTGCTCATCAACGCTGCGCTGTCAGCGCTCCTGAGGGTGCCTGCTTCGCAGATGCACATACCTCCACAGGGTGAGTCCAAACCTGTGCATTGAGCTTGCACGGGCATTCCGTATCTGCCTAGCCTCCCTTCTGTTGGTGGTGTGTTTATCCGGACGCCTCGAAGCCATCTGGAGGGGAAATGCGCTTGGCTGAAATAGAAATTCAGAACTTCAAGGGGATCAGTAATGCGAGAATCTCGATTCCCGCGCTCGAACAGGCTCTACCCGGATCCGCAAATTTCATCTCAATTATCGGGCGCAACAATGTGGGTAAATCGTCGATTCTGCAGGCAATATGCCTCGCGAGTCCCCATGTTGATCCCAAGTCCCCAACTGAGGATCACTTTCCCCATCGAAATCTCAATAACGGTCCCATCGCTGTAACGCTAACGTTCGACAGTCTCACGGAGGCCGACCAGCAAGAGCAAGCTGTTCGCGCGCACATTCACGACGGACGCTATCGCGTACGGAAGCTATGGCAGCCAGAGGAGGAGGGTAGTCGGTCGATTTCCAGGACGATTGAGGCATATGCGTCCAGCGAAATCTTGGACCTGCCTGAGGGGATAGAATGGGAACAGTTGCCTACGCACGGTGCCGAAGCAACCGCATTGCTCGAAGAGTTTAAGCGGCAGGGAGGGAAGCCTTCCAAGGGACCAATTAAGGCCAGACAGCTCGAGAAACTCAAGGAGGTCGCGCGCTCAATCAGTTCCTCAATTTGTCGAGAGAAGGCTGGCTGGAGCACCAATCCTGGTGGAATATCGCCCAATGTGGATAAAGTTTTTCCACGTGTCATTTATCTTCCTGCACTTGCGGAAACCAAGGCTCAGGCGAGTTCAGGCGCCAAAGACTCTGCGCTTTATCATATCGCGGATGCCATGTTCTCTGGTGAGTTGTCAAGGCATAAGGCGGTTCAGACCTTCAAGGCCGCAGCGCAATCACTGACGCAGTTATTCTCTGATCTGGGAAAGCATCGAATTGTGGGGAGTCTGGAAGGCGAGATCTCTGAACGACTCGGAAGGTTTATTGACCTGACGGCCGAGCTTGACCTGCGAGCACCGGATGTTGTTTCTGACCTTGCGAAAATGACATCGCTTTGGGTCAGCGATGGGGGCCTGCGAACGCCGCCAGAGCACCAAGGGCATGGGGCTCAGCGAGCCTTGGTGCTATCCCTGTTGCACTTGTTGGCAGATAGAAGGCGGGAAAACAAGGAAGAGTCACAGGCTATCCTATTGCTAGTGGAGGAGCCGGAAGCATATCTGCATCCTCAGATGTGTCGCAAAATGCGCGACGTGCTTGTTGATATTGCGCGAGACGGTGTGGCGCAAGTCATCTGTACGACTCATTCGCCTGTTTTTCTTGATCTTGCTGACAGGCACGATGGCATCGTGCTGTTGCGGAAGGTGGATGGGGAGGTTCAGGCACTCCAGCGCAAAGAAGAACTTTTCGGCGATGCCTCGGAGGAACGGGATCGACTCCGAATGCTCCTTAATTTCGATCCTGCTGTTAATGAGGTTTTCTTTGCGGGAAATCAGACAGTCTGTCTCTTTGAGGGAGACACGGAGTTGGCCGCTCTAGAGGCAATAGCTGAGCGCTTGCATGCGGCGGGTCGGTTGGATAGGAAGAAGTATTTGGCAGTTCGCAGGGATGTTACAACTGTGAACTGTCGCGGAAAGTGGACGATTCGAGCGTTTCAACGAGTCTTGAATCATTTTGGAATTCGATACCGCGTCGTGCATGATCGCGACCAAGGTAAGCAGCATGCTGACAAGGCAAATAGTGAGATCCTGTCGTTGGCGGGTGACCCAAGGAGCGTGCTTCTTCATTATGAGAATATTGAAGATGCGCTCTTTAACGGTAGCCTAGGAGGCGATCGAGATAAACCTTGGCAGATAAGGAAGCGTCTACAACAGATGAGTGTGGAAGAGTTGATGTCCAACTCTGGGGCCCCGCGGAGGTTCTTGGAGTTCGTTCTTGGATGCGACGTTGATTTGTTGTGTCCAGATACGGCTGTGCAGGACGCTGGCCCTGTTGTGAACCAGAGTGCCGCTCCTGTGGTTTCTTATTCTCAACGTGCCCGTCGGAATCTTCGAGAAAGTATTCCTGTTGTCCCAGTGTCCGAACTCAATCCCGTTCGAGAAGAGGCGATTGCCATGCTCATGAGTGCTCATGGCAGGGGGATCCGGGTGCCTCAACTCGAACGCACGTGTGTTCGAGTGCTGCATGAACAGTTTGGTGAGTTGGTAGAAGTGTGCGTTGCGGATGAGTCCATGAGGGATACCCTTGTGCCTGGGGATGTTCTTCTTTTGAAGACAATGGACTTTCTGCTGCCCTGTTCGGAGTCTGGTGTGGAGCAGCTTCCCCTGGTGTCTTTTAATCAGTATGTTGTTGAGGGTGATGTTGTTCTTGTTGCTGTTAATGAGGATATTGAGGATGGACACTACGACCTCCGGCGTGTGACGTTGAAGGAGCATAGGGATTCTCGCTGGAGCCTCCGGCTTCATGCGGATAACCCGGATACCCGCTGGGGTGACCGAGGTACAATGCTGATTTATAAGGAGGATGCAGTCCGCTTCTTGGGCAAGATCGTCGGAAGGCTGCCAGACGAAGAGCGAGCCCTGCGGCGAAAGAGGGGTGGTGTATCTGTGTTGCAGGTGGACCGGGTGTCAACTGTAATGAAGTCTCCGCCCGTGTCTTTGGTGGCGGCTGCGATTGTTGATGCTGTTAAAGCTGATGTGTTTGATTGAGCTGCGCTTTACCACAGGCCCTGCTGACGCAGCAGTTCCGCCAGCGGATGCGCGCCCAGTCCGTGCGCGTCGAAGAGCCGGCCCGCGGCCTCGTGCGTGGGATTCCTCCACGCGATGCGCTCCGGTCCGTCCTCTCGCGTGTTGCCACACAGCAGGAGCGATGCCCGCAGCACCTCGGCGGACGGGAACAGGGTGTGCTCAAGGAGGAGCGGGTTCTGGCTGGTGAGGAACACCTGCCGCGTCCCCAACTCCCGCATGGATGCTTCCACCCAGCGTGGATGCAGGCCATTCGCCAGTTCATCCGCGATGGCGAAGTCCTCGTTCACATCCAGGTAGTACAGCAGCGACAGCAGCCGCTTCTGCCCGAAGCCCAGCGCCTCGTGGGTCAGCACCCGGCCATCTCTCCGAGTGAACTCGAAGCCGAAGCCTCCAAAGCCCACGCGCCCGTCGTTCTCGAACGACCGCTTCTCCAGCACCTCCACCCGGAAGCGGCCCGCTTCAAACCCCGCCAGCGCCACGAACTTCGCCAGGAAGCTGCCTTCACGCGCGTCGTGCGTCAGCTCCAGCACGTCCGTGACAGCCGGCTGCTCCATCCGCTCACGCAGCCAGCCCGGCATCTACGTGGGCAGCGCCATCAGCCCCAGCGGGAACACTTCACCGTCCCGCACCTCCATGGCGTAGCGGATGCCTCCCATGCGCTCGAACATCCCCAGCGCTTCATCGAAGCGCTGCGGCGCCAGCAGGAACGTGCGGCGCAGCAGCGCCTTAAGCCGCTCCTTCATCCCCGCGTCGATGTACTGCGCCGTCATGAACAGCAGCGTCCACACCGAACGGTCCAGCAGCGACCAGTGCATGCTCCGTGACCACACGGCCTCGCCGTCCACCTTGCAGTCCATGCCCGCCGCGTCCGCGCGCATTACCAGCCGCGCCGACGGCGAATGGAACTGCACGTCCACCTCGATGCGCAGGTGCAGCGAGGCGTCCAGCGCGGGCGTGCGCAGCGGCATCAGCGCGGCGCCCTTGCGCGGCGGCGCCTCCGCGTCCGGCGCTGGCGCCTTCTCCTCGTTCCGGACGAAGACGTGCAGCTTCATGCCCGGGAACGCCAGGTCGTACTCCAGCGCGAACGGCTCATGGATGAGGCCAGGCGCCAGACTGCGGCCATTTCTGGTCCCTCAAGCAGGAGCGCAGGAGGCGAGCGCGGGGCTTGAGGCAGCGGCCAGGAAGGAGCGGGTGAAGGAGAGGACACCGCGAGTGGACTTTCGCCGAGTTGCTCAGGAGGACGTTCGACTTCGACGTGTTCGGCTGCGTGAGGTGTGGAGGCAGGCTCAAGGGTGTTGGCGTACGTGAAGGGGGCCCCCGGGGAGCGGGCGATTGTGGAGCACCTGGGCATGCCCACGGGATGTGCGAGGTTGGCCCCGGCACGAGGGCCACCCCAGGCCGTGTGGTGTTGAGGCTCAAGACAGGCAACAGGCCAAGGCTCCTGCCACGCACCTGATGGGAGCGCGGCCTGGGCAGGCGTGTGCCCCAAGGGGGCTCAAGCGGCCTGTCCACCGGCCGGGAGCATCGCTCGGGCGGCCCCGTCAGCGGCCCTCCTCGGCCCCTCTGCA
>NZ_JAAEAH010000155.1 GCF_010998615.1 Myxococcus sp. CA023 | reverse complement strand
GAGTTGTACGTGGGAGGGGACGGGTTGGCGGAAGGGTACGTGGGGAGGCCGGAGTGGACGGCGGAGCGCTTCGTGCCGTCGCCGTTTGGGGATGGGGAGCGGGTGTACCGGACAGGGGACGAGGTGAGGTGGCAGGAGAATGGGCTGCTGGAGTTTCTGGGGCGTCGGGACGCGCAGGTGAAGGTGAGGGGGTACCGGGTTGAGTTGGGGGAGGTGGAGGAGGCGCTGAAGCAGCACGCGCAGGTGAAGGAAGCGGCAGCGGTGGTGAGGGGAGAGGGGCAGGAGAAGCGGGTGGAGGCGTACGTGGTGGCGCCGGGAGGAGAGGGGGTGGCGCTGAAGGAGTACGTGAGGCAGAAGCTGCCGGAGTACATGGTGCCGTCGGTGGTGGTAGTGCTGGATGCACTGCCGCTGACGCCCAACGGAAAGATCGACCGCAAGGCACTGTTGGCCTCCGAAGCGGGTCCTTCCGAGCCGCGTCAGCACATCGAGCCGCGTACGGTCACCGAGCAGCGGCTGAGCATCATCTGGTGTGAAGTGCTGGGCATCGAGCGGGTGAGCGCGGACGCTGACTTCTTCGAGTTGGGCGGGCACTCGTTGCTGGCCACGCAGCTCATCGCGCACATCCGCTCCGCCTTCGGCGTGGAGTTGCCCCTGCGCACGCTCTTCGCGTCACCTGCTCTCGAAGGGCTCGCGCTGCGAATCGAGGAGTCGGCGCGGGACGCGGCGGCGCCGAGCATGCCAGCGCTGACCCGGGTACCTCGCATGGGCGCATTGCCCGTGTCGTTCGCCCAGCAGCGGCTCTGGTTCATCGACCAGCTCCACCCGGGCAGTGCCAGCTACAACGTCCCCATCGTCCTCCGGATCGAGGGCTCACTCGATGTGGACGCGTTGCAGCGTGCGTTCTCCGCGCTGGTGGCGCGCCATGAGTCGCTGCGCACCACGTTTGCCTCCCACGAGGGTCAGCCTGTCCAGGTCATCCATCCGGCCATGGACGTCCAACTCGCCTTCGAGGACTTGAGCGCGCTGCCGGAAGAGGAACGCGAGGCCGAATTCCGCGCGCGTGCGACGCGAACAGCCCTGAGACCGTTTCATCTGGAGCGCGGCCCCCTGGTGCGCGTGGGGCTGTCGCGGCTGTCGCCGGACGTGCACGCGCTGGTGCTGGTGCTGCATCACATCGTCTCGGATGGCTGGTCGCTGGGCGTGCTGGTCCGCGAGGTGGGCGCGCTCTATGCGGCCTTCCTCGAAGGACGGTCTCCCGGGTTGCCGGAGCTGCCCGTGCAGTACGCGGACTACGCGGTGTGGCAGCGGCAATGGCTGAGCGGGGCCGTGTTGGAGACACAGCTCGACTGGTGGCGGCAGCAGCTGTCTGGCGCGCCTCCTCATTTGGAGCTGCCCACCGACAAGCCCAGGCCGGCGACGTTGTCGCACCGCGGGGCATGGGTGCCGGTGCGGTTGCCACGGCCGATGAGCGACGCCGTGACGGCGCTGGCCCATGCGGAGGGAGCCACGCCCTTCATGGTGCTGCTGGCGGCCTTCCAGCTCCTGCTGTCGCGCTACTCGGGGCAGGAGGACGTGCTGGTGGGCTCGCCCATCGCGGGTCGCCGGTACGAAGAGACGGAGGGGCTCATCGGCTTCTTCGTCAACACCCTGGTCCTCCGCGCTCAGGTCCAGCCCCATGCCACCTTCCGCGAACTGCTGGCGCAGGTGCGTGAGCGCACACTGGGGGCGTACGAGCATCAGGATCTTCCCTTCGAAAAGCTCGTGGAGCATCTGCAACCCGAGCGGAACCTGGGGCGCAGCGCGCTCTTCCAGGTCCTCTTCGTGTTGCAGAACGCCCCGGTGGGGCCGTTGGCGCTGCCCGCGCTGACCGTGAAGCCGATGGGGTTGATTGACAAGGAGGCGGCCCGCTTCGAGCTTTCGTTGAGCCTGGGGGAGACGCCACGGGGTTTCGAGGGCTTGCTCCAGTTCAGCACCGACCTCTTCACGGCGGCCACGGCGGAGCGGATGGTGTTCCACCTGGAGCAGGTGCTGAAGGCCGTCACCACGCGGCCCGAATCGCCCCTCTCCGAGATACCGCTGCTGACCGATGCCGAGCGTCATCAGGTGCTGGTGGAGTGGAACGGTTCGGCAACGGCTTTCCGGTGGGAGGCTGTCCACCGGCGCGTCGCGCACCACGCGGAGCGGACGCCGGAGGCGCCCGCGGTGCGGTGCGAGGTGCGGGAGCTGACGTACCGCCAGTTGGAGGCGCAGGCCAACCAAGTGGCGCACCAGTTGAGGGGAATGGGGGTGGGCGCGGAAGTGCCAGTGGCGCTGTGCCTTGAGCGGGGCGTGGAGTGGGTGGTGGCGATGCTGGGGATCCTGAAGGCGGGAGGCGCCTACGTGCCGCTGGACCCCGCGCAGCCTGTGTCCCGTCTGCGCGCGCTGGTGGAAGAAGTGGCCGCGCCGGTGGTGGTGACGCAGGCGCGGCACGCGCCGACGTTCGAGGGGATGTCGGCGCGCCGGGTGGAGATGGATGGAGACTCGGCGCGGCTCGAGGCGCAGCCGACGGAAGCACCGCGGGTAGAGGTGCAACCCGAGCAACTGGCGTACGTGCTGTTCACATCGGGAAGCACGGGGCGACCCAAGGGCGTGGCTGTCACACACGGACAGCTTGCCAACTACGTGGAAGCGGCGAATGCGCGGCTGGGGTTGGCGGAGTGCACACGCTTCGCGCTGGTGTCGACGTTGGCGGCGGACCTGGGAAACACGGTGCTGTACGCGGCGCTGTGGACGGGTGGACTGCTGCATGTGCTGACGCAGGAGAGGGCAAGCAGTGCGGCGGGAGTGGAGGAGTACTTCCAGCGGCATGGGGTGGAGTGTTTGAAGGTCGTGCCCTCGCACCTCGCGGCGCTGATGAGTGGCGCCGCGCCCGGGCAGGTGTTGCCGACAAAGCGGCTGGTGGTGGGAGGAGAGGCGGCCTCGTGGAGCCTGCTGGAGCAGGTGGCGACGTTGGCGCCCGGGTGCGAGGTGCACAACCACTACGGCCCGACGGAGACGACGGTGGGCGTGCTGGCGGGGCGAGTGGAGCTGCCGCGTCGAGCGGAGTCACCCGCGGCGGTGCCGCTGGGACGGCCGATGGGCAACACGCGGGTGTACGTACTGGATGGGAGCCTGCGTCCTGTGCCGGTGGGAGTGGGGGGAGAGCTGTACGTGGGAGGGGCGCAGGTCACGCGAGGGTATGTGGGGCGCCCGGAGTTGACGGCGGAGCGGTACGTGCCGGACCCGTACAGTGGGGTGGCTGGAGCGAGGATGTACCGCACGGGGGATAAGGTGCGGTGGTTGGGGGATGGGCGACTGGAGTTCATCGGGCGGACGGACTTCCAGGTGAAGGTGAGAGGGTTCCGGGTAGAGCCCGGAGAAGTGGCGGCGGTGCTCAGAGCGCATCCCGACGTCCAGGACGCGGTGGTGGTCGCGCGAGAAGAGGTGCCTGGAGATAAACGGCTGGTGGGCTACGCCGTTCGTGTGGTCCGGGCTGCTCCGGACATCGCGGCCCTCAGGGCCTTCCTCCAGCAGCGGCTTCCTGGGCACATGGTGCCGTCGGCGCTGGTGGTGCTGGACGCCCTGCCGCTGACACCCAATGGCAAGGTGGACTGGCGCGCGCTGCCCGTGCCGGACGTGTCGGCGCGTGGCTCGGCTCCCGCCTATGAGGCGCCGGCTTCCCCCATGGAAGCGTCGTTGGCCGCTGTCTGGGCCCACGTCTTGCGGATGGAGCGGGTGGGCCGGGAGGACGACTTCTTCGCGTCGGGTGGACATTCGCTACTGGCCACGCAGGTGGTGGCGCGTGTGCGTGCGGTCCTGGGCGTAGAGGTCCCACTACGCGCCCTCTTCGAGGCCCCTACATTGAGGTCCTTTGCCCAGCAGGTGGAGCAGGCGACTCGAAGCCAGACGCTGCCCGCGCTGCGTCCGATGCCTCGGGGGGATCGGGTGCCGCTGTCATTCGCGCAGCAGCGACTGTGGTTCCTGGATCAGCTGAAGCCGGGCGGCACCGAGTACAACGTACCGTATGTGCTGCGGGTGGAGGGCCCCCTGGATGTGTCTGTCCTGGAGCGAGCCTTCTCGGAGCTGGTGCGCCGTCATGAAGTCCTGCGTACGGCCTTCCCGGATGAGGGCGGAGCACCTGTCCAGTGCATTGCTTCGCCATCGCCGTTCCACCTCTCCGTGGTGGAGCTGGGCGCCCAGGATGAGTCCGAGGTGCGGCACCGGGTGCGCGCGGAAGTCGACCGCTCATTCGAGCTCGCGCGTGGTCCGCTGCTACGCCCCCTGCTGTTGAAGCAGTCCGAGCAGGCGCACGTCCTCGTGCTGCTGTTGCATCACATTGTCTCGGACGGCTGGTCCGCGAGCGTGCTGCTTCGGGAGTTGGCGGCGCTCTATGACGCTTTCTCGCAAGGGCTGCCGTCACCATTGCCGGAGCTGCCCGTGCAGTACGCGGACTACGCGCTCTGGCAGCGCGAGTGGTTGAAGGACGAGGTGTTGGAAGCGCAGGTCCGCTACTGGCGCGAGGCACTGGCGGGTGCGCCGCGATTCCTGGACCTCCCCACGGACAGGCCTCGCCCCGCGGCGCAGACCTTTCGAGGCGGAGTCCAGCGGCAGATGTGGCCGAAGGCGCTGTGGCAGCAAGTGGAGGCGACCGCGCGGCGAGAAGGGGCCACGCCGTTCATGGTGCTGCTGGCGGCGTATCAGACCGTGTTGTGGCGGCTCTCGGGGCAGGACGACATCAGCGTGGGCTTCCCCATCGCGGGGCGCACGCAGGCGGAGACGGAGGGGCTCATCGGCAACTTCGCCAATACCCTGGTGCTGAGGGCTCGCGTACGTCCCGAGCTTTCCTTCCGGGATATGTTGGCGCAGGTACGTGAGGTGACCCTGGGCGCCTACGCGCACCAGGACGTCCCCTTCGAGAAGCTGGTGGAGGCATTGCAGCCGGAGCGGGACCTGAGTCGCAGCCCGTTGTTTCAAGTCTCCCTGACACTTCAGAACACGCCTGCGCCCGAAGTGAAGCTGCGACAGGGATTGTCGCTGACGGTGATGGACGCGCGGATTCAGACGTCGAAGTTCGACCTGTCGATGTTCGTCGTCGAGCTGCCGGAAGGTGCCGCCGCGTCAGTCAATTACAACAGCGACCTGTTCGAGGCGAAGACGGCGGAGCGGCTGCTGAAGCAGGTGTCGGTGCTGCTGGAGGCCGCCGTCGCGAATCCGGAGACGCGCCTGGGCGAGCTGTCGTTGATGTCGGGGGAGGAGCGGCGCGTCCTGGTGGAGGAGTGGAGCAGGCGGCGAGAGGAGTACCCGAGGGACGCATCGCTGGCGGAGCTGTTTGAAGCGCAGGTGGAGAGGACACCGGGCGCGGTGGCAGTGGAGTGGGCAGGGCAGCAGGTGAGTTACGAGGCGTTGAATCGCCGAGCGAACCAGTTGGCGCACCACCTGAGGGGAATGGGAGTGGGCCCCGAAGTACGAGTGGGATTGTGCGTGGAGCGCTCGTTGGAGTGGGTGGTGAGCGCGCTGGGGATTCTGAAGGCGGGAGGCGTGTACGTGCCGCTGGACGCGAGCTACCCGCTGGAGCGGCTGGGGTGGATGAAGAGGGAGGCGGGGGTGGCGCTGCTGGTGGCGCAGGAGAAGCTGGCGGACGAAGTGGCGTCGGGTGGCGAGTTGGTGGTGTGCGTGGACACAGAGTGGGACACGCAGATTGCCAGGCAGCCGGAGACAAACCCGGAGGCGCGAGTAGGAGGGGGCAACCTGGCGTACGTGATGTTTACGTCGGGAAGCACGGGGAAGCCGAAGGGGGTGGCGGTGCCGCAGCGAGCGGTGACGCGGCTGGTGTTGGGAGGGGGTGTGGCGGACTTCGGGCCGGAGGAGGTGTGGCTGCAAATGGCGCCGACGGGCTTCG
>NZ_JAAEAH010000154.1 GCF_010998615.1 Myxococcus sp. CA023 | reverse complement strand
GCACCGGGGGCGGCGCGACGGCGCGGGGCGGCTCGGGCGGAGGCGCGGCCGCGGGGGCCGGAGCGATGAAGCCAATCACCGTCTTCTCGTCGGAGTCATCCAGCCCCTCGAGCGGATCCTCCGAGTCGGTGCCCAACGAGTCGAGCGTGGAGAAGTCCTCCTCCACGCCTTCCACCACCGCCTCGGGCGGCGCGACGACGACTTCTTCCTCGAAGGACGGCGTCTCCTCGGGCGCGGACAGGTCGCCGAAGGCTGCGTCCAGGTCCAGCTCCTCGCCGGTGACGGGAGGCTCCTCCGCGGTCTCCACGGAGATCTCCTCGCCGAAGTCCGCCGTCATCGGCTCGTCGCCGAGCGCGTCCAGCGTGAGGCTCTCGTCGACGACGTCCTCGGTGGCGGGCAGCTCGGGGAAGCCGATCAGCGCACCCGCGCGCTCCACCAGCTGATCCGCGTCCACCGGCTTGGCGACGTACTCGTCGGCGTGGGCCTTCAGCTTGCGGTGCTGCGCGAAGCCGTCCGGGTTGCCGATGATGACGATGGGGACGTTCTTGAGGTCATCGTCCTTCTTCAGCTTGCCGCAGATGAGGTAGCCGTTCTGTCCCGCGGACAGGTCCACCGCGAGCACCACGAGGTCCGGCCGGTCCCTGCGGATCTGCTCCACGCTGCCCTTGCCGTCGGTCGTCTCGTCGACCGTGAAGCCCCGGCCCTCCAGGGCCGAGCGCAGGGTGGCGGAGAGCGCGGTGTCGCTTTCGACGATCAGGATTTTCTTCGACATGGAGGGACGGCCCGTCCTGGTGTGCGGCGCGCACAAACGCCCTACCGGCCGCGACGCGCAAGGTGATGATGTGCGTCGAGGCTATCGGCCATGTGCGGGAGCGTCAATGTTCGGACCGGGCGGAATTCCGGCTGCCCGGGGAGCGGGCAAGCGCCGTCACACAGCCGACGTTTCCGTCACTGAGGGTACGTCGGGTACGTCACCGGCTCGACGGAGATGGGAGGCCAGGAGTGCGGCGTGCGCGGCGAGGGCGGGAGCGAATACAGCGGCTCGTCGGCCTCCGGCGCGGACTTGCGCGCGAGCTTCTCACCGCTGTCGCGCTCGGCGAGCATCCGGCGGATGTCGCTTTCGTCCATGTCCGTCACCATCTCGTAGACGATTTCATCGTCGCGCCAGGTGACGACGTTGAAGCCCTGCGCGGAGTCCACTTCCACGGCTTGCAGGGCCTGGAACTTCGGGATGACGACTTCGTTGTCGCCAGGGAGTACGAAGACGCCCAAGCGGCGGCTCGGCTCACCTTCGTTGTCCGGAAGCGTCTCGTAGCTGATGTACGCGACTTCGCGGCCGTTGAGGATGGAGATGCGCCCGCCCAGCGGCTTCGCCTTGGGGATCTGCGGGACGGTGATGCGCGGATCCACCTTGTCCTTGAACCACTCCTCCACCTGCTCCGGCGTGTTGGAGGCAATCTCGAAGGGGAGCGCCTTGCTCTTGCTATGGCGCTGCACCGCTTCCGCCCTGGCCGCGCTCAGCCGCTGCTCGGCGTGGAACGCGGCCCAGCCGCCGCCCACCGTCACCACCACCAACGCCATGGCCCCGGCGCGCAGCCAGACGCCGAACTGGACGCGGCGCTGCTCCTGCTTGAGGCCCACTTCGATGCCGGCCCGGAGCGCGGCGGGGGCCCGCATGCCCGAAACGGAGTGGCGCGCGGCTCGCCGCAGCGCCTGCTGCATCTGCTTCTCTTCCTCCGCGCGGCGCCGGCAATCAGCGCACCCGGAGAGGTGGGTTTCGAGGTCCACTCGTTCCTCGGGCTGGAATTCGCCGTCGAGGTACGGATAGAGCAGCCGTTCGAGGTCCTGGCAGTTCATGGCGCGCGCTAGGAACGGGTTTCTACCCTGTCTTCTTCCTGTGGCGATACTCTTCCAGGTCCGCGGGGGCGTTCACCGGCTCCCCGTCGTGCCGGAATACGCCCTGGCCCTCGGCGTACTCACGCAGGTTCTTCTGCAGGAGCTTGCGTCCGCGGAACAGGCGGCTCATGACCGTGCCCACGGGGCACTCAAGAATCTCCGCGATCTCCTTGTAGGAGAACTCCTGGAGGTCCGCGAGGATGACCACCAGCCGGAAGTCGATGGGCAGCGCGTCAATGGCCCGCAGCACGTCGTCCGACAGGAGCCGGTCGAAGAAGTACTGCTCGGGGTTGGCCGCGAAGTCCGTCGCGTCCCGGCTCACGAAGCGCTCGTGGACGGCCTCGCGCTCCACGCCTTCGACCACCGTGCGCTCCTTCACCTTCCGCCGGTAGCGGTTGATGAAGGTGTTGGTGAGAATCTTGAAGAGCCAGGCCTTGATGTTCGTCCCGCGCTCGAACTTGTCGAAGAAGCGGTACGCCCGCATGCAGGTGTCCTGCACCAGGTCCTCGGCGTCGCGCTCGTTCTTCGTCAGGCGAAGCGCCGCCGAATAGAGCGGGTCCAGATGGGCGAGCGCCAGCTCTTCGAATTCCTGCTTCGTCCGGTTGGGTTGCCTGAAATCCAACATGTCCCGCCTTCCAAGGGCCCGAAACAAAAGGGGAATGAGTTGTCGCTTACCCGCCAAATGTATGCACGGGAACAACCAGGGCAACAACGGCATCCCACGACACCCGCCCGGACGCCCGCTTCGGGAATACACGACGCCGGCCAGGGAAACATATTCCCTAGCAGAGATAACGAACGGGGAGGCCGGATGTCGCCATCCGAACCTCCCCGCCAGGGACTGCGTCGTTTGCCTGCTTACCGGGCTTACTTGCCGGCGAGCGCGTCCGTGATGGGCATGTAGGCGTAGCCCATGTCCTTCGCGACGGCCTCGTAGGTGACGTGGCCGTTGTAGGTGTTCATCGCACGCGCGAGGGCGCGGTCCTCCTTCACGGCCGCCGCCAGGCCCTGGTTGGCGATCCGGAGCGAATAGGGGCGGGTGACGTTGGTGAGGGCGTAGGTGGACGTCTGCGGCACGGCGCCGGGCATGTTGGCGACGCAGTAGTGGACGACGCCGTGGACCTCGAACGTGGGGTTGTCGTGCGTGGTGGGCTTGCACGTCTCGATGCAACCACCCTGGTCCACCGCCACGTCGACCACCACGGAGCCCGGGCTCATCTCCGAGATGAGGGCCTCGGAGACGAGCTTCGGGGCCTTGCGACCGGGGATGAGCACCGCGCCCACGACGAGGTCGGCCTCGCGCACGGAGCGGGAGATGCTCTCCGAGTCGGAGGCCAGCACGCCGACTCGGCCGAGGAACACGTCATCCAGGTAGGTGAGGCGCTCCATGTTGACGTCGATGATGGTGACCTCGGCGCCCATGCCCACCGCCACCTTGGCGGCACACAGGCCCACCACGCCGCCGCCGATGACAGTGACGCGACCCCGGCGCACGCCGGGCACGCCGCCCAGGAGGATGCCCTTGCCGCCGTGGGCCCGCTCCAGGCACTTGGCGCCCACCTGGATGGCCATCTTTCCGGCCACCTCGCTCATGGGCTTGAGCAGCGGCAGGCTGCCGTCGTCCGGCTGCAGCGTTTCATAGGCCACGGCCGCGGCCTTCTTCTGGAGCAGCGTCTTGGTCAGCTCTGGGTCCACGCCGGCCAGGTGGAAGTACGTATAGATGATCTGGCCGGGTTGGATGCGCGCGTACTCGGCCGCGATGGGCTCCTTGACCTTGATGATCATCTCCGAGCGCTTCCAGATCTCGTCCGCGGTGGAGACGATCTGTGCGCCGACGCGCTGGTACTCCGAATCGGGGATGCCGGAGCCAACGCCGGCGTTCGTCTCGATCAGGACCGTGTGACCCGCGGCGACGAAGGCGGCGGCGCCAGCCGGCACCATGCCGACGCGGTACTCGCGGGTTTTGATCTCCTTGGGAACTCCGACGATCACGACTGCCTCCGAGAGGGGACGTAAAAAAGCGCGCGGACCCTAACGAGGGCCCAAGGGGGAATCAAGGCGCGGGCGGACAGCCCCGCATGAGCGCCATTTGCGTCAAACACCCCTGGAGACATGACGCGAGGCGTTGGATGCGATGCGTGATGAAGCATGCGCCGCTCGTGTTAGTTACCAGGGACATGACGTCTGCTCCAAAGCTCCTATTCGCGGACCCCAAGGGACGGGTGATGGAACATCCGTACCTGCTCGCCACGTTGCGCAGCGGGGAAGAGCTCGTTCCTCCGCAGGACAAGCCCATTCCGCTGCCGTCCTCCGGGCGGCTCGTCCACCTGCCAGGGCGCCTCCCGGTGGGCCTGCATCCGGAGTCGGGGGAGCTGGAGCTCGTCCGGGAGATGAAGGTGGGGGGCAAGACGTTTGTCCCCAACGCAGTGGGCGCGCTGCTGCCCCCCGGCTACACGCGCACCTTCCTCCCCGGCGAGGTGAAGGGCAGTGGCCCCGTGCTGCCGCAGTGGGCGTACACCGCCGCGGCCTGGGTGGGAGAGGGGCCGGTGGCGTGGGCCATCCATACCGACCGTCGCTCCCACTGGGACCCGGAGCGGTTCTCCACGCCGGACATGAAGGACCTGGTGGCGAAGCACATGGCGCGCTTCCCGGACAACCGGGTGCTGAAGCAGCTCAAGACGTGCGCGATGCTCTATCGGTGCTTCACGTCGCAGAACACCTTCTACGTGCGTGACGAGGCCGCCATCCCCGCGTCCGTCATGTGCAACGCGCGCTGCGTGGGCTGTATCTCCGACCAGCCGGCGGACGGCCCGCCGGCGTCGCACGAGCGCATGGATGACGGGCCCACGGGAGAGGAGATGGGCCAGATTGGCCTCTTCCACCTGGAGCACGCGCCGGGCCGCACCATGGTGAGCTTCGGCCAGGGCTGCGAGGGCGAGCCGCTCACGCGCTGGAAGCAGATTGCCGAGGCCATCCGCTACATGCGGGCGCGCACGCAGGCGGGCTCCATCAACATCAACACCAACGCCAGCCTCACGCGCGGGCTGGAGACCCTCTTCGACGCGGGGCTGGACGCCATCCGTGTGTCGCTCAACTCGGCGGTGAAGGACCTCTACGAGGCCTACTACAAGCCGGTGAAGTACGGCTGGGAGGACGTGGAGGCCTCCATCGCCCTGGCGCGTGAGCGCGGCGCGTACCTGGCGCTGAACCTGCTGCTGTTCCCCGGCGTCACCGACCGCGAGGGCGAGGTGCGGGCGCTGGAGCGGCTGGTGAAGAAGTACCGCGTGGACCAGGTTCAGACGCGCTCGCTGTGCATCGACCCGCTGCAGTACCTGGAAGTGGCGCGCGAGCGCGGCGCGGGAGGAGAGCCGGTGGGCATCCGCACGCTGCTTCAGCGGCTGAAGGCGGCGCGCCCGGGGCTCATCGTGGGCAACTTCGCGCGCGGGCTGGAAGAGCGCGAGAACGCGGCCGGGGTCCGGTAGCGCCCTGGGGGCGGGGGAAGGCGTTCCTTCCTCCGTCGGACGGGAGGCCTGGTGGGCGCTCCGTCCTCGGGAGGCAGGTGGCGCGGCCTCGGGGGCAACACGCCAGGAGGGGCCGCGACGCGGCCCCGGGGGACTACTCGTTACCGGTGGGCATCAGCTCCTTGGCCACCAGGTTGCCCATCACCGCGTCCTTGGGGATGTAGCCGTCGGCGCCCGCCTCGCGGCAGATGCGCTGCAACTCCTCGACGTTCTCACCCGAGCACAGCAGCACCTTGATGCCCTTGAAGAGGCTGTTGCTCTTGATGAAGCGGCAGAACTGCTCGCCGTTCACGTTGGGCATGCGCACGTCCAGCAGCACCAGGTCCGGACGCGTCTGCTTCTTGAGGATGATCTTCGTGGCCTTGTCGGCGGTGTCGGCGACGTGGACCTCGAAGCCCTTGGCCACCAGGTCCGCTTCGATGATGCGGGCCGTCATCTCGCTGTCATCCACGATGAGGATGCGCGGCTTGCGCCCGCCCGTGGTGGGAGCGGGCTTGAGGCCGCCCGTCGCCGCGGGGGCCGCGGGAGCCGGCGGGGTGGGCGCC
>NZ_JAAEAH010000153.1 GCF_010998615.1 Myxococcus sp. CA023 | reverse complement strand
GCTTGGGGGCGGGCGGGCCCCGCTCGATTTCGCGCGCCAGGGCCACCGTCTGCGGCAGCGGCGTGGTGTCCAGCTCCTCGCGCAGCAGGCGGCGGCACCGCTCGAAGGCGTTGAGCGCGGCCATGCGGTCGCCCGCCACGTAGTGCAGCCGCATCAGCCGGCGCCACGCTTCTTCCGAATACGGGTCCATGATGAGGAGCTGCTCCGCGAGCGCCAGTGCACCCGTCAGGTCCCCCCGCTTCTCCCGCGACTCCGACTCCGCCACGGCGGCCCGGCGGCGAAGCTTGTCCAACCGCTCACGCGCACCTTCCAACCATGTTTGGAATTCTGAGCAATCTTCGTATTCCAGGGCACCCAGGAGCACGCCTTCCAGCGTGAGGGCTTCCGAGTATCGCCCCTCGAGCACGTGGGCCTGGAGTTCGGCGGCGTCCGAGACAACACTCTCACACAGCGAGAGGACATCGGTGCCCTGCACCAGCTCCGCGCCGCAAGCGAGCCGCAGCCGGCGCAGCAGCTGTCGCATGTTGTTGCGCGCGGTCGTCTCTCCGGACTCTGCCCACAGGAGGCCGGCCAGGCGGTACTTCGGGTGAGGGCCTTCTAATGCCAGCCATGCGAGCACCGCCGCGGTCCGCCGCTCCAGTGGGATGCGTATGTCGCCGACCCGGAGCCGGGCTTCGCCCAAGAGTTCCAGGTGAAAGCGTTGTGTATTTACCAGGCCGTCGGCTGCCATGTCCTCCGGGATTCCTCGCATGGGCGGGGCCCTAAGGTAACACGTCCGCCGAAAACCTCCGTCACGGGTAGGGATTGCCCCAGCAGTGACAATTTTTGCGTGTGGTTTTTCCGTCACACGGCAGCTCGCCGCTCTGAGCGGATGCTGATCCAGGCTTCCGGACCCGTCACACCGTGGTCACACCTGATTCGTTATTAAAAATGCCAGACATTGCCCCGGGAGGCATCCATGGGTTGTGACAGTCAGCAGACGGACACGCAGGTGGACGTCATCATCAGCGGGTGTGGTCCGGTGGGAGCGTTGACGGGCAACCTGCTGGGTCTCATGGGTGTGCGCACCTTGCTGTTGGAGCGGGACGTGGCGCCGCACGGCGAGCCCCGGGCCTTTTCGTGCGACGACGAAGGCCTGCGCATCTACCAGTCCACCGGACTGTTGGATTTGTTGCAAAGCGACATGCGGGAAAGCCGTTTCGCGGAGTACGTGGGCGGCACGGGCAAGCGCTTCGCGGAGATTCACACCGGCGAGACGGACTTCGGCTTCGGCCACACGCCGCTGTGGTTCTTCCACCAGCCGCTGCTGGAGGGCGCGCTGCGCGACGGGCTCAACCGCTTCGAGCACGTGGAGCTGCGCAAGGGCGTGAGCGTGGAGGCCGTGGTGCAGGACTCCGACGGGGTGACGGTGCGCTACCACGACTCGTTCACGGGCGAGCAGCGCTCCATCCGCGCGAAGTACCTGCTGGCGTGTGACGGCGCGCGCAGCACCGTGCGCAAGGCGCTGGGCATCCCGATGTCGGGACGGGCCTATGGCGAGCCCTGGCTGGCGGTGTCCGGCACCGTGGTGGAAGGGGAGGTGCCGGAAATCTGCCGCTTCGTGTGCGACCCGAAGCGTCCGGCCTTCGTGGCCACCGGCGCGGTGAACCAGATTCGTTGGGAGTTCATGATGATGCCCGGCGAGACGCGCGAGCACCTGGAGAAGTCGGAGACCATCTCCGAGCTCATCGCGCCGTACGTGGACCCCAAGCGCGTGCGCATCGAGCGTGCCTCGGTCTACACGTTCCACTGCCTCAACGCGGCGCGTTGGCGCCATGGCAACGTCTTCCTGCTGGGCGACGCGGCGCACACCATGCCGCCCTTCATGGGCCAGGGCCTGGTGTCGGGGATGCGGGATGCGTCCAACCTGGCGTGGAAGCTGAAGCGCGTGCTGCACGGGCAGTCCTCCGCGTCGCTGCTGGACACCTATGAGCAGGAGCGCCGGCCGCACGTGGAGGCGGTGCAGAAGCTGTGTGTGCGGGTGGGGCACCTGTTCCTGGCGCGCAACCCCATGGTGGCCTCCGCGCGTGACGCGCTGCTGCGCACCCTTCAGCGCATCCCCCGGGTGCGCAAGTTCATCGAGGGCTTCGAGTTCAAGGAGGCCCCGGCGCACGCGAGCGGCTACTACTTCGGCGACAAGGGCGAGTACTTCATCCAGCCGCGCGTGAAGCTGCCGTCGGGTGAGGAGGTCCTGTTGGACGACACCCTGGGCAATGAGTTCACGGTGCTGTGCCGGGGCAACGCGCCGTCGGCGGAGCTGGAGGCGGCGCGCGAGCTGGCCGAGTCGCTGGGTGGCCGCATGGTGACGTTCCATCCTCCGGCGGAGGCGGTGGACGAGGCCTCCGAGGATGCACCCGCGGTGGTGGACGTCACCGGGAAGCTGGCGGACTGGTTCTCCAAGCATGCCGCGGACGTGGTGGTGCTGCGTCCGGACCGGTTCGTCTACGGCGCGGTGCGGTCGCGGCGCCTGCCGGAGCTGCGGGAGGCGCTCGGTGTGTAGGGACAGGAGCTCCGTCAGTGAGTAACTAAGTGGTTAGTTGAATTGGAACTAATCCCTTAGTAGTTTGCGCGTCACGGAGGTTCTCTCGTGACTCGCAAGCCTGAGCCCGAACTGGCTCCACGGCCGTTGACGCCGGTGGAGCTGGAGTTGATGCACATCGTCTGGCGCCTCGGTGAGGTGAGTGTGGCGGACGTGCTCGCCGCGCTGCCGCCGGAGCGCGCGCTGGCGTACACGTCCGTCTCCACGGTGCTGCGCATCCTGGAGCAGAAGGGCGTGGTGCACAGCCGCAAGCAGGGCCGTGGTCACCTGTACTCGGCGGTGTTGCCGCGCGACGCCTATGAGGCGCAGAGCGTGCGTCACCTGGTGGAGACGGTGTTCGACGGCACGCCCTCCGCGCTGGTGGCGCGGCTGGTGGAGGCGGTGCCCCTGTCCGCCTCGGACGTGGACCAGCTCCGCAAGCTGCTCGACGCGAAGGGGCGCAAGCCGTGAGCGCCGTGCTGCGTGAGCTCGCGTCGCTCTATCTGACGCAGGCGCTGCTGCTCGCCGTGGCGCCGCCGCTGGCCTGGTTGGCGCTGACGCTGCTGTCGCGGCTGGGCCGTCCCCTGTCGGCGCGGCAGTCCTTGAGGGTGGCGCGTGGCGTGTTGCTGCTCACGCTGGTGCTGCCGTTGTTGGCCGCGGCCGTGCACGCGCTGGTGCCCACCGGGCCCCGCTTCACCTTCGAGCGTTCCGTGGCGCGCCACGCGGGACGGCTGCCCGCGCCCTTGTGGGAGCCGCGTCCGGTGGCGGAGCCTGCTCGGGCTCGGGAGTCCGCGCCCGCGCTGCCGCCCGTGCTGCCCGCGGCGGCGTTGGCGCTCTTGGTGGGAGGAGGCGCCTTCATCACACGGGCGCTGGTGCGACATGCGCGCCTGCTGCGTCAGTTGGAGTCGCTGCCCCGCGTGCGCGGCGTGGGGCGTGTCGCCGTGGTGCTGGGCGAGGCGGGCATGCCGGCCTTCTCCGCGTGGTTTCCTCGCGCCGGACGTCAGCCCTCCGCGTGGGTGGTGGTGCCGCCCGCGCTGCTGGAGGATGCGGAGTCCTTCCGGCTGACGGTGCTTCACGAGCTTCAGCACCACCGCCAGCGCGACACGCACCGGGCCTTCGCGCGGCTCGTCCTCACGGGCGCCTTCTTCTGGCATCCGGGCGCATATGCCCTGTCCCAGTGGATGGTCTCACTCCAGGAGCTGGCGTGTGACGAAGCGCTGGTGGCCACTGGCCGGGCCCAGGCGCAGGCCTACGCGCGGTGCCTGCTCCAGGCGGCCTTGTCGGTGCGGCCCGAGTCCCCCCTTCCCGCCGGTGTCACCGGCATGTCCCACCCCACCACCCGGAGAATCCAGATGCTCTTCCAGCCTCGTCCCGCCCGTGCCCAGGGTGTTTCCGCGCTCCTGGCCGCGCTGTGTCTCGTCCTGGTGCCGCTCGCCGCGTTGTCGCAAGGCGTGGCGCAGGGCCGCGCGGTGACGCTCGCGGAGGCGCAGGCGCTCGCGACATCCAGCCAGCGGGAGGGGGATTTGCCGGTGGTGGTGGACGCGCACGTGCTGGCGCGGCTCAACGCGCTCACCGGTTCGGAGAAGGGCCGCGCGTTCATGAAGCGCGCGCTGGCGAACCTGGTGACGCAGCGGGAGGCGCTCTCCGCGCCGCTACGTGACAAGGGGCTGCCCGAGGGACTGCTGGCCGTGGCCGTCGTCGAGTCCGCCGCGACGAACATGCCGGAGACGGATGGCCGGCCCTCGCTGGCGCCGGGCCTGCGCGGCGCAGGCGTGTGGATGTTCATCCCGGAGACGGCGCGCCGCTACGGGCTGGAGGTGAGTGAGGCGCGCGACGAGCGGCTGGACGTGGCGCGCGAGTCCCAGGCCGCCGCCGCGCTGCTGTCGGACCTGCACGCGCGTTACGGCGACTGGCGGCTGGCGCTCGCCGCGTACAACCAGGGCAGCAAGAAGGTGGATGCCGCGCTCACCGCGGGGGGCAGCCGTGACGTGACGGCGCTCATCGGCGCCGGGCACCTCAACGACTACGCCGCCACCGTGCAGGCGGGGTTGCTCATCCTGCGCAACCCGCACCTGCTGGACTGAGGTGGGCGCGGCCTAGAAGCGGAACTGCATCCGCACGCCGCCGGACAGCCAGGCGTG
This sequence comes from Myxococcus sp. CA023, assembly GCF_010998615.1. GTDB lineage: Bacteria > Myxococcota > Myxococcia > Myxococcales > Myxococcaceae > Myxococcus. The sequence goes on along the minus strand of NZ_JAAEAH010000153.1, from coordinate 1,493 downwards.
GACCGTTTTGTTGTCGATGCTCTCCGACTCCGACTCGGAGACATCACCAATGATGGGCACGTTCTTCATCTCAATGCTGGAGGTCGACGACTGGTAGACGCCGGCCGCCAGCGACAGGTAGGGCCCGATGGAGAACGTGTCGTTGATGCGATAGTCGGCGCCGGCCTGGAGGGCGGCGAACTCGATGCCGCGGACGCCCGTGCCAACGGTGGCCTCCACGCCGTCCTCGCTCGAGGACACATTCAAGTTGAGCATCTCGTAGCCGATGCCCAGGCCCATCCAGGGCATGAGCTTCTCTCCCGCCCGGAAGTGGTAGGACGCGTTGATGCCGAAGCGCATCTGGTTGGCGGAGCAATTGACGTCCGAGCCGCAGTCCTCGGCGATCAGTACGGGCGCGTACTGAAAGTAGGCCCCCAGGTAGACATTCGAGTTGAAGAAGTATCCCGCCTCCACCTGCAAGGGGATGGCGCTCTTGAACACCTCGCTCATCTTGGGGGTTTCGCCGAGATCGGAGCCCGCGGCGTGCCCCAGTGGGACGCCGTAGCCCGCGCGCAGTCCCAGCGCGAAGCCCCGGTCCTCCTGGGCCTGTTCGACCTCGTCGGCAGCGAAGGCGGGAGCGGACAACATGAGGGAGAGGGTCGTGAGCTTCCAGAGCGTGCGGGGAGTGGTCATGTGAGGGTATCCAGCGTGAGGAAGGATCCGCCGTTGCGGTGGATGCGCCTGCTGACGCAAGCGTGTTGGGAAAATTCAACGGTCAGCAACCGGCCGTGTCGCCGAGTCCTGTCGAGCGCGCGGGGCGTCCTCCTCGTGGGTATCGCCACGCTGGGGGTGTACGCGTTCCAGGTGGCGTCCGGCCGCCGGCAGCTACGCGGTGGGTCGCGCGGCCTCACGCGCCGGAGACGCTTCCCAGCATCCGCAGCGCCAGCTCGGCGTGGGTCTTCGCCAGGGTCTCTACCGCGATGGGGCCGCCGGGTTCGAACCAGTGGGGGATGCGAGAGCCCATGCCGACAATCGCCGCGGCGGTGATTTTGGGATGGAGCGGGGAGAACTGCCCCTGGGCCATGCCGCGCTGGATGGCGTCTATCAACATGGCGTTGGCCTTGTCCCGCAGCGCTTGCGCGGGCGCCGCCAGCTCCAGGCTCAGCGCGTAGAACTCCTCGTTCACCACCAGCGCGAGCTGCGGATGCTCCGCGTGGACGCGCGTGTGCGCATGAACCAGCGCGCGCACCTGGTCCGCCGGCGTGGGCTTCGCGCCCTGGAACGCGGTCTCCAGTGCCTCGAAGTGGGCCTCGTGGCCAATGCGCACCAGCTCCGCGAGGACGTGGTCCTTGGCCGCGAAGTGGGCGTACAGCGCGCTGGGCCGCAACTCCAGGGCCGACGCCAGGTCCCGAATGGACGTGTCGTGATAGCCGCGGCTCGCGAAGAGCTGCAGGGCCGTCTCCAGGATGCGTCGGCGCGTGCCTTCGGGGGGGGCTGCCGCCGTGGGGGGGAGG
>NZ_JAAEAH010000152.1 GCF_010998615.1 Myxococcus sp. CA023 | reverse complement strand
GGGGGAGGGAGGGTGCAGAGGGGCCGAGGAGGGCCGCTGACGGGGCCGCCCGAGCGATGCTCCCGGCCGGTGGACAGCCATGTGCAGTGCGGTGAGCCCCTTGTCCGTGCGGTGATTCACCTGGGCGTTGCGCGCGAGCAGGAGATTCACCACACCGAGCTCGCCGCTGTTCGCGGCCAGCATCAATCCTGTCGGGGTGCCCTTGAACAGGGTCCAGTCGGGGTCGAGGCCGGCGTCCAGCATTTGTTCCACCAGCTTGACGTTCCCCGATGCGGCCACCGAGGGGAAGTCCTGGGTCGCCCACTGGCTGCGCGCCATTCCGCCGGAAAAGGTCCATTCCGGTTGGGCCGCGTCGTCGTTCTGGCCCGTGGCCTTGTTGATGACTTGGGTACGTCGTTCCTTGGCCGCGTTCCGCGCGAGTTTCTTGCTGCCGCGCCAGAAGGAATGGGTCGCCGGATAGCTCGCCGGGTCCTTCAGGTAATTGGAGAGAGCGACGTGCTCATTCTCCAATGCAATGACGACCGGGAGTTTGCCGTCGTTGTCCTCCTGCTCGCGATTGGCACCCGCTTCCACCAGGTATCGAGCAATGTCCGCGAATCCATTCGCGGCGGCCGTCCACAACGCGCTGGCACCGGTTTCATCCGCCGCATTCACGTCCGCGCCGGCCTTCACCAGCAGCGTCACGAGGCTGGCGAAGCCATGCGCCGTGGCCGCGACCAACGGTGGTTCAAAGGCCGCCACGTTGGGGTTGGCCTTCGCGTCCAGCAGGACACGCACGGATGCCTCGTCGCCGTGCCTGCATGCGTATGCCAGGGGCGTCGATTGGTATTCGTGGACGTCGACCTCGTTGGGATCGGCTCCCTTCGCCAGCAGGTTCTCCACCTCGATGACATTGCACTGCTCGATGGCGGAAAACAGGTTTTCGGGTGTGTCGAGCTTCATTTCATTATGGGGATGGGGGCGTGGTGTCGGATTGCGATCCACTGTAGCGCAGCCTGCCAGCGGAGCTTCCCCTTTTGCGATGCTGTCTCGCCGCTGCGGCATCCGCCACCATGAGGGCCACGTCGTCCGCGATGCTCCGGCTTGCCTCGGGACCGGCAATGGGATGTCGTGGGGCGATGCCTGTCCTCCATGCTGACTACCTGGACCTTTTGGAGCGGTCGTTTTCCCGGCTCGATGCCAGCGAATACTTCGGCGCGGAGGCGATGATTCGCAGCTTCCAGGCGCGCTTTCCTCCCAGCAAGCTGCGTCGGCTCCAAGGTGTCGAGCTGCTGGAGGAACTCCATGGCCGGGAGAGTCGTGACTGCCTTGCCTATTGGCTGGAGTTCCGAGACCAGGAGGATTTTCAGGCCCGGCTTTTTGGAAGCATCCGGGGTGGCTCGGCGCTGAAATTCGGCATCTATCAGCGAGCGGAGGATGGCGGATGGTACGTTCATAGTGGCGAGGCGGGTGGCCAACGGAAGCTCCACATCAGCGAAGCGGTGCGAATCGCCGAAACCCAGCGGGACCAGCTCCTGGCCGCGAGGGACGTCGTCGCCAGGCTGCCCTCGTATCCGACTTCAAACGACTACGGGTGGTTGCAGGCTGAAGTAGAGGCCGTCGCACCAGACCTCGTCGGGTTGGCATTTCTGCACAAGTACCTGTTCCTCCAGTTTCCTGACCGGCTCGACGACTATCACTCGGTCGATTACCAACGGCATCACTTGCTTCAGATGGGGGTCCGGCCTCCCGACAGCGGGCTCTATTCCAGCGCGAGAACGTTCGTTGAGGCCTGGCATGACTTCCGGCGCGAGCGGTCCTTGCTGCCCATGTCGCTCTTCACGCACCTGCTCAACACAGTCAACGGGCCGCCCTGCCGTTTCTGGCGGTTGGGCACAACCGTGGGCAGCGGGGGTGAGAGTCAATGGAAGGGAATGGCGGAGGGCTCGTACATCGCCGTTGGGTGGGCCGAGCTGGGAGACCTCTACCAGGTGGTGGAGGGGCTTCAAGGCACCGACGCGAAGGAAGCCATCCGTCATGCGCTCGCGAGGCACTACCCGGATGTCATCCCACAGCAGCGTGGCAAGGAGATGACGCAGTTGTGGCGGTTCTTCGCGAACATACAGGAGGGGGACCGGGTCTTCGCAGCGGATGGACAGCGGATTGTCGGAGTGGGCCGTGTGACGGGGCCCTATCGCTTCGAGCCGGGGGCCGTGTTTCCCCATCGCCGGAGCGTCGAATGGTTGTCCCTGGAGAGATTCAATGCTCCGGACAAGACCGGACTGCAGACAACCGTCTATCCGCTCGACAATGCCATCGACCTGTTGCTCGCGGGGGTCGAGCATGTTCGGCACCGCCAGCCGTCAATGCTGCCGCCAGGGCCGGCGAGGTACGCGCCCCCTCCACTGGAGGGAATGCTCTCCGCCATCCATGAGGAATTGCTGCGCAAGGGGCAGGTCATCCTCTATGGGCCTCCGGGCACCGGTAAGACATGGCATGCGCTTCGGGCCGCGGAGGAGCTGTCCGCGCGCAGCACTTTTGGCCGAAGCTGGCTGGACCTGTCGGAGGGGGAGCGCGAGGGCCTGCGCGGCGCGAAGTCGCCTGGAGAGCAGCGCTTCTGGGCCTGCACGTTCCACCCGGCCTATGGCTATGAGGAGTTCGTCGAAGGGATCCGCCCCCAAACCGATGGCAGTGGGACCCTCGGCTTCGCCCCGCGCGAGGGACTGTTCCGGTCCATCTGTGCGCAGGCGCAGCAGCACCCGGACCACCTGCACTTCCTGCTCATCGACGAGTTCAATCGCGGAGACGCAGCCCGAATCTTCGGCGAGCTCCTCACGCTCTTGGAGTTGGACAAGCGAGGACGGGTCCACATCCAACTGCCGTATTCGCGGGAGCGCTTCTCGGTCCCCCGCAACGTGCGAATCATCGCGACGATGAACACGTCCGATCGCTCCATCGCCCTGCTGGACAGCGCGCTGCGCCGCCGATTCGGTTTCATCGAGTTGCTACCGGACCCCACGGTGTTGAAGGAGGCCCAGGCAGGAGGCGTGGTCTTGAAGCGCCTGCTCGTCACGCTGAACCAGCGCCTGGTGCGGGCGCTGCCGCACGGCGCGCGCAATCTTCAAGTGGGGCACTCGTTCTTCCAGCGAGATGGAAGCCCGCTGTCTGACTTCGCTGACTTCCGCCGGGTCATGCGGCATGAGGTCGTGCCGCTTCTTCAGGAATACTGTTACGACCAGCCCGTTGCGCTGCTGGACATCCTTGGAAACAAGCTCCTGGATGCCAGCTCCGGTGAGATTCGCAACGAGCTGTTCTCCTTGGGGAACGAGGATCATCTGCGTACAGCGCTGCGGGAGTGGGACCCCACGTTGGTGGAGGCGGATGCCATGGCCCCAACGGGCCCGGAAGAGGGTGTCGAGGAGTAGCGGATGGCGACGATGCCAAGACTGGTCCTTCGGGAGTGGGAGACGGCACACGCCTCTGAGCACCCCGTGCTTCGGGAGCTGTGGCGTACCCAGCCGGAGGTGGAACGCGACGCGCGTCGGCTCGGGATGAGCAACGCGCTGCGAGTCATGGATGGCCGCGAGGGCGTGTCCATCAAGGCTCAGCGGTATGTGGGGGTGGCTCGGCTCGGCCCGCTGCATGTGACAGTGCAGCCACGCCTCGCTCCAGTGGACCTCTGGTACATCCTGCAGTACGGCCTTGGTCTCGAGAAGTTGGCTCGCCCGGCGCCCGTGGACTTGTTGCTTCCAGAGGCTTCCTTCGCGGACCTCATCGCGCTCGAGCTTCTGGGGGAGACGAAGCGGCTTTCGCGGCGAGGACTGAGGCGAGGCTACATCTCCCAGGAGGAATGGCTGTCCCTCCCGAGGGGGCGCCTGAACCTGCCGCGCCTGGAGGCGGCCATGCAGCTGACGCGGGCATCCCTGCCTTGCAGCCATCACACCCTGTCGACGGACATTCCGGAGAACCGGATGGTCCGTGCCGGCCTGAAGCTGGCCGCGGATGCGGCCTACTCTCCCGCCTTGAGGGCGGAACTCGCAAGGACCGAGCGCTACTGGGGCGAAGTCTGCGGCTCGATGGTGCTGGATGCAGCGTGCCTTCGGCGACTGGAGCACGGGCTGACCCGGCTGACGGCCGCCTATGCCCCCATCCTGCGTCTGGTGTCCCTGCTTCACGAGGGCAGGGGCATGTCGGATTCGCTGGAGGACTTGGCCCCTGGCGAGGAGCGTCTCCCGGGATTCCTGTGGGACATGGCCTTGCTTTTCGAGCGCTTCGTGGAGCGTTTCCTGCGGGAGCACCTGCGAGACGCGGAGGTTTCCCGCCAGCGGCGCATCGAAGGGCTCTACTCGGTCGTGCGGGCGCCATCCGGCTTCTCCGCGCGAGCGCGGGAGCCCCGGCCTGACATCCTCCTGGAGCGTGAAGGGCAAGTCGTCGCGGTGTTGGACACCAAGTACAAGGACCTCGACGAGGGGCATCTCGACCGAAGCAGTTTGTACCAGATGTCAGTCTATGCCGTGGCGCATGCGCCGCCAGACGCAGGGGCCACACCTGTGCCCGTCATCGTTCTCTACCCCAAGGCAGGGGCCACTCCCGCGGATGAGCTTGTGTATGCTTTCAAGCACGGGAGGCAGGGGCGACAGAGCCATATCATCGTGCGTGGCATCGACTGGGGCCAGGCGAGCTTGGCGCTGAGGGACCCGTCGCGTCAGGGCGAATTGGCTGCGCTGGCGGCGGCATGGACGCGCTCGGAGTAGTTCCCCGCCGAGGAGCTTCAACACGGGTGACACGCTTCGGTCTTCAGCGTGTCACCCGCATCTGCGGCCCTGTGTGGACAGGCGCTGGTCCTACTGCGACCAGGTCATCACTTCGATGAATCGGACGGAGTCGCGGTCCTCGTTGACGGACGCCACCACGTAACCGCCGATGTCGCCGGGGCCCGTGCGGCCGTACGGGTCCACCCAGGTGGTGACGTAGTAGCGCGCGCCCTCGCCCGCGTTCGCGCTCAGGTAGGCCACCGCGCCGTTGACCTCGGCGCTGCTCGGCGTCTGGCCGAACACCGGCGAATTCAGACGCACGATGAGCTCGTTGAGCGTCACCACGGAGAAGGTGCGCGGGGCGGGGCCGAACGCGCTGTAGTAGGCCCACTCGAGCGTGGTCTGGTTCAGCACGCCACCTTGCTCCAGGACGCCGCCCGCCTGAATCCAGGCGTTGTTCGCCAGCGGCCCGCTGGCTCCCAGAATCTGCGCCGGCGTCTGCGCGGGCGTGGACACGTCCGTCGTTAACGGCGCCGCCACCGCGTCGTTCAGCTCGTGGTAGCGGAAGAGGTAGTCCTGCGCGGAGGCGTCGATGCCCGTGAGGAACACAGGGCTCGCGATACGGCTCGCCAGGTAGGCGTACTCCTCGGCGTCCGTCCTGCCGTCATCCGCGCTCAGGAAGGCGTCCAGCGCCGACTGGATTTCCGACCGCACCACGGTCGTCCCGCCGGCGCTGCCACTGGCGCGGGCCGCGGCGATCCGGGACTCGAACTGGGGAATGGAGTGCGTGCTGCCCCAAGCCAGTGCGGCGGGCGCGGCGAGGAGGGAGAGACCACAGAATGCGGTACGCAGCGAAATGAGTTTCATTGTGATTTCACCTGTAGGTCGAAAGGAACAGCATCCCGCGAGACCTTGTATGACCCATGGCGCACGCATTCGCCCATTCACGCTTCTGCAACGAAATCCCGTCTTGGCTTGTCATTGTAATTTTCCTGAGCAGCCGGGAGTGAATGTGCGATTTTTTCTCGTGGGAAGTGCTGACACAATGAATCAACTGGCGTTGAGGGTAGGCTTCGCGATCGGCACCGCGGTTGTGACCCGAGTCTGTGGTTTCTTTCGGAGCGTGGGTCCGATGAGGGGACTTCAAGGCGGTGGCGGGTGGGTCCCGCATGGGACGCACCCTTGAGGTGTGCGCGGGAGTAGTATTCACTGAGGCCACCCGAGCCGGTGGTCAGGACGTTCTTCGTGGCCTCAGCCTTGCCCAGGCATCAGTGGGAGGACGACATGCCATTGCACACGCCATCCGACGCGGACCGTGCCTTTCGCACGACATTCGAAGCCTGCGCCGTAGCGCCTTCCGCATTCACCCATGAAGCGCATGTGCGCCTGGCCTACGTGTACCTGTCGGAGCACGGCACCGAGGCGTCGATATCGAGGATGCGCACGGCGCTTCAGCGGTTCCTCGCGCATCACGGAATCCCCGCCGCAAAGTTCCACGAGACGCTCACCCGGGCATGGGTCCTCGCGGTCGAGTACTTCATGGCCAAGGTGCCCAGTGTGTCGTCCAGGGACTTCATCGAGCAGCATCCCGAGTTGCTCGACTACAGAATCATGCTGACCCACTACTCGGCGCAGGTGTTGTTCTCCGCCGATGCCCGGGAGGCCTACGTCGAACCCGACCTGGATCCGATTCCGGCGCCGGGCCGGGCCGGCTGAGCCTCCCATTCAGGGCCAGGGGGATGCGCATAAGAGGAATGGGGGCCCTGTTGAGGGGGAGGG
>NZ_JAAEAH010000151.1 GCF_010998615.1 Myxococcus sp. CA023 | reverse complement strand
GCCGCTGGGGGCTCGCGGGGGCCTCGGGACGAGGGGCCGCGGCCTGGGGCGCGGCGCTGGTCTCCACGGCGAGGGGCTCTTGCGCGACGGAGCGAGCCAACCGCTCCACCATGTCCGCGGTGAGCGACTCCTCTTCCATGGACGCGGCGGGCGGCGGTGGCGGCGTGGCCGCCTGGGCTTCCGGATCCAACGCCGCCGCGAGCTTCGCGAAGCGCGGGGCCAGGGGCTGGCGGTAGATGGTGGAGACCCACTCGCGGACGCGCACCTCGGTGGCCACCCAGAGCTCGAGCGGCTTGCCCAGGAGGAAGCCGACCTCGTCGAGCTCCTTCTTGGGCACCGGGTAGCCGCTGGCGACGTGCAGCGTGTTTCCGTCCAGGGACAGGGGGACGACGCAGAGGCGCTCGGCGATTTTGGGCGGGATGAAGGAGGCGACTTCGGGATTGGGCTCGAAGTCCATCAGGTTCACCGGCATGAAGCCGGAGACCTCTCCGAGCATCGCGAGCACGTCCGCCTCGCTGGCGACGCCCTGCTCCAACAGCACGGAGTCCACCTGCCCGCCCAGGGTCTGGTGCTGACGCAGCACCTCCCCCGCCCTCTCCTGCGTGAGAAGCATGCGTGAGACGAGGAACTGGGCGAGACGGGCGGGCATGTAGGACGCGGCATCTTACGGCCGCGGCCGCAAGGCACAATGAGCCGGTGGTTCAGCTCGGTTGAACGACGAAGGTGGACGTCAGCTTGTCATGAAGCGTCTGCCCGCGCCGGTCGAAAAGCGCCATCCAGAAGCCACCAAGGAAGAAGACGAAGGACACGCCGGAAAGCAGGGCGCGCACGATGGCTCGTCCCGGTGCCGGGGCGATCCCATGTGTGTCCACCAGCCGCAGCCCCAGGAGCAGCCGTCCGAGCGTCCGGCCATTCCAGAGGAAGGCCGCCACCGCGCAGTATACGAGCGCGAGCACCAGAACGAGGAAAAACCCGGGCAGGAGGATGGTGTGGAAGGCGCGCAGCCAGGCCACGAAGCCATCGAACCCCGTCAGCCCCGCTTCCGGCGTCTTCAGCCCGGTCACCGATGAGGCCAGGGTGATGTAGAGCGCCGCCACGCCGGCGATGGCTGCGGTGTCGATGGTGAAGGAGAGCAGCCGTCGCCACAGGGAGGCCGGGCGGGCGCGCACTTCCGTGACGCCCGAGGCGGACTTGACCTGGGCCTTGGACGGGGGCGCCTTGATGGCCTCGGAGCGCGCCACTCCCACGGACACGCCGGGGAGGAGCGACTCCATGTTCGGCAGGGCCGAAGGGGCCGCGGCCGGGGACTCCATCGCCGGGAGACCCGTGGAGGCGGCTTCCGCGTGCTCCATGCGAGGCAGTCCGGAAGTGGACGCGGCGGGAGGCGCCGCCTGCTCCATGCGGGGCAGGCCCGCGGGAGGTGCCGCCTGCTCCATGCGGGGCAGGCCAACGGGCGCAATCGCAGGAGCCGCCAGCTGTGCCGGGGCCTGCGGGCGCGGCGCGGGCGCCACCGGCGGCGTTCCATAGGCCGGCGTCATGGGAGAACCCGTCGCGGGCTGGGGCTGAGCGGCGCGAGGCGCGGCGGCACCTGGCTGAGGCGGGCGCTGTGCGGCACCCGGCTGCGCGGCGTGAGGCAGTGCGGCTCCCGCATGCGGAGGTGCAGCGCCAGGCTGCGCGGACCGAGGAGCGGCCTGCTGAGGCGCGGCGGCACCTGGCTGCGCGGCGTGGGGCAGTGCGGCACCGGCCTGCTGAAGCGCGGCGGCACCGGGCTGCGCGGCGCGGGGCGCGGCCTGCTGGGGCGCGGCTCCGGGCTGAGCGGGACGAGGCGCGGCGGCACCGGGCTGCGCGGCGCGAGGCGCGGCGACACTCGGCTGAGCGGCTCCGGCCTGCTGAGGCGCGGCGGCACCTGGCTGCGCGGCGCGGGGCGCGGCCTGCTGAGGCGCGGCGGCCCAAGGCGCAACGGCACCCGGCTGCGCGGCGTGTGGCAGTGTGGCACCGGCCTGCTGAGGCGCGACGGCACCCGGCTGCGCGGCGCGGAGGGCGGCGGCACCCGGCTGTTGTAGTGGCCGGGGCGGGGCGGCCGGCTGCGCCGCGCGAGGCATGGCGGGGCCCGGCAGCGGCGTGGACAGGGGGGAGACGGAGGGGGGCGGCGGCGGCGCATGCTGCGCCAGGTCGGCGAACGCGGGCGTGCCCGGGAGCGTCGATAGCTCTTCCTCGCGTTGCTCCGTGCGGCGGTCGATGCGGATGTCGCGATCGAGGAGGCTGGGCACTCCGGGTGAGCGGACAGTGACGGTGTCGCAGGCCGCGCACTCACCCACGGGTGGAAGCATGGCACCGCACTTCAAGCACTTGGACAACGGACTCCTCCCGGCTGGACGACTGCTACATGAAAAGACAGCCATGAGCCGGGGGCAAGAAAAGTGCGAGCCCCCGAGGTCCCTTGCTCGAAGGACCGTCAGGGGCTCATCACCGTGTCATGCGCATGTCCCACGGGGGGACGTCGCGTGGAGAGTCCTTCACTCTCAGGCATGTACCCGTCGCCGTCCGGCTGCGCCCACCAGCAGGAGCACGACGATTGCGCCAATCACCGACATGATGATGCCTGAAGGCCTCAGGTCGAAGAGCCGACCATCACGCTGGAACAGCGAACCGACAAGGCCGCCCACGAGCGAACCGACCATTCCGAGCAAGGTCGTTGCGATGAGCCCCATGCTCTGCTTCCCGGGGAGGATGGCGCGGGCGATGAGACCCGCGATGAGGCCGATGACGATGAATGCGATGATCCCCATGAGTGTCTCTCCTGTGTTGAGGGTCCCCCTGAGGTCCCCTACGGCAGAAACGTAGGAATCATCTTCGGACAGTGTGAACCGCCCACTCCGTGCGGTCGGCTGCCCCCCTGCTACCCGAGTTCGCCGTCCAGGTGCATCATCACCGCCAGCGCCGCGAGCGCCGCCGTCTCGGTACGGAGGATGCGCTTGCCCAGGGTGACTGGCCGCGCGCCCAGGGCCATCAAGGCATCCACTTCTTCACGCGCAAGCCCCCCTTCGGGGCCAATCACCAGTGCCACGGCGGTGCCCGTGCCCGCGGCCCGGAACGCTTCGCCCAAGGGCACGGCCGATTCTTCCTCGTCGAGCACGAGCAGCACGGTGCCCGCGGTCAGCGAGCGAGCCGCATCCAGCAGTGGGGCGGGCGTGGCCACGCGTGGCACGTCGTTCCTGCGGCACTGCCGCGCGGCCTCCTCGACAATCTTCGTCCACCGGGAGGTGCGCTCCTCCGCGCGCTTGGGCTCGAGCTTCACGACACTTCGCGCCGTGGCCACGGGGTGGAAGGCGGTGGCGCCCAGCTCGGTGCCTTTCTGGAGCACCAGCTCCAGCTTGTCGCCCTTGGGCAGGCCTTGAAGGATGCTGACCTCGCGGCGCGGGGGGGCCACGCGCGCGGTGCCCAACGTCACGCGCACGACATCCGGCGTGACGTGGGCCACGCGGGCCTCGAAGGCCCGGCCCTTTCCGTCGAAGACCTCCAGCGCGTCGCCTTCCTCCAGCCGCAGGACATGCAGGAGGTAGTGACGACGCTCGCCGGTCAGCTCCACTTCGGCGGGAGCGGGCTCGGGCAACGGGGCGAAGAGGCGGACCAAGGCGATTTCTCCAGAGCGCGGGGGGCTGGACTCTGACCCTGGGGGCCACCGACTTCAAGGTGTCAGGTCGGCAGACAGTTGCTCCGTACGCGTCCTGGTATGCGCAAAAGATGCGCTGACTGCGGAAGCCCAGGGCCCTCGCTGTCCGTGGGGGAGTTGAGGCACGATAGCGAGCAGTGCTCGTCACCATGCGCCGCAGCGACAAAGCCACATCACACTCCAACGAAGACGTGGTGCTGGCGACCAGCTCGCTTCAGGGCGAGCGCCGCGTGGCCATCGTCCGCGTCCTGGTGGTGTTGCTGATGGCGGTCAGCCAGGTCGTCATCGCCTGGGGCGGAGGGGAGACGTACTCGGCACCGGTGGACGGCGTGCGCCTGCAGGCGATGGCCGCGTACGTGCTCTTCTCCGTCGTCGCCATCGTCGTGCTGCTGCTCCAGAGGCCGCACCCGAACCGGGCCCGGTGGTTGCCCGTGCCCACGACGCTGGCGGACACCAGCTTCTTCTCCTTCATGGCGTGGCACACCTGGCGCATCTCCGGCGTCTTCGATGCCGGCATGTTGTGCGCCAGCCTGGGCATGGTGCTGGCGTTCTCCGTGGTGCGTTACTCGTGGTGGCACGTGCTGTTATCCACGGTGCTGTCCAGCGGCGCCTACGCGCTGCTCGCGTGGATGACGGGGCACGGCTCGGTGGCGCGCACCAGCTTCGTCCTCATCTGCTACGCCGCCTTGGGCGCGCTCATCGCGCTGACGAACTCGGAAGTGGGTGGCATGTTCCTCAATTTGCGGCGCCGCGACGGCCTGTCCCGCTTCCTGCCCCGGCAGGTGGTGGAGCGGGTGATGCAACTGGGGGATGACTCCCTCCAGCCGGTGCAGCGCGACGTCACCATCCTCTTCAGCGACATCCGCGACTTCACCACGCTGAGCGAGACGCTGGACCCGGGACAGGTGCTGGAGTTGCTGGACGACTACTTCGGGCACATGGCCCACATCGTCATGGCGCGCCACGGCATCGTGAACAAGTTCCTGGGTGACGGGATGCTCGCGTGCTGGGGCGTTCCGGATGCGCGCGAGAACCACGCGGAGCTGGCCATGCGGGCGGCGCTCGACATGCGCGCCAAGCTGGAGGACATCAACGCCCAGCGCGTGCAGCGAGGCCTGCCGCCGCTGCGCATCGGCATCGGGCTGCACACCGGCATGGTGGCGGCGGGCATGCTCGGCGGCGCCGAGCAGCACGAGTACACCGTCATCGGTGACGCGGTGAACCTGGCGTCTCGCGTGGAGGGCCTCACCAAGTCACACGGCGTGGACATCCTGGTGAGCGAGCGGACGTGGCAGATGAGCGGCGGGCATTTCACGGGCGAGCGCCTGGGCGAAGCGCACGTGAAGGGCCGGCGGGAGTCCGTGGTCGTCTACTCCCTGCACGGCCCGCGCACCCATGAGGACGTACCGCCCGTGCTCAAGGCCGCGGCGGGCACGTAGCGCCTCGCCGCGGCTTGGGCGCTCAGGCGGGCTGTGACACGCCGGGGCCCGTCATCACCTCGGCCCGCAGCGTCTGCTTCATGCCCAGCGAGAACAGGGCCACGGTGAGCAGGTACACGGGCTCGATGAAGAAGAGCAGGGGCCCGCCCAGGGACAGGCCATGCGTCTTCTTCTCGAAGACGACGTGCGCTCCGACGACGAGCGCGAAGCGCACGGTCATGACGCCCACCGCCACCGCGGCGGCGGTGCCCACCGGAAACCTCGCGACGACGGCCTCCGCGGCGAGCAGCGTGGGCACCAGGGGCAGCGCCATCAGCAGCCCCGCCGTCCACTCCAGGGAGACGGCGTAGAGGACCACCGCGAGCAGCAGCACGTGCGCCGCCGTGAGCGCCGCGTCACCCACGGGCAGCCGGACGAAGCTGAGCGGAACGAGCAACGCGAAGATGAACATGTAGGCCCCCACGAAGTGCACGGCGCGGCTGACGCCGTTCTCATGCAGGGGCAACCAGACGCGCAGCTTGTCGGCGAAGCTCGTCATGGCGTGGGACTACGCGCGGACCGGGGTGGTGGCGGCCTGTTGCGGCTTGAGGACGTAGTCCCCCAGAAGCACCGCGACGAAGAAGAGCGGCCCCACCAGCGCGTGCACCAGGTTGGTGAGGAAGGAAGGCGACTTCTTCTCCCACACGCTGTGCCCGGCCAACTGCACCAGCCACGCGAACGCGGCCATGACCACCACGCTCCACGTGGGCATCATCCGGCCCACCGGGAAGCACGCGGCCATGAAGAGCACCACGATGATGCCCAGCTTCACGTCGGCGCGCAGGTACCAGACGGCCGCCAGGGCCAACACCACCATGCCCAGCGTCAGCGAGCCGCCGGGAATCGCGGGCACCGCCAGCAGGTGCACCCAGTCCAGCATCGCGACGATGTGGAGCACGATGAGCGGGATGGCGATCTTGTGCGTCAGCCGGTTCGTCGGGTGCTGATGCGAGGAGTAGTACTCGTCGAAGAGGGCGACGACATGGGGCTTGAGCATGCGTCCTCCGGAAGCGAAGGGGTGTGGATGCTCCGCAGCGTAGGGGAAGTGGCGCCGGGTTTCCTGGCCGCGGACGCCAATCTCCTGGCCGAGCACGCCACCCGGGTTCAGCCCGCTTCGGGCCTTTCGCGCCAGACGCGGGGCGTCATGCCCGTCCACCGCTTGAAGGCGCGGTCGAAGGTGCTCAGCTCCGAGTACCCCAGGAGGAAGGCGACCTCGCTGACCCCCAGGTGCGCGTCCCTCAGGTAGTCGAAGGCCAGCTCACGGCGCACTGCGTCGACCTCGTCCTGGAAGGACGTGGCGTGCTCGGCGAGCCGGCGCTGGAGGGTGCGGGGGCTGACGTGGAGCTGCCGGGCCACGTCGCCCATCTGCGGCGCTCCGTCCCGCAGGGAGGCGCGGAGGGCGTCGCGGACCTGTTGCAGGAAGGGGGGCGTGGG
>NZ_JAAEAH010000150.1 GCF_010998615.1 Myxococcus sp. CA023 | reverse complement strand
GCCCCGCCCCTTCTACGACTGAGTCCCGGCGCCCTCCGCCCATGATGCCTCCTCCCCGCAGGCTGCTCCGCTTCGCCCACCGCGCCGCCACCCTCACCAGCTTGCGGCTGGCCCTGTTCGCCGCGCTGGCGCTGGCCGCCGCCTGGCGTCCGCTGCAGCAGGCCGGAGGCATGAACGACTTCCGCGACGCGCACCTGCTGCACTCGTACGAGGACGCGGGGACGCGCACGGTGACGCACTACGGGCAGCTGCCGCTGTGGAACCCGTGGGCCTGCGGCGGGCAGTACGCGCTGGGCAGTCCGCAGACGCGCGTGGCGTCACCCACGCTGCTCGTGTCCGCGCTCATGGGCGCTCGGCCAGCAGAGCCGCTGCTGCTCTGGGCCTTCCTCGTGCTCGGCATGGAGGGCTTCTTTCACTACGCGCGGCGGCGCGTGGGCTCCGCGCTGGGGGCGCTCGGCGCGGCGCCGCTGTTCGGCCTGGCAGGCTTCACCGCGCTGTCGTGGTCCATTGGCTGGCTCAACTTCGCGGGCTTCCTGCTGCTCCCCTGGCTGCTGTGGGGCACGCGCCGCGCGGCGGAGGGCCATCTTCGGGGCGCCGCGGTGGTGGCCGGCACCTTCGCGGTGCTGCTGGGCTTCGGCGGCACCTATCCCGTGCCCATGGGCGCGCTCTTCGTCGCGCTGGAGGCCGGACGCACGCTGTACGGGCTGCGCGGGATGCCGCGGCGCAAGTCCGCGCTGTGGGCCCTGGGCGCCACGGCCGTGTTCACGCTGGGCGCCTGCGCGTTCCGGCTGTGGCCGTTGGTGGAGACCATGCGCTCGGCGCCACGCATCATGGCGGGCACGCCGGGCAACTCCGCGGAGGAGCTGGCGCGCATGCTGCTCCAGATGCCGGCGCGCTCCGGCTACAGCGACCCGGGCAACTTCTTCCTCGCGCCCGCGGTGCTCGCGCTGATTCCGCTGGCCGCGTGGGCCTGGCGCCGCGCGATGTATCCGGCGGTGTTGGCGGCGCTGTGCGTGTGGATGGCGGCCGGCTACTCCGCGGTGCCCTCGCTGTTCGGCGCGCTGCGGCTGCTGCCCATCTTCGGAACGCTGCGCTATCCGGAGCGATTCCTCGTGCCCGCGGGGCTCTTCCTGGCGGAGCTGGTGGCGCTGGGGCTCGCCGTGCTGCTGGTGCGCGTGTGGCGCGTGCCGGCCACGCGCACGGCGACGTCCTGGTGGCCCACCGCCGCGGTGGTGACCTGCGTCGTCATCGCCGTGGGCTGGGGCTTCCAGGTGCGCGCCTTCGACCGGCTCAGCAGCTGGTCGCAGATGGTGCCCGCGCCCGGCCCCGTTCCCGAGGAGGCGGAGCGCCCCTTCGCCCAGGCCCGCGGCAACCGCTGGGCACAGGGTTACTTCCTGGCGCTCAACCGGGGCTCCATCGCCTGTGGCGAAGCGTGGCCGGTGCCCATGTCCGAGCGCCTGCGGGGCGACCTGCCCCAGGAGGAGTACCTGGAGGACGCCTCCGCCGGCACCGCGCGCCGCGTGGAGTGGACCCCCAACCGCGTCACGGTGGACGTGACGGCCACGCGTCCCACGGTGCTGCTGGTGAACCAGAACTGGCACCCGGGCTGGAAGTCCTCGGAGGGCGAGGTGGTGTCTCAGGACGGGCTCCTCGGCGTGCGCGTGGCGGAAGGGGCGCACCGCGTGGTGCTGCGCTTCCTGCCGCGCTCCGGGCTGGGCGGAGCGCTGGTCTCCGCGCTCGCGTGGCTGGGCCTGGGGTTCGTGGCCTGGCGGCTGCGCGGGCGGCTGGGGCCCGCGGCCATCGGCGTGGCGTGTGTGCCGCTGGTGGCCTGGGGCGTGCTGCTGGCGACGTCACCTGAGCCGCTGGCGCGCGCGGTGCCCCTCAACGCAGATGGCTCGCCGATGCGCGTGGCGGCGCTGCCGCCCACCGCGAAGCCCGTGGACGCGCGGTTCGACGTGCCGGTGGAGCTGGTGGGCGCGGAGATACCGTCGGCGCCGGACGCGGAAGGGCTGCTCCACCTGGTGCTCTACTGGCGCGTCACCGGGCCGGTGCCTCGCTCCGCGGGCATCTTCGTCCACTTCCCTGGCCCGCCTGGCAGCAAGCGGAAGAACGCGGACCACCCGGTGCTGGGCGGCACCTACTTCTTCGCCGAGGCCCCCCGGGACACGCTCCTGCGGGACGCCTTCTCGGTGTCCACGAAGGACTGGGACGTGGGCGAGCGGAAGGTCCTGGTGGGCCTGTGGCACGCCGGGGGTGATGGCTCACGCATCGGCGGACGGGGCGCGGACGGCAAGCCGCTGACGTCGTCCCATGTCGAGGTGGGCACACTCGCGGTGCCGCCCAAGGCACAGTCCGAGGAAAAGCCCTGAGTCCATCGGACAGCGGGCGGCGGGGACGCATGACGCGACGCGATGATGGCGTTATGAAGCCCGCATGCGAATCCTGCACACCATGCTCCGCGTCGGTGACCTTGAGCGCTCGCTCGACTTCTACACCCGGGTCATCGGCATGAAGTTGCTGCGCCGTCACGACTACCCCGACGGCAAGTTCACCCTGGCCTTCGTGGGCTTCGGCCCCGAGGACACCCACCCCGCGCTGGAGCTCACGCACAACTGGGGCGTCGAGAAGTACGAGCTCGGCACGGCCTACGGCCACGTGGCCCTGGGCGTCAGTGACATCCACGGCACGTGCGAGGCCATTCGGCAGGCCGGTGGCAAGGTGGTCCGCGAGCCCGGCCCCATGAAGCACGGCACCACCGTCATCGCCTTCGTCGAGGACCCGGACGGCTACAAGGTGGAACTCATCCAGAAGGACAGCTGAGCCCACCGCCACCCCAGGCCCGAAGCTCACGCAACGCCTGCACACCCGGCCCGGGCCCGTTAGTGTGGCTCCGTGAGCTCCGCCCCCCTCTTCGTCCCCGACCACACCCCGCCCGACCGGCCCCGCGAGGGCGCCCTGCTCTTCCTCGCCCGGGGCATGGACGTGCTCGTCCAGGAGCATGCGGACGGCGTCGTCATTCCCACCGGCGCGGCCTTCCCGGAGCTCGCCGCCGCCGCGCACTACCTGGGAGCGCTGGACGGCGTGGACTGCTACGCGGCGGGGTTCGCCAAGGACTTCGTCCCGCCAGAGCGCTACAAGGCCGTCGCCGCTCGCTCGCTCTACAAGCGCGTGGATGACGCCCGCTTCGCCGTGGCGGGGCGCGCGCTCGCGATTGTCGAGTGGGACCTCACCCACCGCTTCTGCGGCCGCTGCGGCGAACCCACCCTGTTGGTTCCGGGTGAGCGCGCCCGCCGCTGCCCGGTGGACAAGACGCCCTTCTATCCCCGCATCGCCCCCGCCATCATCGTCCTCATCACCCGCGGCGACACGATGCTGCTGGCGCACAACGCCCAATTTCCAGAGCCCATGTTCAGCACGCTCGCCGGCTTCGCGGAGCCGGGCGAGTCGCTGGAGGAGTGCGTGGCGCGCGAGGTGAAGGAGGAAGTCGGCATCGACGTGAAGAACATCCGCTACTTCGGCTCACAGCCGTGGCCCTTCGGCCGCTCGCTGATGGTGGGCTTCACCGCCGAGTACGCGGGCGGCGACATCACCGTGGACCAGAAGGAAATCTCCGAGGCCCACTGGTTCAGCCCGGACAACCTGCCGCGCATCCCCCCGAAGCTCAGCATCGCCCGGAAGCTCATCGACGCCTTCGTCGAGCGCGTGAAGGGCCCCGCCGCCCCTTGACCCCTCCTCAGGCGAGGCAACAGGCCGCGCTTGACCTGGCGCGGCAGGTTGGGGTTGAAGCACCCCTCCCCCGAATCAGCGAAAAAGCCATGCCCGCAGCGCGCCCACACATCGAGCCCCGACGCGTCCCCACCGCGGACTCCGTGGTGGTGAAGGAAATCTACCTCAGCGTCCAGGGGGAGTCCTCCCACGCCGGGCTGCTGTGCGCCTTCATCCGCCTCACGGGCTGCCACCTGCGCTGCACCTACTGCGACAGCGAGTTCGCCTTCCACGGCGGCGCGCGCCGGAAAATCGCGGACATCGTCAGCGAGGTGCGGGGCCTGCGCACGCCCATGGTGGAGGTCACCGGCGGCGAGCCCCTGCTCCAGCCCGGCGTCTACCCGCTGATGGAGGCGCTGCTCGACGCCGGCTTCAAGGTGCTGCTGGAGACGAGCGGCGCCATCGACGTGCGGCTGGTGCCTCCGGCGGTACACAAAATCGTCGACATGAAGACGCCCTCCTCGGGCGAGCACCTGCGCAACGACTACCGCAACTTCACGTCGATGAACGCCAACGACGAGCTAAAGTTCGTCATTGGCTCGCGCGAGGACTACGACTGGGCCAAGGCGCTCATCGCCGAGCACCAGCTGCTCCAGAAGCCCTACGGCACCCTGTTCTCCACCGTGTTCGACAAGCTCCATCCGCGCGAGCTCGCCGAATGGGTCATCGAGGACAGGCTCGCCGTGCGCTTCCAGTTGCAGATGCACAAGTACATGTGGGACCCGAACGCGCGCGGCGTGTGAGCGCGGCGCCCGGCCCTCAAGGTCCGAAGCCCCAGAACACGACGGCCAGCCAGCTCGAGGCCAGCCCCAGGTTCACCCAGCCGAGCCCCGTGGTCACCCGCGCCAGGGTCCGTCCGCGCTCGGCGCCCTCGCCCCGGGCGATGCGCCGCAGCTCCCTCAGGCCCAGCACCACGCCGGCCAGCCCCGCCACCAGCGTGGGCAGCGGCAACGCCAGCGAGCATGGCAGACACACCAGCCCCGCCACGTTGAGCGCCAGCGCCACCTGAATCACCCGCGACGGACGCGCCTCCCTGCGCAGCACCGCCACGCAGGGCGCGCAGTAGGGCGTTTCACCCGCCAGCTCCGTGCAGTCCCCGCACAGGAAGCCGCCGCAGCGCGCGCACGTGGCCACCGCGGCCTCGTCCGGGTGGGTGGCGCAGACGGCGCCGACGGGGGTCCGCACGCGGCCTTCCACGCCGGGCGCCCCGCCGTCAGAAGCCCGTGGGCGGGGTGCGCGAGGCCAGCGCCGAAAGGCTGTGCAGGCCCAGTCCCAGGAACACGGCGGCCAGCACGGTGCTGGCCATGAAGCCCGCGACGATGAGGCCCTTGCGCCGATGCTCGAACTGGCTGAAGGCGTAGAAGAGCATGTAGCAGGGAATCAGCAGCACCATCACCCCCGTGCCCACGCTCCGCCGGAAGGCGTGGACGAGCAGGGTAGCGGCGCAGCCCAGCGCGAGAGCGGCGAACAGGATGGCGAGCGGGAGCAGCGGCACGTCCTCCCCCTTAACACGTTCCACGCTTTGCGGCGCTGGCGTGCGCATATTAAGCACGCCCCGACGTCAACCAGCCGAGGTGCCTGCCGATGAACGCCGCCAAGACGCTGCTCAACTTCATCCTCGCGGGCGCCCTGCTGGGCTTCGTGGTCGCCTCCTGGTTGGGGCCCAACTACCTGGGCTGGTACAACGAGACGCCCTACGCCACCCAGACGATGTGCAACCTGCCCGAGGTCGTCCGCAAGACGTCCGCGGACCTGATTTCGTACCAGGTCATCGGCGGGGGCGTGGGCGCCGGCCTTTTCCTCATCCTGGGCGTGGTCGTCGTGCGCCGCTCACACCGGAAGGCCCGGGTGAAGTCCGGCCAGACGCCGCCCCCCACGGAGCCGCGCGCCACCGCCTGACGCGCGGCCCGCGGCGCTCAGGGCGCCTGGGACGCCGCCGCGTGGACGATGACGCCCGGCCCCTGGGCCATGATGCCATCGCCCTCGCTGTCCTCCACGGTGACCATGATGGCGAAGGTCGTCGTCTCCGACACCTCGGGCGCCACCCACGTGGGGTTGCGCGCAGTCGCGTCGCTGAAGGTGCCCGCGGGCTCCGCGGGGAGCTGCTTCCATTGAAAGGTCATGGAGTCCCCGTCCGGGTCTTCGACCTCGAAGACGAAGGACACCACGCCTCCCGCCGCGACGACCTGCGGCGAAGGCCGAGGCCCCGTGGAGACCGTGGGAGCGTGATTGGCCCGGCAGGACACAGCGAGCCCCAACAGCACCAGCGCCCCGAACACTTTCGAGTACGAGTGAGACATGAACCGGCCCCTTTGAATGGTGGCGCCAGAGTAACGCGCCTGTATCGGGAGAGGTATTGCCCCACTGGCGTGCCACAAGGGCTCAGGGGCGCCCCAGCATGCGCAGCTTCTCCGCGCGCGACAGCCGCTTGATGGCGGCCTCCCGCCGGAGCGCCGCACCGCGGTCCCCCGCGGCCTCGCTCCACACCAGGGTGACGGGCAGCCGCGCCCGCGTGTACGCCGCCCCGCGCCCCCGGCCATGGGTGGCCAGCCGGCGCTCCAGATTGTTGGTGGCGCCGGTGTACAGCGTGCCGTCACGGCACCGCAGGATGTAGACAGTCCACGAGGGCGATTCGTCCGGCACGGCGTGCCCGCACTCTACCGCCCCCGCGGACCGCCGTCTCACCCCGCGCCGTGAGGCTGGGCGCCCTGGAGCCGCGACCGCCGCGCCCCCGCCCGCGCCACTCCGGGAGCCCCCGCCCGCGCCATGACGCCGGACACCGGTGCCAGCGGATCTCCCCTCCAGGCCGTGAGGATGTGCTCCTCGCTGACCAACCC
>NZ_JAAEAH010000014.1 GCF_010998615.1 Myxococcus sp. CA023 | reverse complement strand
CCCTGAGTCCGACGCCCATGAGCTTCCAGCCCCCCGTCACCCCCGCGTCCGAAGTCCCCACGGCCCTCAGCGGGCATGGCTACGCCGTGCTCACCCGCGACGGCCTCTGCGAGCTCGCGGGCATCGACTCGCCCGCGCTGGACGCACTGCGGCCGTCCTGGAACGAGCTGCCGCTGGATGGCTTCCTCCGGGATGGTGGCCGCTACCGCTCACGACGGCACTCCTGCTTCATCGTGGACGGCGCCTCGGTGACACAGGTGCCTCACCGCGCGCACTGGCAGCCGGTGGAATACAACGCGCTTCACGGCGGCATGGAGCGCTGGTTCGAGCCCGTGCAGCCCGACATCGTGTCGCAGCCGGTGTGGACGGGGCTGATTCGAGGCATCGCCGCGTGCTGCTCCCAGCTCAAGGGCGAGCGCCCCTGGTACGTCGAGGCCCACCAGTTCCGCATCGACACCACCGACGGCATCGGCCGGCCCACACCCGAGGGCGCGCACCGGGACGGCGTGGACTTCGTGGCGGTGCTGCTCGTGGGCCGCGAGGGCATCAAGGGCGGTGAGACGCGCGTCTTCGAAGCCGACGGTCCCAACGGCCTGCGCTTCACGCTGACGGAGCCCTGGTCCGCGCTGCTGCTGGATGATGCGCGCGTGATTCACGAGAGCACGCCCATCCAACCGCAGGGAGACACCGGCCACCGGGACACGCTGGTACTCACGTTCCGGGCCGGGGGGTTCCAGGGCCCCGAGTAGCGCCCGGGAGCGCCGCTGCTCGCTTCAGGACACTTGCATCTCCGGTCCGCGTGCTTGCCTGACACACGCGCGCGCGGGCGAGCGGGGTGCGTGGCACCGCGACATCGAAACGCCCTTCCATGACGGACGGCGCTCTGCCGGACCATTGAAATCAACCAGCGGCAGATGCTGGGAGAAACGGAGCTCCCCCCTCCCGTTCAGCCTCGAGATGGGCTTCTCTACTGAGGTTGTGACGACCGCTGGCCGCATCCCGCTGTTCGAGAACGTGCGAGGCATCCTCATCACCCTGGTGGTGATGGGGCATGCGCTCGAGCCCCTGCTCGGCCGAGAGCCGCTCGCGAAGGCGCTCTACTCCGGCCTGTACCTGTTCCACATCCCCGCCTTCGCGTTCCTCTCCGGGCACCTGTCCCGCGCGGACAGCGGGCCACGCGCGCTGAGCGCCATCGCCTGGGGGCAGCTCGCGCCGCTGGCCGTGTTCCAGGTGCTGTACGTCGCCTTCGACGCGTGGGTGCTTGGCCGGGGCTGGAGTTCCCACTGGCTGGTGCAACCGTACTGGCTGCTGTGGTTCCTGCTGAGCCTCGGGTGCTGGCGGCTGATGCTGCCCCTGCTCCTCCGCCTGCCCAAGCCGCTGATGTGGGCCGTGGCGCTGGCGCTCGTCGCGGGACTGCTGCCCTGGGTGGGCTACCTGGTCGGCCTGTCGCGGACGTTCGTGTTCCTGCCCTGCTTCGTCGCCGGTCACCTGACGCGAAGGGAGTGGCTGCTTGCCCCTCGAACCACCCGGGGCTGGCGCCTCGTGCTCGCGGCGTCCCTGGCCGTGGGCCTGGGCGCATGCGTCGGGGCGGTGGCCATGGGCGCACTGCCCGCGCCCGCGCCGCAGTGGCTCTACGGGAGCAGCGGCTACGCGGTGCTCGGTGCCACGGCGCTCACGGGCATGGCGGCGCGCGCGGCGCTCTTCTGCGGTGCACTGGCGCTGACATGGGCACTCTTCGCGCTCAGCCCGCGTCAGGAGAGCGCGCTCACGCGGCTGGGTGGACGGAGCCTGGCGCCCTTCCTCCTGCACGGCTTCGTCGTGCGAGCCGCCGAGCACGTGGGCGCGTACTCGTTCCTCCAGGGGCCCGTGGGCGTCGCCCTCGCGCTGGGAGCGGGGGCGCTGCTCACGGTGCTGCTGGGCCGGCCTTCCGTCGTCCAGGCCACGCGCCCGCTGTGGGAGCCTCGGTGGCTCTTCCAGCGGACGCGTGACGCCGTGCCGGGCCTGGGGCGCTGAGCGGGCCTACTTCTTCCCGTAGTTCAGCTTCACGCCCTTGCGCTTGGCATAGATGTACGCCTCCATGGCGCGCATGCGCGGGTCACCATCCGCCAGCGGCCTGCTGCGCGCAATCTGCTGCTCGTCGCCGGTGCGGACCACCTTCAGGGCCTCGCGAGCGAGCTTCACGAAGTCCTGCTTGTGCGCCGCGATGCCGATGCTGTGGAACTTCTGGTCGCTGAACAGCGGCGACACCACGTTGCCCGCATGGCAGCTGTTGCAGCGGGCCTTGCCGTTGAAGAGCTTCTCACCCAGCAGCACTCGCTCCGGCGTGGGCGCGAGGCTGGCTGGGACGGACAGCTTCCACAGCGCCGCGGACACGCCCGGTGGCAGGGCGGCGGGCGGAGGCGCCGCTTCCTTCGCGGCGGTCTGGGCCTGCCTGGCTTGGGCGAACAGCAGGACGGCGAGCGACAGTGCAACGCCAGACGGCGGGCGCATGGTCTCCCCGCCCCACCAACCACGTTGCACGCCGCGAGGAGTCGAGACGCCGGGCTGGGGTCAGCTCTCTCCCGAAAACACCACTATTCCCGCGCCGCGGTCCAGATTGCGTTCGCCGGAATGTCCATCAATGGAGCAATGGCAGACACCTTGCGTGGGCTGCCGAACATCCCGGGCGCGTGCATCTTTCGCGAAAGGAGGGCGTCATGTGGGACCCAGGAGAGCTGCGCGAGGGAATGGCCGTGAGGGACGAACACGGGCGGAGGCTCGGCACGGTGGTGCATATCGGAGACACGCACTTCGAGCTGGAGCAGGGCTGGCCGCCCAGCCGCGACTTCATGGTGAGCTTCCACCTGGTGGCGCGGGTGGACCATGGGGAGGTGTTCCTCCACCCCGGCCATGGCGCCACCGTCCCCACGGAGGATGAGATGCCCGACAGCGGCGCGTACATCTGACGGCTAGCGTCCGGGCAGGCGCAGGTCGCGGGAGATGAAGAGCAACCCGGACGCCGTCGCTGGCGCGAGCACGGCCAGGGCGATGATGGCCCCGTCCAGCGGGCTCCGGGCGAGCGGCACGTTGTAGGTGACGGCCTGGATGAACGTCAGACACGCGTCCGCCGCCGTCAGCCCACCCAGCACCGTGGCCAGGGCGTCCCGCCAACGCCGCACCAACGAGAAGAGCCCCACCGTCAGGCCCACGTCGAACACCACCCACGCCCACTGCACCGGGACGAACGGGAACCAGCGCGCCGTGGAGGGCAGCGCCAGCAGCGCGGTCCACGGAACGAGCAGCACGGCGAGCGCATGCACCAGCAGGCGCGGGCGCCGCAGCAGCGTGGCGATGCCGAAGAGCAACAGGCCGCCCTGCGCGAAGGCCCGCAGCGCGTCGTACACCGCCGCCAGCCCGCCCCGGGGCTCGGGATAGGACAGATGGATGGGCACCCAGGCGTCGGGGCGGAACTTCCCCTTGAAGGTGCGCAGCCCCTCGAAATCGAAGAGCGGTCGGCCGCACGCCCGCGCCAGTCGCAGCCATGGCCGCACCGGCCCCGCGAGCGGCGCCAGCCCCAGCGTCACGTAGCGCCGCCCGGTGGCGGCCGCCGCGCGCATGGCCGCGTCCACCAGCGCCTCCGCGGTGCCATTGGGCGCCTCCGGGTCTCTGAGCAGGTCCTGGAGGAACCAGCCTTCGCGGGCATACACGGGCGACACCGACAGGAAGCCCACCACCTCGCCCTCCACCTCCGCGACGAAGGCGTACCGCTCGCTCGCGAAGGCATGAGGACGAAGCTGGACCAGGAAGCCCATGGGCGCCATGCGCCGGGACGCCAGCCAGCGTGCCTTCAGCAGCTCCACCGCTCGCCGCGTGGGGTGCAGCGGGTCCCCCAGCTCCGTGACGGGCGCTTCACGGACCTTCACGCCTCGCGCGCGGGCACGGCGCAGCTGCTCGCGCAGGCTGCGGCTGCTCCGCACCACGTCGTCCCAGTGGGCCGGGTCCCAGACGGGCTGCTCGCCGATGGGCAGCGACGCCATGGGGGCCAGCTCAATGAAGCGCGGCTCGGTGGCGAAGAAGCACACGCGCCGGTCCACTGCTCGCGCGGCCACGCGGAAGCCCTCCGCCACCGAAGCCAGCCGCTCCGGCGCGGCAATGGGCGCCCCGGCCGCCACCCAGGCACCGCCCGTGTCCACGTACGCCACACACGCGTCGCCCGCCGGGTCGAACCAGTACCGGAAGCCAGGCTGCAACACCTGGAACGAGGTGGCGTTCCAACCGTACCGGCGCAGCAGCGCCAGCACCTGCTCGCGTGGCTCCGGGCCAGCCGGGGCCTTCTGTTGAGAACGTCCATCCACGCGCGGCGGAAGGTATGTGCCCCACCCCATGGACGGCAAACGAGAACACCGCCGCGCGACTGAGTCATCGTCAGCAACACGATGGCCCGCTCCGACCTCGCCCTGCCCCAGCTCACCCAGCCCTTCCCCAGGCCGGGCGGCGCGCTGGAGGCCGGCGGCCTGTAGCCAGCAGCGGGCGCGGGTGGGAAGCTTGTGCCGGACCGGCGCACCGTGACCTTCGCCTACTACGACACCCTCACCCCCGCCCAGCAGCGCGTCTACCGGATGAGTGATTCGGTGAGCGCGCTCCGGCTCCGCGAGCCGCGGACACTGGAGCCCCTGGTGGCCGCGTTGCGCGAAGCCCTGGCCACGGGCCGGCAACCGGAGACCGAGCACGCCACCGCCCGGCTGAGCGACGCCCTCTGCGAGCGGCTGGACCTGTTCGCGCCGCGGGTGGAGGTGCTGGAGGTCCGCCCCTCCTCCACCACCGGCGAGCTGCACGGCATGTACACCCTGGAGCGGGGCCGTCGCCCTCGCATCCAGCTGTGGATGCGGACCGCGAAGCACGCGCGGGTGGTGGCCTTCCGCACCTACCTGCGCACCCTGCTGCACGAGCTGTGTCACCACCTGGACTTTCTTCTGCTGGAGCTGCCCGCTTCCTTCCACACGGAAGGCTTCTTCCAGCGGGAATCCAGCCTCTTCCACCAGCTGGTGCCCCGCCCGGCCCGGGCACGGCGTTCTGGGGCCAGGAAGGGTGTGACGGCGGACACCCCTGACATAAGTCCAGGCAGGCGGCGGCGCGGAGGCTAGATTCCGCGTCCCTATGGTGCATCCGACCGAAGACAAGAACTTCCGCCTGCCGACCTCCATCCGTCCCCGCCGCTACGCGGCCACGCTGACCCTGGACCTGGACGCGAAGTCCTTCTCCGGCCAGCAGACCGTCGACCTGGACGTGGCGGCGCCGTCGAACGAAATCATCCTGCACGGCATCGCCCTGGAGCTGAGCGACGTGACGTTCCGCGCCGGTGGCCAGCAACGCAAGCCAGCCTCCATCCAGCCCGCGCAGGCGAGCGAGACGGTGGTGCTCCGCTTCGATGAGGCGCTGCCCACGGGCGCCGCGTCGCTGGACGTCGCGTGGACGGGGCGCTTCACGGAAGGGCTGCGCGGCCTGTACCAGGCGGGCAAGGTGGCGGCCACCCAGTTCGAGGCCGCCGACGCGCGCCGGCTCTTCCCCTGCTTCGACGAGCCCGCCTTCAAGGCGCGCTGGGCCCTCACCGTCCGCGTCCCAGCGGGGCTCACCGTGCTGGGCAACGGCCCGGTGGTGAAGGACACACAGGAGGGCAACCTGCGCGCGGTGACGTTCCAGGAGACGGAGGTGCTCAGCAGCTACCTCATCGCCCTGGTGGTGGGCCCGCTGGTGGGCACGGACGCGCAGGACGTGCAGGGCGTGCCGGTGCGGACCTGGGCGCTGCCGGAGAAGGCGCACCTGACGCGCTTCGGCCAGGACGTGGCGCTGGCGGTGCTGCCCAGGCTCCAGGACTACTTCGGGCTGCCGTATGCCTTCACCAAGGTGGACCAGGTGGGCATCCCCGACTTCGAGGCCGGCGCCATGGAGAACGCCGGACTGATTACCTACCGCGAGGTGGCGCTGCTGCTGGACCCGGCCACCGCGCCGCTGTCGGTGAAGAAGCGCGTGGCGGAGGTGGTGACGCACGAACTGGCGCACCAGTGGTTCGGCAACTGGGTCACCATGGCGTGGTGGGACGACCTGTGGCTCAACGAGGCGTTCGCCACGTGGATGGCCTTCAAGATTGTCGACCAGTGGCGCCCCGAGTGGCGCATGTGGCTGGACTTCGACGCGCACCGTGCAAGCGCGCTGCACCTGGACGCGCTCAAGTCCACGCACCCCATCCACGGCGAGGTGCGCAACGCGAGCGAGGCCGGTGAGAGCTTCGACGCGATTACGTACGAGAAGGGCGGCGCGGTGCTGCGGATGATTGAGGGCTTCCTCGGGGAAGGCCCCTTCCGCGAGGGCATCCGCCAGTACATGCGCAAGCACGCCCGCGCCAACGCGGTGAAGGAAGACTTGTGGAACGCGCTGGGCGACGCCGCGAAGCAGCCGGTGGAGGAACTGGCCACCGCGTGGGTGGGCCAGAGCGGCTTCCCATTGGTGACGGCGACGCTGGACGGGCGCGGGCTGTCGCTGTCGCAGCGGCGCTTCTACACCGAGCCCGGTGTGCAGAGCGGTGAGGTGTGGCCGGTGCCGGTGGTGCTGCGCTACGAGGACAGCACCGGCGTGCGCGAGCAGCGCGTGCTGCTGCGGGACGCCCAGGCCACGGTGAAGCTGGAGGGCGAAGGCGAGGTGAAGTGGCTGACGGCCAACGCGGGCTCCACCGGATTCTACCGGGTCGCCTACGACAAGCCGGGCCTGGAGAAGCTGGCGACGAACCTGGAGTCTCTGGCCCCCTCCGAGCGCGCCGCCCTGCTGGCGGACCAGTGGGCGCTGGTGCGCGCGGGACAGGCGTCGGTGGCGGACCTGCTGAACCTGGCGGGCCGCTTCGGTGACGAGGAGGACGACTCCGTCCTGGACGAACTGGTGGGCCGGCTGGCCTACATCGAAGGCCGGCTGACGGACGGCGAGGACCAGGTCCGCTTCCGCGCGTGGGTGGAGAAGCTGCTGGGGCCGGGGCTGAAGAAGCTGGGCTGGCAGTCCGCGCCGAACGAGGCGGACCGGGTGAAGCTGCGGCGCGCGGCGCTGGTGCGCGCGGTGGGTGGCCTGGCGCGCAGCCAGGACGCGCTCGCCGAGGCCCGGCCCCGCGTGGAGCGCATGCTCCAGGGACAACGGGACGCGCTGGAGCCCAATCTGCTGGACGCCGCGGTGGGCATGGTGGCGCGCGCGGGCGACGCGGCGCTCTTCGACACCTTCCTCCAGAAGATTCCGTCCGAGCCCGACCCGGCCACGCAGCGCCGCTACCTCATGGCGCTCACCGCCTTCGAGGCCCCGGAGCTCACCGAGCGCGCGCGCGGGCTGCTCTACACGGACACGGTGAAGACGCAGGACGTGGCCAGCTTCGTGGCGGGGCTGCTGGGCAACCGCGTCGGCCGCGACGCGTGGTGGGCGCAGATGCGCACGCAATGGAAGGACGTGGTGGCCCGCACCGGCGGCGCCCCCATGCTGCTGCGCCGCATCGTCGAGGCCATGGGCATGCTGCGCACGCGCGAGCACCTGGAGCAGATGCAGGCCCTGCTCAAGGCCCAGCCCATCCCCGAGGCGCAGCAGGCCACGGCGCAGACACTGGAGCGGCTGTCCCAGGATGTGGCGCTGCGTGAGCGCTGCATGCCCGAGGTCTCCGCGTGGCTGAAGCGCCAGCCGTGAAGACGACGCTGACAGAAGCGAGCCTCTCGGGTGTGCGGGAGGCCCTGCGGCAGGCCAACGCGGGGTTCGAGCGCGCCTACCCGGGGGACTCGACCCAGCGACAGCCGGTGCACGTGGTGTACGGCGGCGCGCACCTCTTCCGGGCGGAGACGGCCCGGAAGCTGGGCGGCATCGCGCTGAACACGCTCAAGTCGTACGCACCGGATGCGCCCGTGCTGGCCCACGGACTGGGACTGCCCCAGCGCGGCCACTTCGCCCAGCGCGTCTACGCGCGCGTGGTGGCCAAGCTGGAGCGCGAGCCAGTGGAGGACCTGCGCATCGACTTCGAGGATGGCTACGGGCACCGCTCCGACGCGGAGGAGGACGGGCACGCCGTGTCCGCCGCGGAGGAGATGGCGCGCGGGCTGGCCCAGGAGCTGCTGCCGCCCTTCATCGGCATCCGGGTGAAGTCCTTCACCGAGGAGCTGTTCGACCGCGCCACGCGCACGTTGGATTTGTTCCTCACCACGCTGCTGGAGCGCTCGGGTGGGAAGCTGCCGCCCGGCTTCGTCGTCACGCTGCCCAAGGTGTCGCTGCCGGAGCAGGTGGCGGCGCTCGCTCGCGTCCTGGAGGTGCTGGAGACGCGGCACGAGCTGCCGGTGGGCACGGTGGGCATCGAGCTGATGGTGGAGACACCCCAGGCGCTCTTCGACCAGCAGGGCCGGCTGCACCTGCCCTCGCTGGTGGCCGCGAGCGCGGGCCGGTGCACCAGCGTCCACCTGGGCGTGTACGACTACACCGCCGCGCTGGGCGTCAGCGCGCACGTGCAAACGATGCGGCACCCGGCCTGCGACTTCCTGCGGGATTTGGTGCAGGTGTCGCTGGCGGGCACGGGCATCCGGCTGGCGGATGGCGCCACCAACGTCATGCCGGTGCCACCGCACCGGGCGAAGCAGGACGAGCCGCTGCTGCCCACCGAGCGCCGGGAGAACATGGAGGCGGTTCACCGGGTCTGGCAGTTGTCGTACCGGCACATCCGGCACTCGTTGGAGCGCGGCTGGTACCAGGGGTGGGACTTGCACCCGGGCCAGCTCCCCGTGCGCTACGCGGCGGTGTATGCGTTCTTCCTGGAGGGGCTGGACGCGGCCTCGCGCAGGCTCAGGGCCTTCATGGAGAAGGCCGCGCAGGCCACGCTGCTGGGAGACGTCTTCGACGACGCGGCCACCGGGCAGGGCCTGCTCAACTTCTTCCTGCGGGGCCTGAGCTGCGGCGCACTCACCCAGGACGAGGTGCTGGCCGCGGGCCTCACGTTGGAGGAGCTGCGCAGCCGGTCCTTCCGCGACATCGTCGCGTCACGCCGCGCCCGGGCCACTTCCGGCTAGGCCGCGGCCATGGACTCCTCCATGCGGCGCTTCGCTCTGCTGCTGTGCCTCACCTCCGCCTGCGCCGGACCGTCCGTGACGACGGTCCGGCCCGAGCAGCCCGTGCCCGAGCCGCCCCCTGCCGCGAAGGTTCCGCCGCCGCCCACGCCGACAGGCCCCTTCGCCCGGGAGCTGGCACCGCTGCCCAGGCAGCGCGTGAGCTCCGCGGAAGGCATCTTCACCGCCGAGGTGGAAGCCACCTCCGCGCCCCGCCTGACACGGCACGAGGGCTCCACACGCCTGGAGATTCCCCTGGGCACCGAGGCCACGTTGAGCTGCTTCGTGTACGAGCGCCCCATCGACGCGGCGGGCGCGGTGCTCGCGGTGGCGAAGGCGGCGCAAGGCCACAAGGGCGTCACGGTCCGGAGCATGGTTCCCACGGAGGTCACCATCGTCGCGGACGCACCGGTGATGTTCGTGGACGTGGACTACGAGGTGGTCGCCTCCGGGGACAGCGTGAGCGCGGGACGGCTCAAGCTGATGGTGAGCGCGAGCCCGGAGCTCCCCCTGCTGTGCGCCCATGACGAGCCCGGCTACGCGCGCACCTTCCACCGCGTCACCGCCGGACTGGCCGCCACACTCAAGGTTCCCGGCCCCGCCCGGACGCCCGCGCGAACGAAGGCGCTTCGCGTGTTGAAGCTGGATGGGCGGCTCGCGGGATTCGACTGGCGCACCGAGCGAAGCCTGGAGGGAGGCTCGCGGCGCACGGAAGTCTCCACCAGCCTGCTGCTGCCAGCGGCCGCGAATGGCCCGCACGCGGAGGACCGCGCCATTACCACTGTCACGGATGAGGCGGGCCGGCTGAAGGAGCAGCGCCATGCGCATGCGGAAGACGGGCGGCTCACGCTCCAGGTGACGCTCCGCCGCGAACGGGAGCCCCAACCGCCCACGCGCGCCGCTCCCGAGACGGCGTACCGCTACGAGGGGCGACAGGGCTCGCGCGCACTCAAGGGCACCTTCACGTCGAAACGAGGGCTGGCCACGGAAGACACGGTCCATGACACCGTGCGCGACTTGCTGCGCCCAGGTGGCCCGGCGGAAGCAGTGCTCGACGTCTATCGGCCCGCCGACGTGCCCTCCGCCCCCATGGAGCTGGTGCTGCGCCGGGTGCCCTCGGCTGGGCCACGAGCCCTGACGCTCACCACGGGCGACACCACCGAGGAGGCGCGGGCAGCCGAAAGCGGCACACTGGAGTGGACGAAGCGCGCCCTTCCCGAGGGACAGCTCACGTCCGAGCTCATCCACGGCAGCCCGCCGCCCTGAGTGGCACGGGCGAAGCCCGCGCCAGTGCGGTCACTCACCTCACCAGAGCATGTCCTGGTCCTCGGTGACGCCGGGGACGTTGGACAACTCCAGCGTGCGGCTTCCCACGCGCACCGTGCCGTTGAAGAAGCCCACCGGCTGCGCGAAGTGGCTCACGACGAGGCGCAGGTTCCGATCCTCGCGGTGCACATGAAGGGGCTGGAAGCGCAGGTCCACCGCGCCATCCACCGTCGCAAGTCGCCACGGCGCCATCAGGTCCTTCGCGTCGTATTCGAAGCGGGCGCGCGCCAGCGGGTACAGCTTGTCCCCCAGCCACAGCGCGTTCTCGTTGGCGTCCGCGTTGCCCTCGTTGAAGCCCTCCACGAGGTTGATGCCCACCGGCGTGCCGTCCGCCAGCCGCCCCGACGCGAAGGCCCAGCGCCACGCGGTGTGCCGCGCCAGGTAGCCCTGCGTGTAGTCCATGCCGCCCACGCCTCCGTCCAACCGGAAGCGCTTCCCGCCCGCCTCCAGGCTGCCGAAGGTGAGCAGGCCATTGCTCTTCATGGTGACGTTCACCAGCCCGTCACCCTCCACCGGCGACACCACCGTGAGCGCGGGCGGGCCGCCGGCCACCATCAAGTCGCCCTCCCACTGGAAGGACTGGAGGCTTCCGGTGCGCAGCCGGCTGACGTCCACCGCCACCCGGTAGCGCTCGTCGTCCTCGCCGCGCTGCACCGACAGCCGTCCGCCCAGCGTGCGGAAGGAGGCCTTGAGGCCCTGACCGGGCTTGTCACCCAGCTCCACCATGGGGCCGGGCGTGCCCAGGAAGCTCACGTCACACAGCGGCTTGCGCTCGCGCAAGTCCAGGGCCACCGCGAAGGCGCTCGACGAGTAGCCCAGGTCCACCACCGCGAAGAGCGCGGCGACCTCGGGCGTGGCCGCGAAGGTGTACTGCCAACGCTTGCGCTTCAGCAGACGCGTGGTACGGCCTGGGGCCCACTGCCCTTGCAGGCGCGGCAGGTCCACTTCGGGCAGCTCACCCTGGTAGGTACCGAATCGGGGCTCCCCCCCGGAGGTGGCCACGGATACTGGCGCGGGAGGGAACAAGGCGTCTTGCTCTGGCTTCATCTGGCCCCATTGGAAGGCAAAGGCGCGTGGCTGTCATGTCAGGCCGCCGCCCAAGCGCCACCCGCCGACAGTGGCACCTGAGAGGTTGTGCGGAGCGTAACGCAACAGCGGCGCGAAGGGGACCCTCGTCAGCCCCGGCCGAAGACGATGCGCTCCTGGGACAACAAACGCGCGGTGACCGCCAGCGACAACACCGTGAGCAGGATGCTGGACGCGCCCGCGATGAGGAACGGCAGCGCGCCCAGCGGCTCACCGCGCATCACCTCGCCCGCGAGCACCTCCTGGCCCAGCACCGGCACCGCGAACATCCACATCTTCGGCTGGAGCGGCGACAGGGCCAGCACCATGCCCGGCAGCATGGGCACCACCATCAGGAGGGACAGGTACGTCTGCGCCTCCTTGAAGGAGCGTGCATAGGTGGACACCCACACCTGCACGGCGGAGGCGGCCAGGGCCAGCGGCAGCACGGCGGCGGCCATGCCCAGGGCGGCGGGCGCGTCGAAGCGGGCCTTCACCCCCAGGTCCTCCAAGGGCACGCGCCGCACCACTAGCATGTAGGCCACCAGCGTTATCAGCACCGCCGCGATGGCCATGACCACGGTGGCCAGCCACTTGCCCGTCACCACCGCGCTCCGAGGCGCCGGGTTGAGCAGCAAGGGCTCCAGCGAGCCGCGCTCGCGCTCACCCGCCATGACGTCGCTGGCCACCTGCATGCCGCCCGCGAAGGCGGCGATGACCAGGAAGAGCGGCACCATGTTGAGCAGCCCCGCCGCGGTGCGCTCCGGCGTGGACAGGTCCGCCTCCTGCACCCGCACGGGAATGGCCAGGTCCGGCGAGACGCCACGCGCATAGAGGCGCTGGTTGCCCAGCATCTGGGCATACGCCTCCAGCAGCCGCCGCGCGCGCAGCACCGACTGGCGCGCGGACTGGCGCGAGCTGTCCACCACGAGCTGAACCTCGGCGGTGCGCCCGGCGGAGTACGATTCGGCGTAGTCGTCCGGCACCACCAGCACCGCGTCCAGCGAGCCCGCCCGGATGCGCGACTCGTAGTCCTCCGGCGCCGCTTCCAACTGCGCGCCGTAGCGCTCCAGGAAGGCCATCAGGCTGGGGGCGTGCTCCCGCCCCACCACCGGCAGCGCCAGCGGCCGGTCCTGCCGGTACCAGGAGGCCAGCAGGTTGAACATCACCATGAACACGACGGGGCCAATCAGCGGCCACATCAACGAGGTGAGCACCGAGCGCCGGTCGCGCAGGTGGTCCTTCAGCTCCTTGCGGAAGACGGAGAAGGACAGCCCGCTCATTGCATCAACCCCTGGTCCGTGCCGATGGTGGCCACGAAGGCCTCCTCCAGGCTGTCCTTGCCGGTGCTCGCGCGCAGCGCGTCCGGCGTCCCGTCCGCCACCACCCGTCCGTGCGCCACCACCACGATGCGGTCACACAGCGCGGCCACTTCCTGCATCACGTGACTGGAGAACACCACGCACCGGCCTTCATCCTTCAGCCGCCGCAGCAGCGTGCGCACCGAGCGCGTGCTCATGACGTCCAGCCCATTGGTGGGCTCGTCCAAGAGCACGTTGCGAGGCCCGTGCACCAGCGCCCGCGCCATGGCCACCTTCACGCGCTGGCCCTGGCTGAAGCCCTCCGTGCGGCGGTCCGCGATGTCCCGCATGTCCAACAGGTCCAGCAGTTCGTCCACGCGCTTGTCCAGCGTGGCGCCGGACAGACCGTGCAACTCGCCGTAGTAGCGCGCGTGCTCGCGGGCGGTGAGGCGCGGATAGAGGCCACGCGCGTCCGGCAGCACGCCCAGCGCCCGCCGGGCCTCCTGCGGCCGCTGCACCACGTCCACGCCGTCCACCAGCGCGGTGCCGCGGTCCGGCCGCACCAGCGTGTAGAGCATGCGCATCGTCGTCGTCTTGCCAGCGCCGTTGGGGCCCAACAGGCCCGTGATGACGCCATCCTCCGCCGTGAAGGACACGTCCTCCACCGCCGTCACCTTCTTGCCAAAGCGCTTGTGCAGGTTCCTGGCTTCAATCATGGCGCGCGCGTCCTCAAGGCACCGGGCCGGCGAAGGAGGTGAAGAAGGGAGGACGGGTGAGGTGGGTGCCGCACGCGGACGACAGCCCCTCCACGCTCCCTTGGGTCAGCAGGTCCAGCATCAGCGTGCGCGCGCAGTCCGCGCCAATCGTGTTGTGGCCCACGCCGGGCACCACCACGTGCAGGCTGTTGGAGAGCGTGCGCTTTGCCTCCTCGGCCCACGCGGGCGGCGTCACCGGGTCCAGCTCCCCCGACAAGAGCAGCGTGGGCACCGACGACACCACCGGCTCGCGGTAGCCCTGGGGCAGGCTCCCACGCGGCCAGTCCGCGCAGACGGAGAGCACTTCCCGGCCCATGGTCGGACCGAACCAGGTGCCCTGCGACTCGCGCACCAACGCCGCCTCGTCGTAGAAGGGCGCGTCCTCCGCGCACACGACGGCGAAGTAGAGGCCATGGCTCACCGTGCGTCCCAGGTTCTCCGTCAGGCCCACGCTGAGCGCGACGAAAGGGGACCAGTCTCCCTGCGTGGCCCGGTCCAGCATCAACGGCACCAGGGAGGACATCTCCGGGCTGTAGAGCTGCGCGAAGAGCTGCGCCAGGAAGGCGCGGCGCGACAGGACGACCTCCTCCAACACACCGGTGCGCGGGTGCGCCACCTGGGTGCGCGCGGGCGTGGTCTCCAGCGTCGTCAGCAACGTCTCCGTCCTGGACCGAAGGTTCGGATACGCCTGGGTACACGCCGCGTCCGCCTCGCAGTTCGCCAGCAGCCGGTCCAGCGCCTGCTGCGCGTCGCGGGGCGCGAACAGCGGCAGGTACAACCCCATGGGCGCCACGCCGTCCAGGATGGCGGTCCGCACGCGCTCCGGGTGCTGCCGCATGTACACGAGCGCCGCGCGCGTGCCGTAGGACACGCCCCAGAGGTTGAGCTTCTCGTAGCCCAGCGCCTCGCGGACCTCGTCCAGGTCATCCATGGCGACGGGCGTGGTGTAGTGCCGCACGTCCGCGTCCCAGCCCTCGCGGCACTTGCGCACCTCCTCCGCCGCTTGGCCTTCCTCAAGCCGCGAGGACAGACCCTCTTCCGGCGCGTCCGTCTTGCAGTTCAGCGGATTCGAGTCCCCCGTGCCTCGCTGGTCCACCAGCACGATGTCGCGCTTGCGGCGGATGCGCTCCACCGCCATCAACACCTGCGTCGAACGCGACGCCGCCTGGCCCGGGCCTCCCGCCAGCAGCACCAACGGATCCGGCTGCGGCTGCGCGGCCAGCGCCGGCACCACCACCACGCGCAGGGGAATCTTGCGGCCCGTGCGAGCCGCCCGGTCCTCGAAGACCTCATAGGTCCCACACTGGGCCTGCGTGGCCAGCCCCTCCAGGCGGCAGGGCTTCAACGACAGCGTTCGCCGCTCCGCGGGGTCCTGACTGCTCTTGGAACAGGATACCGATGCCGCAGCCAGTAGCCCCAGGGCCAGCAAGGCGCGCCAGGACGGACGATGGAAGGAGATGTGTGCACGGACCCCGGACAAGGGTGCCTCCATCTGGGTACGGGAGGCACCTCACATACCACCTCCCATGGCATTGCATTGAATCCCGCGCGGAGCAGGTGCGTCCGATGATACGCCCATGCCCACCATGAAACGTGCCCTCCTCGTCCTGGCCGTCCTTGGACTCACCACGCTCAGTGGCTGCGCCGCCTTGCAGAAGATGCTGAAGGGGGCTTTCAAGAAGCCCACCCTCTCCTTCAAGACGGCCCGGCTCGCGGATGCGTCCTTGTCCGACGCCACCATCAACCTGGTCTACGAGCTGAACAACCCCAACGGCTTTGGGTTGAACCTGGCCGAGGTGGACTACGCCTTCTTCGTGGAGGGCAAGCAGGTGGTGGCCGGCAAGCCACGCTCGGGTCTGGCGCTCAAGGCCAACGGCAAGAGCGAGCTCGTCTTCCCGGCCAACGTGAAGTTCGCGGACATCGTCCCCGTGCTGGAGACCTTCCTCAAGCAGGACAAGGCCGCCTTCAAGGCACAGGGCACGCTGGGCGTGAAGACGCCCATCGGCGTACTGAGCTTCCCTCTGGCGAAGGAAGGCACCTTCGAGGTCCCCAAGATTCCGCAGGTGTCCTTCCAGGCGCCGCGCATCAAGGACATCACCCTGACCGGCGCCACCGTGGAATTCCCGTTGTCGATCACCAACCGCAACAGCTTCCCGTTGCCGGTGGCCGGCATCACTGGCGCACTGAAGGTGGCGGGCGCGGATGTGGGCACGCTGTCCACCGGTAACCTGGGCAAGCTGGACGGCAGCGGGACGAAGCAGGTCACCCTGCCCCTCACCATCAGCTTCGCTCGCGCGGCGAACGCGGCCCTGGCCCTGCGCTCGGGCGGAAATGCGCAGGTTCGCCTGGACGGCAAGCTCACCTCGGAATCCCAGAGCGTGCCCCTGAGTCTCAATCAGCTCGTCAATTTCGTTAAGTGACGCCTGCCTGCACTGCGGGCAGGGGAACTGAACACAGGGTTGTCCCAGGGCGCCTCAGACGTTACGGTGGGGCGTCCTTGCCGCTTTTCCAAGGTCGAGACACACATGCGCCGCATCCTCTTCAAGTCGAAAATCCACCGCGCGACCGTGACCCAGGCTGACCTGGATTACGAAGGGTCCGTCACCATCGACCGCGACCTGCTTCGCGCCGCCGACATCGTGGAGAACGAAAAGGTCGCGGTCTGGAACATCACCCAGGGCACGCGCCTGGAGACCTACGCGCTGGAAGGTGAGGCCGGCAGCGGCGTCATCTGCATCAATGGCGCGGCGGCGCACCTGAACAAGCCGGGCGACCTGGTCATCCTGGCCACCTTCGCGGAAGTGGAGGAAGCCGAGGTGGCGAACTGGAAGCCCACCGTGGTGTTCGTGGACAAGGACAACCGCGTGGTGCCCGGGCAGACGAAGGAGATTCCGGGCCCGCAGCGCCGCTCGGCCTGACGTCCCGCGCCGCGGCGATCCGCTGGCTGCTTTGCCCCATCGAACGCCTTTTGCCATGCTCCACCCTTCCTTAAAGGGTGGGGTCGTGGGCCCCGGAGGAGTCGATACGATGAGGCGGTCGTGGGTGAGCGCTGGCGCGCTCTCGCTGGTACTGACAGGTTGTACGGGCACGGGGGCCTTCCGTCCGGACCCGAACAACGACGACCCGCTCTACGGGGTCATCCCCGTCGTGAAGGCGCCGCCGCAGAACCGGTGCGATGCGCTCGGCACGTCCTCCGCGCGGGGCTCGTGTGACGACGCCCTCTACCTGGCCACCGAGTACACCCGCCGGCTTTCGGTGGGTGATGAGATCTGCCTCGAGGGTGGCTACGGCGAAGACCCGGGCTCGGCGTGCAGGGCGCGCGCGGCCATCATCGACACCTCTCCCAATCAGGTGAAGTTGGAGGTGCGCGGTCCGAAGCCGGACTCGCGCTGGTTCAACGTGGAGATGCGGCACGCCTGGTACGAAGAAGGCGCGCTGGTGGACCTCTACCTGTCCGAGCGGGGTTATTGAGGGATGGGTCTCTACGACAGCGTGGCCGAGCGGCTGGCCTTCATGAAGAAGATGACTCCGGCGGAGCTGAAGAAGCTCGGCTCGGCGCGGCTGTCGGACATCGTCCTCCAAGAGGTGGCGCGCTCACGCGTGCGCATCGCGACCCTGGAGAAGCGCTACCCGCAGGCGTCGCCGCGGGAGCTGGCCCAGCGCATCGTGGACGAAAAGAAGAACCTCGCCAGCATGGTGGGCGGGGTGAGCGGGGTGTTCGGGCTGGTGGCGTTGCCGGCGGACCTGCTCTTCATGGCGTACCTGCAAATCATCCTGCTCACGGACGTGGCCACCGTCTACAAGGTGAACCTCAAGACGGAGCGGGCGCGCGGGGAGATGCTGGACTTGTTTGGCTACGCCAACGGCCTGGGCCCGCTGCCTCGCGCGGGTCCCAAGGTGTTGGGAAAGCTGGCCGCCATGCTGCTGGAGAAGGGCGGCATGCAGACGCTGGGGCGGGCCATGCCGCTGGTGGCCGCGCCCGTCACCGCCTACTTCAACAACCAGCACATCCAGATGGTGGGCGAGCAGGCCGTGCGCTTCTACGAGGGCTTCGACAAGGCCCACGCCAAGGCGAAGGCCCAGCGCAAGAAGGCCAGCGGCGCCTGACGGACCGCGCCCCGCACATTTCTTTCGGTGGGTCCGATATGCCTTCCGCGCCGGACCGTTGATCGCCCAGGCGGGGCCTTTGCCCCGTTGGAAGACGGGCGGTCATCGGGATTCCTCGGCCGGAGGGACGATGACGCCCGAGAGACGGAGGCGACCAGGATGTCCGAGCTCTCGGCGGAAGTGCGGGTGCAGGTGGCGCGGTTGAGGAATCTGCTCATCGACGTAGCGCGCTGCGGTGCGTTGGGCAGTCCCCTGGGTGCCCTACCCCATACCGAGCTGGACCCGATGGAGGTCCAGGCCGTCTGGTGGCTGAAGGCGGAGAGCCTCCTCCCCGTCAACGTCCTCGCGGAGCGGCTGGGCGGCATTGCCCCGCCCCGGCTGAGCCGGCTGCTGGACCGGCTGGAGGCCGCGCAGCTCGTCCAGCGCGAGCGCTCCGTGCGGCATGACCGGCGGCGCGTTCGAGTGAGGCTCACGGAGCAGGGCCGCGCCCTGGCGGAGCAGGCGGACTCGGTGGTCCAG
The DNA here is from genome assembly GCF_010998615.1 of Myxococcus sp. CA023. Taxonomy (GTDB): domain Bacteria; phylum Myxococcota; class Myxococcia; order Myxococcales; family Myxococcaceae; genus Myxococcus. The sequence continues at coordinate 103,294 of NZ_JAAEAH010000014.1, read as the reverse complement.
GAGCGCATGGCCCGGCTGCTGATGCCGTTGGAAGGCGAGCAGCGCAGCGCGCTGATGGACCTGCTGGAGGGGTGGGTGGAAGCCCTGGGCGGCAAGAACCGCGCGCCGGAGCTGGCCACCGAAGGGGGCGAGACGGACGCCCCAGTGGCCGATGAGCTGGAGCCCGCCGCGGCGCCCAGACGTACTCACACGGAGCTGATGGCCATCACCGCCAACGCGGCCTGACCTGCGCGGCCCAGGCCCTGCTCGTGGCCATCGCCGCGAGCGGGGTCTCCCCTAAAGCTGGACGCGAACCTCGCCCCCTCGCCGGCAGGCCTCGGCGACTTCCCCTGCCCAGGGCGCGTATCCCTCCGCCTCCACCTCCAGGTGAAGGCCGAACGGCCTCACGCGCCCCAACCGCCAACGTCCCTGCGCATCCGTGAGTCCCCACGCGGGAGGCAGTGAGCTCACGTCACTTGATGCGGTGACTCGCGCGCCGAACACCGGCTTGCGCCCATCCGTGACGAGCACCTCGCAATCGTTCCCCTCCACATCCACCTGGAAGGTGACGGTGCCGTCCACCATGTCCTCGCCCACGTCTGCGGCGGTGCTGGTGTAGACCTCGTGAACAGAGAAGGACACCAGCAATCGATAGCGCCCTGGCTCCAGAATGGACACGGCCATCCCATCCTCTTCTTGGATGTAGGCGCCGGCGGAGGCCAGCTCCCACTGGTTCTCGTGGCGCCACCGCTGGAGAACGAACACGGGATAGGGCTTCTGGGTCCGCGCCTCTATCTGTGCCCGCATGGCGGCATCCATGCGCAGCACGAGCCACCGGTAGGCCTTCACGCGCCACGTCACCTCGGCGTCCCGCACACCCGGCTCGGGCCTGAAATCGAAAGCCTGTTCCGTCGCGGCCACCGGACGTCTGGAAACTGGCGATGCCACCTCGACGCGGAAGCGGGACGGCTCCCAGGACGGCAGCCCCGACACGACAAAGTGCCCATCCTGCGCGAGCGGGATTTCCACGTCCCCCGGCCCCAGGAGCCTCGCGCCTTCCGGTGGACGGAACGTTCCTTCCAGCTCCACCTTCCCCCGCAGCGTCACCGCCTCACCCACGCCTTCGGGAAAGAGCGAACCCACGTCCAGCACCACCGGCTCCACACGCCCCTCGCGCAGAGACACCTCCACCCACGCGCTTTCCCTTCCCGCCGCGCTCCGGAGCACCAACCCCACCGCGGGGTCCGTGGGCAATGGCAGCAACTCCAGCGACTTCCCCACGGGGAGCGGAAGCGCCGTACCGTCCGCGAGCGCGGAGGCGATATCCGGCGCGACATGCCGAATCACGGGCAACAGTTCGCTCGCGCGCTCCGCGTCGCGAACATCCCGGGATACGCCACGCACCACACGAAGTGAGAACGGGCCATGCTCGGGTCGCACTCCCGCGAGCCGCACCCGCACACCGGTAGGTGCCCGGGCAGACAGCACAGCCTCCACGACGCCCGTGGTGACCCCCTCCTCGAGCACCACGTCGCCCAGCCAGAACGTTCCATCCGCAGCCCAGGCCACCACCCGGTAGAGCGGTACCACTGGAACGAGCACCGGTCCCAACGTCCCCCCCGTCGCGGACGGCGTCACCTCCACGGGCCGCCACTCCAACACGTTGGCCAGGTCCTCCAGCCGCTCAGGCCCGGCGCCCTCGCGCCCCTCGCGCTTCGACACTTCCCACTGGTGCTGGTCCGCGTCGGAGATGGAGGCCTCGCCCACGCGGGCCTCTCCCTGGAAAGGCACATCCCCTTGCAGCACCACGCGCAGAACCAGTCCCTCTGAGTGCGAGGACTCCGGATCCACGGGCGGCGGCGGACTCACGGGGGTTGGGGCTTCCGTGCGTACAACGGGCGCGCGCGCGGGCGTCACCGGCGCGGCGACGTCCGCGGCCCGCAGCCACCACAGCACGAGCGCGGCCAACACCAGCGCGGCGCCCCCCACACCCCATGCGCGACGTTTCAAGGTCTCAATCCGTATCGCTGGTGGAATACAGCGTCAGGTAGATGGGCGCGTGGTCCGCCAGGCGGGTGACGAAATCCCGCGTGTCCCCGATGTAGTCGCGCCCCGCCGCGGAGAACTCCGTCACGTATTCGGGCTGCATCCAGAAGTGGTCATAGGCATTCACGTAGCCACCACTGAGGTTGATGGTGGTTGCCACGTTCAGCTTGCAGGTCACCGTGGGAGACAGCGCCACCAGGTTCGCCCAGGACGCCGTCGTGCACGCCATGTTGTGGTCCCCCACCAGGATGACGTCCTGGTCGGTGCGGCTGGCGTCCTGCACTGACTTGAACACCGCGCCAATCTGTTTCACCTCGGCGTCGCGGTCGGAGGGATTGCCCCAGACGGTGTGCCAGTTGATGAACGTGTAGTCCGCGCCCGTGGGCGTGTGCCGAACGCGGACGATTTGCGGCTCGCGCTCGAACGTGTCGCCGGTGTCCTCATAAACACTGGATGACAGCAGTGACACCGCGTCCTCCCGATACAGCACCGCGTAGATTTCCTTGTACGACGAGCGCCCGATGAGCGGCGTCTGCGCATAGCGCCACTTCACGCCGGAGACAGCGTTGAGCTCCGCCACGATGGCCGGAACCACGCTGGTATTCATCACCTCTTGCAGGAACACCAGGTCACAGCCGTTGTTGGAATTGCTGTTCGCGCCGTACTGCCGCCAGATCTGCTCCGCGTCCTCGCGGTACGTCTGCTCCGCGGTCCACCCCTCGTGACGCAGGTTCCAGCTGACGACGCGCAGATACGAGCCCGCCTGGGCCCATGTGGGAACAGCCAGGACGACCAGCACCACCACGCGCAACAAGAAGGACGGAAATCCCATGGAGTGACCTCTGCGTGAGAGGGGCGGCCATGCGGGGCGGCCGCACGCGCGGACCGAGCGCGTGCAACGGTCCTAGTGGATGAGGTTGGTGACCGGCAACCAACTTTCCTGAAACACAAGAAATACGGGTCTCGCAAGACCCACCCCACGGCGCGATTCACCCTCCGCGCACGTCCCCGCCACCGCTCCACCCATCAAATGAAACTTGATTGCATGTGAATCACAGTGTCACATTGTCGCGGGCGTTCCTGGAATGGGGACCTGGCGGGGACGGCAGCGCTCTGTCCTGCCGCGAAGGAGGGCGCGTCATCGTGAGCCGACTCATCTGGAGCATGGGATTCGCGGGACTGGCGCTGGCCTGCGCCGTCGCGGCCTGGCTTCACCGGCCGGTGGAGCTTCCGTCCCAGACCGCGGAGCCCAAGGCATCCACCTCGCTCGCCCAGGCCCCCACAGCGCGGCCGTGCTCCGTCGCGCGCGTCACCTTTCCGGACAGCGACTCATTCCAGGAGTCCTTCCGCCGCACCGCCGACCTGCGGCTCGGCGAGGGCACCACGCACATGCAGCTGCCCCCCGAGCGCCGGGCCTCGGGCGAGGTCGTGGCCGCGTGGCTCGTCCTGCGTCCCGCCACGCCCTGAACACACCCCTGTCACCCCGCAGTACCCCTCCAAGGAGCAACCACCATGAAGCTGGAGTTCCCCTTCAAGCAGTCCCTGCTCGCCACCAGCGTGGCCGTCCTGATCGCTGGCTGTGGCACCTCCGTCGAGGAGGAGTCCCTCGTGGCTCCCGAGGCCGCCGCGCTGGAGAGTAGCGAGGACGCCCTGTTCAGCATGCTCCCCGCCTGCGAGGAGCCCGAGGAGTTGGAGCACGTCGTGGAGCACGCCTGCTACCACGCCGAATACGGCCCCTTCGAGCCCGTCATCGCCGCCGCCCTGGGCGCGCCCGTCCTGGTGGATGTCAGCCAGGCCCACACCGCCTACCAGGTCACCCTGCCGCAGCGCTCGCCGTTCAACTACGCCGGCCGCGTCTCGTTCCTCCCGGACGAGTCGGGTGAGTTCGCCTTCATCCTGTCGCGTCAGCGAGGCCTGCGCATCTTCGAGGCCGCCACCGGCACCGAGGTGACGCGCGAGTGCCGCTACACCGTCCCCACCGAGGTCTGCTCCAGCCTGAAGACGGCCTACCTCGCGGACCTCGAGGCCGACACCGAGTACTACCTGGAGTTCCGCTCCATCCTCCCCTCCAACGCCGCCTTCACCCTCATCATCGAGGAGGCGGGTCACCACCACTGACCTGACCCGCGGAGCGTCTTGAAGGCCCACGGTGGGAGCTTCCTCCTCCCGCCGTGGGCCTTCACCCGTGCGCACCCGAACATCAATTGTATCTTAATTGCATTTGAATCCAAGAAACATATAGGAAGCACCTCATGCGCCCGACCCTCCGAGTCCTCTTCCTGACCGCGTGTGCCGCGGCGGCCGTCGCCTGTGGTGGTGACGAAGACCCCGCCCCCGTCGAGCCCGGCGACCCATGCGAGCCCAACGGCCACATCCACCGGGAGCCCACGGGCGACTGGTGCCACTGCAATAAGGGCTACGTGGCCGCCGATGATGGCCTGGCCTGCGTGCCGGACCCGAACCACGTCCCTGGCGACGGCTTCGACTTCGGTGACGACGGCGAGCACGCCTGCTGGCACGTGACGAACGGTCCCTTCGTCACCGTCAACGCCACCACTACCCGTCATCCCCGCGTGGACGACTTTCACACCTACTACACGGTGAAGCTCCTCCCGGAGAACAGCCAGTACGTGGGGACGTTCAGCTACAAGTCCTTCGCCACCGGCAACTTCGTCGTCTACCTGAGCAGCCCGGACGTGCCCGTCACCCTCACCGAGACGGCCATCAGCACCACCGTGCCCCAAGCCGGCACCCAGGCCACCGGCGGCTTCTGCGACGGGCTGAAGCACATGGTCGGCTACGAACTGACGGACCGCGTCCAGTACACGCTCCAGCTCGGCCCCACGTCGCTGCCCGAACTCCACATGGTCATCGAGCACGTGCAGTAACGCATCCGGGCCGAACCGACCCCCCCGCATTATTGCAATCAAGTTGCGTTTGCATCATAAGTAAGGACTGCCGGTGATCGCGACTTGCGGAGCCCGGCTCACGAAAGGAAGCCTCATCATGAAGCTGACCCAGCGGACCCTTTGCAGTGCATTCCTCGGCCTGTCGCTGGCCGCCTGCGGCCCCATGGACGACACAAGGCAGGGCTTCACGTCGGAGCAGGAGCAGCCCCTGGAGGCCACCTGCGCCAGCGTGGACAACACGGCCATGACGACGCACGCGTGCGCCCATGCGTCCAACCCTGGCGACAACGTGAACGTGAATGGCGTCACCGGGGCGCCCGACATCAGCACCCAGCACAAGCACTACACCGTGACGCTGTCCGGCAGCGGCACGGGCAAGGTGACGTACATCCCCGTGGCCAGGGCCTCGGCGGGCTCCACCGTGGAGTCCGTCGCGTTCTACGCCACGCAGAACGTCACCATCGCCGCCGTGGACAAGAGCGTCACGCCCAACGTCACGCTGACCGCGCTGGTCAGCACCAACGGCATCACCGAGGGCACCTGCACGCTGCACCACGCACGGGTGTTCGACCTCACGGTCGGCCACACCTACGAGCTGAACATCACCGCGCCCACCACATCGGTCGGCATGGTGCCCGAGTACCTGCATGACAACCGCGGCCGCTACTACCGGGACGCGGACGGAGATGGCTACGGCGCCAACAGCCCGCTCTACCGCTTCGCGTGTGAGGCGCCCGCGGGCTACGTCACCCAACGCTTCGACTGCGACGACACCAACCCCGCCATCTTCAACTGCTAGCCCGTCACCCACGGGGTGACCTGGGCATCACCGCAGCCCCTCCACCGGGGCGCCCCGCTCACCTCGGGGGCGCTCCGGCCCTTCTCCCCGCCTCACCTCACCAAGGCCCTCCGATGCGAACCGCCGCCACCACCACCTTGCTCGCCACATGCGCCCTGCTGGCGCTGACCGGCTGTGACAATGACGACCCTGTCCGTCCGACGCCGGACGCGGGCACCCGTCCGGATGCGGGGACCGAACCCGATGCGGGCAGGCAGCCCGATGCCGGAACGCAGCCCGACGCGGGTTCGGTCCAGGGCCCCACGGTCATCGGCTCCACGCCCTCGGAGGGAGAGACGAACGTCCTGCCCGTGGAGCTGTTCAAGGCGAATGCGACGACCACCGGAGTGCGCAAGCTCGTCACGCTCACCTTCGACACGCCCATGGACACCTCGGCGGCGGAAGTCACGCTCGTCGACCGGACGACTCCGGCCAATGCCCCTCGCACGCTGCCGGGCACCTGGTCCGAGGACGGCCTGACGCTCTCGGTCGCCATCCCCCGGCCCGAATCCGACCTGCCGCCGCTGGAGGAGGAGACGGCGTACACCCTGGAGCTCGGCGCGCTGCGCGGCGCGGAAGGCCACGCGGTGGACACGTCGCATGCGGGACTCGGTGATGGGCGGCTGGACTTCACCACCGGCCGGCGCGACGGCACCACCGAACACGCCTGCGCCCACGCACTGCTGGAGAGCCCGGTGCCAGTCACCGCGAGCGCCTCCCCCACCATCTACCCCGCGACGGATACCTCCCACGAGTTCTACGGCCTGACGCTCCCCGCCAGCGGCACGTCCTTCCTGGGCTGCACGGAAGTCGTGTCAGGAGAGAGCCGGGACGAGCCCGTCATCCTGTACCTCAACCATCCCATCCCGGTGGCCGTGCATGACATGACGGAAGGCGAGGACGCTGTCGCCTCCGCGCTGGAGCCCGCCCGGCCCGTCTGCCTGCCCGTCATCACCCACACGTTGAAGTTCACCGCGCCCGGCGGCGACCGCTTCCTCCGGCTCACCTTCGGCCCGACGGAGCGTGAGACGTTCACCTTCGTCTTCGAACGCTACTGAGTCAGCTCTCGGTGGCGGGATGCAGCGCCGAGCCCCGCCCCGCGCGCAGCAGATGCAGCGCGATACCCACGCCCATGACACTCACCGCCGCCACGTAGTGCGCGGGCGCATGCGGCGACACCTTCATCATCAAGGTGACGACCAGGGGGGTGAGCCCGCCGAAGATGGCGTAGGCCATGTTGTATGAGAAGGAGAGCCCCGAGAAGCGCACCGGAGCGGGGAAGGCGCGCACGATGGCGGTGGGGACCACGCCCACCACGCCCACGCAGAAGCCCGCCAGCGCGGACAGCGGCACCAGCGCCTCCGGCGACGACGCCGCGCCCAGGTACAGCGCATACGTCGCCGAGAGCATCAGCGCGCAGCCCAGCCCCAGCGACAGCCCCACGCCCACCCGGTCCGCGAGCAGGCCATACGCCACGCAGCCGAACGTGAGGCTCAGCGTGGCCACGCTGCTGGCTACCAGCGCTTGCGTGGCCGTGATTGAGTGCAGGGTCTGCATCAACGTGGGCGTCATCAGGATGACCACTACGATGCCGGCGGTGAGCACCCAGGTGAGCAGCATGGACATCACCACGGTGCCACCGTGGCCTCGCAGCACGGCCTTGAGCGGCAGCTCCCGCACCAACGCCTTGCGCCGCCGCAGCTCCTCGAAGACGGGCGTCTCCGCCAGCCATCGGCGCAGGAACACCGCCAGGAAGCCGAACACGCCGCCGATGACGAAGGGCGCTCGCCAGCCGTAGGCATTCACCTGCTCGGGGCCCAGCAGCGAATTCACCGCCGTGGCCACCAACGAGCCCAACAGGATTCCGAACGTGAGGCCCGCGGTGAGCGTTCCGCACGCCAGCCCCACCCTGCGAGTGGGCACGTGCTCCGACACGAAGACCCAGGCCCCCGGGACTTCGCCGCCCACCGCCGCGCCCTGCACCGCGCGAAGCAGGAGCAGCGCCAGGGGCGCCGCGTAGCCCGCGGTCTCATAGGTGGGCAGCAGTCCAATCAGCAGCGTGGGCACCGACATCATGAACACGCTCAGCGTGAACATGCGCTTGCGGCCCGCCCGGTCTCCGAAGTGGGCCATGACGATGCCGCCCAGCGGGCGCGCCAGGTAGCCCGCGGCGAACAGTCCGAAGGCCTGCAGCTGTCGCAACCACTCCGGCGTATCGGGCGGGAAGAAGAGCTCGCCGATGACCTTGGTGAAGAAGACGAAGATGATGAAGTCGTAGAACTCCAGCGCACCACCCAGCGCCGCCAGCGTGAGCGTCCGGGCGTCTTCACGGGTCAATGGCCGCTGCGGAAGGTCCTGCGAGGCTGGGAGGGAGGACATGGCGGGTCGGTGTTCGATGAAACCATGGACCGCGCCGCCGCGCTCACTCCGCCCGCTTGCGGCGGCGTGACACGATGCGGCTCAAAGCGACCTCGGTAATGCCGAGGTAGGCCGCGACGTCCCGCTGAGGGACACGCCCGTGCAGGTGGGGATGTTCCTGCCAGAAGCGCTCCAGGCGCTCCTCCGCGGACAGGTCGAGGAACTCCTGCTCGCGGCGCTCCTTCAGGAGGTAGTGACGCTCCGCCACCCGCCGGGCGAGCTGGGCCCAGCTGGGATGGCCGGCCTCCAGCGATTGAAGGTCCTGCGCCTGGAATGCCAGCACGCGGCCCGGCTCCAGCGCCTCGATGGCCGTCATGGAGGGTTGGCCCTGCAGCATCTCCGCGTAGGCGCCAATGAACTCCCCCTCGGCGCGGAAGGCCTTGATGGACTCCTCGCCCCGAGCGGAGACACGCACCGCGCGGAAGACGCCTTGGAGCACCAGGCCGAAGCGGTCCGCGGAGTCGCCCGGCCGCAGGAAGAGCGCCCGCTTGTCCAGCGATTGCTCCCGCGCCAGCGCCTCCGCCTTCAGCCATTCGCTGGCGGGAAGCGGCGCGAGCGCGGCGATGTGCTCGAAGAGCTTCGGGTATCTCAAGCGGAAGGCACCTGGGCTTAACCCAGGTTAAGGCGGCCTTCCTCCGGGCGCCATACACCGGCGGCATGAGCATCAACGTCTACGCCGTGGCCACGCCCTTCGTCATCGTCCTGGCGCTGGGGGAATTCGCCTACTGCGTCATCCGGCGCAACGGGTACTACGCCTTCCAGGACTCCATCGCGAGCATGGGCACCGCGGTGCTCAACCAGTGCGTCAACGTGGCGGTGGCGCTGCTGGTGCTCCCGCTCTTCATCCAACTGGGGCAGTTCGCGCCCTGGCAACTGGGTGCGTCCTCGCCGCTGGAGCTGGTGGCGCTCTTCCTGGGCGTGGACTTCCTCTTCTACTGGTTCCATCGCTTCGGACACCGCACCAACATCGGCTGGGCCGCCCATTCGCCGCACCACTCCACCGAGGAACTCAACTACGCGGTGGCCCTGCGCGCGAGCGTGACGCAGCGCCTCTTCTCGTTCCTCTTCTACTGGCCGCTGGTGCTGGTGGGCTTCCCGCCCGAGGCCGTGCTGGCCATGGTGGCCTTCCACCTGGTGCTCCAGTTCATCCCCCACACGCGCGTCATCCCGAAGATGCCCCGGTGGATTGAATCCTGGCTCAACACGCCGTCGCACCACCGCGTCCACCACGCGCGCAATGACGTCTACATCGACAAGAACTACGCGGGCTTCCTCATCATCTGGGACAAGCTGTTCGGCACCTTCGAGGAGGAGAAGGAGGCGTGCTCCTACGGCCTCACCTCCCCGCCCAACACCTGGGACCCCACCGTCATCAACTTCCAGGCATGGGGGAAGCTGGTCAGCGACGCGGTGGCCACCAAGCGCCACTGGGACCGGCTGCGCATCTGGGTGATGCCCACCGGCTGGCGGCCCGCGGACCTGCCACCGCGCCCCTCTGTGGGCTGGCAAAAGGACGGCGTGGAGTTGAAGTTCCAGTCCACCGAGCTGCCCGGCGTCCGGGGCTACCTCGTGTTCCAGTTGCTGGCGGCGATGCCCTTCATGCTGCTGGTGAGCCACCACGCCTCGCCGCTGTCCGGCAGGCAGAAGCTGGTGCTCAGCCTGCTCTTCTGGGCCATGGCCACGGCGTGGAGCGGGCTGCTGGAGTCACGGCGCTGGAGCCTTCCGCTGGAGTTGGGGCGGGTGCTCGCCATGGGGGCGGCGGTGACGTGGTGGCTGATGCACGCCTCCGCGCCGCAGAGCTGGACCGCGTTGTGCGCGGCATGGATGGGCGTGTCGCTCGTCTGGCTGGTAGTGGTGCGCGGCGCCAGTCAGGGCACCACGCCCCTGCCGCAGGGCTCGCGCTGAACGCGCGTCAGGCGGGCTCCCACGTCCCGGCGAAGGCCGTGTAGCGGCGCACGTTGAGCGTCAGCGCCCGGTACACCTGCGTGTCGGGCGTCAGGTCCACCACCTCGCCGCCCTCGGGCACCGTCACGCGGTCGAAGTGCGCGCCCTCGAACCAGCGGTGGGGCTGCACCTCCACGACGAAGCGGCCTCCCTCGTCGAGCTCCGCCGCGATGGGCACGAAGTCCACGCGCTGCAGCTCGACGGGCGGCGGGAAGTCCAGGGCCACCCGGAACGGAACGTGCGTCTCCTGCCGGGAGGCGGTTCCTTCCAGAATCATCGACCGGCCTCCCAGCGCCGCGCCCTCCGCGCCCAGGGCCCGGGACGGCGGCTGGAGCAGCAGCGAGAAGGAGCGCGCCAGCCCGGCGATACCCGGCGAGCGCCCCAGCTCCCGCACCTCGCCCGCCTCCTCCAGCAGGTCGAACACCACCTCTCGGTCCCACTCGCCCAGCACCGTGCCGCCGGAGAAGAAGTGCCCGTCGTGGGCGTGCGCGGTGGGCAGCAACCACTGTCCCAGCCGTTGCAGGACGCGCGGCGCCGAGGCCGTGGGCTCCAGCGGCGAGGCATTCTCGAAGATGTAGATGGGGCCTAGCACCATCACCCCGGACGAAAGGCGGATGCGCCAACCCGTGTCGGTGGTGAACTCGCCGAGCGATTCCTCCCCGGGTGCCTTCGCGGTGCGTAGGCCCATGCGGAAAGTGACGCCGCGGCCTCCCGTGCCGGAGACGCCACACGCAGACGTGCCTCCCACGAGCGCGGTGCCCAACATCCACGTGAAGGCGCGGCGGGTGGTGTGCAGCGGGGACGTCATGGCGAGTCCTCCTGGAGGTCCAGGTGCAGGGTGAGCGTGCCCATGAAGGTGCGGGGCGCGCCCGCGGTGAAGTGACGGGTGGCCATCAGCGACGGGGGCGCCTCCGGGCCGCGGAAGTTGGACACGTAGTTGAACTCCGACTCGCGCCAGCGCGTGTCGAGCAGGTTCTCCACGGACAGGCCCACCTCCACCGCCTTCCACCGGGCCCGTGTGCCCACGTCGAACAGGAAGATGGGCGCGCTGTAGCGGTCCAACGGCAGGGGCCGGGGGCCGATGGCGCTGTGTCCCAGGGCCACGTTCCAGTCCACCTGCTGACCCGCGACGCGGGTGGTGCCTCGCAGCGACGCATCCACGCGGCCCAGCAGCTCCGGGATGTAGGGCATCACCGTCCCGTCCCACAGCTTCCACGCCGAGGCCCCGGGCACCGGCAGCGTGGCGCGCGCCCAGGCCAGCGAGGCCTGGATGTCCACACGGTCCTGCAGCGTCCCGCGCGCGCTGACGAAGGCGCCCAACCGCTGCGATGCGCCCACGGGCTGGTTGCGGCCCACCGTCTCGTCGAACACGAAGTCCTGCGACACGCGCGTGGCGAAGAAGGCGCCGCGTGCCTCCAGCGCCAGCGGCCCGTCCAGCCGCCAGCCCAGTCCCGTCTCGCCCGAGGCCACGCGGGCGTAGGGCGCCAGTTCCGCGTCGGACAGTGCGGCGGCGTCGCTGGAGCGCGCGCCCAGGCCCGCGCTGGTGAGCCAGGTGAGCCGGGGCGTCAGGCGAAGCTCGGCGGAGGCACGCGGACTGGCGAAGAAGCCGTAGGCCTCCAGGGACTCGTCGGGGAGGCGGGGACCATCGCGGTCCTCGGTGGGCCGGTTGTGGTCATCCACACCGAAGAGGAAGGTGTCCAGGCGCACGCCGCCACGCAGGGTGAGCCACGACACGGGGGCGACTCGCAACGAGGCGTAGGCCCCCAGGTTCGTGGTGCGCACCTGGTTGTCGAAGACGGTGGCGTAGGGCACACCGCCGCTGTCCCTCAGCCGGCGCGAGCGCGTGCGCACGTCGTCGTAGCGGGCCACGTAGCCGAGCTCCAGCGGCTGCGGCTGTCCCAACAGCGTCAGTCCCGGGGTGTAGCGGCCTCGCAGGCCCATGGTGGAGCCGCGGTAGTACCCTTCCGTGTTGTCACCGCGCTGGCTCCCTCCGTCCGGCGGGGTGGTGTCCAGCAGGAAGCCCGTGAAGTTGTCGCGGATGCGCGTCTGCCGCAGGATGACGTAGCCCTGCTGGACGAAGCGCCCGCCGCGCTTCAGCCGTGACTGGAGTTCAGCGGAGAGGATGTGGCGCTGCCCCGCGCCGCCCTGGTTGGGGCCGTAGGAGCAGAAGAACTGCGAGTCCGAATCTGGAGCGCACGGCATCCGGGAGTCCACCACGTCCGTCTCCCGCACCACGCCCGGCGATGCGAAGCGCGAGCCATAGCTGGTGCCGAACAGGCGCAGCCGTGACTCGTCGCCGACGCGCAGCTCCACCTGCGCCATGATGCCCGCGTTGGCGTAGGAGCGGTTGGGGCCGAAGCCGTGGCCCTGACGCAGCAGCAGTCCCACGAAGGTGGCCTCACTGGCCTCCGGCGGCCCCCAGAGCAGGGACAGCCGCCGCGCGGCGTAGCTGCCCGTGGAGAGGGACGCGGTCAGGCCGCGCCGCGCCAGCCCGAGCTGGTACTCCACCGTGCCCGCCACGCCGAAGTCGCCTTGGGATGGGTCATAGGGCCCCTCGGTGACGCGCAGGGACTCCACCAGCTCCGGGATGATGAAGTACGTGTCCGCGTAGCCGTGGCCATGCGCGTGGGACACCTCGTTGAGGGGAACGCCGTTGAGGCGCAACTCCACGTCCTTGCCCTCCCCCGCGTCGAAGCCTCGGATGTAGATGCTCTCCGCGTGGCCCTCGCCGCCGTGGTTGGCCAGCATGACGCCGGGCGCCAGCAACATCAGGTCCGACGCCGAGCGGCGCGGCACGTCCGCGAGCTGTCCCACCGGAATGTGGAAGTCGCCCACGGCGACCGGCAGCGGTGCCTGGGAGGCACCACGGACCGTGGTGGAGTAAGCCACGGGCTCGATGTGGTGGCCATGCACCGGCGGCACGAAGGTGACGGGCACATCCACCCGCACGTCGATGGCTTCTTCGCCGCGCCGTGCCGGCTGGAACCGCCAGCGCAGCGCGGCACTCATCGCGGCGCGATCAAACGCCACGCCAGCGGACTGCCGCACCTCCACCTGGGACACCTCGCCCTCGCGGTCGATGGTGAGCCGCAGCAGGACGGTGACGGGCACCTCGGGCGGAGGCACCTCCGTGGGCAGCACGGGCCCAGGCGCATCCAGCGGAACGGGTGGAGTCACAGGCAACTCGCCCGTGGCGCTCAGCACGCAGAGCACCAGAGTCGGAATCCACACGGGTGATGACCTCTCTCGGTTCCGGAGCAGCCCGCCCAGGGGCGGACTTTATGCATCCGGGTTGCATCCACACCCCAGATACACCACACCTCGATTGACTCGCAACCAAGTTGCAATTAACCATCTATTGCATGAACACGAAGCGGCGGCAGTCCCGGAAGTGGTGGTGCGCGGCCCTGGTGGCATGGGGCCTGGCGGGCACGGCCTGTGACAACGTGGCCACGGGCGACGTCCAGGTCACGATGAGCGGGGGTGATGGCACGCAGCGTGGACTCCCGGACACGCTCTTCCAGGATGGCTGGTCCATCCAGTTCACCCGCTACCTGGTGTCGCTGGGCGACATCACCCTCACCTCCGCTTCTGGCGAAACCCACAGCAGCAGCCGCCACGTGCTGGTGGACGTGCAGAAGGGCGACATCCCCCTGGTGGAATTGACGGGCGTTCCGGCGGGCCGCTGGGACGTGGGCTTCCGGGTGAGCCCGCCCGAAGCGCGCACCGAGCTGGCGGACGGGCAGGTCTCCGCGGAGGACCTCGCGATGATGCGCGAGCGCGGCTTCAGCTACTTCGTGGAAGGCCACGCGACGAAGCAGAACGAGCCCGTGCTGCGCTTCCGCATGGGCTTCCCCGTCAACGCGCTGATGAACAACTGCATCAACGGCGCGGACGGAACGCAGGGCATCATCGTCCCCGAGGGCTCCGTGGCCCGGCCCGAGGTCACCATCCACGCCGAGCACATGTTCTATGACAGGCTGGGCACGCACCGGGGCGTGCAGTTGCGCTTCGAAGCCATCGCCGCCACCGCGGGCGAGGACTACGTCATCACCCCCGAGGGGCTCGCCACGCAGGAGCTCACCGACCTCCGGGGCCGCGACGGCAACGAGCTGCGCGACGCCCAGGGCCAGCCCGTCATCTATCAGCCTGGCGCGTTCGACGTGCGCACGCTCCAGGAGTTCATCACCCAGAGCGTGGTGGATCAGGCCCACCTCAACGGCGGCGGCGTCTGCACCGTGGTGAAGTGACGGCGCGTCACGCCGTCATGGGCGCGGGGGAGGTCCCCGCGTCGCTCGCACTGCCGGCAGGCAACCGCGCGTCCGCCCGCCGGGGCAGGCAGAGCCGGAAGGTGGTGCCCTCGGCTTCCGAGGAACGGACCGTCAGCCGCCCCCGGTGCGCTTCCACGACGGCCCGGGCGATGTAGAGCCCCAGGCCCAGGCTGGAGCGGGCCCGCTCCCGCGAGTCCTCGCCCCGTTGGAAGGGCTCGAACAGGTGCGGCAGCAGCGAGCGAGGAATCGGCGCGCCCTCGTTGTGGACCTCCAGGAAGACGGCGTCCGGCTTCTCCCAGGTGGAGAGGCGGACGGCGGACGGCTCCGGGCTGTACTTCAAGGCGTTGTCCAGCAGGTTGGCCACCACCTGCTCCATGCGCTCCAGGTCCCAGACGCCGTGCAGGCTGTCGCGTGAGAAGTCGCACCGGATGATGCGGCCCGGCCGGGCCACCTGCATTTCGTCCGCCACCTCGCGGCACAGCTCGTTGAGGTCGCCCGCCCGAGGCACGACGGGGATGCCGCCCCCCAGCCGCGAGCGGGTGAAGTCCATGAGCAGGTCCACGATGTGCTGGATGCGCTCGCCGCTGCGCGCCACCCGCTCGAACGCCTTCTGCTGCGCCGGCTCCAACGCGCCACTGGCGAGCTGACTCTTCGCCGTCGTCAGCACGACAGAGAGGGGCGTGCGGATGTCGTGGCCGACGATGCCCATGAGCTGCTGCTCCAGCTCGGAGGCGCGCTGCGCCGCTTCCTCGGCCTGGCGCCGCTCCGCGAGCTCCACCGCCTGCCGCTTCACCTGCTCGCCGCGAAGATACAGCGCCACGAAGACCCGCACCTTGGAGCGCAGGATGTCCGGGTCCACGGGCTTGAGCAGGTAGTCCACCGCGCCCTGGGCGTAGCCCCGGGTGACGAAGGCCGCCTCGCGGCTCAACGCGGTGATGAAGAGGATGGGCAGGTAGCGCGTGCGCTCACGCGCCCGGATGAGGCGCGCCGTCTCCAGCCCATCCAGCCCTGGCATCTGCACGTCCATGAGGATGCAGGCGAACTCTCCTCGCAGCAGCTCGCGCAGCGCCTCCTCGCCGGAGCGGGCCAGCACCAGCTCCTGGCGAAGCGGCTCCAGGATGGCTTCCAGGGACAGCAGGTTGGCGGGCGTGTCGTCCACCAGGAGGATGCGCGCGCGCGGCGCGTCCTCACCCGGGGCGTCTCGAATAACGGAATGCGGCATCGAATCCAGGTGCGAGGCGGGAATACGCGGCCCCACTGGCCGACCCATCCGGGCCTGACCGATGCGAGCCACGCTCCGACAACACACCCCGGGGCCCTCACGTTCCAGGACCCCAGGTGCACGGGCCTGAAACGCAGCGGGTGGCCGGCGGCGAACATGCCACCGGCCCCCCACCCAGCACCTGGTAACAGCCGTCAGGCCTGCGACGGCTCACCGCGCTTGGCGGCGACTTCCTTGCGGACCTGCTCCATGTCCAGGGCCTTCACCTGCTTGAGCAGGTCCTCCAGCGCGGCGGCCGGCAGCGCTCCGGGCTGCTCGAACAGGAGAATCCCGTCACGAAACACCATGAGCGTGGGAATGGAGCGAATCTCGAACGCCCCGGACAGCTCCTGCTGGGCATCCGTATCAATCTTCCCGAAGACAATGTCCGGATGTTTGTTCGAGGTCTGCTCGAAGATGGGTGCGAAGGCACGGCAGGGGCCGCACCACGACGCCCACCAGTCCAGGATGACGATGCCCTCCTTGGACACCGTCTCCTTGAAGTTGTCCTTGGTGATTTCGACCGCCGCCATCAGGTCCTCGCTTTCAACGAACGTCCAGGAGCTCCACCTCGAAAAGCAGGGTGGAGTTGGGGGGAATAACGGGCGGGAACCCTCGCGCGCCATATCCCATCTCCGGCGGGATGGTGAGCTTGCGCACGCCGCCCACCTTCATACCGGCCACGCCCTTGTCCCAACCCTCGATGACCTGCCCGGCGCCCAGGCGGAACGTGAAGCCCTGGCCCCGGTCCCGGCTGCTATCGAACTTGGAGCCGCTGGTCAGCGTCCCCACGTAGTGCACGGTGACGGACTTGCCGGCCGTCGCCTCCGTGCCGGTGCCCACCTTCACGTCTTCCACATTCAAACCCATCCAACGCTCCTCTGACCGCGTGAAAGGACGGCACCTTAGCGCGACCTCGGCGCCCGTGCCCCCCTGGAAAACACAGCGGCGCGGGCCCGTTGGCTACCGGGCACCGCGCCACCGATTCCTGCTCAAACCACCTGGGGCTTCGTCTTCGCGTCAGAAGGTACCGCCGACGCTGACCGTGCCCTGGTAGCTGCCGCCTCCCTCGAAGTCACCGCCGCCGCGATCGATGCCCGGGGCGAAGTCCTTGTCGAAGAGGAAGTTGTAGTTGGCGCGCGCGTCCACGACGAAGTGGCCCACGTGGCCTCGCAGCCCCAAGCCCGCGGGCACGTTGCCCACGGTGTCATCGCGGTACCCCAGGGACTCACCGCCTCGGAAGTTGTAGTCGTTGATACCGATGCCGCCCAGCAGGTACGGCTGCCACGCCGTGGGCGCGATGCCCAGCGTCAGGACAGCCTGACCACCGTTACGCACGAGGTCCGGTCCGCTCGCGCCCGTCTCCGCGTGGCGGATGTTGTTCAGCGCGCCGGTGTAGCCCAGCTCGAGGCCCAGCACCTTGGACGGCTTGATGGCGGCACGAACGCCCGCGGTGGCACCGGGGCTGAGCTGCGGAGCCAGCGCGCCGGTGTATCCCTCCACACCACCGCCCAGCATCACCGAGAGGCCTTTCATCTTGTCCTTGTCCTCGTGCTTCTTCACTTCCATCGGCTCGGCGCGCTCGGCCGACGGCTGGAAGTTGGAGGGAGGCGGCGTCGTGGCGATGCCGCTACCGCCCGTGGCGGACTCCGGAGGCGGGTACGCGGACTCCGGCTCCGGGTAGACAGGCTCCGAGGAAGGCTGCCCGCTGCCGCCCGTGCCCAACGGCGGCGCCGGCGGCACCACGAGCTGCTCGCTGTCATGCGTGCCCTGGGGCGCGGCGGGAGGCGGCGTCATGGACTCCTGGCCGCTGCCGCCCGTGCCCTGCTGGCCCACCGGCTCGCAGCGGACGGGCACGTTCATGTAGACCTCGCCCTGCGCGTTCGAGGGCTGCTGGCCGCTGCCGCCGAGGGCTGCGTCGTCCATGCCCTCCTGGCCACTGCCGCCGATGCCCATGCTGTCCTGCGACTGCTGACCGGAGACGTCGGGAACGGGCTCCGTCTCCAGGATGATGGTGTCGTCCTCCTGCAGCAGGTCATCACCGCCCAGGTCTTCCTGCTGTGCCTGGGCCACCATCGCGCCCTGCTGGCTCTGGCTGGTGCTGGCCTGCGGTGGCGGGCAGTCGCCGTCATCGGCAACAGCAACGCCTCCGTACATGAGCGCCGCAACGGCGCCCGCCAGAATCTTCGCTTTCATCCATGCCTCCGTCGTCGAGTGGCAGACATGAAGGTTGTTTCCCGCGCGACGTCCGGCAAGGCGCGGAGACGGCACTCACCCCCGGGGGTAATTGCCCGGGGGGCAGGCCACCGGGCGTGGAGGACTGCCCACACCTGCGCGATGCGGGCAGCGGATGGCAGCGTGCTACCCCTGCCGCATCCACTCCGTGCCGGTGACGACGGGCAGTTGCAACGCGCGCTCCCGGTCCAGGTCCAGGTTGCCGATGTGGAGCGACAGCGGTGACTGCACCCACTTGTAGATGGACTGCTGAAAGAGGCGGACGAACTTCTCCACGTAGCCGCTCAGCCGGGATGCCGCCACCTCCGGGAACATGGCGGTGAGCGCCTGGAGGATTTCGGCGGGCGTCAGCTTCTCACTGCCGTACAGGTAGAAGCAGGCGTCGAGGATGGGGAAGGGCATCAACTCCTCTTCGCCCACCTGGTCATGCGCCAGCTCCGGCCCCGCGGGCTTGGCGAGCACCTTGCGGATGCCCTCATAGCCCGTCGTGTCCTGGAGGTAGTCGAGCAGGTACATCACCACCGTCTTCGGGACGTTGGCGATGACGGCCAGCGCGCCCATGAGGTCCCCCCCGATGGTGGTGTAGCCCACGGACTTCTCGCTCATGTTGCCCGTCTGCAGGAAGAGTCCGCCGCAGGAGTTGCTCCAGTTCCACATGCGCTGGGCGCGCAGGCGGGCCTGGATGTTCTGCTCGGTAATCGGCGTAACGTCCTTGCCGCCCAGCATCGTCTTCGCGACGGCGCGCTCGCGCTCGAAGGCCTCGTCGATGGACACCACCTGGAAGGCCACGCCCAGCTCGCGCGCAATCGTCTCCGCCGCGTCGCGCGTGGCGTCGCTGGAGTAGCGGCTGGGCATGTAGAAGGCCTGGATGAGCGAGCCGGGGTTCTCCGGCCGCGCGCGCTTCGCGTAGCGGTGCGCGATGAGCAGCGTCAGCAGCGAGTCCCGTCCACCCGACAGCGCGATGCCCAGCACCTTGAAGGCGCGCGTCTTCTCGAAGTAGTCGCCCACGCCCAGGGAGAGCGCGTCCAGGATGTCCTCGCACAGCGCATCCCGCGCGGTGCGGCGCGTGTCCGGAGACGGCAGGAAGAAGCTGCGGTGGGGAGGCACCGGATACGTCAGCGCGTCGCGCTTCGTGTGCACCACCTGGGTGCAGTCCAGCACCGGCACCGCCTGGCCGCCTTGCGCCAGCCATGACTCGCGGTCCACGCGCCAGGTGGTGGCCTCGGCGCGCAGGCGCAGGGTGCGGTCCAGGTCCACCACCGCCGCCGCGTAGCCTTCCTGGAAGCGCGGCGTCTCCATGACGTGGCGGCCGTTCTGGTTGAGGAAGCCGCCGCCGTCGAAGATGAGGCCGTCGTTGCTGCCCACCGCGTTGCTGTAGGCAATGGTGCACTGGTGGTCCGCCGCGCGGGTGGCGATGAGCTCGCGCCGCGTCTCCACGAAGCCCAGCCGGAAGGGCGACGCGGACAGGTTCACCACCAGCTCCGCGCCGGAGTACGTGCGCCGCCGCATGGGGCCGTCCGCGCTCCAGATGTCCTCACACACCTCCGGGGACACCACGCCGAAGTCGAAGCGGAACAAGTAGTCCCCCAGCGGCACGCCCCGGTGGACCTCCGCCATGCCCGGCTGACCGCGGCCGAAGGTGCGCGCCTCGTAGAAGACGCTGTAGGTGGGCAGCTTCTCCTTGGGGACCAGACCCAGGATGCGACCACCGGCCACCACCGCCGCGCAGTTGAGGCGCAGTCCCTGGTGGGCCACGCCCACGCCCACCACGAAGACGGTGGGCAAGGGCGCCGTCTCACGCGCGAAGCGCTCCAGCTCCGGCCACTGGCGGTCCATGAAGCCCTGCCACTGCACCATGTCCTCGGCCGGGTAGCCGGCGATGAGCTGCTCCTGGAAGACGCCCAGCGTGACGCCCTCCGCCGCCATCTTCCCCGCCAACGCCAGCGCCTTGTCCGTGTTCCGGGTGAAGGACCCCACGGTGGTGTTCACACTGGCAAGCCCGAGCTTCACGAGCCGCATGGTTGCTCCCGTCCCTTTCGATGACGCGTCTGGCGCGCAGCAATGCGCGGCCCGCCGGACAAGGCAAGCGCAACCCGCTCAGTTCAAGGGGCCGGTGGGCCGCAGGGGCTGGAGCCTGCCGATGAGCGCCCCCACGTCCTCCAGCACGCCTTCCAGGCGCTTGCGCACGTCCAGCTCCGCCAGCAGCTCCTGCCGCCGCTCCGGCTCCGGGATGACGGCGGAGGCCACCACATCCGCGAGCATGCCACCCTGGGCCCGCGCGGCCACCGGCAGCAGGTTCTCCGCGAAGGACGGCGGGACGCGGCCGGCCAGCTCGAAGACGGCCTGCCGCAACTGCTCCTCCTCAGGGCCCTCGTAGGGCATGTCCGGCAGCACCTCCGCGAGCACCTCCCGGTAGGCCTTTTCCGTCGTCAGCTCGGACGTCATGCGGACGCGGCTCACGCCTTGGAGGAGGATGTTGTAGCGACCCTCCTCCACCTGTTCGTCCCAGACGATGACGCCCGCGCACATCATGGGTAGCATGGGCGGACGGCCCCCATAGTTGCCTTCCCAACCGGGCTCGAGCTGGGACAGCGCCAGGACGCGGTCGCCCGCGAGCGCGTCCCGGACAAGGGCCCGGTAGCGCGGCTCGAAGATGTGCAGCGGAATGACGGTGTGCGGGAACAGCACCGCCGACGGGAGGGGGAAGACCTTCAGCGCGCTGGCGGCACGCTCGATGCGTTCTTGAGCGGTCATGGGGGGCACCTTGCAGTGATAAGCCCGGCTCCCCCCAGCCGCATTCCTAACGAGCCCGGGAATGATACGCCCGGTCCCACCGCAAATGGGGCACGTGCGCTTCCAACCACTGGAGGGCCACGTGCGAGGCCTCGTTCTCCACGGCCCCCTGCCGGATGGATGCGGCGGACAAAGCGAGGACATGCCCCGCCCCCGCGATGTCCTCCGCGTGACAGCCCTGCGCGCGCAGCCGCCAGGCCAGACTCCCAAGCGGCGGCGTGGTGCCGTGGCGCCAGAAGTGCAACTCCAGGTCGCACCGCAGCGCTTCCGTCTCACCCCGGGCACGCGCGGCGGAAGAAGCGAGGGACACCTCCAGGCCGTCCTCTTCGAACTGGAGCGCGTGCTGGACCGCGTGCGTGCACGCGACCACCTGACGCCACAAGTCCCACCCGGCCCGGGGCACGCCCACCTCGAAAGGCAGGTGGAGACAATGCCCCGAGGCCACGCCAGCGCGCGGGAAGAACCGCGCGGGGCTCGAGTGAGCGCACACCGCGTCCGTGGGGAAGCACCGTTGCATGTGCCGCCAGAACACCTGGACTTCCTCGGGCTGGATGTCCCCCTGGCGGAACCAGACTCCCACCCGGGGCAGCGACTGGAACAACCCCTTGAATGAATCCATTGATTCAATCATTTGATTAAACTGGTCGCGGCGTCAAGGGCGGGGGCATAGGATGGCGCGGGTGCTGCGAACCCATCCGGTGGACGTCCTCTTCGCGGGCCTGTCCCGCCGCGCCCGGCTCTTCTCCCAGGGCTGGGGTGATGAGCAGTTCCTCGAAGAGGTCGCGGCGGCCGCGCCGTTCCAACAGCGGCCTCCGCCCATCGCGCCCGAGTGGAGCGCGCCCCGGCTCCATCGCGGTCTCCAGGTCCGGGATGGCACCTTTCCGTCTCCGCTGGCCCGGCTCGACGCGGCGGCGCGCACGGCCCATGTCCGGTGGCTGAGCGCGGGGCAAGGGCCCTCACGCGGCGCCTGCGTCGTGCTCGCTGCGTCCCGTGAGGAGGGCTTCTCCCTGAGAGAGCGCATGTACGCGCCGCTCGCGAGAGAAGGCATCGACCTGTTCCTGCTGGAGAACCCCTATTACGGCCTGCGCCGTCCCCTGGGGCAGAAGGGTGGCGCGCTGCGCACCGTCAGCGACCACGTCTTGATGAACCTGGGCATGGTCGACGAGGCCCGCGCGCTGCTCGCGTGGCTGCGGAGTGAGGGCCATGCGCGCCTGGGCGTGGCGGGCTACAGCATGGGCGGCTACATGGCGGCGCTGACGGCGGCCGTCGTCCCGGAGCCGCTCGCCGTGGCGGCGCTCGCGGCTGGAGCGTCTCCCGTCCCCGTCTTCACGCAGGGGCTGCTGTCCTGGTCCATTGCCTTTGCATTGCTGGATGGCCCCCGGCGCGACGCGGAGCAGGCCCGGAGTCGGCTGGGACGGATTTTCGACCTGGCGAACGTCGCGCGCTTCCCGCCTCCGCGGCAGCCCGAAGCGGCCGTCCTGGTGGCCTGCCGACGTGACGGGTTCGTGCCCGGTGATGAAACGCTCGCGCTGCACGCGCACTGGCCCCGAAGCGAGCTGCGCTGGGTGGACGCCGGACACGTCACCGCGCTCTTCACGGAGCGGGCCGCGCTGTGCGCCGCCATCCGGGACGCGCTATCGCGGGTGGATGCCACGACGTGAGCACGCGGCCCGGAGCGCGCGCATGCCTCAGTGCCGCACGCCGCCAACGGCCGCCACGGGTGACGCCTCATCCACGCGCGGCTCCGACCCCATTGCGTCCACTGCCGTCAGGGCCGTGGCCACCGTGGCCATGAGCAGGTCCGGCCGCACGGGCTTCTCCAAGACGCGGGTGGGCACGGTGTCGATGAACGCGCGGGACTCCGGCGTATAGGCACCGCCGGAGATGAACACCACCCGCGCGGCCTGGTCCGGCGCGTGGGCGCACAGGTGCTGGTAGACGGCGGCGCCGTCCGTCTCCGGCATCTGCAAGTCACACAGGATGACGTCGAAGCGGTGGCCCGCGTCCACCAGTGCCAGCGCCTCGCTGCCCCGCGTGGTGGTGACGACGTCGTGGAACGGCTCCAGCAGCAGCCGCATGGACTGCGCGAGGCGCGGCTCATCATCCACCACCAGCACCCGGCCCCGCCGGGCCACGGATGGCTGAGGCAGACTGACGCGTGGCAACGGCCGCGGCGGCGTGGATGCCTGCACGCGCGCGGGCGGCAACAGCACACTGAAGACGGAGCCCCGGCCCAGCTCGCTGCGGACCTCCAGCTCGCCCCCGTGCGCGCGGACAATCTGCTGGCAGATGGCGAGCCCCAGCCCCGTGCCCTCGCCGCTGGACTTGGTGGTGTAGAAGGCCTCGAAGATGCGCGGCAGCACGTGCGCGGGAATCCCCGCGCCGCTGTCCACCACGTCCACGCGGGCCCGGCCGGAGACATCCGTGCTGGTGCGCACGCGCACCTCGTTCATGGACGGGTTGCCCTCCGGGATGGCCTGCATCGCGTTCACCAACAGGTTGAGCAGCACCTGTCCCAAGCGGGCCTCGCTGCCCGCCACGCGCGGCACCGGACCGAACTCCTCCACCAACCGGGCGCGGTGGCGCAGCGCGTGGCTGATGATGCGCACCGCGGGCGGCACCAGCGCGTTGAGGTCCACCAGCCCCGAGTCCTGGTTCCCCTGGCGGCTGAACACCTGGAGGTCCCGGACGATGAGGCGGATGCGCTCGGCGCCTTCCAACGCGCCCCGCACGCTGCCCATCGCGTCGCGCATGCCCGACATGCCGCCCTGGCTCAATCCGCGCTCGGCGGCCTCCAGGTTCAGCACCAGGTAGGCCAGCGGGTTGTTGATTTCGTGCCCCACACCGGCCGCGAGCGTCCCCACCGCGGCCACACGCTCGGCCGCCACCAGGCGGGCCTGGAGCTCCTTGGTCGCGGAGATGTCGCGGTGGGTGGCCACGAAGTGGGTGATGTCCTCGCCCGTGGCGCGCACCGGAGACAGCAGCACCTCGCTCCACACGAGGTCGCCCTGCTTGTGCGCCAGCTTCACCTCCGCGAACACCGGCTCGCCCGCGAGCAGTGACTGCCGCGTGCGCTGACGGAACTCCGGCTCCTGCGCGCCGTAGAGCGAGCACGGGTCCTGGCCCACCAGTTCCTCCAGCCGGTATCCCAGGAGCGAGCACAGGGCCTGGTTGGCGAACACGGTGCGCAGCGCGCCGCCCGCGCGGACCTCCACGATGAGGACGCCTTCGTGCACGCTCCGCACGGTGGTGCCCAGCAGTTGGAGCTGGCCGATGGCGCGCTGACGCTCGGTGCTCGCCGCCGCCAGCAGCAACCCAGTGACGGCGTTGGCGGCGATGAAGAGCTGCAGCACCAGCAGGTCCTGCGGCAGGTCATCGGTGGCGAAGGGCCCCTGCCCCCGCGCGGTGCCCACGATGGAAGCGGCGGCGATGCACAACGTGGCCGCCGCCGCGCCCCGAGGGCCGAAGCGAAGCGCGGCCCAGGCGGACATGGGGAAGAGGAGGAAGGCGGCCGCATGCGCCGCGCTGTGCGGCAGATCCGGCACGAAGAAGATGGCGCCGCCCAGCACCGTGGTGAGCCCCGCGAGCACCACCGCCTCGCCGCCTCGCCGCGGCCAGGACCACCGCTTGAACAGCATCAACGGCGGCGCCACCACGAGCACGCCCATCAAGTCCCCCACCCACCACACGCGCAGGCCCGCGGCCAGGGACGTCCAGGGAAGCCGCCCGCCCAGCACGAGGCTCGCCACGCCCACCGATGCGCTCACGCCCAGGCACAGCGCGCCCGCTCCTGCGCACAGCGCGACGACATCGCGGATCCGCTCCAGTCCCTTGTCGAAACCCACCCACCGCAGAAGGCCTACGCCGAGCACGGCCGCCAGCGTGTTGCCCACGCCCACGCCGAGCGAGGCCACGACAGGCACATCCCCCAGGACCGACATGACCGACGCGCCCACGAAGACACCGGGCCAGCGTGACACCCCCAGCACGACCAGCGCCGCCAGGGACACCCCCGCCGGAGGCCAGGCCGGGCTGATGTTGCCCACGATGGCCACCTGCTGCCCCAGGGCCCCCGCGAGGAGGTACACGACGACCAGGCCCAGCATCTCCAGCAGATGCCGGCCCTGGACTCCACGTACACTGGCTTGGAGCAGCCCGAAGATGACCCATCCCCCCGACACCCGCCCGCCGACCCGGCGGGTATCCATGAAGGCCATGCTAGCCGGGGCACCGCCGGTATTGCACCTGCCCCCCGGTTGACTGGAAGGCAACCGTCCAGGAACCGATAGGCGAAGTGCAATGGCTTCGGAACTCACCCGTAGGGGAAGACAAGGAGGTCACCCGAACCATGTCGCGTCCCGCAATCGCAGCCCTGCTGTCTTTTCTCATCCCTGGCGTGGGGCAGATCTACAACGGGGACCTGCTCCGGGGCCTGTTCTGGCTCATCATCACCCCAGGCTTCTGGATTGGCACGGGTGGGTGCCTGGGCTGGGTGTGCCACATCGTCGCCGCTGTCACCGCCCACAACCGGGCGGAGGACAAGGACAAGTACAGAGTCACAGTCGTCTGACGCGGCCATGTGGCCCCAACGCTGACACGCGGGCGGAGCACACGGCGCTCCCGCGTGTCAGGTAACCGACACGCCCAGGCCCAGGGCGCGCTCCGCCAACCAGAGGCACGCCAGCAGCGCGATGGCCACCGAGCCGCCCACGACGACCGCGCGGCGGTAGAGCGGCGCCTCGCGCAAGGCGAAAGCCAGGGGCAGCAACGCGGCCACGAAGGCCACCTGTCCCAGCTCCACGCCCAGGTTGAAGCCCAGCAGCGCCAGCGCGAGGCTTCCCGTGGACAGCCCCATTCCCGCCAGCACCGACGCGAAGCCGAAGCCGTGCAGCAGTCCCAGCACGAAGGCCACCGTCCAGCGAGTCCCCCACCCCAACGGGCGGACGTTGTCGAGCGCCGCCACCAGGATGCCCAGCGCGATGGCGACCGACACGAAGCGCGGCGGCAGGGATGCCCAGCCCAGCGTGGCGGCGACCAACGTCAGCGCGTGCGCCACGGTGAAGGCGGACACCACCTTCACCACGTCCCACAGCGCCGTGCCGAAATCCGAGACGGCCACCCACCGCCCGTCCGCGCCACGGCGCAGGACTGACGGCAGCAGCAGCGCGAAGAGAAAGAGCAGGTGGTCGGCCCGAGTCACGATGTGCAGCGCCCCCTCCACCGTCATGCGCTCCGCGGTGCGCCAGGGAGACTCGTCCCGCAGGCGCACCCGCGCGAAGTGCTGGGACGCGGAGAAGATGAGCGGCTCGCGCGCGCCCACGCGCACGATGCCCCGGTGAAGCGGGTCGCTGTCGAACAGCAGCGTGTAGTCCACGTCCAGCCGCGCGGCGGAGCCAGTGCAGCGCGCGTCGAAGTCCAGCACCGCATAGGCCCCGTCCGAGTGCCGCCGGATGTGCAGCCCGCCCTGGGAAACGAGCGCACAGGGTGCACCTTCCGCCCCGAGCACCAGCCGGCCGAGCACATAGCGCCGGATGTCGGCCTCGCGCGCCAGCACCTCGCCCCAGGTGATGGCGCCGTCTCCGCCCGCGTCCAACCCGAGGACGTCGTCCAGGTCCTGGAGCGACACATCCCACCGGCCGGAGATGCCTTGGCCGTCCGCCTCGGTCAGTCGCAGGTAGCTGTCGCTCGGCTTTTGCGCCTGGGCGGACAGGGAGGCCAGTAGGAGCGACAGCAGGGCAACACGGCTCATGGCAGCAGACTCCGCACGCGCTCGGCCAGGAAGACGAGCCCCGGGTCCTCGCAGCCCGAAGCTTGAAGGAAGTCCAGCGCGGGCCGGGCCGCCTCCGGTCTGCCAGCGGCCAGCGCGGCTTCAATCAACAGCCGCACGTCCCATGGCTCACGCTGTGACACCCACACGGCCTGCGCCAGCCGGAGTGCCTTCTCCGGCGCATTCTCCACCTGGAGCGCGAAGCGGGCCTCCTCGCGCGCGAGGAGACTGTCCCCCCGCAGGCGGCTCTCCTCGAACCGGCGGGACAAGGCGTGGGCGACTTCGGGCGCGCGTGACGACCCGAGCGCATTCTCCGCCAACGCGTGGCGCAGGAGCAACCGGTCGTCCTGCGTGTGGTCCATCACCACGACGGCCGCCTCCCGCGCGCGGCCCGCGTCCAGCAGCAGGTCCGCGTAGGCCGCGCGTGCGGCGTAGTCCTTCGAATCCAGCGAGATCGCCCGGAGGAAGTAACGCTCCGCCAGACCGGCATCCCCCGCCAGCGCGGCGGCCTCCGCCAGCGTGGCCAGTGCGCGCGTGCGTGACTCCTGACTGCGCTCGCTGCGCCGCAGCGCCTCCGACAGGAGCGCGTGCGCCTTGCGCGAATGGCCCGCGAGGCTTCGTACCCGGGCCTCGCACACCGCGACCGTCAACGAAGAGGTCAACGCGGTGAGCCTCGCGCAGCTGCGGGCCGCCTCGGCATGCTCGCCTCGAATCCCCAACACCTCCGCGCGCAGCAACCACGCGTCGACGTTGCCGGGGTCCTCCTTCACCACCGCGTCCAGGTCCTCCAAGGCCGCCGGAAAGTCGCGCCGCGCGTGGTGGAAGGTGGCGCGTACCAGCCGCACGCCAGGCGGCGGCGTGGCCAGGTCCCACCACGGACGCAGCGCCGCCTGTGCGCGCCCCAGGTAGCGAGGCTCTCCCAGCACGCGGCTCGCCTCGATTTCCAACCGCGCCAGGCGCAGCGCCATGTCCAACTGTCCGGCGTGCCCGGCCAGCGCCTTGCGAAGCGCGGCACGCTCGCGGGCGCGCGCATCCACACCGACGGCCGGCACGCGCGCCAGGACCTCCTCGGTGTCCCGGGGAATGAAGGGCTCGCGCTCCCCGAAGGAAGGCGAGCGCCCACAACCCAGTACCCACGCCGTGGCCAGGACCACGGCGCGTCTCGCGGCGGAAGGGCGGCGGAACATCGGAGCTCGCATGGGCTCCGCACTGTACGCAGCCATTTTTCGAATGGCGGCCGCCCGGGGACATGGGTCGCCGGAGCAACACACCGCTCAGGGTCGCCGCCCTCTACTCAACAGCGAAGCGGGACTGGAGTGCGCCCGCGGGTCTTCCTCCTGTTCAAGGCCTGGCGTCCCGCAGCGCCGCCAGCAACTCCGCCGCGGTGGCGGCCACCGCGCGCGCGCCGTGGGCCTTCAGCTCGTCCACCTCGCGGAAGCCCCAGGCCACGCCCACGCCGTACATTCCCGCCGCGCGCGCCGTGTCCATGTCGATGGACGTGTCCCCCACGAAGCCGCAGGCCGCGGGCGGTACGCCCAGCTCCGAGGCCACCGCCAGCGCCGCCGTCGGGTCCGGCTTGCGCGGCAGCTCCGGCCGCTCACCGTACACGGCGGCGAAGGAGGCTTGCGGCAGCAGGCGCGCGACCAGGCGCTTCACGAAGTCGTCTGACTTGTTGCTGAGCACCGCCAGCTTCGTGCCCTGCGCGGCCAGCGCGGTCAGCATCTCCGGGATGCCCGGGTAGTGCGCGGTCCGGTCGAAGAGGTGGTCGTCGTAGTAGGCCTTGTAGGAGGCCAGCACCGGCTCGATGAGCGCGTCCTGCCCTGAAGGCACCGCCCGGCGAATCAACTCCCGGACACCGCTGCCCACGAAGCGCAGGTACGCGGACTCCGGATGGGTGGGCAGGCCGTGGTGGGCCAGCGCGTGGTTCGTCGCATTGGCGATGTCCCCCAGCGAGTCCACCAGGGTTCCATCCAGGTCGAAGATGACGGCACGAAGCAGCATGAAGACGAGTCCTTCTTCACAAACGAAAACGCCCTGGCCACGAGGACCAGGGCGTCGCGGGGCCCCAAGGCCCAATCACCTGAAAGCTACGGGGTGGCCTTGGCGCTGGCGGCCTTCACCGCCTCAGCATCGCCCGCCGTAATCACCGCGAAGTTGATGTTGTTGTAGCCCGCCGTGGCGCAGCTGAACATCACCCGCTTGATGATGGAGTACTCCACGTCCTTGTGGGCCTGGATGTTGATGTCGCCCTTGAAGGTGTTGGCCGTGTCCTGCGCCATGGAGTGGAGGTCCTCGTACTGCTTCTTCATGTCGCGGAGCTTCTCCTCCAACGACGGGATGTTGAGGTACTCGTCCTTGGTGAAGTCCTCCACGCGGCCAATGATGGTGCCGGAGACGCTGATCTGGTCACCGGAGACCATCACCACCGGGTGCATCTCCACTTCCTTGACGTTGACCGCCTCGGGAAGCTCGATGTCCTTGGTCATCATCAGCACCTCACCCGTCGCGGAGAAGTTCGCGATGAGGAAGAGCACGATGATGATGAACATGTCGACCAGCGGGGTGATGAGGAGGTCGGAGTAACCGCTCTTCTTCGCGGTCCCGCCGTGCCCGAACACCTTGGAGTGCTGGAGCCGCTTGCCGTATCGCTTGCCTGGAACCTGAATGGCCATGACGTGTCGTGAGCTCCTTGGGCGGCTAGCCCATCGCCGCGGACACCGACACCTGGGGCAGCCCAGCGCCGATGCACTCGTCAATGATGCGGACCAGGTCCTCGTAGCGGACCTTGTCTTCAGGTTGCAGGGTGATGGCGGACTGGTCCGGCAGCTGCGCCTTCAGTTCCTTGAAGCGCGCCACCAGCTTGGACAGGTCCGTCTTGCCCTTCGCATCCTTGGTGAGGGGAATCGGATCGAAGGCGCTCTGGTCCGCGGTCAGCCGCAGCTCCGTGGGCGTGATGAGCAGGTTGAGCTGGACCGTCTTGGTCTGCTCTTCCTGCTGCTGCTCCTCCTCCGTGGAGGGGCCACCCGCCTGCGAAACCTGGAGCCGGCCAATCTGGGTCCAGACCGCCGTCAGGATGAGGAAGCTGATGGTCACCGCCATCAGGTCGATGAATGCCGTGAGGTTGATAGAGGTGTCGAGCGACTTTTTGCCGCCTTTGCCTCCACCTGTGTCCATTCCGCCGGCCATGGCGTTCTTCTCCTTCGGCCGCGCTCAGTGAGCGTCGGTGAGACTGATGGGAGCGCGCCGCGCGTCCCCACATCCGTGGGGACAGGACAGCGCGCCCGGACTCCGGGTTCCCGAAGGACTTCCTACTCCTCGTCGCGAGCCGCCGTGGGGACGTTCAGGTTCTTGAACTTGTCCTTGTTGGCCACGATGAGGTTGAGGACGGAGACGCTGGTCTCGTTGATGTCGTTGATGAGGCTCTGCGTGCGGCCCGTCAGCACGGAGAAGGAGATCAGCGCCGGGATGGCCGTGAGCAGACCGAAGCCGGTGCAGTTCATGGCTTCAGAAATACCGATGGCGAGAATCGCCGCCTTGTCGGCCGGGTTCACGTTGGCCACGGCCTCGAAGCAGGCGATGAGACCGGACACCGTTCCGAGCAGACCGGCGAGCATCGCCGCGTTGCCGAGCATGGCGAGGTAACCGGTGCGGGCCTCGATCTTCGGCGTCTCGCGGAGGCTGGCCTCGTCGAGCGCGGCCTGGACCTCGTCGTTGCCCTTCGGAACGTTCATCAGACCGGCCTTGATGACGTTCGTCAGCGGCGTGGACTTCTGGCCGGCCACGTAGTTGATGGCCTTGTCCAGGTCACCCGCGTAGATGTGCTTCTTCAGGCCACGCAGGAAGGCCTCCTTGTTGATGGAGGCCTTGCCGAAAAGGATGATGCTTCGCTCGACCATGATGGCGAGTGCCACGATGAGGCAGGCGGCAATGGGGTACATACCCCACTGGCCGGCCTCCCAGCGCATGGCGATTTCTTCGAAGAAGCCCCGCTGAGGGCCGCCGACATTCGCCAGCACGGTCAGGTTCGTCACAGACGCCAGGTCCATCGAGTGTTGCCTCCACAGGCAGCTTGGCCCGCTCCAGCGGACCTTCCAGACCTGACGTCCCCCCGAGCGGACGGTCCACCCGGTTGGGCGGCAGGAATGGATGTTGAAAACGGTGTGCCGACTTTAGGAATGGGCGTGTGGGGTGTCAAGGTAGGGGCAGTGCCGTTAAGTGCTGAAATCTCACAGGAATTTTGCGCTGAGCCCCCTCTTGCCAGCCCGTCCTCCATGCAGCAGCGCGGGCATTTTCGGGGGTATTCCCAAGTGCCTCCGGATGTGACACCGCGCTTGCTTCCTGGGTTTCGTCGCGCGTGTTAAGGCCGGATTCATGGCGAGGAAGCGCATTGGCGAGCTCCTGTTGGAGCAGCGGGCGATCAGCGTCGCCCAGCTCGAGGCGGGGCTCGCGGCTCACCGGAAATCAGGACAACGGCTGGGGGCCACCCTCATCGCGCAGGGTGCCATCACGGAGGCCACGCTCGCGGACGCGCTGAGCCAGGCCCTGGGGTTGCCGCGAGTGGACCTCGCGGCCACCACGCCGGAGTGGGCGGCGGTGCACATGCTGCGCGCGCGCTTCTGCGAACAACACGACTTGTTCCCCGTCGCACTGGAGAGCACGGGCGGGCGCAAACAGCTCGTGGTGGCGATGAGTGATCCGCTCAACGTGACGGCGGTGGAGGAGATTGAGTTCACCACCGGCCTCAAGGTCAGCCCGCGCGTGGCGCCGCTGTCCACCGTGCGCGGCGCCATCCTCCGCTACTACCACAAGGTGCCGGTGGCCTCGCCCTCCGCCAGCCGCCCCGCGCCCGCGAGGCCCGCAGCGAAGCCGGTGAAGGCCGCGCCGCCGGTGACACGCCCCACGGCGCCGCCGTCCGCAGAGGATGACGACGAGGAGGTCATCATCGGCGAGGAGCTGCCGCCCGGCGAGGCGACGCAGCGCACGTCCCTGGCGGAGCTGATTCGCGCCCGCGAGGAGCAGAGCAAGCAGAAGCGCGGACAGGGCGGCGCCGCCGCGAAGCCCAAGGCCGCCGTGGCGAACGCGGGCGGCGTGCTGGACGATCTGGACTACCTCTTCGGACAAGCGCGGGAAGACCCGGACCGCGTCGAGGAGCTGGAGCGGAAGTTCTGGGCGCTGATGCGCATCATGGCGCGCAAGGGCCTGCTCACGAACGAGGAGTTCACCCGCGAGCTGGACGACGAGGACAAGGCCAGCGGCGAGTCGTGACGATGCGCCGGGGCCGGAAGGAATCGGCTCGTGGCGGTTCGTATGGCACGGGGTATCTCCGCGGGGCGCCCGCCTGCATGCCCGGCGAGCCGCAGTCCGGTGACACCGCCTCGGAAACCACCTCGGGGCCTCGCGCGTACACACAGAAGCACCCGCACTCGCGGGAACTTCCGGAGACCGCGTCCATGCCCACCGCCTCCACCTCCTCGTCCCTGGCCCGTCGGCTCATGCCCCTGGCCCTTGCCGCGCTCGCCGTGCTGTCCGCGTGCACCGAGGCCCGCGGGGCCGCGCCCACCGCGCCAGGCCCCACCATCCAGGACACCCGCCGCTACGAGAAGCCCTCGGACGCCGAGCTGCGGCGCACTTTGTCCCCGCTGGCCTACGAGGTGACGCAGAAGGGAGCCACGGAGCCCGCCTTCCGCAATCCCCTGTGGAACCACCACGAAGAGGGCCTCTACGTCGACGTGGTGAGCGGCGAGCCCCTCTTCTCCTCGCGCGACAAGTTCGACTCCGGCACCGGCTGGCCCAGTTTCACTCGCCCGGTGGACAGCGCTCGCGTCGTCGAGAAGCGGGACAGCACACAGGGCACGGAGCGCGTGGAGGTGCGCTCGAAGGCCGCGGGCTCACACCTGGGCCACGTCTTCGGGGACGGGCCCGCGCCCGCGAAGACGCGCTACTGCATCAACTCCGCGGCCCTGCGCTTCGTCGCGGTGAATGACCTGGCGAAGGAGGGTTATGGAGCCTGGCTGCCACTCTTCGGCCGCCCCGCTCCGGCCGCCGCCACGAAGCGCCAGGACGCCTCGCCCTTCACGGAGACGGCGCTGCTGGCGGGCGGGTGCTTCTGGGGCATGGAGGACCTGCTGCGCAAGATTCCCGGCGTCGTCCAGACGGAGGTGGGCTACACGGGCGGCTCCAGCGCCTTCCGCAATCCCACGTATCTCGACGTGAGCTCGGGCAAGACGGGGCACGCCGAATCCGTGCGCGTCGTGTTCGACCCCACCCGGCTGACGTACGAGACGCTGCTGGAGCGGTGGTTCTTCCGCATGCACGACCCGACGACGCTCAACCGTCAGGGCAATGACGTGGGCACGCAGTACCGCTCCGCCATCTTCTACCTGTCCGACGCCCAGAAGCGCGTCGCCGAGGAAGTGAAGGCGCGGGTGGATGCCGCCAAGAAGTGGCCCCGGCCCGTCGTCACGCAGATTGTGCCCGCGGGCGCCTTCACCCCCGCCGAGGACTACCACCAGGACTACCTGGTGAAGAACCCGGGCGGCTACACCTGCCACTACATGCGGGACTGAGCGCGGGCTCAGCCCTGCTGGAGCGGCAGGCGCACGATGAAGGTGGTGCCCTCGCCCATGGTGCTCTCCACCGTCAGCCGGCCACCGTGGTTCTCCACGATGCCCTGGCAGATGGAGAGCCCCAAGCCGGTGCCCCTCCCTTCCGGCTTGGTGGTGAAGAAGGGCTCGAAGATGCGCTGCAGGTGCTTGGGCTCAATGCCCGTGCCCGTGTCGCGCACCTTCACCACCGCGTCCTGCCCGTCACGGCCCGTGGCCAGGATGACGGAGCCTCCCGGCGGCATCGCGTGGCACGCGTTGGTGATGAGGTTGACGAACACCTGCACCAGGTTGGCGCGCACGGCGGACAGGGGTGGCAGTTCGATGTACTCGCGCTGGATGCTGACGCGCGCCTGGGCCACCACGTGCTCGCAGAAGCCCACCGCCATGTCCACGACGGCGTTGAGTTGCACCCGCTCCGGCCGGTCCTGCGCCGGGCGCGCGTAGCTGACCAAATCTCGCGTGAAGCGGAGGATGCGGTGGCTGCTCTCCAGGATTTTGCGCAGCTTCTCCTGGTCCGCCGGATTGGCCCCCGGCGTCATCCGCGAGCGCTGAAGCAGCGCGTCCGCGTACGTGGCCACCGCCGTCATCGGGTTGTTGATTTCGTGCACCACGCTGGCGGCGAGCTGACCGATGGAGGCCAGCTTCTCCGCGTGGATGATGCGCTTCTCCAGCTCCTTCACCACCGTGATGTCCTGACCGATGGCGATGACGCCTTCCACTTCCCCGTGCTGGGAAAGCTTGGAGGAGGTCGCGAAGGAGACCCGCACCTCCGCGCCGCTGCTCGTCAGCAGCTGCGTCTCGAAGCTGTTCACCGGCTCGCCGCGAATCGCCGCGGCGATGAGCTGGTTGAGCCGCAGGTGCTCGCTCTCCGGGATGAGCGAGAAGAAGTCCCGGCCCAGCACCTCTTCCTTGCCGAAGCCGGTGAGCGCGCTGAGCGCCTGGTTGAAGACGACGACCTGCTTGTCCCGGTTCGCCACCAGGATGAGGGCGTTGGCCTTCTCCAGCAGGTCCTCCAGGTACTTGCGGACGAACGTCAGCTCATCGATGAGCTTCGCGTTCTTCACCGCCACCGCCACCTGGTTGGCCAGCTGGAGCAGCACGCGCTCGTCATGCGGCACGTCGGAGACGAAGTCCGCCGGGTACTCCATGTTGATGGCGCCGAAGAGTTGCCCGCTGGCAACCAGCGGCGCGCTCACGCCATGGGTGCTGTCCTGGAACAGCAGCGGGACTTCGCCCAGCACCACCACGCGGTCCACGGGCAGGGACGCGCGGTCCAGGCTCGTCTTCTCCACCGCGCGCTCCATCAGCACCAGCGGCTCGTGCGCGCCTTCCTTCAGCCGCCCCTCCGCGTAGAGCGACGTGAGGCCGCCCGTCCGCGAATCGGTGATGCGGATGCAGAACGAACGCCCGGGGAATAGCTCCTTCACGCCACGAGCCACCGCGGCGACTAGCTCCTCCTCGCCGCCGGCCTCGGCCACGCTGCGGCCCAGGTCCAACAGCACGCCTTCGGTGCGCGCCTGCTCCAGAAGGGCCCGCTCCGCCACCACCAGCCGGTTGCGAGACAGCTCCGGCTCGTTGCGCGCGCGGACGGCCACCACGTCGCCCCGGCGGGACAGCGTCAGCACCACGCCGGGCAGGTCGGGCAAGAGCTCCACGTCGCAGCTGGCGCCATCCGCCGGCACGCGGGCGCCGGACAGGGTGCGCGCCACTTCCTCCACGGACACGTGGTGGTCGGCGCAGAAGCGGCGGAAGGCGTCGTTGACGGCGACCAGGCGCAGGGCCGGGTCACACATGGCCGCGGGGGCGTCGAGCGCCTCGAACAGGGCCTGGAAGGACTCGGGGGCAGGGCCGCCGGCGATGCGCACGGCTCGGGTCTCAGTCTTCATGGGAGGTGGCCTTGTCCAGGTCGAGAATCTGTTGCGCCCCCATGTAGGACTTCGTCTCGTAGCGGGTAATCTTGCCAATCTTCCGGACGATTTCCGCCATGCGCTCCGCCTCGCGGTAGATGATGTCCACCGGCTTCCAGGCGAAGTCGTCTTCCTTCAGCTTCCGCTTCAGCAGCTCGGCGTAGCCCATCACCGAGGTGAGCGGCTGGTTCAGCTCGTGCGCGGCGGTGCCAGCGAGCGCGACGATGACCGCGCTCTTCTCGCTCTCCTCCAGCCGCGTCTCCACGTCGGACAGCTTGCGCTCCAACTGCATGCGCGCGCGCATGTCCGTGAAGATGCCCACGCTGAACACCTCACGGCCCCCTTCGTAGACGATGGAGGCCGTCATGTTCACCGGCACCCTCTCACCGGAGCGGTGCACCAGCTCCTCCCGGATGAGGGACAGTCGGCCCTTGCCGCCGTGCTCGGGTGCCCGAATCATGGCCATCACCCGCTTCGCCACGCCCGGCGGATAGAGCTGGTGCACGGTGAGGCCGCCGCCCAGGGCCTCCTGCGCGGTGTAGCCGCACAGCGCCTCCGCGCCTTTGTTGAAGAGGATGATGCGCCCCTTCAGGTCGGTCGCGATGATGGCGTCCACCGACGAGTCGATGAGCCGCTCCAGGAAGTCCTTCGTCTGGAGCAGCTCGTCCTCCAGCCTTCGCGCGTCCGTGACGTCGCGGAAGGAGAGGATGGTGGCCGCCTCCTCGTCGCGTAGCGGCGCCGCGGACATGGACAGCGTCAGGCGGCGACCCGTGCGGGTGCACACCTGCACGTCCGCGCCGGAGCGGGCCTCGCCGCGCGCGGCGGTGGTCACCAACTCCATCAGCACATTCTCATCCACCGGCTGAGTCACCTGGTGCAGGTGGCGGCCCCGCGCGTCCGGCGCATCCACATCCAGCATGGCCGCGCCGGACGGATTCAGCGACAGCACGCAGGCCTTGTCGTCGAGGATGGCCACGCCTTCACTGACGTGCGCGAAGAAGAGCTGGTACGGCTTGAACGAGGCCGCCTGCTCCTCCGCGGCCAGGCGGGCCGTCTTCTCAGCCTCCGTCTGCCCGCGCACGGACTGGAGCACGGACGCGTTGCGCAGGGCCACCGCGGTGGCGTGCGCCACGGTGGTGAGGAAGTCGATTTCCCGTGGCGTGAAGGTGCGCCGCCGTCCCGCCGCGCGCAGCAGCAGCACGCCGCGCACCTGCCCGCGGATGGGCAGCGGCAGCGCGGCGATGGCGTGGATGCCCCGGGCGGCCACCGCGCGCCGCTCCACGTCCCCCAGCAGCGGGTGGGTGGAGGCCTCCTGCATCACCACCGGCTTGCCCGTTCGCATCACCTCGCGAATCTCCGGGTAGCGCGACAGGTCGATGCGCAGGTCCTTGAGCGTGGGGTCGTCGCTGGCGGCGACGATGATGCCCTCATCCGCGCTGCGCCCCAGCATCACCAGCGTGGCGCGCGCGATGTCCAGCTTCTCCGCCAGCCGCCGGGTGACGCCGTGCATCAGCGCCTCCACGTCCGACGTCTCCGCGTAGTCCGCCGTAAGTTCCAGCAGGAGCGCCAGGTCCTCCTGGCTGCGCGCCTGTTCCTCGCGCTCCACGTGGCGCTCGGCGGCGCACTGGAGCCGCCAGGCCAGCTCGTGCATGGCCACCGGCGCGGTGAGGACGTCAGCCGGCTCGAGGGACTGCGCCGCGGCGAAGTGGCTTTCGCCCGGTGCCACCAGCACCACCAACGTGAGGTGGGCGGCGAGGGCAGCGTCCACCAGGGCCTGCCCCGCGGCGAGCCCTCCCGGCGCGGTGAGGTCCACCAGCGCCAGGGAGGCCTCTTCGAGACCGCCCACCACCCGTAGACCCGCACGCGCGGCGGCCGCGGCCAGCAGCTCCCGCGCGGGTGAGTCCGAGGGCACCAGGGAGATGCCTGATACGAATTCCAGCGAGGACGGCACGTGGAGAGTGGGGTCCAGGGCAGAAGGGGGGACCCCACTCTACACGCCCTGAGGGCTCAGGGGCAGTCCGACTCGAAAGCGCCCTGGTCCGGGCCTGGCCCGCACCAGGTCAACCCCAGCGACAGCCCCGCGTTGAGGGCGGGCGAACCCGACCCCAGGCGGAAGTCCCCGGTGTCGATGTTGACGAAGCCAGGGGCCTTCTCCTGGGAGCGGCCGTCCAGCCCGCTCTGCGAGCGCCACTGCGAGAAGCCCATGTCCACGCCGTTCAGCCGGAAGAGGGCCGAGCCCGAATTGCGGAAGTAGAGGTTGGCGTCCACCACCGCCCCCGAGCGCCCGGGGCCGCCGCGCACCGCCACCCCACAGCCGGAGAAGACGTTGTTGCGCACATCCAGGCTGGCGCTGGCCCCGGTGTCACCATGGCCGAAGGTGAGGCACGGCCCGGGCATGTTCCAGACGGTGTTGTGATGAACCTTCACGTTCGACGTCGTGTCCACGCGGATGCCGCTGCCCTCCTCACCGCCGCCCAGGCCGTCCCGCACCAGGTTGCGGCGGATGACGATGTTGGTGGGCGGCGAGCCCTGGCGCACCCCGCCGATGCTGATGGCGCGGCCGTTGTTGTAGAAGACGTTGTCCTCCAGGGTGACGTCCTTCGCGGACAGGTGCACCACCACGCCCTCGCCGCGCGAAGTGGATGACGTCTTGTGGCCCCAGATGATGTTGCCGCGCAGCGTGACGCGGGTGCACGTCTTCACGTCGACGCCATTCTCCCGGTTCTCGTGCAGCTCGTTGTCCTCCACCAGGAGGTTTTCGAAGGGCGTGCCGGAGATGGTGGCGCCGCCCTCGGGGCCAATGCACTGCACCGCGTCCCCGGAGTTGTGGTGGATGTCGTTGCCACGCACCACCACGTTGCGCGCCGTCGTCTGGACGATGACGCCGTGGCTGTCATCTCCGTTGCGGTTGAAGTGGGAGATGGTGTTGCCCTCGATGAGGACATCACTGGCCCTCTCACACACGTTGATGCCCGCGCCCGCGGTGCCGTTCTTCAGCGTGGAGCCGCGCAGCACGCCGTGGTGGGAACCCACGCCGCGGAACAGCACCGCGAAGGAGGCATTGCCCGCCGCGTCGATGGTGAGCCCCTCGATGCTCCAGTACGCACCGCGCACGTCCACCATGGCGGAGCCGCTGCCGGACGGCTTCAGCACCGGCTTCGCGCCCGGCGCGGCCCGCAGCGTGAGCAGGTTGGACGCCGAGCCACCCTTCTCCTCCAACTTGAGGCGCTCGGCGTAGGTGCCCGTCTTCAGGTAGATGGCCTCGCCCGGCCGCACCAACGCCAGCGCGCGCGTCACCGTTCGCAGCGGCGCCGACTCCGTGGCGGGAGCACTGTCACTGCCGTTGGACGCCACCCAGAGGATGCGCGAGTACTGGGGCTCGGGTTCAGGCTGAGGCTCCGGCTCTGGCTGGGGTTGGGGCCCGGGCTCGGGCTGAGGGGTCGGATCCGGGATGTCGACGATGACGGGCGGAGGCTCCGACGTTCCAGGGTTCGTCGTGTCGTCGTCATCGTTGGTGGGAGGTGTGCCAGGAACGGACGGGTTGCCCGTCGACGGCGTCTCGCTGGAGCCCGGAGGTGAGCCACTTTCCTGGGCGAGCTCCCCCTTCCCATTGCAGGCCAACAAGGACAGCAGGGCAGCGGAGCAGAGGGCCGTGGACCACGGCGAGCGGTTGCGCATCCTGGCGGACTCCTGGTGTGGGTCGCGGCGCGGGGGGCGCTCGCGAGGACGGCCGCCAATTCCGAGCCCCGCGCTGTTCATTCCCTCCGAGCGCGGCAACCCCTGCCTGCCGGGACGTAGAGGGAGGAGACAGGAAACGTGGTTTCGCGGGGTTGGGACGGATGCTCCGCTTCACCGACAGGTGGGCCTTCGCGGGGAGCTGAAGCGTGATGTGTGCAACGCGCGCGGGAATATTCCCGGGGATTTTTCACACAGAGCGAAGAGCCGAGCCGGGCGTCCCCGGGCGCGTGGGCGCGCGGCGGGGCGAGACATGCCGGAGTTTCAGGGAGGCAGGGCGTACCTTGACGCCAGGAGGAACGCGCGGGATATGAGCCGCCTTCCACCCGCTGTCAGGAGACACCTTGGACATCTTCAAGGAATTCACCTTCGAGGCCGCGCACCGGCTTCCCAACGTGCCGCCTGGGCACAAGTGCAGCCGGCTTCACGGCCACAGCTACCGGGTGGAAATCCACGTGCGTGGCCCCGTGGGCTCACAGTCCGGGTGGGTGATGGACTTCTCCGACATCAAGGAGGCCTTCGAGCCCCTGCGGCTGAAGTTGGACCACTACTACCTCAATGAGGTGGAAGGCCTGGAGAACCCCACCAGCGAGAACCTGTCGCGGTGGATCTGGAAGCGCCTGCGTCCGGGCCTGCCCCTGCTCAGCCGGGTGGTGGTCCGCGAGACGTGCACCAGTGGCTGCATCTATCAAGGCGAAGACGACTGACAAGCCGGGCCCTCGCGGGGCTGGCTCCACGAGGGGACTGCCATGAACGTTCTGATTACCGGGGCCACCGCGGGATTCGGTCTGGCCATTGCCCGCCGCTTCATCCAGGACGGCGCGCGCGTCATCGCCTCCGGGCGGCGCACCGAGCGGCTGGAGGCCCTGCGCGCGGAGTTGGGCGAGCG
This sequence comes from Myxococcus sp. CA023, assembly GCF_010998615.1. Taxonomy (GTDB): domain Bacteria; phylum Myxococcota; class Myxococcia; order Myxococcales; family Myxococcaceae; genus Myxococcus. The sequence goes on along the minus strand of NZ_JAAEAH010000014.1, from coordinate 63,697 downwards.
GGTGCTCCCCCTGACGCTCGACATCACGGACCGTGAGGCCGTGGAGCGGGCCATCCGCTCGCTGCCGGCGGAGTTCGCCGAGGTGGACGTGCTGGTCAACAACGCGGGCCTGGCGCTGGGGTTGGACCTGGCGCAGTCGGCGCGCGTAGAGGACTGGGACACGATGGTGGACACCAACGTGAAGGGCCTCATGTACTGCACGCACGCGGTGCTGCCCGGCATGGTGGCGCGCAACCGGGGCCACGTCGTCAACATGGGCTCGGTGGCGGCGGAGTGGCCCTACCCGGGCGGCAACGTGTACGGCGCCACCAAGGCCTTCGTGCACCAGTTCAGCCTCAACCTCCGCGCGGACCTGCACGGCACCGCCGTGCGCGTGACGGACATCGAGCCCGGCCTGGTGGGCGGCACGGAGTTCTCCAACGTACGCTTCAAGGGCGACGACACACGCGCGGCGTCCGTCTACGCCAACACCCAGGCGCTGACGCCCGAGGACATCGCGGACGCGGTGCACTGGGTGGCCACGCGGCCCGCGCACGTGAACATCAACGTCATGTCGCTGATGCCGGTGTCACAGTCCTTCGGGCCCCTGCCGGTGAAGCGACAGGGCTGAGCCAGGAGGACCCCCGGGATTGCCTACATCCCGGAGGATGTCAGAGGTATGGCGCATGCTCGACACATGAGCGAAGCCATCCACGAACGAGAAGCGGCGCGACTTGCGAGGCCCCAGGCATGGCCGCATCCTGGGGGCATGGGTGACAAGCCACCGCCGGAGCAGGTGTACGAGGCGTTGGAGCGCCTCCCCCCGCACGTCGTCGGGGAAATCATCGAGGGTGAGCTGCATGTCAGCCCCCGTCCGAGGATGCTTCACGGCAGGGCCGCCATCCGGCTCAGCCAGCAACTGGCGCCGTTCGACCCGGAGCTCGGAGCGGAAGGCCCGGGCGGCTGGGTCACCCTCCCGGAGCCTGAGCTCCACCTGGGCGGCAACGTGCTCGTGCCAGACCTCGCCGGGTGGCGGCGCGAACGCATGCCGGAGATTCCAGACGTGACGGGCGTGGAACTCGTCCCCGACTGGCTCTGCGAAGTCCTGTCCCCTTCCACCGAAGCCCTGGACCGTTCGAGGAAGATGACGCTCTACGCCCGCGAGGGCGTGAACCATCTGTGGTTCGTGGACCCGCGCATTCAGTTGCTCGAGGTCTATCGTCAGGAAGGCAACCACTGGCAGCGCCTGGGCGCGTACACCGGTAGCGCCCATGTCCATGCCGAGCCCTTCGAGGCACGCAAGTTGAATCTTGGTTCACTTTGGGAGCGATAGAGCCGGGCTGCGGCGTCCCCTGCGCCGCGCCTTGAGATAACCTGCCGGCCATGAGTCATCCGGAACGACCGCCGCCGTCCCAGGGGCTCCTCGCCCGCGGCCTGAAGCTGCTGGGCCACCTCACGCACCCGGACACCCGCACTGGCAAGGTCTTCACCCGCGCCGAGGAGGGCCTCACCCGCGCGGCCGCCAAGGTCACCGAGAGCCCCGCGTACCTGCGCGTGAGCGGCTCCCTCATGCGCCAGAGCTTCAACGCCCGCATCCGCCGCAATGGCCTGGTGGAAGGCGCGCTGCGCACCCTGCGCCTGCCCACCACCTCCGAGGTGGAGAACCTGCGCGACCAACTCCGCCGGATGAATGACCAGGTGGAGGCGCTCGGCACCCAGTTGGAACTGGTGGTGGACCTGCTCCACCGTCAGGAAGGCGTGGAGCCCGAGCCTGAGTCCCCAGAGCCCACGCCCAAGGAGCGCGCGCCCTCCAAGCGCCGCCGTTGACATGACCGCGTCCACGCCCCAGCGTCTTCGCTCCTTCGTCACCGGGCAGGTCGAGCTGACCCGCGCCGTCGCCCTCGCGCTCAAGTCGCGGCCCTTCAATCCGTACCCGTACCTCAAGCCCTTCATCGAAAGGGCCTCGGGCGTGCGCGAGCCGCCCATCAGCGCCACGCCGCACACCGTCGTGTACACGCGCGGCAGCATGCGGCTGCTGCGCTACGCGGCCCCGCGCCGGCGCCACCGCACGCCCATCCTCTTCGTCTATTCGCTCATCAATCGCTGGTACATCCTCGACTTCCTTCCAGGGCGCAGCCTCATCGAGCACCTCACCCGCGAGGGCTATGACGTCTACGCCATCGACTGGGGCGTACCGGGACAGGACGAGGAGCGGCTCACGTGGGATGACCTGCTCGGCGGGCTCATCCAGACGGCGGTGCGGTGGACGCTGCGCGTGAGCAAGAGCCGGGAGCTGACGCTCTACGGCTACTGCATGGGCGGCACCATGGCCCTGGCGTACACGTCCCTCTACCCCGAGGGCGTCCGAAACCTCGTGGCCCAGGCCACGCCGGTGGACTTCAGCAAGGGTGGCCTCTACACGCTGTGGACGTCCGCCAACCACTTCGACGTGGACTCGCTGGTGGACGCCTACGGCAACGTGCCCACGCCGGTGCTGGAGAGCGGCTTCCTCATGGCCGCGCCGGTGCAGCGCCTCACCCGATGGCTGGAGGTGTGCCGCCGCATCGACGACCCGGAGTTCGTCACCACGTTCCTGGCCATGGAGCGCTGGGGCGCGGACCCCGTGCCCTTCCCGGGTGAGGTGTACCGGCAGTACATCAAGGACTGCTACCAGCAGAACCTCTTCCCCCAGGGCCTCATGGAAGTGGGCGGCGAGCGCGTGGACCTGCGCCGCATCCAGTGCGCCATCCTCAACGTCATCGCCGAGCACGACACCATCGCGCTGCCGGCGATGAGCGAGCCGCTGCCCTCCCTGGTCAGCTCGAAGGACTGTGAGACGCGGCGCTACCCCGTGGGCCACATTGGCCTGTCCGCCTCCAGCAAGGGCGCGACGAAGGTGTGGCCCTCTATTTCCGCGTGGATTGGCGCGCGCTCGAAGCCGATGGAACCATGAACGTCTCGTCCGACACCGAAGCCATGGGCGTGCAGGTCCGCGAAGGCACCGTCCACCTGCGGGATGGCCGGCGGCTCGCGTACGTCGAGTCTGGAGACTTGAGCGGCCTGCCCGTGTTCTTCATTCACGGCAACCCGGGCTCGCGCCACATGCGTCACCCGGATGACCGGCTCACTCACGCGTTGGGAGTGCGCCTCATCACTCCGGACCGGCCAGGCTATGGCCTGTCGGACTACCAGCCCGGGCGCACGCTGCTCGACTTCCCGAATGATTTGGAGCAACTGGCCAACGCGCTGAGGGTTGACCGCTTCGCGCTCTTCGGTGTGTCCGCCGGTGGCCCCTACGTCGCCGCGTCCGCGTGGAAGCTGGGCGAGCGCATCACCCGCGCGGCGCTCGTGTCCGGCGCGGCGCCCCTGGCCCGGCCGGGCGCCATGGCGGGGGTGAACCGGGACTACCGCAACGCGTACACAATGGCCGCGTGGCCGGAGTGGCTACTGCATCCATTGATGGCCATGCATGACCGGCAGGTGCGCGCCAATCCCGCGCGAGCGCTGGCGGGCCTGCGCTCCCAGGCGTCGGCGGATGACCGCGCGGTGCTCGCGGACCCGCGCATCGCCGCGCAGGTGCAGGGCTGGCGGTATGAGGCCACGCGAAAGGGCGTGGCGGGCATGCGGCGCGAGGCGCACATCCTCGCGCAGCCGTGGAACGTCCCCCTGGAGGAGATTCGGACGGAGGTGGACCTCTGGTACTGGGAGGGAGACAGCATCGTCCCGACGCAGATGGGGCAATACCTCGCGAACCGGATTCCGCGCGCGGTGCCCCGCTTCTTCCCTGGCGGCGGGCACTTCTCCATCTTCTCCCACTGGACGGACATCCTCACGCCGCTGGTGCAGCAGGGAAGCTGAGCCGCTGAGCCCCACGCGCTCAGGCGGCGCGGGGCTGCTCCTCCTGGGTGACGGACGGCGCGGGCGGGGCAATGGGTTCGCCGTTCTCCCCCAACACCAAGGGGGCGATGCCCAGCTTGCGCTCGACGAAGGCGTGGCCCAGGTAGATGAAGGGCGTCAGGCCCACCGCGACCAGCAACTTCACCACGTAGGACGTGTAGATGATGCTGAGGATGGTGGCGTTGGGCAGCACACCCGTCCACGCCACATACTGCACCACCACCGTGTCGAGGAGCTGCGACACCAGCGTGGAGCCCGTCGCCCGCACCCACAAGAACCGGTTGCGCGTCAGTCGCTTGAGCCCGTTGAAGATGGCGATGTCGCAGAACTGGCCCACCAGGTACGCCATCATCGACGCGACGAGGAAGCGCTGTGAGCCGGCGAAGACGTTGTTGAACGAGCCTTCCACCGTACCCGTGAAGTCCGGCGCACGCGTCAGCGGCGCCCACGGCACCTGCACGGCCATGGCAATCACCACGACCGCGAAGATGGCCATGAAGAAGCCCACCCACGTCACGAAGCGGGCTGCCTTCTTCCCGTAGAACTCGTTGAGGATGTCCGTGAGGAGGAACGTCACCGGGAAGGGCAGGATGCCGATGGACATCACCGCCACCACCGGCCCCACCTTCGCCTCGAACAGCTTCACGCTGATGATGTCACCCACCACCAGCGAGGTGACGAACACCCCCACCAACACCACGAAGAGCTGAAGCCGTCTGTCGAGGAGCATCCCGTCGTTCTCGTGAGCCGAGGCCACCTCATACCGCGCCTCACTCCCGCAGCAGTAGCCCTCCATCCAGCACCAGCTCGGAACCGGAAATCCACGACGCGCCCAGCAGGTAGCGCACCGCCTCGGCGACGTCCTCGGGGCGCCCCAACCGTCCAAGCGGATGCAGCGCCCGCAAGCCCGCAAGCTGGGCCTCCTGCCGCCGCGTGGACTCGGGCTCGGACAGCGGCCCCTCGCCGGGAGCCAGGCGCACCTCGCGCACCATGTCCGTCTCCACCACGCCCGGCAGCACCGCGCTGGCACGCACGCCTCGCGCCGCACCCGCCAACGCCAGCACCTTCATCACCTGAAGGAGTCCTGCCTTCGCCGCGCTGTACACCGCGCTGGTGACGACGGGCCTCGTGGCCAGCGTGGACGCGATGAACACCTGCGCCCCACCCGGCTCCAGCACCTCCAGTGCCTGCTCGCCCAGCCGCAGCGGCGCGATGAGGTTGACCTCGAACTGCGCGCGAAGCGCGTCCTCGCCGATGTGGCCCGGCGGCTGGTGCACCACCTGCCCCGCGCTGTGGACGAAACCGTCCAGCCCTCCCAGCAACCCCGCGGCACGGCGAAGCAGACCCTCGCGGGCTTCCAGCGAGGCCAGGTCACACGGCAGCGCGAAGGCCTGCCCCGGCCATGCTGTCGTCAGCGATTCCAGCACCTCCGCGCGCCGGCCCGACACCACCACCTGCCCCCCCGCGCGCAGCAGGGCCTCCGCCACCGCGCGACCAATGCCCGTCCCACCGCCAGTGACGAGCACCTTGCGCGTGCCCACCTCACTCATGGAAGGCGCTCCTTGAAGACACCGCCCCGCTCACGGTTGGTGCTCCGCGAGAGAGCCCGGCGCCGCGGGCTCATCCAGCGGGTAATAGGAGTGGCCGGTGACGGGCAGCAGCCCCTCCGGCGGCGGCTCGGTCTCCACCTCGTCCGACGGCATGAAGCCCGGCCTGTCCACACAGAGCACCGTCTGCTCCGTGGATGAAGGGTTGTCGTAGCGGTGCAGGAAGCCGCGCGGCCAGTGGAAGGCCATGCCCCGGGCCACCGGCTTGAACTGCAGCAGCAGCCCCGAGCCCAGCACCAGCTCGCTCTCCTCCATCTGCTGGTGCACGTGCGTGGGGATGCAGCCTCCCGGCTTCACCCGCAGCCGGTAGACGCCATAGCCCGCGCCCTCGTGGATGATGTCCACGCGGCCAAAGCCCTTCTCCTCCCGGCCGTACACCATCTCCGCGGCCGTCCGGTGAATCTGGAGCGACGGCACCGCCAACCCGCCCAGCGCCAGCGGCTTCGTCACCCGCACCGTGGCCGCGTGGACCTGCGCGCGCGGGACGTCGTCGGTGGGCGGCGCCAGCACGTAGCGGCACACCGTCTCGACGGCGGACTCCAGCAGTTCGAAGCGGCAGGCCTCCAGCAGGAAGCGCAGCTCCCCCGCGAGCCGGCCGTAGTTCACCGTATGCGCCAGCCTGCCTCCCACCGCGGCGGCGCGGGTGTCCAGGAACAGGGCCACGTCCAGTCGCAGCGGCTGGGCCGCGATGCGCTCCCTGTTGAAGATGCCCACGATGCAGTCCACCGTGAGGCCCCGAATCTCGATGACGTCCAGCGGGCGGCCGTCCGGCGTCGTGATGACGGGGGGAAGGAATGCGTGTTCGGCGCTCATAGCTGTGCGCTCCTGCCGCCATCGACGGCGATGACCTGCCCGGTGATGTACGGCGCCTCGCGGGCGAGGAAGACGACGGTGCGGGCAATGTCCTCGACGTTGCCCTCGCGCCCCATGGGGATGCGGCGCAGCACCGCGTCGCGGGCCTCGGCGTCGAAGTCCTCGGGGAAGGCCACCGTGCCGGGCGACACGGCGTTGACCCGGATGTGCGGGGCCAGCTCCACCGCCAGCGCGCGGGTGAGCATGATGAGGCCCGCCTTGCTCACCGAATAGTGCGCGTAGTGGCTCACCGGCCGCTCCCCACCGACGTCGGTGAGGTGCACCACCAACGGGTCCTTGCCGGCGCGCAACGCGGGGAGCAGGGCCTGGGTGAGGAAGAAGGGCGCGTCCAGGTTCACCGCCATCATGGTGCGGTACTGGTCGCGGGAGATGGCGGCGAAGTCGGTGCGCTCGAAGAGGCCCGCGTTGTGGACCACCACGTCCAGCGCGGGCCACGCCTCACGCACTTGCGCGGCCAGGGAATCCACTGCCTCCGGGCGGCTCAGGTCGGCGGCGTGCAGGGTGACGCGGCGGCCGAGGCCTCGGAGTTCGTCCGCCAGCGCTTCCAGCGGCTCAAGGGAGCGGTTCGCATGGAGCGCCAGGTCATAACCCGCGCGCCCGAGCGCCCGAGCCACCGCGCTGCCGATGCGGATGCCAGCCCCAGTGATGAATGCGGTCGCCATGCGGCGCATTCAGTAACAGGCCCGGCGGGGAAAGGCACTGCGGACCTGCTGCCGCGAGGCGCGCCGGTTTACCCCCGTATCCCGGCGCGCCCGCGGCGCGGTCCCCCGTGACTCGAATCGTCTAGCGGCGGCCGGCGCTGGCCATGTGCACCCGGCCCGGAGCGTAGGTCACCCACACCCACTCCTGGACCGGCTCGTAGCGGGCCGGCACCCAGCGCTGCTCGTAGAAGCCCCCGGTGCACCGGGTCACCCGCGAGCGGCGGTGGTTACGCTCGCGGCACACCTCAGGGACCCACACTTGCTCGTAGCGGCCCTGCACCCAGCGGTTCACCGTCTGCAGTTCGTAGCGGCCCCGAGCGTGCGGCGGCGGCAGCGGCGCGGGTCCCGGGTGGCGGCGGGCGTCGACGTGGACACCGAAGTTGCCGCCGCGGCCGTCATGCCGGTGCTGCTGGGAGAACCGCGACTTCTCGTTGTCGTCCTTCGCATGCGCGGCCGTGGAGCCGAGGAACATCATTCCGAAAGCCAGCACCGCGAAACCCGTCTTGAGCGCCATTGTCGTCCTCCTCCATCGTCCTGCTTGAACCTTCTGACGGGGCACCCCGCGGAACATTCAATGCCCAATACCGGCCGCATTTTCAGAGGGAGGGGCCGGTGTGGGTGCGATACACCCCGAGACACCATGTTCCACCGCAAGGGCCCCACCCTCCGGGAGCTGGCCTCGCAGGCCCTCACGTCCGTCGAGCACGGCTACGACTTGCTCGCGCCCAAGTTCGAGTACACGCCCTTTCGCACGCCAGACGCGGTGCTCGAGGCCGCCATTGCCCAGTTGGGCGCGCCCGGCAGCGTGAGCAGCGCGCTGGACGTGTGCTGCGGCACCGGCGCGGCCATGCGCTTCTTGCGCCCGCTCGCGCGGGAGCGCGTGGTGGGCTTCGACCTCAGCCAAGGCATGCTCGACGAGGCGCGCCAACAGCTCGCGCAGGCGCCGGGCACCGCGGCGCTGGACTTCATCCAGGGCGACGCACTGGCGCTCCCCTTCGACGGCGCGTTCGACGTCGTCACCAGCTTCGGCGCCTTCGGTCACATCCTCGAAGAGGACGAGCCAAAGCTCGTGAAAGGCATCGCCCGCGCGCTGCGCCCCGGGGGCCGCTTCCTCTTCGTCACCGCGCACCCGCCGTCGAAGCTCCGCCCGGTCTACTGGATGGCCAAGGGCTTCAACGCCGCCATGCGCGCGCGCAACGCGCTGTGGAAGCCGCCCTTCGTCATGTACTACCTGACGTTCCTGGTGCCCCGGGCCCGCGCGCTGCTCGAAGCGGAAGGCTTCACCGTCGAGGTGCGCGACGGCCTGATGCCGGAGCCCTTCTCCGTGCTGAGCACCGTCATCGCCACCAGGCGCTGAGCCCGGCTCAGGACGCGGCGTAGTCCACGGCCGTCACCGTGTACTCCACGGGGCCGCGGGGGCGCTCCACCACCACGGACTCGCCCACTTCCTTGCCCAGCAGGGCCCGGGCCAGGGGCGACTCCACGCTCAGCCGCCCCGCCTTCACGTCGGACTCGTCCGGCCCGACGATGCGGTAGCGCACCGGGCGGCCGTCCTCGTCCTCCAGCTCCACCCAGGCACCGAAGAAGACGCGGCCGGCCTGCGCGGTGTCGGGCGCCACCACGCGCACCTCCTCCAGCACCGCCGCGAGCTCTTGCGTGCGCCGCTCGCGTTCCTTGCGGCGCACGCCCGCCTCCAGCTCCGTGAATTCACCCGCCTTGGGGTCCGGCCCCTGCGCCGCCGCCAGCTCTTCCTGGAGCGCCCGGTAACCCTCCGGGGTGATGTAGCGCTTCTCCCCGGAGGAGGCGCGCGGGCGCACGGGCATCACGCTGTCGTCGCCCGAGTCCTCCTTCGTGAATGCCTTCGACATGCGGTCCTCTGTCACGAAGCGGGCACGTCCGCCGGTTCACGTGCGCGTGCGCGGAGTCGGCCGTTAAGCTGCGCCCCCTTCCACTACCTCGCAAGGGTGAAGCCATGACAGGACAGACGCAGCTCATCGGCAAGCAGGGCCAAGCACTGGCGGGCTATCTGAGTGAAGCCCCGAAGGGTGACGCGCCCGGAGCGGTGGTGCTCATCCATGAGTACTGGGGCCTCAACGGCCACACGCGCGACGTGGCGAACCGGCTGGCGCGCGAGGGGTTCACCGTCTTCGCGGTGGACCTCTACGAAGGCCGCGTGACGAAGGACGCCAGCGAGGCCAACGCGATGCTGAAGTCCCTGGACTGGGGCAAGGCCACGGCGGACCTGCGCGCCGCGGTGGAGGCGCTGCGCGCGCGAAAGCCCGGAACCAAGGTGGCCATCATGGGCTTCTGCATGGGCGGCGCGCTGACGCTGCTGGCCGCCGCGAATGAGCCGGGGCTCGACGCCGCCGTGCCCTTCTACGGCATCCCCCCGGAGGAGGCCGCGGACGTGTCACGCATCCGCGCGCCGGTGCTCGGGCACTACGCGAACAATGACGAATGGTGCTCGCCGGAGCGGGTGGACGCGTTGGAGAAGAAGCTGAAGGGCGGCGGCGTCCCCATGGAGATTCACCGCTACGACGCACAGCACGCCTTCTTCAATGACACGCGTCCGGAGGTCTACTCACCAGACAACGCCGCGAAGGCGTGGCAGCGCACCGTGGACTTCCTCCACGCGAAGCTCGGCTGAGCCTCGCGCGGAAGAGAAAACGGACTCAGTTGCCGGTTTCAGGCGCCGCGGCGGGAGCATCCGTCGCAGGCGTCTCCGGCACGGCGGGAGCCTCAGGGGTCGCGGGAGCAGCAGCGGCCTCCGTCGCCTCGGGCGCGGCGGCATCCGTCGAGGGCACCACCTGCAGGCGGTAGCTCCGAACGCCCTTGGGCAACACCACCTCCACCAGCGGGTTCTCCTTCAGCAGCGCCGGCGTCACATCGAAGGACACCCGGCCGTCCTCGTCCGTGACGTAGGACTCGCGCGAGCGGGAGTCCTCGCCCCAGAGCACCTTGGCGCCCTTCACGGGCTGGTTGGTGTCCGAGTCCAGGACGATGAGGTCCACCAGGGTGCCGGCCGTCACCGAGGAGCCCGCGGGCTGGACGACGTCGCGATAGAACGGACGCTGCACGACGCAGGCGGCCAGCAGGGAGGAAGAGGCAAGGGCAAGGGTCAGCAGTTTGCGGCGAAAGCTCATGGAAAATTCCGTACGGGCAGGGATGGGGGTGCTGCCGGGCGCGGCAGCATAGCCGGAGGCCACCGTCCGCCAAGTCCGGCGCGCATCTTCGGGCCCCCCGGCTCGGGTATCCAGGGACTCCGCGAGTATTCCGGAGGGGGAATTCAAGGCCCCGGCAGGTGGCCCGCCCCTCGATGCGGCCAGCGGCCCTTCCGCACACCCGCTGGCGTCACAAACTCATGACCATCAGGCACACGTTGATTTGCCCCCGAGGGAGGTAGCCAGACATGCCCGAGCGCATCATGACGCAGGACCCGGAGAAGGCCCTTGCCGGTCCCAAGCCGCGCTACGAGTACATCCGCCGGGAGATTCCCGCGGACCTGACCTTCAAGCCAGACACCATCAATCCGGTCCACAAGCGGTTCATCGTGAGCACGCTGGTGATGGCGTTCATCAGCCTGGCTCTGTTCTTCCTGCCCATGTTCAACGGGCTCCTGGCCGGCACCTTCGGCGGCTTCCACGCGCGAAAGATACCGCGCGCGCTCGGCGCGGCCGCCCTCTCCGCCATCGCGGTGCCCGCCGCCCTCGCCTTCTTCCTCTTCATCGGTTCGGCGACCCAGGGCCACATCTTCTATGGCCTGGGCTTCTGGGGGTACACGGCGCTCTACGTCATCGGCCTCTTCATCGGCGCCGTGACGGGGGCCATCAGCCACCCGTTCTGGACGAGCTACAAAATCGGAGAGCCCGTCTCTGTCAGCGCACCTCGAACCCGAGTGCCAGACGCCGCTCCGCCGAGCCAGCCAACCACGTAGACGGCGACAGGGCTTCCCAGTGGGGCGTGGGCGATATCGCCCCCTCCCACCGGACCTGCGCGCGGGGCGTGAGGAGCACGCCGAAGGACCCCACGCGCCCCAGCCACACCTCCAACTGGAGCGCCGCGCCCGCCTCGTGGGTGAAGTGAGTGTCCCCCACCCTCCAGGTGGGCGCGTAGGCCGCCTCCAGCCGCACCGCGTTGGCACCCGAGCCGAACAGCCCCATCCGATGCGCCAGTGACAGGCGCGGCCCCGCGGCCGGCGTCAGCACATCCCGGTTCCAGTGCACCGCGGCCAGGCCGCCCACGCCCACCGTGGTGAAGCGCGAGAAGCGCGCGTCCTCGTCCAGCACCATCAACGCCTCCGCCTGCACCGACGCGCGATAGCGCAGCAGGCGCGCGTCGCTCGACGCCACGCGGGCCTCGGCACCCCAGCCGAGCGAATCCCAGAAGGAGTCACGGAACTGGGGAAGCTCGCGCAGCAGCGTGCGGTAGCCCAACAGCGTCAGGTCCGAGGCCACCACCTTGGGCAGTCCCCAGCGCGGTAGGAGAAACAGCTCGCCATCGAGCACCCGCAGCTCACTGCTCGGCTGGAAGCCGTGGAGCCGCGCATCGCCCAGCGCCTCGGCCATGCCCGCCGTGCGCAGCCCCACCAGGGGCCGGGCCGCTGCCCCTTCGGGAAAATCCACGCCCAGGGCCACCATCACGCGCCCCGCTCCGGACTCCCGCAGCGCGCCTTCCGCCCAGGCCGTCTCCGCCGCCGCCTTGCGGCGCCGGTCCTCGTGCAGGAAGGCCACCGGGTCCACGGTCGCCAGCAAGCCGTCATTGAGCGTGCCCTGTACGTCGGTGGCACGGTGGAAGGTGGCCTCGGTTCGCTCGGCCCACACCAGCGTCCGCAGCTCCTCGGGCGTGGGAGGACGGCGCTCCGCGGAAGCCAGCGCGTCCTTCAGCAGGGTGGCGCGGTCCAACACCGCGAGCCTCCGCTGAAGCGCGTCCTCGGTCTCGAAGACGCGCTGGCGCTCGGCCGTGCCGGCCCTTGCCGAGCCCGCAACCGACATCTTCATCGCGAGCAGCCGCTCGCGCTCGATTCGCAGGCGCTCGCCATCGGCACGGTCCACCGCGGCGCGCTCCACCCGCACCGCGTGCGCCACGTAGGCATGCAGGTGCGCGCGGACCGTGTCGCGGGACGCCGTCTTCGCCGAGTGCATCAGCGCGGCCACCACCCCGGGCAGGTCGTCATAGGCCGGGGCGCGGGCCTGTGGCTCCGGCGACTCCAACCGGGCATGCACACCCCGGAGACGCGCGAGTTCATCTGCGCCGACATGTCCGGCCAGCGCGTCCAGTGCCTCCTGCTGTGCCGAGTGCGCACGCACCGCGCGGTCCCCGGTGGACTCGAACGCATCCGGGATGTGCTCCAGGAGGGAGGACGTCTCGCCCCCCGGCTCCTCCACCTGCACCCGGGCCAAGGTGTCCAGCGTGGCGGTGGGCAGGACCCAGAGCGTTCCGGGAGGACGCAGTTGCCGCCCCCCCTCCAGCGCGCCGTTGAGCAGGAAGACGAGCGCGCTCGCGCAGTTGTCCGTGAAGAAGTAGTAGCCCATGTACCCGCGGCGCTCGAGCTCCCACACCCGCTCCAGCATCCGCGCTTCCTCACCGGGCTTCAGGCGCAGGCGGAAGCGGCGGATGGAGCGCTGCTCCAGCTCCAGCGCCTCGTGGGACAGGTCGCCCATCGTCCCCGTGAGGAAGACGGTGTCGTAGGCCCCCGTCATTCCCTTCACCACATAGCCCAGGCCCTTGGACTCCATCCCTGTCAGCGCCACCAGTTGCACCACCCGTTCGAAGGCGGGCCCTCGTGGCACCTCGCCCTCGCGCCACACGGGGCGCAACAGCAGGTGTCCGAAGAGGGACTCCGGCTGGCGGCCGGTGGAGGCCACCAGCAGCACCTCGAAGTGCGACAGGGACTCCAGCTCCGCCCAGGCTTCGAAGGCGGGACAGTCACCGCGCGGCGGCAGCGTGCCCAGGCCCAACGCTTCCAACTGCTCCGTCAGCGCGCGAGCCTTGGAGAACTCCTGGCAGCGGACGTGGTCATCCACCGGCAGCGCATCCGCGCGCAGGGACTCCACGGGCACGAGCAGTTCCTCGGCGAACGTCACCCAATCCAACGAGGCGCTGCGCTGCCCCATCGCGCGGCTGAAGGCTCCGGCGTAGCGAAGGCGGACCTCCTCCTTCCACACCAGGGGCCGCTCGAAGGGCTTCATCCAACCCGACAGCCGGCGCCAGGCCGGGGTGCCGCTCCAGCCTTTCGCGTCATCCCAGCGCTGCATCACCGCGTGCACCACCGCGCGCCGGCGCCACAACCGCTCCACCTCCGCGTCCGTCAGTCGAGACAGACGCAGCGTGGCCCGGCGTTCCTCCGATGGGGCGTACTGGTAGAGGTGGAACCGCGCGCGGCCCTCCGTCCAGTCGGGACGCTCGGGGGAGCCATCGCCCAGGCCCAGCGGCGCTGCCTCCGGGTGCAGCACCAATTCCAGGGGACCACCGGGCGGACGCCGCATCGCCGGGGGCAGCGCCTCCAGCCCCGCCTCCACCTCCGTCACCAGGTCCGCGTCGGCCGCGGCGGCGCCCCGCAGTACCACGCCCGCCTGCTCGAGCGCGTGGACGCGCGCGGACAGGGCATCTTCGGCGTGCACCGGCAGCGCGAAGACGAGCGCGAGCAGCCGCAGCCAGCGCATCAGTGCGCCACCGTCGCGGTGCCCTCCTGGGCCGGTGCCGCGAGGAACGCGCGGCGATCTTCCTCCAGCCGCGGCTCGGCCCGCGCCAGCTCTCCCACCCGCTCTAGCCACGCGAGCGCGCGGTCCGGCGTGAGGGTGCTCGCCTCGGCCATCTCGAGCAGCTCCTTCCGGTTCGCGCGCAGCACGCGCCCGAAGAGGCCCAGGTGCTCACGCCGGATGCGCGCCGCCGCCGCCAGGTCCTCCACCGTCGGCCCCGCTCCCAGGGCGAGGTCCTCACGAAGCTGGTGCGTGCGCGCCCGCAGGTACACCTGGGCCGCGCGGCCCGCCTCTTTCGGAGACACCCCTCGGCGCCGCTCCACCGCGGCATACGCCTGCCAGATGATGATGCCGAGCCCCACCACCAGCGCGGCCACCGTCACCGAGGACGCCACGTCGTTGTTGTTCGACTGGCTGCTGTTGTTGCTGCGGGAGCGCGACGCCTCACCGTCCGCCCTCTCCGTTCCCGCGGAGCCCTCGCTCGCGCCGCCTTCCTCACTGGAGCCACTCGACTCCGACCGGCTGGAGCCCTCTTCACCAGAGCCGCTCGACTCCGACTGACTGGAGCCCCCCTTACTGGAACCGCTCGACTCGGAGTGGCTCGTGCCCTCTTCACCAGAGCCGCTCGACTCCGACCGGCTGGAGCCCTCTCCACTGGAACCGCTCGACTCCGACTGGCTGGAGTCGCCCGAGCCCTCCGACGACGCACCTGAGTCCGACTGGCTCGATTCACCCGAGCCTTCGGACGAAGCGGCGGAATCGGAGCCCTCGGACGAAGCAGCGGAGTCGGAGCCCTCGGACGAAGCGGCGGAGTCGGCCCCCTCTGAAGCGCTCATCCCGCCTCCAGGCCCCAACGCCGCGGGCGCCCTGCATCCGGAGACCGTCATCACCACTGCCATGCACAACGCGCGCTTCACGGACTTCTTCGTCTTCATCGAACGCATTTCCAGGTGTCCATCCGTTCTTCACGTGGGCCGGCCGTCGCACGGTGGTACAACCGATTGGCAGCCTAGCCAGCAGCGTGCCGAGCGGAAGGATGTTGCGATTTCGCGCCTTTGCGGACGACACCACGCGGCATGCCGCGAAGCCCACGAACCGAAGGTGCGTTACGCGCTACGCGCCCGGTGCGCACCTTTCCCAGGAACGGCCACGGAGTAAGCCATGACCCTGGGACTCGCGATTCTCGGACTCTTCACGGTGCTGCTATCCATGGCGGCCATCTTCCCCGTCCAGGAGCCAAAGTGGTTCGGCTTTGGCGTCATGGCGGCCGCCTTCTGCGCCCTGGGCGGTGCTTTCAGTCCGCCCCACCTGCGCACGGCCATGCCCTGGGGCGTGGGCACGGCGCTCGCCATCTGGGCCCTGGTGGGCCTGGGCACGGGCGCCATCAGCGCCTGGCTGGGCTGGGCTGCGCTGGCCCTGGGCGTGGCCTACCTGGGCCTGGGCATGCTTCATTTCCTGCGCAGGGTGGTGCCCGCCGGGCGCCTGCCTCGCTTCCTGCATGTCCCATGAGGTCTGGTGGGCCCACAAAGGCAGCCATCCTCGTGGGTTGGAGTGCGGGCGCCAGGCGTGTGGGAAAGGAGCGGCGCACCGGGTACCCGAAACCGAGCGCCCGGCGCGCGCTCACAGTTCACCGCGGCGGCCCTCCCCCCGGGGGCCGACATGAGAGTGTTCCGCCACTGCCCCGTGTCCGGCTATTGGGGAAATCCCTGGGTCATTAAAAACCCAGAACATTTGAGAGCCAAGAAGCCCCTGTAGGGACAATTTTGAACGTTCAAGACGTGCGTGAAGAAAGGGCAAGGACTGGGCGCAAACCCTGACGGGCGTATACTTCCAAAACCGTGATTCGTTTGAATTCCGAGGAGCAAGGCCTGCTGACGGACCTTGAGGCAATGCTCGTGGAGGCCGAGCCCGGGACAGAATCCCTGCCCCCGGTGCTAGGCGCTTTACGAGAGGCTTTAAGGGCCGAGCGCGCCGTCGCCTATGGCGTGGACGTGGGCCCCGAGCGCTACCACGCGAGCTACGCCCATTGCGCGGGCTTCCCACTCCCCGCCGCGACAGTGCACGCGGCCATCGAGAACCAGGTGTCTGCCTGGGGAGAGCCTTGGGGTTGGTTCAATCCCGCACGGCCCGAGCCTGCTCAGCGCAACCGCGCGCTGCATTTCCGCTCGCTGGCGGAAACCGAGACGGCCCGCCAGTTGCCGCTGCATGACTTGTCGGCCAGCGAGGTGGGGCGCAGGCTGGGCATGAGCGAGGAATCGCTGGAGAGCACCCGGGAGCGCATCAGCGCCCGCTCCGCGGCGATTTTCCGGCAGCTCGGCGTGGAGAACATGCAATGGCTGCGCACGCTCGTCTGTGATGGGCCGGTGCTCCTGGGCTGGGTGGGCCTGGCCCGCGCCGAGCCATTCACCGAGCGCGAGCAGCGCCTGCTCCAGGCCCTGACGCCCGCGCTCCAGCGGCGGCTGACCATGGAGACGCGACTGCGCGAGTCGGGCCTGATGTCCACGGCGCTGCAGGTCGCCATGGAAGCGCTGGGGCGCGCCGCCTGGATTGTCAGCTCCAGTGGCCGCGTGGTGCACGCCAACAATGCCGGCCGAGCGCGGCTGGAACGGCATGACCCGGAGCTGATGGAGTCCCTGCGCCGCGGCGCCCAGGGCATTCCCTGCTCTGGCCCGCTGACCATGACGCCGCTGCTCACCACCGGCCTGCCACCGCACTACCTGGCCATCGACACCGGCACCGCGTCCAGCGCCGCCGCGCGCGTGCAAGCACTGTCGGCGCGCTGGTCGCTCACCGCGCGCGAGTCCGAGGTGCTGACGCACATCATCCAGGGCGAGACGAACAAGTCCATCGCCGGCCGGCTGGGCTGCGCCGAGCGCACGGTGGAAGTCCACGTCACGCATCTGCTGAGCAAGGCACAGGTGGAAAGCCGCTCGGCGCTCATCGCCCGCTTCTTCCAGAGCTCATGAGCAAGACGTCATCCATCCAGGCCGCGCTCGCGCGGGCCGCCGAGGCCGCGGCGGAGGCGCCGCGCTCCGTCCCGGCGGAGGACCATGTCTGGCGGCGGCGGCTCGTCATTGGGGACCCGCAAGCCGACCTGGACCAGGTCCTGGCCATCCTGGCGCACCACGGACTGCTGACCGGCGAGGGGTGGCTTCACTCCGACGTGCAGCTCATCTCGGTGGGCGACCACTTCGACTGGGGCAAGCCCACCGAGCGTGAGTCCGCCGCCGCCAGTGGGCTGGCGCTGGTGGCGTGGCTGGCCGCCCACCCGGCGACCCAGGCGGTGATGCTGCTGGGCAACCACGACCTGGGGCGAGTGGGTGAGTTCGCCAGCTTCACGGATGCGCGCTTCGCCGAGGCCCAGGCCGAAGCGGACCGCATCTACCAGGGAGGCGCTACGGACGAAGCGGCGGAGCAGGCGTTCCTCGCGCGCTGGCCCGAAGTTCCTTCCGCGGAGCTGGTGGCCCGCGACTTCGGCAACTTCCGCGAGGTGCAGCGCACCTGGGTGGAGCACCTGCTGCGGGTGAAGCGCTTCCGCGTGGCCCATGCCGCGGCCCCCGACCTGCTGGTGCTGCACGCGGGCGTCACACAGGAGGACCTGGACGTGACGCGCCTGCCTCCCGCCCAGCGCGAGGACGCGAACCAGGTGGCGGCGGCGCTGAACGCGGCCCTGGATGCGGCGGTGGCGGGCTGGACTCGAGGTCCACTCGTCATTCCGGGACTGCACCACCCAGGCGACGCGGCCCACGGCGAGGGCACGGGCATCTTCTTCCAGCGCCCCAGCCTGCTACCCGAGGACGCCGAGCGCGTGCGCGGCACGCCCCGGCGCCGCTTCGACCCGAGACGGCTGCCCACGGGCCTGACGCAGGTGGTGGGCCATACACGCGACAAGCGAAGCCGCGCGATGCTGGGGATGCCACCCACCGACGCTCGCGACGGCGTGCTGCGGCATCTCGTCACGGATGGAACGCGCGTGGACTACGCCCACGGCGCGCCGCCTCCACCAGCACCCGGCACCGCGATGCTGGTGTTCACCGACGGAGCCATGCGCGAGTGCCAGGCCCCGGACTACGAGCTGTTCGACCTGGACACCCGCGCGGCGGCTACCGCGCCGAGGCCTGAAGACCGCTGAGCTTCTTCTCCAGCCCGGCCACCGTGCGCGGCGACACCTGCGAGGCGGGCAGCGACTTCGCGAAGGTGATGGCCTCTTCCAGCGTCTTCACGGCGGACGCCGTGTCCTTGCGCGCCACGAGGATGTCCGCGCGGCCCGACAACACCGACAACCGCCGCGCGCCCTGGACGCGCGCCAGCGCACGGTCGCTAGCGGCGAGCGCGTCATCCAGCCGGCCGACGAGCCGGTACAACGTCGAGAGGCGCGCGGGCGGGTTGTAGTCCTGGGGCAGGTCCTTCTCGCTCTGCTCGAGCGCGGGAATCGCCCGGGCGGGCGTCTCCAGCTTCATGGCCGCGAGCATGCGGTGCGAGTCGAACACCGTCCGCGCCTGGGGATTGGGCGCCTTCGCGGCCTCGGCCTCCAGGAACGCCAGCCACTCCTCCGACAGGGCCTTCACGGCCGCCGTGTCCTTCGCCACCTCGCGCGCCTGCACGCGTACCTCGTACAGGCCGGAGCGGTCATCCGCGGACATCTCGATGGCCGGGGGCGCCAGGGCCTCGGCCACCTTGGCCTCCAGGCCGCCGCGCAGCTCCGCCCCCGCCGCGTGGTCCTCCGGCAGCGACAGCACGCAGTACATGCCCAGGAGAGCGCCATTGGCCCAGGACAGCGAGCGGGGCGTCTTCGGGAGTTCCTCCAGCGCCTTGCTCGCGCACGCCTCGTGCTGCTTCGCGCCGTACATCGCCGTCAGCAGCGACTCCACCGCGCGGCCCCGGCGGGACCAGTCCGCGGGCGCCTCGGCCAGGGCCTCCACGAGCGTCTCCGCGGCTTCGGCCGAGCGGCCCTCCGCATAGAGCGCGTCCCCGCGAGCCAGCAGTGCCTCGGCGCCGGTGACGCCGCCCTTGTACGCGCGCTCACCGTCCTCGAAGAGCTTCTCCAACTGCGCCACGGTGGCGCTGCCGGCGAAGCGCAGCAGGGCCTTCTCCTGGCGCGGATCGATGACGTACAGCGTGGGCCAGAACTCCACCGGATACTTCTCCTGGAACGCCGCGTTCGACGTCAGGTCGGTGTTCACCTCCAGCCACACGAAGCGGTCCGCGTGCCGGGCCAGCGACGCGTCGGACAGGACGTAGGCCTTCATCGACCGGCACGTGTGACACCAGGGCGCCCAGACGTCGACGAAGAGGGGGAGCCCCTTCGCCTGGGCCTCGGCGAGCGCGCGGGCGTAGTCGTCCTCAATGAAGGGCAACGGGCCCTTGGCGTGAGACGCGGCGGCCGCGGGGGCATTCGTATTCGCGGCGGTGCAGGCGACGAGCCCCGACAGGAGCAGGCAGGCGGCGAGAAGGCGCATGGGACCACCCTACCGCGCTCCACCCGCTCTGTCCCCGGCCGACACCTGGTGGGACAAGTGCCTGGGCACGGGGCGTCCCGCGTGCTGTGGTGCGAGGACTTCTGGTGATGAGAGACCCGTACACCCTGCGCACCTGCCTCGCGTCCGCCCTGGACGCCCTGCCCGCTCCCGAGCGCTTCCCGGACGCCTCGGACGCCGAGCTCGCGCGCCGTCTGGCCGAACGCCTGCGCCGCGACCTGCTCCCCCGCCTGGGCTCCGCGGACTCCCCCCTGCTGCTGGTGGCCATCGCCGGTCCCAACAACGTGGGCAAGTCCACGCTCTTCAACTCGCTGGTGGGCGCGGCGCTGTCCCCCGCGAGGCCCGAGGGCGGGCTCACCAAGCAGTGCCTGGCGGCGGCCCACCCGGAGACGTGGACCGGGCCGCTGAAGGACTTCCTGACGCGGCGCTATGACATCGTGCTCGTGGCCTCCGGCGACGCGGCGCCCGTGGACCAGGCAGGGCCTCCGGGCCGGCTGTACCTGACGCTTTCGGACGCGGTGCCTCGTGGGCTGCTCGTCATGGACACACCGGACTTCGACAGCGTGTACCGCGACAACCGCGAGCGCGCGGAGGCGTTGCTCGTCACCGTGGATGTGCTGGCGTTCGTGGTGAGCCGGCAGACGTACCAGAACGCCGCGCTGGTGGACTTCCTGCGCGCGGCCGTGGGGCATGGACGGCCGTACCTGCTCGTCTATAACGAGGCCACGCGCGAGGAGGTGGCCCGCGGGCACCTGGACAAGCTCGCCGAGGACGTGGGCCACCCGGCGCTGGCGCGCTACCTGGCGCCGCACCAGCCTGACGTGGAGGCGGGACTGAAGCCCCTGGCCACGGAGCCCCTGGACGGGAAGCCCGCGCTGGGGGCGCTGCTGGGACAGGCCGAACACGCGCGCGAGCTGAAGGCCCGGGCGCTGGAAGCCTCGCTCGCGGATGCGCGCGCGGAGATGGAGGCCGTGTCGCGCGCGGCCTCGGAGGCGGCGCGGGAGCCCGACCGGCTCCGCAAGCGACTGCGCCACGAACTGGACGTGGTGGGGTCGCACGCGGCGCTGAAGGCCGTGCCCGCGGACGTGCTCATCGACGCCTTTCGCGACGAACTGGATGCGCGCAGTCAGTTCCACAAGTGGGTGCGCCTGCCCTTCCGGGGGCTGGCCACGGCGCTCACCTTCGTCACGCGCAAGGTGCGCGAGTCCTTCACCGCGCCCGAGCCCCCGGGCGCAGACACGCCGACCCACGCGGTGGACGAGACGCTGAAGGACGGAGTGCGGCGGCTGGTGGATGCCTTCGCTCCGGAAGTGGCCGCGTGGCGCGCCGACGCGCAGACGCGGACGAAGCTGGAGGAAGCCTTCGGTCCGGTGACGCTGACGAAGCTGGAGGAGCCGCTGGGCTTCGAGCCCCTGCACGCGCACGCGGCGGACCGGGCCACGCTGTATGCATACTGCCGGGAGTTGGTCTCCGCGGAGCTTCAGGGCGACATGCGGGAGGAGATTCTCCAGACACTGACGACGCTGGTGTACTCCGTGCCGTCAGGCGCGGCGGCGGCGGTGACGGTGGCCACGGGCGGCATGGGCCATGACGCGGTCGTCTGGGCGGGCACCTTGCTGTCCACGCCGCTGATGGAGCGCTTCGTGGACCTGCTGGGCGCCCAGGTGCGGGCTCGTGTCACGAAGAAGTGGGCGGATGCCCACGGCGCGACCCTGTCGAAGGCCCTGGAGGCGCGGTACTTCTCCGACATCCTGAAGCAACTCGACGGGCTGGCCAGCGACTGGAACCAGACGGCAGCCCGCCTGGACGAGGCCCGGACAGGCTTGTCCTGACGGGCCCTGAATCCCGAGTGTACCCAGCGGCGCTGACACCCCGCATCAGCCGGGGCTGAACCGGCAGACACCGGCGCACGATGACGCCTCGGCGAGGGAACAGGCCTCCTGGCCCGCTGTCACTCCGTCCGTGCGCGCACGGCGGCAATGCGCCATGCTGTACGTCTCATGAACGGCTCGGACCCAGCCGGACTGGGCTCGCCACCTCTCGTCCTGTCCTTCCGCCACCTGCTGACCGACGCCGTCAGCACGTTCCTGGACGAAGCACGCATGTCCTGCGAGCTGACGGCGGACGCCATCGGAGAGCTCATCGTCACCCTGTCGCGCTATCGCGAGGAGGGAGCCCCGCTGTTTCCCATGGCCTTCGTGGGAGACGACCTGGGACAGATGCTCGAACACCTGGGCGGGCATGACCCGATTGCCATCGGCATCGGTCCCCGTTCGCGCGCCACCATCCAGCGCGCGCTCAAGCAGTGCGCGCCGCTGGGCCAGGGGCGCTGGTGGGCGCTGTACCTCCTGCGCGTCCCAGAGGGCTTCGCCTACGGCGTCTTCCGGACGGACCCCTTCCCTCTGGCGGAGACGCCGCTGGAGCGGCTGCGCCGTGTCGAAGCCAGGGACGCGGGGGTCGTGGGGGTGCTTCAGCTCGCCGACAACATCCTGGAGTTGCGCTCGGGCGGAGGGCTGTGCCGGCACGTGTACCTGTCCGGCGCGAGGGTGGAGTCGGCCTCTCCGCCGGAGGTGATGGATGAGTTGGCGGACGTCGTCACGGCCGGCGTCACCACGCACAGTCGCGAGCGCGCGCGAGGGTTCTTCCGCCGGGTGCTCTTCGAGGTGATGCAGGGCTCCCACGGCGCGCTCGTGGCGGTGCTGCCCCGGGAGCGCGCGGGCTCCACGCTGTTCGTGGACGGCATCATCCTTCCCCGTCCGCTGGACATCGTGGCGTTGCTGGAGCGCTACCACGTGGACCCCACTGACAGCGCGGGCACCGCCGTGCGCGCCGCCGCGCAGTTGCTGCGGGGAATGATGGCCACCGATGGCATCACCGTGCTCCGCGCGGATGGCTGCATCGTGGGCTACAACATCTTCGTGCGACATCCCGAAACACTGGCCAGCCAGCCGTCTGTGGTTGGCGGCGCCCGGCGGCGGACCTTCGAGGTGCTGTGCGCGGCCCTGGGCACGGAACTCACCGCCGCGTTCATCCGCTCCCAGGATGGGGACGTGAGCTGCAAGCGGGTCTGAGTCAGAGCGACCTGCAATTCAAACTATTCCGAGTAGCAACGGCCCACTGAATCTCCGCCGTTGAGCAACCTCCGGAGGACCTGCGACGTCGTAGCGGAAAGCCGCACGTTGCCGGAATTGCGGTTGTGGGAGATATCCCGCATTGTTGCGGGGCTTTGAAATCGCCATTGTCCCGCATCGCGCGTACCGCGCTCACTGTCTTGTCGGTGTGCCTCGCCAGTGTTGCGCAGGCGCAGCCAGAGCCAGGCGAAAAGGAACCGGAGCTTGTCCGCATCCGTGGGACTCCCGTAGCTCCTTCACCAGGAGCAGTCGGCACCGGGTTGTGCATGGCATCAAGCACATCATCGAATCCGGTCGTGGACTTCCCTCAGGACGAGCCCACATTCCCCGGTACCTTCAATGCGTTCATGGAGTCGAGCAGGCCGCGACGCGTCACCTCCGTACTCCGCACGTTGTTCGACCTCTCGAACAACATCACGCTAGGCGATCCAAACGACCCAACGATTCAGCAGCCAAGCTACGGCGACTTCGTGGACTCCGTTGGTTCGTGCGGTAGAGGCGGATGTGCCTCCCCACACCCAACGTTCTCGTCCTTCGGCGCCCGATTTCGCGGATACATCAACGTCCAACCGCAGTGGGTGGAAGTCCCTCTACACTTCGGACTCTATGCCGACGATGCCGTCAGCTTCGTCATCTATGACCTGAGCCAGACGCCCTATCAGGTCATCAACCGGCCACCGCGGATCGGAATCGCGTCCTGGCGCACGACCAACACCGTGGTCTTTGAGAGACCGGGCCTCTATCCCGTAGAGATCCTCTACGCTCAGTTCAGCGAGCACTCTGCGCTTGAGTTCTCGACGTTCGTCGGTGCGTTTCCAGATACAGAGCGTGGCGCCAGCACCGACCCCATCGTCAAGCTCAACACAGCCGGTTTCGCCCTTGCTCCGCCAGAGCTCTTCTTCCACACGGAGGGCGGACGGCCCTCCTTCCCAGACGACATCAACCGCTGCGAGCAGTGCAACCGCCAGTTCGCGAACATCCCAGGCACTGGCGGCTGCGGTTCTTTCTACCACTGCAACGCAGCGGCTCTCTGCGCGCCCTGCGACTCCTCGCTCTTCTGCGGCGAGGACTGCTCCCCCTGCGGCGAGTCCGCGCCCCACTGCGCCAACCTCAACGGCCGCACCCAGTGCGTGCAGTGCATCGAGGACGGCCAGTGCCCGAACGGCCGCTGCGACCTCGAAACCAACCAGTGCACCGGCTGCAACGAAGACAGCGACTGCGCCACGGGCGCTTGTGACACCGAAACATTCACATGTGTCGAGTGCAAGAACGACAGCCAGTGCACCAACGGCGAGGTCTGCGCCACCGACCTCCACGAGTGCCGCGAGTGCACGCAAGACTCCCACTGCCCTCAAGGCGAGTCCTGCACCGACAACGTCTGCTCGCCCTGCGCCACCAATGATTCGTGCGCTGGCAACTCCTGCAACTGCTGTCCCAACGGCACCCAGTGCATGGCGCTGACGCCCGGTGCCACGCCGACCTGTGTTGAGTGCACCACCAGCAGCCAGTGCGCCGCGGGACAGCAGTGCGACACCGCCAACGGCCGCTGCGTGGACAGCGTGCCTTCGTGCAACACGGCCGACAGCTGTGGCCCTGGCTGCGTGAAGTGCCCCGGCGAGCGCCCCTACTGCCTCGACGGCGAAGTCTGCGTCCAGTGTCGCAACGACTTGGAGTGCGGCGACGGCCAGTTCTGCCTCAGTGGCGAATGCGCGTCCTGCACCACGGACAAGCACTGCGGCCCCCGCTGTGGCGCCTGCGATGGTGACACCCCCTTCTGCCTCTCCAATGGCACTGTGCAGGGCAGCACCTGCGTGGGCTGCACGGATGACGGGGACTGCGGGAGCGGCGTGTGCAACCCCACCACGCGCACGTGTGAGAACTCGGGCGCGTGCGCGGTGACGTGCGAGCCGGGAACGGTCTGCGACGGAGCCTCCTGCGTGGAGTGCTTCGCGGATGCCCACTGCCCCTGCGGCGGCACCTGCGACACTGCGACCAACACCTGCTCCACCGCCTGCTCCGACAGCGGAGACTGCCTGGGCGTGGAGCACTGCTCCGCGAAGACGATGGAGTGCGAGCGCGGCCGCCGCAAGCCGGGCACCGAGCCCCAAGGCGGCGCCTTCTGCTGCGGCACCACCGCCGACGCCACGCCCGCTGGAAGCACCACCTTCCTGCTACTGCTCGCCGCGGGCCTCACGTTCCTCCGCCGCCGGCGCCCTGCTCGATGAAGCCCTCGCACCTGTTCCTCATCGTGGCGCTGGGGTTGTCCACCGCCGCCACTGCTCAGCCAGACGCGCGCTTCAACGTGCAGCTCTTCCGTCCGTCCGGCGCGCCCCAGGACCTGGTCGTGGTGCAGCAGTCGCGTCCGCTGTCACACCTGTCCGTCTCGGCCGGGCCGTACCTCAGCTATTCGCTCAACCCCCTGTCCCTGATTCCCGAGGGCGGAGACCTGAGCAAAATCAACCTGGTCGGCAACCGCCTTCAGCTGGACGTCATGGCCACCGTTGGCCTCTTCGACTGGGCCGAGGTCGGCGTGGACATGCCGCTCATCCTCGCCCAGGGCGGCGCCAACCTGGAGGTCATTGGCACCGAGGGGAGTGTGGAGAGCTTCGTGCTCGGTGACCTCCGGCTCACCGGCAAGGTGGCCATCCCGGGCCTGCGCCGGCCCGCCGAGGGCAAGGGCTGGGGCGGCGCGGTGACGCTCAACGTGAGCTTCCCCACCGGCGCCCAGGACGCCTTCGCCGGAGACGGCGAGCTGACCTGGGCCCCGGGCCTGGTGCTGGACTACCGCTTCGAGAACGGCATCCTCCTGGCGCTCAACGGCGGCTTCTGGAAGCGCCCGGACCGCGTCTTCAGCGGCGTGTCCCTGGGCGACATGATGCCCTTCGGCGTCGGCGCGGAGGTCCCCATCCTTCGCGGCAGCGGTGTCACCGCGGTGGGCATGGTGCACGGTGCGGTGGGGTTGCAGAAGCAGCCCGATGAGCCCCGGCAGGTCCCCGCGGAGGCGCTCTTCGGCCTGCGCTGGTACAGCTCCACCGGGCTCACCTTCACGTTCGGCGGCGGCATGGGATGCGGCTGCTCCATCGCCTCGCCCTCGCTGAGCTTCTTCACGTCCATCCTGTGGATTCCGGCGAAGACGCGCGAGTGGGAGGCCCTGGAGCGCTTCAAGGAGCCGCCCGAGCCCCCGCCGCCGCCCATCGACCCGGATGGTGACGGCGTGATTGGCGAGTCGGATGCGTGCCCCGACGTGGCCGGCCCCGTGGCCAACATGGGCTGCCCGGACACGGACAAGGACGGCGACGGCGTGGTCGACCGGCTCGACCGGTGCCCGGACCAGCCCGCCGGCAGCCGAGGCAAGGACGGGTGCCCGCTGGCCCGCCGCGATGGCAACCGGATTGTCATCCTGGAGCAGCTCAACTTCGCCACCGACCAGGACATCATCCTCTCCGAGTCCTTCCCCATCCTGGAGGAGGTCGCGCGGGTGATGAACGAGAACACCGAGGCCGACCGGGTGCACGTCGAGGGTCACACCGACTCTCGCGCCAGCGATGCGTACAACCTGGACCTGTCGCGCCGCCGCGCGGCCAGCGTCATGCGCTTCCTGGTGGAGAGCGGCGTGGCGGCGGAGCGGCTGTGCTCGCAGGGCTTTGGCCGCTCGCGGCCGCTGGCGGACAACGCGACGGAAGAAGGCATGGCGCTCAACCGCCGCGTCGACTTCACCATCCAGCCGCCGAGCGACGGACCGCGTCCGCCCTGCCCGGAGGACGCGGAGGACAAGAAGCGCAAGCGCCCCACCAAGAAAGCGCCTGCCATGCCCAAGGTGAAGTCGAAGGCTCCCGCGGCGCCGAAGCCGTAGACGCGGGGAAGACTCGCTACGGGACGACGAACTCCGCCGCCGACCGCCGCCGACCGGCGACCACGGACACCACCGCGCGCCCGGACCCCACCGCCGTCACGCGGCCTTCGGGTGACACCGACACCACAGCGGGGTCCGAGGTGAAGAACTCCAGCGGCACCGTGTCCAGCACGACGCCGCTGCGATTGAAGGCTCGCGCCTGGAGCTGCACGGACTGCCCCCTCCGCTGGAAAGCGTGGTGCGTGAGGTTGAGGCCCAGCCGCGCGAAGTCCGCCGGCACCACCTGCACCGCGATGTGCCGGCTGAGGTGCCCCAGTGTCGCGCTCAGGGTCGCCTTGCCCGGGCGCACGGCCACCAACTGCCCGTCCTCCACCCGCGCCACCATCTCATCCGAGGAGCGGAACGTGGGCATGGCGTCCTGCAACGAAGAGCCCTGCTCGTTCCTCGCCACCACGCGCAGCTTGATGACACGCCCCACCTCGAGGAAGTCCGCGCCTGGGGCACGCACGTCCAGCGAGTTGAGGATGGTCAGCTCTAGCGGCAACGCCGCGCGGACCTTGCCACCCGTCGCGCCGATGGTCGTCTTCCCCGACTTGCGCACCGTCAGCAAGCCCTCCTGGACCTGCGCCACGTCCGGCGCGGAGCTGGTCCACCGCAGCTTCGGGTCGGACATGGGCTGGCCCTCCGCGTCGAAGACCTCGTACGCCAGCTTCACGGTCTGCCCTGGCGTGCGGAGGTACTTCGTCTCCAGCGGCTCCAGCTTCATGGTGGTGGGCGTGGGCCCGCAGGCGCTCAGCAGCCCGATGACGGCGACAAGGGGGAGGGAAAAAGGAGTGCGCGGCGTCTTCACGGCGTCACGACGGCGGAGATGGGTGGGAAGCCTCCATTGTAGCCCCACCCCATCGGCGGCGTACGAAAAGGGGCCTTCGCGATTCAGGGCCGCACGCCTGCTCCCACCCGCCTCACGCCCCGGCATGCCATTGCAGCGCGGGAATGCGTCCACGAGGCCGGGGCCCTGGCGCCAGCGAGAGGGGCGGCACGTAGAGGCCCAGCCGCTCCCGCCGCCACCAGGTGCCCGTGCGCCGCCGCTCGGCCACGTCCGCCATCCGGTAGTCGTACAGCACCGCTCGCACCATCCGGGGCGGCCGGTCCGGGAAGGGGTTGCCCGCCAGCAGGCCCAGGACGTCCGGCGAGCCCTCCAGCAGCCGGGCCAGGAACGCGACGAACCATCCAGGGGGCGAGCCGAGCGCGGCGAACCACATCTGCCAGTCCAGCCGCGGCTGGTGGGGAGCCACCTGCCGGGGAGGCCGGGCCGGGTCCCCTACCTTGTAGTGGAAGGAGTATTCCTTCCACTGCACACCGTCGTCGGAGCCCTCCACGAGGATTTCCGGCCGCTGCACCGTCATCACGCTGAAGAGGCCGTAGGGATTCACCGAACGCAGGGGCCGCGCCTGGGACTCCAGCCACGTCAGCATCGCGCCGACGCGCTCGGGCCGGTACCGCTGCCACCCTTCGAACCTGCGAAGCACCTCCGACGCCCCCAGCACCAGCAGCGGCGACACCACCAGCGCGGACACGCCGGTACGCCACCAGGGCCGTGGCTGAGCGGGAGGCCCGTCCTTCAAAGGCAGCACCCGCCGAAGCGCCGCGTCATCCAGGAGCCACACGCCCAGCACCCAGGCTTGGACGTTGAAGAAGCCGTAGTTCCCCGTGGCGGCGATGGCGGTCTGCAAGCCGCTCAGGCTCCAGAAGGCGAACTGCCGCAAGCGCCGGGGCCCGAAGGCCAGGAAGGGCACCACCGTCTCGAGCCAGAGCGCCGCCCCGGTCGAGGCCCGCTGGAACCGACGAGGCAGATGATGCGCGTACCAACCACCCCGCGTGGGCAGCGGCGCCGTCTCGTAATAGTGCTCGCACGCGGTCAGCTCGCGCCAGGTCCGGTCCCCCGACTGGACCTTGCTGACCCCCGAGCCGAAGTAGAGCCGGAATACGAGCAGCCGGAAGAGGAACACATCCAGCGCGGAGGGCTCGTCACGGCCCAGGCCCGGCCGCGGTCCTCCGGGCGCGGTGAGCGCCGCCAGCAGCCCCATCTCCAGCAGCAGCACGTCCCACTGGAAGGAGAGGAACTCACGCCCCACGGCCACATAGGAGAGGTACAGCGCCCACAACAGCGACACGCTGAGCCGGGGCGCCACGTTGAAGAGCAACGCCAGGGACAGCACCTGCCCCTTCCAACACCCACGCACCAGCGCGGCGTCCGACGCGTCCAACCAGAACAGGGACGGAATGCGCCTCCACCGCGCGAGCGCCGAGGACTCCTCGCGGCGCTCCGCGGCCAGGCGCTCCGCCACGGGCCGGAGGCCTTGCGTCCCATACAATCCCCGCACCTGCCGTCCCAGCGAAGTGAAGGCGATGAGGAACGTCCCTCCCAGCAGCCGCAGGAAGACCCAGCGCACCCACCGGTATTCGTGCGGCACCACGGCGCGCCCGAAGAGCCAGCGGTCCACGCCCGCCGCCCGACGGCGATTCCGAGCCACCACCGCATAGACGCCCTGGGCCAGCTGCAACACCCCCGGCATCAGGCCCAGCCTCGCGGCCACCCGGGTCCCCTGGCGAGGTGACGCGGCGAGCGCTCGGAAGAGCGCCTCCGCTCCCTGGGACACCCGGCCGGAGGGCTCCACCAACTGCATGGCCCTGCGCATGTCCGCCTTCGGGATTCCCAGCAGCCAGCGGCGCCAAGCGCTGCCCGGCCGGTAGCGGACGCGGTCCTCGGTGCGCCACCGCCATCGCGCGGCCCAGCGCCGGCAGAACGCACAGTCGCCGTCGAAGAGCACCAGGGGCCGGGTCAGCACACCGCGGGAGATTCGCGCCATCATGGGTGAACGTTGTGCCGTCCGACTGGCGCCGTCCCCGTGTCCTCGGGCGCCCGCCGTGGAAGCAGCGGAGCATCCAAGCCGTGGCCTCCCTCCCCGCCCCCGTGACACCGCCTGGGGGTGCCTAGCTTTGTCCGCATGAGCGAGCCCAAGGGGAAGGCGAAGCGGACAAGCGAGTTGGTGCCCGGCATCCACCACTGGACCCTCTCCGATGACCGCATCGGCGGCGCGCGCAGTGACGCGTACGCCGTGGTGGACACGGATGGCGCCGTCGTCCTCATCGACCCGCTGCCCATCGACGAGGCAGCACTGCGCAAGCTGGGGAACATCTCCGCCATCGTCCTGACGGCGGGAAATCACCAGCGCTCCGCCTGGCGGCTACGCAAGGCCTTCAAGGTGCCCGTCTGGGCGCCCGAGGGGGCGCTGACGCTGGAGGAGCAGCCCGACTTCTTCTACGTCGCGGGAGACACGCTGCCCGCCGGGCTCATCTCGTTCCACACGCCCGGGCCCACCGAGGCGATGTACACGCTGTGGATGCAGCAACACCCGCGCGGCGTCGCGTTCATCTCCGACCTGCTCACGCACGAGGACGGGGAGACGCCGGAGTTCGTCCCCAGCGAGTACCAGGACGAACCGCAGCGCACCCGGCACAGCGTCCAGCGCATCCTGGACCACCTCCCCGTGGAGACGCTGTGCTTCTCCCACGGAGCGCCCATCCTCCGCGACGGCTCCCGCGCGTTGCGGCTCGCGCTGGAAGAGGACATGGAGTCGCCCGCCGCGCCAGCCCCCTGAGCGGGCCCACGCGCGTCAGCCGAGTGGGCCTTCGCGCACCAGCACCTGTCCCGCCTCCAGCCCCGGAGGCACCAGGTGCAACACCTCGCCCGCCTCCGCGCGATCGAGCAGCGCGCTCAGCGTCGAAAGGTCCGTGGCGGGTACACGCAGCGACGGCGTCAACGAAAGACGCCGCACCATCGCGTCGCCCAGCCGCGTCCGGTCCGTCAGCTCCGACTCGTAGACGAAGGAGCGTTCGCCATACTCATGGCCCCCGGGCACGCGCCCCACGAGGCGCAGAGGGCCCAGCCTGGAATGGACACGGACGCTGGGGTTGTCCCACTGGGCCACGCCTCGCAGCCGCCGCGCGCGCAACATCTGCAACGTGAGCAGCTTCACCCACGGCGACGCCCCCGTCCCTGGCAACACGCTCAGCAACGACACACCGATGAACAGCCCCGGCGTCACCGAAGGCGCCGCGTAGTAGGCCGCGCCAATGGCCGGGTCCTCGTCGGCCAGCCCCAACCGCTCGCGCACGGGGGCCGCCAGCATCCGGGCCGGACAGCGCAGGAGGCCAATGGCGCCCGGCAGCAGATACAGGTCCGACAGCACCCAACGCGGCACGCCGATGCCACCGAAGGCGAGCTGGTTCAGCGCCAGGTATCGCATCGCCAGGTCCGCGTTCCGCTCGGCGGGAAGGAACGTCACCGGCACGCCCAGCGGCGACAAGTCCAAGGAGCCCGCGTGCTCACCCGAGCCCAGCGCCACCAGCGACGCGCCAGGGTGCGCCGCGAGGAAGGCCTCCGCCTGCCGAGGCAGCGTGTCCGCGTCACCCATCGGCATCGATGTCCCTCGCGATGGCCGACAACCGGAATGCGTCTGGGATGTTCAGCGTCGCGGCGTCCACCTCCGCGCGCGACACGAGGCAGCGTGACGAGCCGCCGCCCTTCTCACACAGCTCGCGCATGGTGAGCGACACCACGCGCAGGCCCAGCGCCTCCAGCCGCTCCCGCACCGAGTCCGGCACCACCGAAGGCGCCAGCACGTCACGCCCCACCGGCAGCCCGTTGGTGGCGTAGCGGCGAATCTCCGCCTCCGTCACGAGGAGCAGCCGGTGCTCGCCGAAGCGCTCGCGCAGCAGCGCATGGGACTCCGGCGCCATCACGTCCGGACACACCATCAGCCGGTCCACCGCGGGCAGCGGAAGCACCGCCATGTTGCCGTGGAAGGCGGGCTCGCGGACCTGGATGCGCAGCACCTCTCCGGGGAAATACCGCGCCGCGGCCTCCAGGCCGTCCAGCGTCGTGCGGCCGCCCCAGAACAGCAGCGTGACGCCGTCGAAGGTGGCCACGTCGCCGTGGGCCTCCCAGATGCCCACGCCCGGGTCCACCACCTCCATGCCCAGCGAGCGGGCCAGGGGCGCCCAGTGCTCGCGCTCCGCCTGCCGGTGCGCGCTCATCATCCGCGGCAGCACGAACAACGGAGCGGCGCCCTGACGCGCCACCACCTGCCCACATTCGGCGGCGTACGGCATGCCCGTCAGGAGCTCGGAGGGAGACGGCAACGCGACCACCGTGCCGCCACGCGCTTCGATGTCCCGGGCCAGCGCCAGCCATTCCCGCCGGGCCTGACGCGCGTCCACGGGCGGCGCCTCGCGGCTGCGGAAGTTGCTGCGGCCACGCAGGGCCCACGTGCGTCCCGGCGGCGACATGAGGAAGAGGTCCATGGTGGTACTGCTTCTACTCCTCCAGGCATCCCCGCGGCCATCCGGTCCCCGCCCCACCCTGACGCCCGACGTTCCCGGTAGGGCACCCCGCGCGGGACCGCCGCCGGAAACTGCACGCTGGCGCCCCTTCCGTGCATCTTCTTCGTAGTCACCCGGACGAAGCCGGGACAGGCTCTCTCCACGTGGACGAGACGAGCCTGCCTGAACCCGATGCCCTGCGTTCCCTGCTGAAGACGGCCCTGGAGCTGCCCGCGCTCCGGCCGCATGCCGCGCGCCTGGAGCGGCTCGTGGACGACTATGCGCGCGGCGTGGCGCGCAAGGACGCCCCCCTGAGCGTGGCGTTGGTGGGAGCCACCGGTGCGGGCAAGTCCACCCTCCTCAACGCGCTGGCGGGGCAGGCCCTGTCGCGCGAAGGCGTCAACCGGCCCACCAGCACGGCCGCCACCGTGTTCGCGCCCGAAGGCACGCCCACGGACGCGCTGGCGGGCTCCGGCGCGCGGGTCATGACGTATGCCCCCGGCCCCCAGGGCCTGTGGGGCGGACAGGTCTTCATCGACACACCGGACCTCAACAGCGTGGCCACCACGCACCGCGAAGTGGCCCGCGCGGCGCTGGAGCGCGCGGATGTCGCGCTCGTCGTCATGCACCGCGGAAGCGTGGCGGAGGCCTCCCAGGTGGAGTTCCTCACGGAGTTCGCCCGCCGGCGCTCGCTCGTCTTCATCCTCAACTTCGCGGACGAGCTGTCTCCCGAGTCGCGCGACACGCTCAAGGCCCAGGTGCGCCGCGTGGCCTCCGAGCAGTACGGCCTGGCCCAGGAAGACGTGCCCGTCTTCGCCATCAGCGCCCTGTCGGCGAAGGACGGCCGGGACGTGTCCGGCGAGTTCGGCGCCCTGCTCTTCCACCTGCGCGGGCTGGCCACGCAGGCGGTGGCCGCGCGCGTGCGCAAGACGAACGCGATGGGCGCGCTGGAAGAGGTGCACACGCGCGTGGAGGCCGCGCTGAAGGAGACGGACGCGATGCTGTCACGCACGCGCGCCGCGCTGGACTCGGGGCTGGAGAAGGCTGCGGAGGGCCTGCGCGCGGACTTCGACGCGCGGCTGCGGCTGGCGCACGGCCACCTGGCGGCGGAGGTGCGGCGTCAGGCAGGAGGCCGCTTCTGGGGACCCGCGGCCTGGGGCCTGCGGCTGTCCCTCTGGGGCGCCAGCGGGCTGGGCGCGGCGGCGCTGGTGGGGCGGAGCAGTCTGCCCGCGGGGCTGGCGGTGGCGGCGGCTTCCACCGTGGTGGACGTGGTGCGCGGACACACCCGCGCCAGGGCCGCGGAGTCCGCGGTGGTGGAGCCCTTCGAGGACGACTTCAGCGCCCAGGCCGCGGCGCGCACCGCGCTGGCGGAGGCGCGCAGCGTGGCGCGCGCGAGCGGACTGGAGCCCGCGCTGCTGGGCGTCCCCGACGTGGACACGCTGTTGGAGGAGGTGCGGGTGGCCAGAGCGGGCGCCTGGCGCTACACCGCCACCACCGGCGTGGCGGAGGCGGTGGCCGGCTGGTGGCGCACCGCGCGCTGGCTAGTGCTGCCGCTCATCAACCTGCCGCTGCTGGCCCTGCTGGGCCATGTGGGCTACCGCGTGGTGCGGGCCTACGTGGAAGGCCCCCTGCTGCCGTTGGACTACTTCGTCAACGCGGGGGCCCTCTTCATGCTGCTCGCCGGAGCGGGCGCGCTGCTGGCCTCAGCGAGTCTCGCTGGGGCCGCTCGCCGTGCGGGGACCACCGGACGTGCGCGCTTCGTTGAGGCCCTGGCCGCCCTGGGCGGGAGGCTGGGAGAGACCGTCGAGGATGCTCTGCGCCCCGGGCGGGAGGCCGCGAAGGGCCTGCTGGCGCTCCGGTGACATGGACACCACCGGCTGACCCGGGGTGTGCGTACCGCCGTTGCTCGCCATGAGCGCCTGCGTGCCGTTGTCCTTGCAGAGGGGAGCGGCCACGCGGGTGTCGCGCACCGGGTCCCCGTAGCCAGCGATGCGCGCCGGCACGGACGGGTTGTTCCAACCCTTGCCGCTCTCACGCGCCACCTTGAAGTGCAGGTGCGCGCCGCAGGCCCAGCCGGTGGAGCCGGAGAAGCCGATGAGCTGGCCCTCCTTCACCACGTCACCCGGCTTCACCACCACCGCGCTGAAGTGGAGGTACTGCGTCTCCAGTCCATCGCCGTGGGAGATGACGACGTAGTTGGCGTAGGGCGCGAGCTTCTCGTCACAGCCACCCTTGGTGCTGTCACCGCGAGACAGGCGCACCGTGCCGTCGCGCGCGGCGACGATGGGTGTGCCATCCGGCATGCGGAAATCCCACGCATGCGTGTCGTTGTGTTGGTGACTTCCCGTGTCATGTCCCTGGCTCACCGTGTGGATGCGACCACAGGCGAAGGGAACGCCGACCTCGGGCATTTCGCCCACATCAGTGGCGGAAGAGGAAGGAACCGCAGGGGCCGAAGCCAGGAGAGAACCAAGGAGGAGGGCTGAAAGGTTCATATCGGGGCGGGGCGGAAACGAGGGCAAGTGGCGCGGGTATTTCCCTGCGGATTTTCGCCGTGCCTGCCTGCTGTACGACGCGGAGGGCCTCGGCACGCCCACCCTCCCGAGGGGAGTCATGCCCGAGTCCCGAGCGAACGCCGTGAACTTGGCACCCAGGCCCCTGTCCGCCGGGCCGCTGGGGAAGCGGGCTTGGCGCGCCTCATGAGCGGCCACTTCCCTTTCGAGGTGCCCGTGAACGGGGACAGATGGCGGCACACGCCACTGTGAGAACCACTCACCCCTCACCGAAGAAAGTGACTGGTCACTCACTAAGTTCAGACTTATCCTGCGAGTCGAATGGCCGCGAAGAACTCTCCATCGGACGCGCCGGCCCGGCCTGTCCGCCGCACGCAGCAGGAGCGCCGTGAGACGACGCGGCGCAAGCTGCTGGACGCCACCATCGAAACGCTGGTGGAGCAGGGCTATGCCCGCTTGACGACGGTGGAGGTGTCCAAGCGGGCTGGCCTGTCACAGGGCGCGCTCTTCACGCACTTCGATACGAAGGAGGAGCTGCTCGCCGCGGCGGTGGAGCACCTCTTCCCCCGGCTCATCCAGGACTACCTGGCCGGTGTGGGGGCCCGGCCATCGGGCAGGGACCGCATCGCGGCGGCGGTGGACATGTTGTGGGCCGCCTTCCAGCGCCCGGAGCTGCAGGCCGCCATCGAGCTGTACGTCGCGGCGCGCACGGACGCGGAGCTGCGCGTGGCGCTGGCGGCGGTGGACGGGCCGCACCGGGAGAACCTGCACCGCGTGGCACGCGAGCTGTTCCCCGAGGCCGCCGAGCACCCGGACTTCGACTCCATCGTGGAGCTGGCGCTGGACGCGGTGCAGGGCGCCGCGGTGGGAGGCAGCGCCCGGCCGAACGACCCGGCGCACCGGCGCATGCTGGATGCGCTCACCCACTTCATGCGCAACGCCTTCCTCCCCTCATTGGCGCGGCCTCGCCGCCGCGCCCGCTCCTGAGTTCGCCGACACGGAGGGTCCCACCATGGACGCAGCACACATCCCCGACATCATCACCCCGGCCATCCCGGTGTTCACCCTCACGGTGATTGCCGAGGCTCTCTGGGTGAAGAAGCAGCGGGACGAAGGCCGTCCCATGGTGGGCCACACCTGGAAGGACACGATTGCCAGCATCTCCATGGGGCTGGGCAACGTGGCCATCAACGTCCTGTGGAAGGGCGTGGCCTTCGCCGGCTACCTGGCGCTCTACCACCTGACGCCGCTGCGCATGGGCACCGGCGTGCTGGCGTGGGTGCTCATCTTCTTCGCGGACGACCTCTGCTACTACGCCTTCCACCGCGTCCACCATGAGAGCCGCTTCTTCTGGGCGTCCCACGTGGTGCACCACTCCAGCCAGCACTACAACCTCTCCACGGCGCTGCGGCAGACGTGGACGCCGCCCACCAGCTTCGTCTTCTGGGCACCGCTGGCGCTGCTCGGGTTCCACCCGGTGATGATTGTCGTGCAGCAGTCCGTCAGCCTGCTCTACCAGTACTGGATTCACACCGAGGCCATTGGCCGGCTGCCGCGCCCGCTGGAGTGGGTGCTCAACACGCCGTCACACCACCGCGTGCACCATGCGTCCAACCCGCGCTACCTGGACAAGAACTACGCGGGCATCCTCATCATCTGGGACCGGCTCTTCGGGACGTTCGAGCCAGAGGGCGAGAAGCCCGTGTACGGCCTGACGAAGAACCTGGAGACGTTCAATCCCGTGCGCATCGCCTTCCACGAGTTCGCGGCCATCACACGCGACGCGGCGAAGCCCGGCTCCCTGAAGCAGCGCCTGAGCTACGTCTTCCGCAACCCGGCCTGGAAGCCCGACGCACCAGAGGCACCCCAGCCGCCCGGAGTACAGCCCCCGCCCGAAGCGGCCCGCCCCTCCGTGTGAGGTGTTGAGCACCCGGCCGCCCGCGGCCCCGTGGACGCGCACCGACACCGCCGTCCAGCTTCCCACCCGCGCACGGAGGCGCTAAGCCATCCGGCACTTTTCGCGACGCGAGAACTGCCAGGAGGAGCCATGACCGAGCGAGAACTGTGGGAGCGGTACCAGCGTTATCTGTGCGTCGTCCCGGCCTTGGACTTCACGCTCGACGTCTCGCGGATGCGCTTCCCGGCGGACTACCTGGAGCGGATGCGCCCCCGCGTGGAGGAAGCCTTCGGCGCGATGGAGGCCCTGGAGAAGGGCGCCGTCTCCAACCCCGACGAGAAGCGCAAGGTGGGCCACTACTGGCTGCGCGCGCCGGAGCTGGCGCCCGAGCCCGCGCTCCAGAAGGAAATCACCGACACGGTGGCCGCCATCCACGCCTTCGCGAAGGACGTGCATGAGGGCCGGGTGAAGCCACAGAAGGCGCAGCGCTTCACGCACGTGCTGATTGTCGGCATTGGCGGCTCGGCGCTGGGGCCGCAGCTGGTGGCGGATGCGCTGGGCACGGCGAAGGACCCGATGCAGGTGTCCTTCTTCGACAACACGGACCCGGACGGCTTCGACCGCGTGCTGGCGCAGCTGGGCGAGCGGCTGTCGGAGACGCTCACCCTGGTCATCAGCAAGTCGGGTGGCACCAAGGAGACGCGCAACGGCATGCTGGAGGCCGAGCGCGGCTACTCGGCGCGGGGTCTGGACTTCAGCAAGCACGCGGTGGCCGTCACCGGCGCCGGCAGCGAGCTGGACAACCACGCGAAGAAGCAGGGCTGGCTGCGCACCTTCCCCATGTGGGACTGGGTTGGCGGCCGCACGTCGGTGACGTCCGCGGTGGGCCTGCTGCCCGCGCGCCTGCAGGGGCTGGACATCGACGCGCTGCTGAAGGGCGCGCGCGACATGGACGCGGCGACGCGGGAGCGCGATGCGCTGAAGAACCCGGCCGCGCTGCTGGCGCTCATGTGGCACTACGCGGGTGACGGCAGGGGCCACAAGGACATGGTCATCCTGCCGTACAAAGACCGGCTGCTGCTGATGTCGCGCTACCTCCAGCAGCTCGTCATGGAGTCGCTGGGCAAGGAGACGGACCTGGATGGCCAGGTGGTGAACCAGGGCATCGCCGTCTACGGCAACAAGGGCTCCACGGACCAGCACGCCTATGTGCAGCAGCTGCGCGAGGGTGTGCTCAACTTCTTCGCCACCTTCATCGAGGTGCTGAAGGACCGTGACGGCGGCTCGCAGGAAGTGGAGCCCGGCGTCACCAGCGGTGACTACCTGCTGGGCTTCCTGCTGGGCACGCGGCGCGCGCTCTACGAGAAGGACCGCGAGTCGCTCACCCTCACCGTGCCGGACGTGAGCGCGCGCACGCTGGGCGCGCTGATTGCCCTGTATGAGCGGGCCGTGGGCTTCTACGCCACGCTGGTGCACATCAACGCGTACCACCAGCCGGGCGTGGAGGCGGGCAAGAAGGCCGCGGGCGTGGTGCTGGAGCTCCAGCGCAAGCTGACGACGCGCCTGCGCGAGGCGCGCGCAGAGGCTCGCACCGCCGAGCAGCTCGCGGCGGACATCGGCATGCCGGACGAGGTGGAGACGGTGTTCAAGGTGCTCCAGCACCTGGCCGCAAACCCGGACCGCGGCGTCACGCGCACCCCAGGGGCCACCCCGACGCAGGCGCGCTTCCAGGCGAAGTAGGACCGCGGCCACCGATGCCCGCGGCCGAAGCACCCGGCCGCGGCACCGGTCATCGGAAGCAGAACCCCTCCCAGGCGATGCTTCCCGGACTTGCGCACAGGACTCAACGCCCCGGCACCATGACGTCCCCATGAGCGGACGGGCGCAGTAGAACGCCCGCCCATGGACCTGGAGCTCAAAGGAAAGACGGCCCTCATCACCGGCAGCAGCCGGGGCATTGGCCGGGCCATCGCGTCGGTGCTGGCCCGCGAGGGCGTGCGGGTGTGCCTCAGCGCACGCGGCGCGGAGGCCCTGGAGGCCACCGCGGCGCAGCTTCGCGCCGAGGGCGCGGACGTGGCCACTGTGGTGACGGACGTGGCCACCCAGGCCGGCGCCGTGGAAGCAGTGGACGCGGCGGTGCGCGCCTTCGGCCGGTTGGACATCCTGATCAACAACGTGGGCGGCAGCGGCGGCGCGGGCGCCTTCCATTCCGCCACCGCCGAGCAGTGGACATCCGTCCTGGACCGCAACCTCCTGTCCGCCGTGTGGTGTAGCCAGCGCGCCGTGGAGACCATGCGCCAGCAGGGCGGCGGCTGCATCGTCCACATCAACTCCATCTTCGGCCGCGAGTACGCCACCAGCGCGCCCTACACCACCGCCAAGGCTGGCATCACCGCGCTCACCAAGGAGATGGCGGTGGACCTGGCGCAGTACCGCATCCGCGTCAACGGCGTGGCCCCCGGCTCCATCCTCTTCCCCGGGGGAAGCTGGGACAAACGCCAGAAGGCGGATCCAGAGAAGGTGGCCAGGCTGGTGCGTGACGAGCTGCCCTGGGGCCGCTTCGGCGCCCCCGAGGAAGTGGCCGACGTGGTGGCCTTCCTCTGCTCGGAACGCGCACGCTGGGTCACAGGGGCCACCCTACCCGTGGATGGGGGCCAGGGCCGTGCCTTCTGAGCGAAAAGCCCCCCGTGCTCCGTGCTATGCAGGGGCCCTCGAATGAGACTCGAAGCGTGCTGAAGCTCTACAAGAAGGAAGGCAACCGGCTCCGCTACTGGGAGGCCTG
This sequence comes from Myxococcus sp. CA023, assembly GCF_010998615.1. Lineage (GTDB taxonomy): Bacteria > Myxococcota > Myxococcia > Myxococcales > Myxococcaceae > Myxococcus. The sequence goes on along the minus strand of NZ_JAAEAH010000014.1, from coordinate 24,904 downwards.
GGTGCATGACGGCGCACTCACCGTGCACCAAGGCCTCGTGGGCGAGACGGGTGAAGACCAGCAGTTGCCCCTCCCCCCGGATGAAGACCCGGACATGGTCATCGCCGAGGCCGCCGGCCCCCTGGTGGACCAGGGCTATGACGAGCCTGATCCCACGGCGATGATGACCCTCATCGTCCAGTACACCATCGAGGGCAAGGGCACCGGCCACGACGTGGAGAAGCGCGTCGCCGTGGAGGAGCTGCTCACGGACGCGCTCGGCTGGACGGGCAATGGCGAGGTCGAAGGCGGTGAGCTCCAGGAACAGCAGCTCCGCGTCTACTGCCGGGTGATGGACGCCGACGCGGGCGTGCGCACGGCCGTGGAGGCCCTGGACTCCGAGGACCTGCTCGAAGGCGCCACCCTGCTCATCGCCAGGGACGACGAAGAGCCGCGGGCCGTCTGGCCCACGAAAGACTGACGCACACCTCGCGGGCACCTCCGCGGTGAAGGCGGACTTCTACGGCTGGTGTAGAAGATTCCGCCTTCCGCGCGTTGACAGGACACCCGCCAGGACGCAAAGTGCCGCTTAGTTGAAATTGATTCGCAAAGTCACACGCAAAGTACAGCACCTTCCGCGCACGCTCCGCTGAGCACCGGAAGACCTCAGGACGCGGCCCTTTGCATCGCAGGTGTCCCCCACGTCGCGGCTTCCGCGGCGGCGGGAGGGCCTTGCTCGAATCAGTACCCGCGGACGCCTCGGGCGGAAGCGGAACGGGGGGAGTCCGGCAGTTCAGACACCCACATGAGGAGAAGGACCTTGCGCGCCGTTCACCGTGATGACGTTTCCCCCCGACCCTTCCGTGGTCCCCGCCTGTCCGTGACGTGGAAGTGGGTGGGCTCTGCCCTGCTGCTCACCATGACGCCCGCCTGGGCGCAGGACGCGGCCACGCCGCCGCCGCCGGACTCCGCGGCCGCCGAGCATCAGGCCGAGCAGGCGGAGGCGGCGCTGGAGGACAACATCTTCCAGATGGCCCCCGTGGTGGTGACGGCGACGCGCACTGAGCAGGACGTCACCTCCGCCCCTGCCTCCGTCACCGTGGTGACGCAGGAGGACCTGAAGCGGGCGCCCGTGGGCGATTTGACGGACGCCATCCGCCTGGCGCCCGGCATCAGCCTGACGGCCGGCAGCCAGGGCCGCCGTGGCATCAGCATCCGCGGCATGGATTCGAGCTACACGCTCATCCTGGTCGACGGAAAGCGCGTGAACTCGCTGGAGGCGGTGTTCCGCCACAACGACTTCGACATCGGCCTCATCCCCACGGAGGGCATCGAGCGCATCGAGGTCGTCCGCGGCGCCATGTCCTCCCTCTACGGCTCCGAGGCCCTGGGCGGCGTCATCAACATCATCACCAAGCCGATCGCGCCCAAGTGGACGGGCGGCATCGACCTGAAGGCGCAGACGCCCACCGTGGGCGCCAACGGCGAGGAGCTCCGCTCCAGCGTCTTCCTCAGCGGTCCGCTCATCGAGGACACGCTCTCCATGAAGATTACGGGCGGCTTCAATCACCGCCAGGCGTGGAATGGCGCGCGCAACCCGGGCTCGCCCGTGCTCAACGCGGACGGTGCGCCGGTGACGCGTGAAGACGGCAGCGTCGTCAACCACGGCGACCTGGCCACGCTCGAGGGCCGAAATGACCACAACGGCCGGCTGTCGCTGAACTGGACGCCCACCGCGCAGCAGACGATTACCGCCGAGTACGGCCGCGCGTACCAGAACCGCATCGGCGAGTACTACATCGGCGGCTCCTACGGCGACGCGGACGCGGTGGTCCACCGCAACGACGCGGTGCTGGGCCACAAGGGCAAGTGGGACTGGGGTAACTCCGAGGTCCGCGGCTACTGGGAAGGATTGGAGAGCGGCGTCGACGGCCTCACCCAGGACAACATCGTCGCGGAGGCGAACGCCACCGCGTACCTGGGCATCAACACGCTGACGGTGGGCGGCGAGGCGCGCTGGATTGACCTCAAGTCGGACGAGTTCACCAGCGGCGGCGCCAGCGTGCACCAGCAGGCCCTCTACGCGCAGGATGAGCTGGCGCTGATGGACAAGCTGACGCTGCTGCTGGGCGCGCGTCTGGACAACCACGAGAACTTCGGCCTCCACTTCACGCCGCGTGCCTACGCCGTCTACTCGCCCATCAACCACCTCACCCTGAAGGCGGGTGTCGGCACGGGCTTCAAGGCGCCCACGCTGCGTCAGATGAGCACCGAGTCCCTGGTGACGAGCTGCCGAGGCCGCTGCGGCATCATCGGCAACCCGGACCTGGACCCGGAGAAGAGCACCAACTTCGAGGTGTCCGCCAACTGGACCATGACGTCGTGGGCCCTGTCGGCGACCGTCTTCCAGAACAACATCCGCAACCTCATCGACACGCCGCGCGGCACGGGCGTGGAGCCGGTGGGCACCGACCCGGGAACGGGCCTGCCCCTGTACGTGCCCCGCAACGTCAACCGCGCGCGCCTGCGCGGCGTCGAGGCGACGGCGAGCAAGGCCTTCGGCAATGTGGTCCGCCTGAGCGCGAACTACACCTTCCTGGAGAGCCGGGACCTGGAGAACGACGTGCAGCTCGCCTACCGGCCCAAGCACACCCTCAACGGCCAGATTGACCTGACGCCGATGGACAAGCTGAAGGCCTTCGTGCGCGGCCAGTACATTGGCCCGCAGCTCAGCGGCACCGAGGAAGTGGAGGCCTATGCCCTCTTCGACGCGGGTGCCAGCTACGACATCAGCAAGAACTTCGGCGTCAACGCGGGCGTTCTCAACATCGCCAACACCCGCACCGAGGACGAGGAAGGCTACGTGTTCCAGGAGCGCGGCCGCACCCTCTACGCAGGCGTGAACGCGCGGTTCTAAGGCGCCGCTTCGTCCCTCGTCACGCATTGCGCGTGGCGAGGGGCGCCCGCGCGACTCACGCCTCCGAGCCGGCACCCGGCGTGGGCGCGGGCCGGAAGACGCGGAACAGCAACACCAGCGAAGGCACCACCACGGCCGTGCCCACGCCCAGCGCCACCAACAACACGCGCTGCACGCCAGGGCTCGCCACCGCGCCGTGCAGCGTGACGTCGGGCACCACCAGGTACGGGTACTGCGAGGCGGCCCACCCCAGCACGATGAGCCCCGCCTGCACGGCCGCCGCGACACGGACCCATTGAAAGCGGCGCGTCCACAAGAGCGCGAAGGACGCTACTGCCGCCACCGCCGTGCCCGCATGCAGCGCCAGGGCGAAGGGCGAGCGCAAGAGCCCCTCCCAGACGCGCGGCGCCCCCTCGCGCGCCAGCAACAGCACCGCCAGCGCCGCGACGAACACGGCCACGCCCGCGCCCATCGCCCGACGGCGGAAGTCCTCGCGCAGCGCGGGCTCGTGCGCCTCGTGGGTGAGGTACGCCGCCGCCAGGAAGGCGAAGAGGCTCAGCGCCAACGCGCCCACCGCCCATGAGAAGGGCGCGAGCCACGACGCGAAGAAGCCGCTCACCACCACCCGCCCTTCCACGCGGATGGTGCCGCTCACCACGGCCCCCACGCACATGCCCAGCAGCACCGGCGCGATGACGCTGGCGCCACTGAAGACGAGCCCCCACTGCCGCTGCACCGCGTCCCCGCGCGTGTCGTAGGTCCGGAAGGTGAAGGCCGCGCCCCGGAACACGATGCCCAGCATCAGCAACGTCAGCGGCACGTGCAGCGCCACGCTCAGCACCGCGAAAGCGCGCGGGAAGCCGGCGAACAGCAGCACCAGGCCCACGATGAGCCAGATGTGATTCACCTCCCACACCGGGCCAATGGCGCGGGCAATGAGCGCGCGCTGCTCCGCCTTGCGCGGCCCGGAGGCGAGCAAATCCCAGACGCCGCCCCCGAAGTCCGCCCCGCCGAAGAGGGCGTAGAGGACGAAGGTCCCCGCCACCGCGAAGCCCAGAATCGCGTCAGTCGGCATGAGCCTCACCTCCCGTCAGACCGCCGTCGCGCGTGGGCAGCGTGCCCGCCACCTGCCGCACCAGCAGAGTCACCACCGTCACCCCCAGGAACAGGTACACGGCGGTGAAGGTCCAGAAGGGCGCGGCCAGGTGTGGCACCGGCGTCACCGCGTCCGCCGTGCGCATGACGCCGCGAACAATCCACGGCTGTCGCCCCCACTCCGTGACGAGCCAGCCCGCCTCCATGGCCACCACCCCCAGCGGCCCCGACAACAGCCACGCCCACATCATCTTCCGCCCGTGGGGCCAGGCCTTCTTCCGCCACCGCCAGCCCAGCGTCACCAACGCCAGCAGCGCCATGGCGCTCCCGGTGCCCACCATGATTTGGAAGGCCACGTGGACCTTCGCCACCGGCGGCCACTCGTCGCGCGGGAAGGCATTCAGGCCCTTCACCTCCGCGTCCGGGTCCGCGAAGGCGAGAATCGACAAGCCCTTGGGGATGTCCACCGCGTAGGGCACCTCGCCCGTCTCCACGTTGGGGAGTCCGCCCAGGCGCAGCGGCGCGCCGCGCTCCGTTTCGAACTGGCCCTCCATGGCGGCCAGCTTCACCGGCTGCGCCTTCGCCACGTGCTTGGCGGACAAGTCCCCCACCACGGGCTGGAGCAGCGCGGTGACACACGCCAGCGGCAGCGCCACCGAAAGGGCCTTGCGGTGGAAGACCGCACCCGGGTGGCGCAGCAACACGAAGGCGTGGATGCCCGCCATGGCGAAGGCGCTCGCCTGGTAGCAGGAGAGCAGCACGTGCACCGTCTGGTACTGCCAGCCGGGGCTGAACATGGCCACCAGCGGCTGCACGTCCACGGGCCCCGATGCCGACGGCGTGAAGCCCGACGGGTCGTTCATGAACGTGTTGACCAGCGTGACGAAGAAGGCGCTGGCCGCGCCACTCACCGCCACCATGACGCCGGAGAACATGTGCATCCCTGGCGACACCCGCTCCCGCCCGTACAGATAGATGCCCAGGAAGATGGCCTCGGTGAAGAAGGCGACGCCCTCCAGACTGAAGGGCAGCCCAATCACCTCGCCGTACTGCCCCATGAACTCCGGCCACAGCAGGCCCAGCTCAAAGGACAGCACCGTGCCACTCACCGCGCCCACCGCGAAGAGGATGGCCGTCCCCTTCGCCAGCTTCTGACTCAGCTTCAGGTAGTCCGCGTCCCCCGTGCGCCGGCCCTTCCAGTCACTGAGCACCATGAGGACGGGAAGCGCCACCCCCGCCGCGGCGAAGATGATGTGGAACGCGAGCGACAAACCCATTTGGGCACGCGCATAGAGCAGGTCCGTCATGCCCATCAGAGTGGTTTATGCGTTATTTTGTCGCAATTACATATTCTTATAATCCACCTGAGCAGAAGCGGGGACGCGGCGCGCGGGAACCAGCGTCGCCACCGCGTTTCGTGCCACAGCGGTGGCGAGCGCGCTGGCGAAGATGAGGACGAGCTTTCTCCCCAGCTCCGCGCCCAGCGGGCGCGGCTCCGCGGTGGAGGCCACGCGGTCCGGGTGCTCCCATGCACGCGCCAGGGCCTTGCGGCGCTTGCGGCGCAGAATCTCGTCGCGGTTGCGTGCGCGGTACACCGCATACCCCACGCCCAAGCCTACCGCCGTCAACAGCGCGGCGCATGCGGCCATCAGCTCGGTGCGGTGCTGCCGCGCGAGGTAGCGAACGTCGAGCGCGCGCGTGCGTCGCCTATCCAACTCCGTCAGCGTGAGCATCAGCTCGTCGCGGATGCGGTCGGCGGTCTCCTCCACCTGCTTGCGGTCCCCCATGCCCCGGGTGATGCGGTGGTCCTCATGCTGCCGCTCGATTGCCGAGGGCTCGCCTGCGTCGCGGTCGTCGCCATTCATTGCAGCGTCTCCCGCGTGAGCTGGTAGTCCATCTTCAAGCGTTCCTGTGTGTGCGGCAGCGGCTTCTTGGGCACGCGCTTGCGGCCCATGAAGAGCAAGACACCGGCAATCGCCAGCAGCACCACGCCCACCACCAGCACGCCCAGCGCCTGGGCCATGGGCAGGGCCAGCCCCAGCGCGACGAAGAGGACGGCCAGCGCCGTGAGCGCCAGCACCGCGCCCGCCCCCAGGAGGATGCCCGCGGTACGCGCGGCCTTCAGCTCCTCACGCAGCTCCTTCTTGGCGTGCATCACCTCGGCGCGCACCAGCAGGCGCGTCTCCGCCAAGGCATGCCGGATGAGCTCCGCCGTGGAGAGCGCCTCCAATTGACTTCGCTCCAGGCGTTCCGATTCGAGATCCACGACGTGCGCCTCCTGCGATGACTCCGCGGACCACACGTGCGCTCCCATGCCTGCCTGGCATCCTTGCGGCCCGCTCCTTCGCACAAGGTGGGCAGGACGCTCCCTCCAGTGAAGCCCCGGGGAAATGCACGCCAACGGCCGCCCGCCTGCCCTGCCCTCGCGCTCAGCGGCGACGGCGGTGCGACAGGGCAGTGGCCAGCGTCTCGCGGACCTGGTGGGCGCGGAAGAGGCGGTCCGCCGTATCCACCAGGTTTTCGGAGTACAACACCTGCTTGCGCAGCCGCGCGGGGATGGCGCGCGTCCCCAGGTGGGCGCCCAGCAGAGCGCCCGTCAGCGCCGCGGCCACGTCCGCCTCGCCGCCGCAGCGCAGCGTGAGGGCCACCGCCTCCCGGAAGTCGTGCGGCACCTTGAGGATGGCGAACAGCGACGTCAGCAGCACCGGCACCACGTGCGGCGGCAGCCCGTCCACGCCCTTCAGCTCGCTGGGGGGCACGCCCACCTTGCGCAGCTGCGTCAGCGCGCGCGCGGTGTCCCAGGTGAGCAGGCGCGGCAGGTGGCGTACTTCCTCGGCCAACCCCTTGTCGTGCACGGCCGCCGCCAGCGCCAGCTCCTCGCAGAAGGCCGCGGGTGTCAGCGGCTCCGCTTCCATGCCCAGCGCCGCGGCCTGCGCGAAAGCGGCGGCCGCCGCCGCGCACACCGGATCCTTGTGCGTGATGATGGTGAGCACGCCCGCGTCATGCGGCAGGCGCGCGCGGTGGCCGCTCTCCAACAGGCCCACCACCAGCGCGCGGCTGAGCACCGAATGGCAGCGCGTGCCCAGGGACGCGCCCGCGCTCATCCACGGCACGCCGCTGGCCAGCCGCTGCAGCGCGTCCGCCAGGCTCTTGGGCGGCTGGAGGATGATGCCCTCCTGCCACAGCCACGCCAGGTGCGCCGCCGCGCTGCGGCCGTCTACCTTGCCCTCGCGGATGACGCTCTCCGCCGCCGCGAGCAGCAACTGCGTGTCGTCGCTGAACTGGCCCTTGGCGAACTTGCCGCGCGGGCGGGGCGCGAAGTCTTCGGCAAGGCCGGGCAGCCGCGTGAGGCTCGCCGGTGGAATGCCGCGCAGCGGAAAGCCGAGCGCATCACCGATGGCGAGCCCCACGAACGCCGCATGGAACCTGTCCTGGCGCTCGGCGGGAGTCAGCGACATGGGGTCGTGGAGATTAACCGACGCTCAGGCCAGAACGGCCGAGAGAAACCCGTGAAACATCCGCGAGCCGGAGCGGGAAGAATCATGCCGGGGCTTGACGAGCGCGATACAGCCGTCCTCGAAACTCCGCCGCTCGGATTCTTCACCGTCCACCCTCCATCCCTGGCGCCTCGTGGATCGCAGCGCGGGGTGGGCTGACTACCGCAACCAACACGCGCGCGGCAAGCATCGGAGGGTGCACGCATTCGCGCACCTGTACACGTGTCCAACTCTCGAAGCTTCGCGCACGGCGGGAATGGCGCACGAGGGACGCGCAGGTGCCACCAGCGCGCGGGTGTCAGCACACGCGCGCCCGTTACTTCATGCGTCGTCGCGTCCCAGGTTGACGACGGCCTGCAAGCGCGCCATCACCGCCTGCGCGCCCTGATGCAGGTGCGTGCCATCCCAGAGCGCGGGCGTGGTATGTCCGCCATGCTTGCGCCAGTCCGCTTCCGCCTCGTCGAAGGCCACGTTGCGAAAGCGCACGCGGTCCTCCAGCGCGTAGTCCACGATGTAGCGCCGGGCCTGCGCGGAAGGTGCATCCGCGATGCGATGAAACAGCTCCAGCGTGCCGGACATCATGGCTCGGAGGTGGGGAGGAAGTAGTCCTGCAGGTTCGGGCGCGAGCGGCGGAGCAGGTCCGCCAGCGTGTACCGGTCCAGCACCGCGAGGAACGCCTCGCGTGCTTCGTCCAAGACGCCCTTGAGCCCACAAGCGGGAGCGATGGGACAGGCGTTTCGCTCCCGGTCGAAGCACTCCACCAGGTGGAAGTCCGGCTCCGCGGCGCGCAGCACGCTCCCCACCCGGATGTCCGCTGGCGCGCGCGCCAGCACCACGCCGCCGGAGCGGCCCGCTCGCGCATCCACCACCCCCTGCCCCGCCAGCGTCTGCACCACGCGCACCAGGTGGTGCTTGGAGATGCCGTACGCATCCGCCATCTCCTGCGTGGAGACGGGCCGCCCGGTGCGCGTGGCCAGGTAGAGCAGCACCCGCAGCGAGTAGTCGGCATGGAGGGTGAGGTGCACGTCAGCGGGCTCCGGCGTCGGAAGTACGCTGCCCCGATGGAACGCTCGGCAAGAAGGCATCCGTGTGGAGGTCTTTCAGCGAGAGCCCGGCCAGGAACAGCTTCTTTCGAAGGGATAGCACCAATGGCCCGTCTCCGCAGAGCCATGCGCGCCAGCCCAGCGGCTTCGGGCATTCGGCGCGGATGAGCACATCGAGCGCTCCCTCGGCCACGTCCCGGCTGCCGCCTTCCAACACACCCGGACGATAGAGAAACTGAGGATGCTGCTCCGCCAGCGCCCGCAGCTCGGAGGTGAGGTAGAGCCCCTCGGGCGTGCGAGCGCCGTGGAAGAGCCAGATGGGCCCCGTGTGGCCCGCCGCCAACGCGTCACGAACGATGCCGTACAGCGGCGCCAGGCCCGTGCCGGTGCCCGCCAGCAACAGGGGCTGCTCGGGCCGGCCAGGCACATAGAAGCAACTCCCCGCCGGGCCCTGCACCTGGAGCCTGTCTCCCGGCTGTGCGTCATGCGCCAGCCAGCCACTCATCGCCCCGCCCGGCTGGAGCCGCACATGCAACTCCAAGGCGTCTTCATGAGGCAGGCTGGCCAGCGAATAACTGCGGGCCAGCCCGTCCTCGCGCACCAGGGAGATGTACTGCCCCGCGTGGTACGCCAGCGGGCTGTCCGTCACCAGCCGCACACGAAGAACGCTGGTGGACAGCAACGACAGCGCCTGGATTCGCGCGGGGATGCGCAGCGCCTCCGCGCCAGTGACTTCCAACTGCGTGCCCTCCGGAGGCCGGCAGGCACAGGCGAGGAAGTAGCCCTGTGCCCGGAGCGTGTCCTTCAGCCCCACCTGCGCGGCCTCTGGAACCGTCCCCGCCACGGCCCGCATCAGGCAGGACTGGCAGGCCCCCGCGCGGCACGCATTCGGAATGGAGACGCCCTGGCGCAGCAGCGCGTCCAGCACACTCTCTCCGGACTCCAGCGGGTACCAGTCGGACTCATGCTTTACCTTGGCCATGGCGTGCTCCTCGGGTCAGCGTCCCAGGACGTCCGCGCGGGCGCTCTCCGCGATGGTCATCACCTTCGCCACCAGCGGCGCGGCCACGCCCAGTTCCTCCAGCGTCGCCTTCAGGTGGCCCGCCACCGCGTCGAAGTGCGAGTCGTTCAGCCCACGCTTCACCAGAGGCGCGTGGCCCGCGCGCATGTCCTTGCCCGAGTAGTGGACCGGCCCACCCGTCACCATCGTCAGGAACGCCTTCTGCTTCGCGGCCTGGCGCTCCATGTCCACGTCCTCGAAGAAGTGGCTGATGTGATCGTCCGCCAGCACCTTCCGGTAGAAGACCTCCACCGCCGCCGCCATCGCCGGCTCTCCCCCCAACTGCTCGTAGACACTCTTCTCCGCAGTAACGCTCATGGCGCTGCTCCTCTCGCCCGGCATGGGCCTTAAGATGCATTCTAGATGCACCTTAAAATCCGCACCGTCAAATGGAAGCAACACTGTCAGTGGAGCTACTGCGACCGAGGACAGCCGCTGACAGGAGGCCGCCGCGCCCGCGCGAAAGCTCGGAGGCGAACGCAGCCAGGCCCCTGAGGGCACTGTGAAGCGAGGTGCGGACCGGGAAGCCTGTTCCGGAGGCGCCACCCCAGAGGGGCACCGTCACGCAAACAGAAGCGGACACCGGCTCCGCTCGAGGGGAGCCCGGGTGTCACGCCAGGGACGCCAGGAGCGCGGGACGCTCCTGGGCGGTGAAACGGGGGGAAGCCTACGCGCGCGCGCTGCTGGCGGCGCCGATACGGGCGGCCTCACGGCGCACCGTGGCCTGCTCCAGCTCGAAGCGCGCGTCCTCGGAGGACATGCCCTTCATGCGCTCCTGCGCCTCGGCCATGCGGCGGCGGGCGCCTTCCACGTCGATGCCCGTGACGGGCTCGGCCGCGTCGGCGAGCACCAACACCTTGTCGTTGCCCACTTCCACGAAGCCGCCCGCGACGAAGTAGGACTCGCGCCGGCCACTCTCGATCAGGGTCAGCGCGCCCGGCTCCATCAGCGACAGGAACGGGGTGTGTCCCGGCCGCACGCCGAACAGGCCCCGGCCGCCAGGAACAATCGCCTCGTCGGCCTGCACCGACAGGATGCGCTTCTCGGGGGTGACAATCTCCACAGTCAGCTTGGCCATGAGGCTCCTCGCACAACCGAATCAGAACGTGAGCTGGCGGGTGGTTCCACCCACCGGCTCCAACTCCACCACCCCGGCGTCCGTCAACCGGGGCCCCTTGCCGGGGATTCCGAGCGTGCCCTCCAGCCACTTGAAGTGGTGGGTGAGCTGGCGCACCTCGGAGAGCTGCCGCGTGTTGAGCCACTCGGTCAGCCGCTTCTCCTGGAGCCGCTGGCCATCCCGCCCGTACTGCGCCGCCACCACCACGCGCGCCCAGGCGGGAGGCCCCTTGGGCTTCTTCGCCTTCGACTTCTTCGTCCGCGGCTCCGCCACGGCCTTGCCCTTCTCCACCAGCGGCCACACCACCCAGACGCGCTCGCCGTCGTTGGAGACGAAGTAGAGGTCGTCCACCGTGCCCAGACACTCCTTCAGCGTCCAGACGGGGCCGCTCTCCTGCGTCACCTCCAACCGGCACTGGTCCTGCGCCGCTTCCACCATGCGGACGCTGTAGAGCCCGTTGGCGCTCACCCGAGCCCGTCCCCTGCGCTCCTCCGCCAGGGCGGAGGAGGGAGCCAGGAACATCAGGACCAGGGCGAGCGCTGCACGGCGCATGGGGACCTCTGCGGGAGGAGAAGCGCCCAGCTTAGCTCGCCGCGAGCTTCCGCGCGTTCTCGACCACCTCGTCGATGCTGCCCGTCATGTAGAAGGCGCCCTCGGGGATGTCGTCGTGCTTGCCCTCGGCGATCTCCTTGAAGCCCTGGATGGTGTCCTGGAGCTTCACGTAGCGGCCGTCCTTGCCCGTGAAGACCTTGGCCACGAAGAAGGGCTGCGACAGGAAGCGCTGAATCTTGCGGGCGCGGGCCACCACCAGCTTGTCATCCTCGGAGAGCTCGTCCATGCCGAGAATGGCGATGATGTCCTGCAGCTCCTTGTACCGCTGGAGGATGCCCTGAACCTTGCGGGCCACGCCGTAGTGCTCCGCGCCGATGACGGCCGGGTCCAGGATGCGGCTGGTGGAGTCCAGCGGGTCCACGGCGGGGAAGATGGCGAGCTCGGCGATGGAGCGGTTGAGCACCGTGGTCGCGTCGAGGTGGGCGAAGGCCGTCGCGGGCGCCGGGTCCGTGAGGTCGTCGGCGGGGACGTAGATGGCCTGCACGGAGGTGATGGAACCCTTCGTGGTGGAGGTGATGCGCTCCTGCAGACTGCCCATCTCCGTGGCCAGCGTGGGCTGGTAACCCACGGCGCTGGGGATGCGGCCCAGGAGGGCGGACACCTCGGAACCGGCCTGGGTGAAGCGGAAGATGTTGTCCACGAAGAGGAGCACGTCGCGGCCTTCCACGTCGCGGAAGTACTCGGCCATCGTCAGCGCGGACAGGGCCACGCGGGCGCGGGCGCCGGGCGGCTCGTTCATCTGGCCGTACACCAGCACGGCCTGGCTGGCCTCCAGGTTGTCCGTCTGGATGACCTTCGTGTCCTGCATTTCGTGGTAGAGGTCGTTGCCCTCGCGGGTGCGCTCACCGACGCCGGCGAACACCGAGAAGCCACCGCGCTCCACGGCCACGTTGCGGATGAGTTCCTGCAGGAGCACCGTCTTGCCCACGCCGGCGCCGCCGAAGAGGCCAATCTTGCCACCGCGGGTATACGGGGCGAGCAGGTCGATGACCTTGATGCCCGTCTCGAACATCTGCACGCGCACGTCCTGCTCCGTGAAGGGCGGCGGCGCGCGGTGGATGGACCAGTACTCCTGCGCCTTCACGGGGCCCATCTCGTCCACCGGCTCACCGGTGACGTTCAGGATGCGGCCCAGGGTGGCCTTGCCCACCGGCACCTGGATGGGGGCGCCCGTGTTCCTGACGGGCATGCCGCGGCCCAGGCCCTCCGTGGAGTCCATGGCGATGGTGCGGACGGTGTTCTCGCCCAGGTGCTGCGCCACCTCGAGGGTGAGGTTGTCGGCGTCGGCGCTCAGGTTCGCGTTGGTGACCTTGAGGGCCGTGTAGACCTCGGGGAGACCGCCGGGCGGGAACTCGACGTCGACCACGGGGCCGAGGACCTGGATGATTCTGCCTGCCGTCGGAACTTGAGCGCTCATGGAATCGTCTGCCTCGCACGGGGAGCGGACGGGCGCCGCCACCCTTGAAATTTCGGCCCGGCTGTGAGGGCGGGCCCCCTTTACCGGGGCCCCCCCCGGGGGTCAAGCCTCCCGGGCAACTGACTGGTAAGTCCGGCTTAGCGGAACCACATGCCGGGCGCCACCCCCTTACCTCCCATCCGGCTGGTACACCAGGGGCAGCCCGCTGTTCGGGCGACCGACCAGGACCACCTTGGCGCCCTGGCTCTGAATCTGCTCGCGCTTCGAAGAGTTGCGCTCCTCCGGCGCGTAGCGGCCGAACACCTCGCGGGCCTCCGGGCGGCCCACGAGGCGAGCAGGTTGCCGGCGTACTTGACCCGGTCTGAGGATGCAGCTCGCAACGCTTCGCGGGGGCCTCAAACGCGAAGGGCCCACCTCGATAGACGAGGCGGGCCCAGGAGACGGGGTCGCGGCTGCGCGAATGCCCTACTTCAGGGCCTCGGCGCCGGAGACGATCTCCATCAGCTCCTTGGTGATGACCGCCTGACGCGTGCGGTTGTAGGTGAGCGTCAGGCTGCCAATCATGTCGGTCGCGTTGGAGGTGGCGTTCTCCATGGCGCTCATGCGGGCGCCGTGCTCGCTGGCCACGCTCTCCAGCAGGGCGCGGTAGAGCTTGATGTTGACGGCCTGGGGCACCAGGCGGTCCAGCACGGACTGACGGTCCGGCTCGTACTTGAAGTCCACCAGCGAGGTGGAGCCCGCCGTCGGGGCCTGGTCCGGCGTCCCCAGCGTCTGCAGCGGCAGCAACTGAGCGACCTTCACCGTCTGGGAGATGGCGGAGACGAACTCGTTGTAGACGATGTGGACCGCGTCCACCTCGCCATTGAGGTAGCTGGCCACCAGCTCCTCGGCCACGTCCGCGGCGGCGCGGTAGTTCAGGCGCTGGTACAGGCCGCCGAAGTCCTTGCGGATGTTCTGGCCGCGGTTGCGGAAGAAGTCGTTGCCCTTCCGGCCCACGGTGGAGAGGCGGATGCTCTCCAGGTTCGTGTTCTCGTAGAGGAACCGGTTGGCGCGGCGGATGACGTTGGAGTTGAAGCCACCGGCGAGGCCACGGTCCGACGTGAGGAGCACCAGCTCCACGCGCTTCACCGGGCGGGCCATGAGCAGCGGGTGGCTGAGGCTCTCATCCCCGGCGCGGGCGGCCAGGTCCGCGATGATTTGATCCAGCATCGTCGCGTAGGGACGCGCCGCCAGGATGCCGTCCTGCGCCTTGCGGAGCTTCGCGGCGGAAACCATCTTCATCGCCTTGGTGATCTGACGCGTGTTCTTCACCGAGCGGATGCGCTTGCGAATGTCGCGAAGGGACGCCATGGACCGGGGAGCTCCTGTGGGGCGTTCGACCCGCTTTGTCCTGAAGGAAGGCGGGGCAGGGTAAGACGGGGCCCCCTATATAGGCGGGGCGGGAGCCGGTCAACGGATGCCTGCCGCCGCCGGGCAGACGATCGCCCGCCCCACCGGATACGGCAGGCGGCCGAGCCCCCCTGACAGCCCCTCCCCGCGGTAGGACACGGACTTACCTTGCGGGAATGGTGGCTCAGACGTCATCCGGTCCGCTGCTCATCGTCGAAGACGACGTGGACATCTGTGAGGCCCTTCAGAACTACCTGGAGCTGCACGGCCACGCGGTGCGCGTAGCGCGCAACGGCCGGGAGGCCCTGGAGCAGTTGGCCCAGCCTCCCCGCCCCGCCCTCATGGTGCTGGACATGGCCCTGCCTGTCATGGACGGCCACCGAGTGCTGACCACCCGCAAGGCGAGTGAAGCGCTGGCCCAGGTGCCAGTCATCATCCTGTCCGCGGGCATGGCGGAGATGAATCCGAGAGACCGGGCCGTCTATGCGTCTTCGTACAACGTGGCGGCATTCCTGAAGAAACCCGTGGAGCCCCGACAGTTGCTGGAGGCCATCGAGCGATTTGCCCCAAAGCCGGCAGGCTCCCAGGCGGGCACGTTCCCCTGAGACAGGGATGTCGCTCTGGGCTTTCCGGTGGAGGGCGGCCGGAACACAATGGCCTCTCTACCGGTGTTCTCGGGGTCCATGAAGCCAGGCGGTGCGAGATGGGTGTGGTTGCGTAGAGGCCTCGCGGTCCTGGCCGCGGGTGGGCTGGGGCTGCTCGCCCTCTCCCACCTCGTCCGCCTCAGCTACGAGGACCGCATCGTCCCCCTGGAGCAGGCGCCCCATGCTCCCGTGGCGCTGGTGTTCGGCGCGGGTCTGGCGAGGGGCGCGGTGCCCTCCCCCGTGCTCGCCCAGCGGCTGGATGCGGCCGTCGCGCTGTGGCAGCAGGGCAAGGTGCAGACGGTGCTCGTCAGTGGAGACCAGACGAAGCCCTTCCACCACGAGACGCGCGCCATGCGGCGCTACCTGGTGGAGCACGGCGTGCCCGAAAGCGCGATCCTGGGCGACGAAGCGGGGCTGTCCACCTATGACAGCTGCCTGCGGGCCGCCACGGTGTTTGGCGCGAAGCGGGCGGTGCTCGTCACCCAGCGCTTCCACCTGACGCGGGCGCTGTTCATCGCCAACTCGGTGGGCATCGACGCATGGGGCGTGGCCGCGGACGAGGGACGGTCGACGCCGTGGCGCTACCAGTTGCGCGAGACGCTGTCGCGCGTACTGGCCCTGGCCATGGTGCTGCTGGAGGTGGAGCCCGCCTACCCCTCTGGCCGCGCCGTGCTCCCGGAGCGCTGAGGCACGGGCAGGCATGGCAGGCAGGCGGGCGGCGAGAATTGCCGGAGCCCCCGCGGGTTCTCATTCTTGAGACGAAGGCAGCCGACCCACCGCGCTTTCCGAGGAGAGGCCATGCGATTCAAGAAGCTGGGGTCAGACGACGTGGGCGAGTCCACCTCTCGGCGTCACATGAACCCGGACACCGGTGAGGATGAAATCAACATCTCCGACCAGGACCTGGCGGCGACCCCACCGCTGGAGGAGGAGCCGGACTTCCGCGACATCCTCCCGGACGAGATTCATGAGTTCCGCCGGGGTGATGAGGAGGAAGAGCCGCTGGAATTGACGGCACAGCCGGGCTACCGCATCCGGCCCATCGACTTCGACAAGCTGCCGCAGGGATAAACGTGCGGTGAGGCGATGTTGAGGCAAGGCGCGGGAGCGCGCCTTGCCTCCGAGCCCCTGACTACCGGCCGCGTGCGCCCTTCTTCGCCGCTGGCTTCTGGGCTGAGCCCTTCTTCGCGGCGCTCTTCTTCGCTCCGGACTTCTGAGCAGCAGCCTTCTTGGCCACGCTCTTCTGAGCGGCCGCCTTCTTCGCTGCGCTCGTCGGGGCACCGGCCCGCTTTGAACCACCCTTCTGAGCAGGGGCCTTCTTCACCGCGCCCTTCCGAGCCGGAGCCTTCGCGGTGACGGACTTCTTCGCCGCGGCCTTCTGCGCGGGGGCCTTCTTCGCCGCGCCCTTCCGAGCCGCGCCCTTCTGGACAGTGGCCTTCTTCGCCGCCCCCTTCGCGGTGGCAGGCTTCTGCTCAGTGCTCTTCTGGGCAGGGGCCTTCGTCGCCCTCTTCGCGGTGGCCGACTTCTTCGCCGCGCCCTTCTGCGCGGGGGCCTTCGCTGCGGCCTTCTGGGCAGCAGCAGACTTCGCCGTCCCCTTCTGGCCAGACGCCACCGCAGCATCATCCAGGGCGCCAGTCGTCTTCACGGCAGGGGCCTTCTTCGCCGCGCGCTTCAGAGATGCCGCCGTCGTCGAGACCTCCGCCACGGCAGGGAACTCCTGCGCAGGCGGTTCCTCCGCAGCCGACACCTGGGTTGCCGCCTTCTTCGCACCGGTCTTGCGCGCGGGGGCCGCCTTCGTTGCCTTCGCCTCGCTGACGACGGGCACCTCAGCGGCCACGTTCGGAGCCGCAGCCCCCTGCGCGGCAGCCTCCGACACAACAGCCTTCTTGGCGGGAGACTTCTTCGCGGCGGCCTTCTGGGGCGCAGCTTCCGGCGATGAAACAGACTCCCCCGTCCCAGCAGGGAGGTCCGCCGAAGCCGCTTCTGTCGCGGCCTTCTTCGCGGGGCGCGCCTTCGCGGGAGCAGGCTCCGCGGCGGCCTTCTTCACACCCGGCCCCCTGCTCGACGCACTTTTCGGGAACAGCACGCCAGCGCCACCGATGGCGAGCGGTATCTGCTGGGCCTGCGCGCGTGCCTTTCTCGAGCCGGCCCCATCCTCGTAACGGGAAGACGGGCGGACGTCGTCATACTCGTACGCGAGTTCGCGTACCTCCGCCTCCTCTACCGCCACTTCGGCGGCCTCCTCATCGGCCAGCTCCGCCTCCTCGAACTGCTCGGCCTCTTCGACCGCTTCAGCCTCGGCCGCCGCACCGAGCGGTGCCTCGCCGGACTCCGCCGCCTCTTCGTCCTCCTCGTCGACCTGGACGCCGGACAGCGCCCCCTGAAGGACGGCATTCATCGCCCGGGCAAAGGTGCGCTCACCGAAGCTCTCCACCTCCGCGGGGGGCACGAGCACGTCGAGCATGTCCTTCAACGAGCGGTACAGCCGCATCTGCCGCTTCTCGCCCTCCCAGGTGCCATAGACCCAGTCGTCGCCATCCAGCGCCTCGACCCAGGCCGGCAACGGACCGCCACCGTCGCCCTGCTCCACCATGGCCGACTTGCGCGAGGCGAAGAGGTGCCGGTGCTGCCCCTTCAAACCGATGCGCCACAGCCCCGCCGCGGGAAGCCCTTCCAGCTTGAGGCGGGTCTTCTCCAGGACGCTCGGGTCTCCCTCCGCGCCGTGCAGACGGAAGAGGAGAACCTCACCGTTGAGCTCGCCCCCGTTGAACGCCTGATACAGGTCGGTGAGCTCATCGGGGAATGGAACGCCGCACTCCGTTTCGGCCCGGCGAATCTCCTCGGGAGAGACGCCAGCTGACGATGCCTTTACCGACTTGCGAAGTGCCTCCAACCACTCGTGCATGACCCCTCCACGACATCCAGTCGCACAACCTTACGGCGGCTGAGCGCTCCTGCGCAGTGCGGGCTTTTGCTTTTGATGACACCGCGCCAGAGCTGATCCAACTCGCTCCGGCTGACATGGCGGCCACCACCGCGCGCAGGCATACCTTGAAAACCCGTACCCACCGTCCAACCCATCCCCTCCTCCGGAAAAACAGGGCTCACGCACGAAGGTGATGCCCCTGGCACCCGCTCCGGCCGCCCGCGTTCCGGAGCGGCCCTGGTGTTCCGCTGATCCATCCTCCGCCGGGTGAAGCAGCCCAACGTGGCAACAGCCCACTCGACTGGCCCCCCAGGGCGCGGCCAGAGCGCCCAATGGGGTGAGCCGCCCGGCCACACGCGCGGAATTTCAACCCCTGCCTGGCCTCCGCCAGACCGTGCCGGGGGCATCGCGCTGGCGGCTCCTGGGATGCGCAGCAGACAGCGAGGACTTCCAGCCGCGAGCCCCGTGAGCAGGTTGAACACGACACCCGAGCCCGTTAGGCAGGAGGCCATGGCACATCCCGTGAGCTACGAGGGGACGGCGGAGAACTTCGACCAACTGGTCCTGGAACCCAAGGGCGAGCTGGTGGTCGTGGACTTCTGGGGTGACGGCTGCCCGAACTGCGAAATCTACGCGGCGGCCGAGCCCGCGCTGCTGGCGGAGCTGGGTGACGCTCCGATGCGCGTCGTCAAGGTGAACGCATACCAGTACGAGGACCTGGCCAAGCGCTTCGGACTCTTCGGCATCCCCACGTTCCTGCTGTTCCGTGAGGGCAAGCTCATCGGGAAGATGAGCCAGTACTATGGAAAAGAGTACTGGCTCGGCGTGGTGCGGGACCACCTGCCCAAGGCCTGAGTCTACACCAGGATGGCCCCGACCTTGCGCAGCACGTTGAACAGCTTGTCCCGGTCCAACTCCGACTTTGCGAAGGCCTTCGCGATGAAGACCTTCTTGAGCGCCGCGTCCGAGGCGTCGAACTCACCGTTCTCGTAGTGGTGCTTCGCCTTCACCTTCGCCTGGATGTCGTGGTCGTCCGCGATGACCACGTCCGCCTTCAGCACGCCGCCGACCCGGAGCGAAGCGTCGTTGCCGTGGCCCCACACCACCTGCGCTTCCAGGTCCTCGCCCACGACGACCTCGCCGTCCGTGTCCACACCGGTGGCGCGCAGTGTGCCGCCCACCACCAGCATCCCTTCCATCCCCGCGTTGCGCAGCACGCCTTCCACCGTGAGGTCTCCCGTCACGAGCAGCGGCCCATCGACGTGCACGTCGCCCTTCACCACGAGGTCCCCGCGCACGAAGCGCGGCAGCTTGGACAGACGAGGCGCCTTCTCCTCAGCCGGCAGCACGTCCCGCGCGAGCTGCACCACCGCCATGGCCGTCCAGGGGAGCTCGCCCTGGAGCGCGGCCGCGAGCTGGTCCCAGGACGTGGCACCTTGCAGCGCGAGCCCCTTCAGGACCTGTTCGACGCCGTCCACGTTCTTGTCCTCGAAGTACCAGGCCTTGAGCAGCGTCTTGCGCTGACGCGCCAGCGCATCAAGCAGCGGCTGCATGTCCAACGCGCCGGCCTTGCCCGAGGAAGCCTTGGCCCCCATGAGCTGGGCGAGGGACGCGTTCTTGTGCTCCAGCGCCTCCTGCGCGGGCGTCTGGCCGCTGCCATTCTTCAGCGAGACATCCGCCCCCGCCTTGAGCAGGGCCTCGATGACGGGGCCTCGCTCCTTGAAGCGTGCGTGCTGATGCAGCGGCGTCCAGCCCTTGCCCGCGTTCGGATTCGCTCCCGCGTCGATGAGCGCCTGAGCCACGTCGGCCTGACGTGCTTCGAAGAGCGCCGTCCGCCCTGACGCATCGAGCGAATCCACCGGCACGCCGCCTTTCGCCAGCGGAGCGATGCAGGACACGCTGCCGTGCTCGGCCGCGACATGCAGCGGCGTGGACTTCGTCGAATCGACGACGTCGGCGGCGACGCCCAGGCGGAGCAGCTCCTTTACCAGCGCCGCGTCATCCACCATCGCGGCCAGGTGGAGCACGCTGTGCTTGCCGGAATCTCTCGCCGCCAGGTCCGCGCCCAACGCCACCAGGGCCAGCACCCGGCCCGTGCGGCTGTTCCCTTCAAAGCCAGGGCCAAAGAACGGCTTCGCATCCAGCCCCGCCGCCAGCAGGAGTCCGGCATCCAGGTCCTTGCCTTTCTTCCCCGCGGGGCGTGCCGCGGGCTTCTGCTTCCGCAGCCAGGCCAGGAAACCCTCATCGGAGTAGGCGCCCTCCAGCCCCTGGAAGTTGAGCGAGTCGTCATCGTCCATCACGCCCTGGGCGCACATGCCAGGAAACTCTTCCACCTTGGCGAGCAACTCGCGGTAGCCCTGCTCCGGCTTGCCTTGCGTCAGTGCGCGCCAGGCCTCGAGCCCGCGGCGTCCACGCTGGTGGTTCGCGAGTTCCCGAAGGCTGTTGGCTTCGTTCAGCGCGGCCTCCGCTTCGTCGAGCTGCGCCACGGTCGGCTTGCGCCGCACCAGGTCCTCCGCCCACTGGCTCAGGGCCAGCGAACGTGCACGATGGGCGAGCGTCAGCGCGCCGCCGGGCTTCGTCCCTCGCGTCAGCTCGAGGATACGGTCACGCAGCCGCCAGTGCTCGGCCTTCAACTCCTGCTCCCAACGGTGCGGCTCCATGCTCCGCGTCGGGTCCAAACACCAGCTCAGGGAGTGGAGTCCCAGCAGGTGCTCGGGCTCCGCCGCCACGACTTCGCGCAGCAACGGAATCGCCTGGTCCAGCTGCGGCGGCATCTCGTCCAGCAGACTGTCCGCCTTCTTCATCAACGCAGCGACATCGACCTTCTTCGGAGCTTGAGCGCGCGACATGGCAAGAGAACCTGCCATGAGTCAGTGACATGCGCGCGCGAAACTCACGGGCCGCGGAGACCCTCTCCATCGGAGAATTCTCACGCGCCAAACGTGGCATGACCGCTGCTTGCTCGCCGTCCTCGTCAGCACGCGAACCTTCACCACTTGATTCGAGGACAACGCTGCCTTGCCTGCCACTTGGCCCTCGTGGCGGCGCGGCCTACTCTCATGCACGACCTCATGCCCTTCGAGCCCTACGACATCGATCCGAACGACCCGCGCGCGCCGCCCCAGGAGACGTGGGACGCGCTCTCGTCCGAGGAGCGTCAACGCATCGTCGACAGCCTTCCATCCGAATTCCCCGTTTCGGAGGCAAACCCGCCGGAGGGCGATTTCCACTTCGAGGCCAAGACGCGCGCCCGCGAGGTGCTCGGCAGCTTCTTCTCCCGCATTGGTCGCAAGGTGTACCTGGGGAGCGAGCTGCCCGTGTACTACCCAGGCGAATCCATGTTCGCCCCAGACGTCATGGCCGTGGTGGACGTCGAGCCCCACGCGCGAATGCGCTGGGTGGTCAGTGCCGAGGGCAAGGGCCTGGACTTCGCGCTGGAAGTGCACGTCGCGGGTGAGCGGCGCAAGGACTTGGAGCGCAACGTCGAGCGCTTCGCCCGGCTGGGTATCCGCGAGTACTTCGTCTTCGACCGGGGCCGGCTACGACTGAGCGGCTGGCGGCTGGACGAAGGGCGCCGCGTCTATCGCCCCATCCTTCCGCAGCACGGCCTCTATCCATCTGAAGTCCTGGGATTGGACCTCCAGGTAGATGACGAGCGTCTGCGCTTCTACCTGGGAGGCGCTGCCCTGCCAGAGGCACCCGAGCTGATTGCCCGCCTCGAACACATGGTTGAGCGCGTCGAGGCCAGCCGCGCGGAGCTCGTACAGCAACTCGCGGAGGAGTCCCGCCTGCGAGCCGAGGAGTCTCGCATGCGAGCCGAGGAGTCCCGACTCCTGGAACTGGAGACTCAACGGCGCGAGGACGCTGAGCGCCAGCTCGCCGAGGCTCGGGCGGAAATCGCTCGCCTGCGTGGCGAGCGCGCCTGACGCTCAGTCCCGATATCCGCGCGCCTGCAACCGGAACAGATGCGCGTAGCGGCCGTCCTTCGCCATCAGCTCGTCGTGGCTGCCCAGCTCGTCCACCTGCCCGTTGTGGAGCACGGCAATCTGGTCCGCCATGCGCACCGTGGAGAAGCGGTGCGAAATCACAATCGCAATCCGGTCCGCCGCCAGCGCCTGGAAGCGCTCGAACAGCGCGTGCTCCGCCTCCGCGTCGATGCTGGCCGTGGGCTCGTCCAGAATCAGCACCTCCGCGTCGTCGCGCATGAAGGCCCGCGCCACCGCCAGCTTCTGCCACTGACCCGCCGACAGCTCCTGCCCCTTCTCGAACCAGCCGCCCAGCATCGTGTCGTACTGCTGTGGCAGCGCCGTAATCACACCGCTGGCCCCACCCTCCTCGGCCGCCTTCTCGATGCGGCCGCGGTCCTCCAGCGCCGGCACGTGCCCCAGGCCGATGTTCTCCGCCACGTTGAACTGGTAGCGCACGAAGTCCTGGAACACCGCGCCGAAGCGGCTGCGCAGGTCCTCCACGTCCATGTCCTTCAGGTTGACGCCGCCGTAGAGGATGTCGCCGTCCACCGGCTCGTACAGGCGCAGGAGCAGCTTCACCAACGTGCTCTTCCCCGCCCCGTTCTCTCCCACCAGCGCCAGCTTCTGTCCCGGCTTCAGCGTCAGCGACACGTTCTTCAGCGCCCACGCATCCTTCCCCGGATAACGGAAGGACACGTCGCGCAGCTCGATGGCGCTGTCGTGCCCACGCGGCGGAGAGAGCGGCGGCAGCACCCGCGTCGCCTCGCCTCCAGTGGGGATGTCCAGGTACGCGAACAGGTTGCTCATGAAGAGCGCGTCCTCGTACATGGAGCCCACGCTGGTCAGGATGCCCTGGAACGCCGCCTGCCCCTGACGGAACACGCTCAGGTACAGCACCATGTCGCCCACGGTAATCGTCCCGCTCGCCGCGCGGCCCGCCACCAGCAGGTAGCAGCCATAGAAGGCGCCCAATGAGAGGACGCCCAGCCCCAGGCCCCAGGCCATCCGCCGGAAGGCCAGCGCACGGTCCTCCGCGAAGAACTTCTGGAAGAGCGTGCGGTAGCGGCCCAGCACCAGCGGCCCCAACCCGAAGAGCTTCACCTCCTTCACGTGGCTGTCCCGCGTGAGAATCCACTCCAGGTAGTTCAGCTTGCGGCCCTCGGGCGCGCGCCACGAGTAGAGCCGGAAGCCCGCCATGGCCAGCCGCGCCTCGGCGATGAAGGCCGGCACCGATGCGGCCACCAGCACCACCACGCTCCACGGCGACAACGCCACCAACAACGCGGCGAAGGTGCCCAGGGTGATGGTGTTGCGGACGATGGAGAACGCCTGCGTCACCAGCGACAGCGGCCGACTGTTCGCCTCGCGCCGCGCGTTCTGCATCTTGTCGTAGGTGGCCGAGTCCTCGAAGTGCTGCAGCTCCAGCGCCAGCGCCTTCTGGAGGATGCGCTCATTGAGCAGGTTCCCCAGGTTGGCGCGAAGCAGCTCGCGCGTCAGCGTCAGCCCGCGGTCCACCACCGCCGAGCCCAGCATCAACCCGAACTCCAACCCCACCAGCCCGTACACCCGCGAGCGGGCCTCCACCGAGCCCTGCGCCGCCGCCACTACCGAGTCCACGATGAGCTTGCCCACCCAGGCGATGGCCGCCGGCAACAGCGCCGCCACCAGCGTCAGCGCGCCCAGCACCACCGCGCCGCGAGGGCTGGCCTGCCAGAAGAGCCGGAAGGTCCCCGGCAGCTGCTTGAAGAGACTGCCCGCGTTCTGGAAGCGGGCCTTGAGCGACACCGGGGCGACAGGGGCTGTTGTAGGACGAGGAGACACGGTCCGCGTTCATAACGCGGAGCGCGCCCTCCTGCTTCAGGATGCAGGCGGAAGGTGACGCGACACCAACACGTCGCAGCCCGCGCGCGCCAGCACCTGCTCCGTCAGCGGCGTGCGCGCCTCCACGGCGGACATGGCCAGCGCCAGCAGGTCCGAGCCCCGCTCCAACGCCTCCGCCAGGATGCCCTCTTCAGCCGGCTCGCCGCAGCGCACCCTCACCTCCAACTCGCGGCCCGCCTCCCGGTAGGGCGCGAGGAAGCGACCAAGCGCCACCCGCGCCTGATACTCCCGCTCCTGCCGCAGCAGCAGCCACCGCTCGGCCGGCGCATGGGCGCGGCGCAGCTCCGCCTCCTGCGCCGCCGTGTCCACCACGTGCAGCACGTCCACCAGCGCGGGCGCCGGGCACAGGCGCAAGGTCAGCTCCAGCGCCCTGCGCGACTCGCGTGAGAAGTCCACCGCCACCAGGGGCCTGCCGTAGGGCCGGACCGGGTGCGGCACCACCACCAGCACGGAGACGCCCAGCTGGCGCACCATGCGCCGCACCGTCGAATCCTCGGCCAGCGCACGCACCGGGTACGTCACATGGGGACGCCCCAGCACCACCAACTCCGCGCCCGACATCCGCGCCACGGCCGACGCCACCTCCACCGGGTCCCCTCGCCCGAGCTCCTCGCGCACGTCGATGTCCACGCGGTTGCGCAGCCGCCTGCACACGGAGCTCACCGCCTTGCGCAGGCAGCGTGCACCCGACAGCGTCCCACCTGGCCCCTCCTGCCCGTCCAGGACGGGGGCCACGTGCAGCACGCAGAAGACGCTCCCATGCGCCAACGGAAGGCGCAGCGCGCGCGCCAGCGCGAACTCGGAGCGCAGCGAGAAATCCGTTCCCACCACCAGGCGCGACACGCCCCGCTGCCCCCGGGCGAGCCCTGGAGGGAGCAGCGGCAATGCCGTCTTCGAAAGTTGTGATGGCCTCATCTCCATCCCTCCTTCCCTTCCACCCGACTCACCTTGTGAGTATGCGTGTAGCGGTGAAGGTGACACCTTGCAGCCTCCCGGAGGCATCCGGTCGCTCCACCGCTCCGTGGACGGCCGCGCGGCGACTGGCGTCATCTACACCTCGAAGATTCAGGCGTCGCGCGCCAGGCGCCACCGGGCTCGGCGTGTCGCAAAGTCCGCGACCGGGCAGGCCTCCGGAGCAGGCCCACCTCCGCCCAGAGAACACCCCGCGGTGTGCAGAGGCGCCAAGGAGCGGCTCCCTGAAAAATCTCCAGCAACCCGGCGGCCGTACCCACCGAAAAGAAGGGAGAGCAGGCGTCCTTCACGAGGCTTGGCCTGCTTGGCATGTCCGAAGTCCGGCAGAAGGTCCGAGCAAGGCACGGCCGATGCTTTGCAGAGGGGTCCGGGCGGGCAGCGACAGGC
>NZ_JAAEAH010000149.1 GCF_010998615.1 Myxococcus sp. CA023 | reverse complement strand
GGCGGGGGCGGCGGGGGCCACCGAGGCACCAGTGTCTTCCAGGTCCAGGCTTTCGCGCAGGTCCGCGAGCGGATCCACCTCTTCCGGAGGTGACGGCATGGGCGGGCGCAGGTTACCCCCCGGACGGGCTCACCACCAGAGACGCGTGGGCATGTGCGCGTCCGAAGTCCATCCATCCGGTCGGACGGCAGCCGTACAGTCCCCTCGACGCCGAGGCTCCCGGGCGTTAGCCAGTGAGGGAAAACATCACACCTCGCCTTGCCCTCCCGGTGGGCCGGTGACAGCTTCGGAAGTTTCTATGGCCATCCGCTACGCGCTACCCAACGGGCTTACCGTCGTCTTCGAGGAGCAGCACGCCGCCAAGGTCGCGGCCTTCCAGGTCTGGGTCAAGGCCGGGAGCGCCGACGAGCGGCCGGACCAGGCGGGACTGGCCCACCTGCACGAGCACATGCTCTTCAAGGGCACCGAGCGGCGCGGCCCCGGTGAGGTCGCCCGGGACGTGGAGTCCCACGGCGGCGAAATCAACGCCTGGACCTCCTACGACCAGACCGTCTACCACATCGTCATCGCCAGCCAGTTCGCCCGGATGGGCCTGGACATCCTGGGAGATGCGGTGCGCCGGTCGGCCTTCGACGCGGGCGAGCTGTCGCGCGAAATCGAGGTGGTGTGCGAGGAAATCAAGCGCAGCCAGGACACGCCGTCCCGCCGTGCCTCGCGCGACCTCTTCTCCACTGCCTACCAGGTGCACCCCTACCGGCTGCCCGTCATCGGCACCGACGAGAGCGTGCGCAGCTTCACGCGGGAGAAGGTGCTGGAGTTCTACCACCGCCACTACACGCCAAAGAACCTGGTGCTGTCGGTGGCGGGAGACTTGCGCGAGGCGGACCTGCGCGAGTGGGTGGACGACATCTTCGGCGGCGACTGGGGCCGGCCGTATGAGGGCCGGGTAGCGCGCGCCCCAGAGCCCATGGCCGCGGGCCGGCGCGTCCTGCTGCGCCCGGACGAGGTGAAGGAGGCCTACCTCCACTTGGCCTTCGGGATTCCCCAGGCGGACCACGAGGACGTGCCCGCGCTGGATGTGCTGGCGATGATTGCCGGCCAGGGGGACGCGTCCCGGCTGGTGCGCGAGGTGAAGCGCCGCCACAACCTGGTCAACGACATCCACACCTTCGCGTATACGCCCACGGACCCGGGCCTCTTCTCCGCGTCGCTGACGCTCCAGCCCGCCAACGCCGTCCGGGCGCTGGAGGAGACGGCGCGGGGGCTGGCCACGCTGCGCGCCACGCCGGTGACGGCGGAGGAGCTGGCCACGGCCAAGGCGCTGGTGGAAGCAGAGGCCGTGTACCAGCGCGAGACGGTGCAGGGCGTGGCCCGGAAGATGGGCTTCTACCAGTCCGGCATGGGCAGCCTGGAGGCGGAGGCCCGCTACTACGAGGCCGTGCGCAACCTCACGCCCGAGCACCTGCGCGCCGCCGCCGAGCGCTACCTGCGCTTCGACCGCGCCGTCGTCACCGGCCTGCTGCCGGAGGGCACGCCGCTGACGGAGGCGCAAGTCAACGAGGTGCTGGATGCCGTGGACCGCGCGCCCGCCGCGGCGCCGCCCGAGCGCAAGCCGCGCAAGGTGGCCGTGAGTGACTCGCCGGTGCGCATCCTGAAGGGCACGAGCGCTGGCCCCAGCGACATCATCACGGAGAAGCTGCCGTCGGGCGCGACGATTGTCGTGCGCGTGGAGCCCGCGGTGCCGCTGTTCGCCATCCGCGCCGCCTTCGCGGGCGGGCTGCGCTACGAGACGCCGGAGGACAACGGCATCACCACGCTGCTCACCCGCTGCATCACGCGGGGGACGCCGACCCACGACGCGGAGGAGGTCTCCGACCTCATCGACGCGTACGCGGGCAGCCTGGGCGGCCAGGGTGGGCGCAACTCGGTGGGCCTGCGCGGTGAGTTCCTGTCGCGCCACTTCGAGCCGGCCTTCCGCCTCTTCGCGGACTGCCTGCTGAATCCTTCGTTCCCGGAGGCCGAGGTCGCCCGCGAGCGCACGCTGCTGCTCCAGGACATCCTCACGCGCGAGGACAAGCCGTCCAGCGTGGCCTTCGACCTGTTCAGCAAGACCATCTACCGCACGCACCCCTACCGGATGCCCACCACGGGTGAGCAGGCGTCCGTGGAGAAGCTGACGCCGGAGCTGCTGCGCGCGTGGCACGCGGCGCACATGGACCCGTCGCAGTTGACGCTCAGCGTGGTGGGCGACGTGAAGGTGGACGAGGTGATGGCCCTGGCGCGCGAGTACTTCGGTACGTCGCGCGGCAAGGCGGCCCCGCCTCCGAAGGTGGCGCTGGAGGCGCCGCTGGAGGGGCCTCGCGAGGCGAAGAAGGTGCTGGCGCGGGCCCAGGCGCACCTGGTGCTCGGCTTCCCGGGCATCCGCGTGGGCGACCCGCAGCAGCACGCGCTGGAGGTGCTCTCCACGGTGCTGTCCGGCCAGGGCGGGCGGCTCTTCGTGGAGCTGCGGGACAAGCGCTCCATGGCGTACAGCGTCAGCTCGTTCGCCATCGAAGGCGTGGATCCGGGCTACTTCGCCACGTACATGGGCACCAGCCCGGAGAAGGTGGACGCGGCGCTGGCCGGCATCCGCGCGGAGCTGGAGCGCGTGCGCGACGAGCCCATCCCCGCCGAGGAGCTGGCGCGCGCCAAGCAGCACCTCATTGGCACGCACGAGATTGGCCTGCAGCGCAACGGCTCGCGCGCGGCGTTGCTGGCGCTGGACACCTGCTACGGCCTGGGCCTGGAGAACTTCCTCCACTACGCGGACCACGTCGCCAAGGTGACAGCGGACGACGTGCGCGAGGTGGCGCGCAAAATCATCAACTTCGACCGCAGCGCGCTGGCCGTCGTCGGGCCGTAGCGAC
This sequence comes from Myxococcus sp. CA023, assembly GCF_010998615.1. GTDB lineage: Bacteria > Myxococcota > Myxococcia > Myxococcales > Myxococcaceae > Myxococcus. Next base: position 4,182 of record NZ_JAAEAH010000149.1, on the reverse strand, counting down.
GCGGTGTCCCTCGGGAGGACACGCCGCTCCTAGAGCGCGGTGCTCCCGAGGGCGCCTTCGATGGCTTCGAGCAGGGGCTGTGCCGGAGCGCCCGGAAGCGTCGTGCAGCCCCGCGCCAGCTCCCGCTTCATTCGGAGCCGGTCCGGCTGTGAGCGCGCCTCTCCGGCCAGCGCCTGCGGGTCCACCGGCGTGGCGAGCAATGTCGCGCAGGTGCGGAAGGTCTCCAACCGGTCCAGGTCCTCTTCTTCCAGCGTGACGGGCGTGCCATCCAGCGCCAGTCCGACGAAGGACAACTGCCGAATCTCGTCCGCCGTCAGCACCAGCGCCCCGTTGAGGGTAAGCCGGGGCGGAGGCTGCGGGCCCGGTCCTCCCGCCAGCTCCACCACGCCGTCCACGGGCTTGGGCTGGCAGGGCACCTCGCGCAAGGACAGCAACTCATCCGTCTTGCGCGTCTCCCGCGTCTCGCCGCTGCGGGAGAGCTGAACGATGCCGGCCACCACCGCGGGCACACCGGCGATGAGCAGCCCCAAGCCCCACCCCGTGGCGACGTCGCGGCTGGAGGCGCCGTAACGGCCCTGCTCATCGATGGCGGAGCGGTTCGGCGTGTCCGAGAACAGCGTGCGCCCCACCAGCAGCGTCCCGCCCAGCACCGTGAGAATGCCTCCGGTGCTCACCGCCGCCGCCGCGCCCATGTTGCTGTGCGTGGAGATGATGTCCTCCGCGTACTCCCCATGCTGCTCGGTGCGGCAGATGTCCGATGAGGAGAACGCCAGTGTGAGCTGGGGCCACTGCACCTGCGTCTTGGCGAAGGGGATGCGCTCGTTCAGCGCCTTCTCCTGGGAGTAGGTCCGCAAGAGCGGCCCGCGCTCCGTCCTCCGCTCCACGTCCAGCGGTGCGCACCCCACCGCCATCACCAACACCGCCGCCCCCAGACGCTTCATGGTTGGCCCTCCCGGAAGAAGCCCGCGACATCCGGGCACTCGGTGAGAAACCGCGTCGCGTCCACACAGGTCGGGGGGTGGTCCGTGGACATGCCCCAGCTGAGCAAGGGCTCGCGGCACTCCAGGACGCGCTCCCGCGTGGGGGATGCGAAGGCAAAGGCGTCGTCCTCGCAGCCCGTCCGCTGCAGGAGGGTGGCCTCGCAGCTCAGCTCCAGGTCAAGCTGCACCGCCACGCCGGGACAGGCCCCCGCAGACTGGCAAAGCCGGACGACGACATCCCGACAGACCGCGGCATCCGGCGCGTCCGGACCCGAGCAGGCAGTCAGGCAGATCAGGGGCCACCAGCGAATGAGGCGTCTCACGGCGCTTCCACGCTAGCCACGCTGGGATTAAAGGGCCCGCATGTCCCAGACCTATCTGTCACTCACAGTGGAGTTGCCCGAGGAAGCGTCCGAGGCCGTACAGGACCTCCTCCACGAGTCGGGCGCGCTGGGCCTCGAAGTGCGGGACCGCGAAGCGCCCCTCATGCCGGGCGTGCGCGGACCGAACCCTGGCGAGGCCATCATCATCGGCTACTTCGACGAGCGCGACACGGCCGAGTCCGCCCGTGACGAGGTGGCGTCGTCCTTCCCCGAGGCGAAGCTCACATTGGATGAGCAGCCCCAGCAGGACTGGAGCAACGAGTGGAAGTCGCTCATCAAGTCCGTGCATGTGGGCAGGTTGTGGGTCGGTCCCCCGTGGGACAAGGCGAACGCGCCCGCGGGCACCGTGCAGCTCGTGATTGAGCCGAAGATGGCCTTTGGCACCGGCGACCACCCGACGACGTCCCTGTGCCTGGCCGCGGTGGACGCGTACATGGCGGAGCACCCGGGCGCCGCCGTCCTGGACGTGGGCACCGGCACGGGCGTGCTGGCCATCGCCGCGAAGAAGCTGGGCGCGGGCCGAACCGTGGCCACCGACAACGACCCCATCTCCGTGGAGCTGGCGCAGGAGAACCAGACCGAGAACGGCACGCCGGACATCGAGGTCTCCGGCAAGGAGCTGACCCAGGTGGAGGGCACCTTCGACCTGGTGCTCGCCAACATCCTGGCCAACACGCTCATCGAGCTGGCCCCGCTGATTGTGGCGAAGACGAAGGACCGGCTCGTGCTGGCGGGAGTTCTCTCCCACCAGCGCGCGGACGTGGAAGCCGCCTACCGCAACCTGGGCCTCACCGTGCTGACCGGCGCCACCCAGGGCGAATGGGTGCGCATCGACCTGCAGCGCTGAAGTACATGGCGCCGTCCCCGTGAGGAATGCGCGGGGACGGCGGCCATGGGTTACGGCCGTTCGACCCGGACAGGGCGCATTGCACTGTCCAGCACCACCACCGCCGTGCCCAGGCCGCCGCTCTGCATTCGCGAGTAACGGACATCCCGGATGGTGACGCGCCATCCATCGGCGCGCGCATCCACCTGATACGTGGGCAGACGCAGCCAGTTGGCCAGCCCTCGAATCTGCGGCGCCGACAACGCGGCCTGGATGACGGGCCCGGGCTGGGCTTCACGCGGCACGCTGGCGTCACTGATGCGGAAGCGGCCCGCGTCGCCCGCCAGGAAGTCGGCGCGGACGAAGTGGTAGCGGTCCGGTCCCAAGGCGATGATGTCCCGCACGAAGGGGTTGGCCGGCAACGGTCCCGCGATGGCGCGCTCCACGGGGAGGTTCTGCGAGCGAAGCCATTCCAGCGCACGCGGCGCGGCCACCTGCGAGCCCATGAAGATGGCGCTCAGGTAGAGCAACAAGCCCACGCCGCAGACTCGGGCCACACGCTGCGCGGAGAGGACATGTGTTCCACGCAGCCGCAACCAGACGATGGCGGCCACGCCCACGGCCCACATCACCTTCGCGGGCCATAGGACGAACGCGGGAACCATGATGAGCGCGGTGGAGGCAACACCGAGCACCACCCACCCCGCGGCGGACCTGCGCGTGCGCGCATCCGCCATGATGACGGCGGCACCGGCGAGCAGCCACACCCACGGGTCGATAATGAAGAGCGCGTCGCCGTAGAACCACGTCCCGTCAAAGGGCATCAGCAGCCGGACGCCATACGTGTTGAGCCAGTCCAGTGCGGGGTGACTCAGCACCGACAACGTGGACAACACCAGCAGTGGCCCGAAGCGAGCCGGCGGCAGGTCCGGATGCCTGCGCCTGCGCACGTACCGGTCCCAGAGCAGCATCAACCCGGTGAGGACGAAGGGCCACAAAGCCAGGGCGAGCACGCCGTGCGTCCAGCCCCGGCGCCAGTAGAGCGACGCATCCGAGCCCGCCAGGGTGACGAGGCCATCGACATCCGGCAGGTTGGCGCCGATGACGAGCGTCGCGGTGGCCAGCGGCGTGGTGCGCTTCAGCCCCGCCTCCGCCATCCACGCGCCGACGAGCGAGTGAGCCAGATTGTCCATGCCCCCACTCTAGGCGTGCCCGCACCGCCCAGCGTCTCTCCAGGGTGGTGGGCCCCGCGCCCGAGACACGGTAGCGTCACGCCCGCGTGGAGACGCCGCCCCCTTCCCGGCCACCAACCGACGTCCGCTCCCAGCTCGTGGGGCCGATGCTCGCCTACCTGCGCGCGACGGGGCGCGACCCGTCCCCGCTGGTGGAGCGCTTCGGGCTGCCCGCCAACGCGAGCGCGCTGCCCGAAGTCACCCTCCCGCTGGCCACCCTGCACGCCTTCCTCGACGCGGCCGAGACCCTGTCCGGAGACGCCTTCCTCGGCCTGCACGTGGCGCAGCGAGTCCCACGCGGAAACTACGGACTGGTGGAGTACATCGCCCGGGCCTCCCCCACCGTCCGTGACACCTTCCGCGCGCTGGCCCGGTACATGGCGCTGCTGGAGCCCGCCTGGCGCGCCTCCTTCCAGGACGCACCGGACGGCAGCGGCACCTTCGTCTACGGCATCACCGGCGAGCCCCTGGCCTACGGCCGCCACGCCAGCGAGTTCGGACTGGCCCTCTTCGTCCACGTCGGGCGCCAGCTCACCGAACACCCGTGGAATCCGCGCCACGTCTCCTTCGCCCACCCCGCCCCCGCGGACCTCCGCCCGCTCGAGCAGCACTTTGGCGTCACCCCGGCGTTCGACGCGGGCCGCAATGCCTTGACACTGGACGCGGCCACGCTGGCGCTGCGCGTGGTGGACGCGGACCCCGTCCTCCTGTCCGTACTGGAGCGCGCCGCAGGCACCCCCGCCGCCGAGCCACCGTCGGCG
>NZ_JAAEAH010000148.1 GCF_010998615.1 Myxococcus sp. CA023 | reverse complement strand
GCTGCCGGCTGCGCTTCGCAGCGCGACCTGGCTGGCACCGTCTTAAGAAATTGACTGCGGTTTCCGCAATCTAGCTTCTTCTTGGGCTTGCTATTTGGTTTTCAAAGAGCGAGTCGCTTGTCTTGCCAGCGACTTTTTGCTACCGTCTTCTTCGTTGCTGCCTCGCCGTCTTTTCGTCCGGCGGGTTGTCAGCTTCTATTTCAGTTCGGCGTCTTCTGTCAAGCTGCTGTTTTCGCCGTCCTGCTGGCTTCCGGAGTCTTCAGCGCCGCCCAGTGGCTTCCGCTGCCTCCCTCCAGAGGGGCGCGGCCTCTACCGCCTCGCCGCCCTCCCTGTCAACTGCTGCTTCGTTGACTCCCTCGACTCGTCCGCCCTTTCTTCCGGGCTTCTTCGTCGGGGCGCGGCTTCTACCACCACCGCGTCTCCTGTCAACTCGCTGCGTTGACCGCCGTATTCCGTATTTTCTTACCGACCCACTCAAAGCGGATCCGCGCCAGTGCGCGGGCTTTTTCGTCGGGGGCGCGGCTTCTACCACCACCGCGTTTTCTGTCAACCCGCTGCGTTGACCGCCATATTCCGTATTTTGGCGGACGAAGGACGTTCACTGCGACACGGCGCGCAGACCAGACGCCGCTCCGCACCTGCAGTGCAGCTTGGTGTGGACGCGGCGGCAAAGGGGCCCGTGCGGGGCCGAGCACCTGCTGGTGCTGGCCACCGTCGCGGCCCTCCCGGCGGTGGGCGGCCTGCGCCAGCTGCGTACGGGGCGCTCGCGGTAGAGACGGACACTGCTGCGCCCCCCGCACAGATCCCAGTACGCGACACTACCGCTCTGGGCGATTGGCTTGGGTTCTGACGTGGAGCCGATCTTTGTTGAGAGCAATGCTCAGAACCTATCGACGCCCATGCCGAGGAGGTCGATGAGAATGCTCACCGGCTGGTAGTCCGCAACGGACATCACAACGAACGCGAGGTGCTCACGGCGGCGGGCCCGGTGCCGGTGCGGGCGCCGCGGGTCAACGACAAGCGCATCGATCCGGCCACTGGGGAGCGGAAACGGTTCGCGTCGGAGCTCCTGCCCCGTGGGCGCGCAAGTCGCCGCGGGTGGCCGCGGTGCTGCCGCTGCTGTACCTGCACGGCCTGTCCAGCTCGGATTTCGGTCCGGCGTTGACGCAGGTCCTGGGCACCAGCCACGGCCTGTCGGCGGCGACGATCACGAGGTTGACCAAGAACTGGCAGGACGAGGCGACGACGTTCAACAAGCGGTCGCTGGCCGGGACCGACTACGTTTACTGCTGGGTCGACTGGATCCGCCTCAAGGTCCGGCTGGAACAGGACAAAGTGTGCCTGCTGGTGATGCCCGGGGTCCGCGCGGACGGCACCAAGGAACTCATCGCGCTCGACCACGGGCACCGCGAATCGACCGAGTCGTGGCGCGATCTGCTCCGCGGCTGTAAGCGCCGTGGCATGGCCGCGCCGGTGCTCGCGGTCGGCGACGGTGCCCTGGGGTTCTGGTCCGCGGTCCGCGAGGTGTTCCCCGAGACTCGCGAGCAGCCAGCGGTGCTGGTGGCACAAGTTCGGCAACGAGCTCAACGTGCTGCCCAAGTCCGCCCAGCCGGGCGCGAAGAAGGCGCTCGCCGAGATCTGGAACACCGAGGACAAGGACCACGCCCAAGCCGCAGCCAACGTGTTCGCCGCTGACTACGGCACCAGGTGGCCCAAGGCGGCCGCCAAGATCACCGACGACCTCGACGTGCTGCTGGCCTTCTACGATGACCCCGCCGAGCACGGGCTCCGCCTGCGCACCACCAACCCGATCGAGTCCACCTTCGCCACCGTCAGGCTTCGCCAGCGAGTCACCAAGGGCCCCGGCTCCCGCGCCGCCGGTATCGCGATGGCGTTCAAGCTCATCGAATCGGCACAGACCCGGTGGCGGGCCGTCAACGCCCCCCACCTCGTCGCGCTGGTCTGTGCCGGCGCGGTATTCACGAACGGCACGCTCATCGAACGACCCGACGAATCAGAGGGCGGTGAGCAGCACGTCGCATGACACGCCGATCGCTCCATAGGTCTTGACTATTCCTCTCGTTGGGCCACGGGGCTGAATGCGAGCAGGGGTTTTCACCGCACGACGAGCCGGTTCATTCGTTTCTGTCTCATCCGGACGCGCTGTGGAATGGCCCCCATCAAATCGGACAGGGACAGAGAGGTGAAGCAGCGAGCCGAACCTCCCTCGGGGAGCGCATCCCCAGCGCACGCCAGGAAGCTCTTGCCCTCACCGTTGGCCCCGTCAGCAGCACGTTGTGCTTGCCTGGCCCCCGCTTCGAGGTGGACAGCACCTGCGGATTCGTCAGTCCGCGGGCGTGGGTGTAGTCGATGTCCTCCAGGCATGCCTGCTGGCGCAGCTTCGCGTGCTGCAGGCGCGCACTCAGCTTCTTGTTCTCCCGGTACATCCACGCCGCGTCCGCCAAGAGGCCCACCAAGTCCGTGGAACTCAGCCAGCTTCGCGCACGAGGGGCCTACTCCTTCGGCCCAGCGGATGAGACGCGAGGGCGTCCACTCGGCGTGCTGCCGATGGGAGGCGAGCATGTGCTCGGGTTGGGTGATGATGCGCCCCTTCTGCGCGCTGCGCACATGGCTGGCCACGCGGCGGCCCGCAAGGAAGACTTCGACGCAGCCATTCGTGTGACGCACCTCCACCGGCTTGCCCACCAGCGTGTACGGCACGCTGTACCAGTGGCCCCCCAACTCCACGTGGTAGTCGATATTCACCTGCGCCTTCTTCCAGCAGGCCAGCTGGTAGGGGCGCGATGGTAGCGGCTTGAGCATCGCGCGCTGGTCGAAGCTGTCGCCGCCGGCGGTAGACGAGAGCTGGGCCTACGTGCGTCGCAACTTCTTCTGCGCCAAAGACACTCCACCCCCGCGGTGGAGCGCATCCGCCAGTGGGCCCTGGCCCAGGGGGCCGATCCCGGCAGCGCCTTGCGCAAAGCCCTCAAGTACACGCTGAAGCGGTGGGACGGGCTCACCGTCTTCCTGCGCGCCCCTGAGGTGCCCCTCGCCAACAACTACGTCGCACGGCAGCTTCGCGACAAAGGTGGTGGGTCGCAAGAACCACTACGGCAGCGAGTCCCAGCGAGGCCCCGAGGTGGCCGATCTCTTCTACTCCCCCATCGAGACGGCGCGCCTGCGCGGGGAGGCCCCCGCCCACGACCAGCGCCGCGCAGCGCTTGCCGCGATCGAGAACCCGGGCACCATCACGCTCCCATACCGCCAGGACTGACGACCGCTGCCATCGCCGCGCTCCCGGTTGGTCCAGCTCTGTGTCCAGACAGGGCACGGCGAACTCTTACACAACGTCAGCTCCGGCACGCCCAGCGTCTGTGCGGCATCCGCCATGCTCCCGCCTGCCGCTATCAGATGCTCCGCATAGCGCACCGCGAAGGCGCGTAGCTCCTCGGGAAACGGCAATGAACCACTCCCCCGCCCGGCCATCAGCCCCTGCGCCTCCTGACGGAACTGCCCCAACTCCTTCTCCAGCTCCACGGCCCGCCCCCAGATGTGTGGCCACGGGAGGTCTCACGGGGCGCGGCATTCCGTCACGACGGAGCTCGGCGAACAGTTACGGTGGACTGGGCGGAGTTGCTCAGGAGGACGTTCGACTTCGACGTGTTCGCGTGCGTGCTCTGTGGAGGCAGGCGGCGGGTGCGGAGGACGTGAAGAAAACGGGAGAGGTGCGCGCGATTCTGGAGCACCTGGGCATGCCCACGGCAGGTGCGCGCCAGGCCCCGGCGCGAGAGCCCCCGCAAGCCGCGTGGTGTTGAGGCTCAAGCCGCCACAGTCACGAGAGCCAGGCCCCTGCCGCGCACCGCGTAGGAGCGTAGCTAGGGCCGGCGTGTACCCCTAGGGGGCTGCACGGCCTCTCCACCGGCCGGGCGCACGGCTCGGGCTGCCCCAGTCTACGGCCCTCCTCGGCGACGTCCCTGGGAGCGTATCGTCTCCGCCCCCCACCGCGTGTTGGAGGACGAGCGACGTCCCGACGGTGGTGATACCTACCAGACGAGGCTCCGCAGCGTGGTGCGCTTGCCGACACGCTTCCAGTGCTGGTCTCCCCACCAGAGCGCGGGGAACGGTCTCCCCTCCGGAGCGATGGCTAGCAGTCCGTAGAGATAGGGCCCAGGGGTCCGGTCACTGGTGGACACGAGCGTCTCCTGTCCTTTCCCGTCGCTGTCGGAGAAGACGACGGTGAAGGGAGCCCCGTGGACGCGCCCGGGTGGAGTTGCCCCGTCAAGTTCGGACAGGTTGGCGGCTCGACTATGCACTTCTGTCACACCAGTTCTGAAAAACGCTTCTTCCACTCCGCTGGCAACGTGGGCGGGCCTTTCAACTCAAGAAGCTGCCGCAAGTCGTGCTTGAAGCGCCGGAGCGCTGCGCCCAGGTCGTCCCAGGCAAACTCCGCGTTCTGCCACTCGGGATGCGGGGCGCCACCACCTATGCCGGCGACGATGGAGAGGTGGAGGGACGCGTCCGTGCGCTCGAAGAGGAAGGCGGGGTCGCCCTGCTCGCACGAGTCGAGGGTGTAGGGCTGTCTGTCGGAAAGTGCCGCTACGGCCCCGGTGAGTTCGTCCCACCACTGCCCGAGGCACACATCGTCCGGCCCCCAGAAGCCCATGCACGGCACGCGTCGCTCGCCGATGGTCCACGCCAATTCACCATGAACGTGAGGCTCATCTTCGCAAAGCGCTGCCAGGGGCCGACGCTCGTTGCCCTCGCCGGGCACGTGGGCGCTGCGGAGTTCAAGCTGCATCGATGGGGAGCCTGACGACATCAGCCGACCTCCGCTGGACAGGCGCCTGCGGCCACCGCCCCGCGAAACTCGCGTGGCGAGCGCATTCCGAGCCCCTTGTGAGGGTGCACCGAATTGTAGTCTTCGAGCCAGGCTGGCAGCTGCGCCAGGACGTGGGCGGCAGAATGCAGCTCGTGCACGTACACGTAGTCGCGCTTGAAGGTCTTCACGAAAGCCTCCGCCATGCCGTTGCTCTCCGGCGAGTACGCGGGCGTGGTGCACATCAACAGCCCCAGGGAGCGGCCGAACTCGCGCGTGTCGTGCGCGGTGTAGACGGGGCCATTGTCCGAGAGCCACTCCACCGGGTGCGGCACCCGTATGGTGCCCGGGCCGAAGCGCGCCTCCACCGTCTCGGCCATCAGGTCCTGGATGGTCAGGCTGGTGGGGTACTCCGCGGAGGTACGGTACGCGATGACCTCTCGGTCGCAGCAGTCGAGCGAGAAGGCTACCTGTACCCGCTCGCCATTCCAGCAGCGGATTTCAAAGCCATCCGAGCACCAGCGCAGGTCGCTCTTCAGCGTGGTGACGGTGCCCTCGTGCGTGCGCGTGGGCTTGCCCGTGTGCCGCTGGAGGAGCAGCCCGGCGTCCCGCATGAGGCGGTACGCCCGCTTGTGGTTGACGGGTGGCTTGTCCTCCTTGCAGCGCTGACGGTTGAGGAGCGCGCAGGCCCGGCGGTACCCGTAGGTGGCACGCTCCTGGGCCACGGCCTTGAGGCCCGCGAGCGCCTCGGAGTCTCCGTCAGCGCCTGAGCAGCGGGGCTCTCGAGGGGAAAGAGGGCAGTGCAGCGTGGAGCGGGCCACCCGAAGCGTTCGGGCCACGGCGCTCACAGGATGCCTCGCAAGCTCGACAACGCCGCGGGCGACAGCAGTTTTTTTTCGCGGGCCACCTCCACCGCGTCCCGCAAAATCTCCGCCTCCTGCGTCTTCTTGCCAAGCAGCCGCTGCAGCTCGCGCACCTGCGCCTTGAGCGCCTGCACCTCGGAGGCGGGCACCACGTCCTCGCCAGCATTGAGCCCTGACTCGCCGCCGGCGGTCTTCAGCTGCCTCCAGCGGAACAGCTGGCTGGGGCTGATGCCGTACTTCCGGGCCACCAGGGACACACTGCTCCCCGAGGCCTCGCACTCAGCCACCAGGCGCAGCTTCTCCTCCGCCGAGTACCGGCGGCGGCTCTTCCCCTGCCCAGCCCCTCCAGGGGCGCCCTCTTTCGTCGTCTTCTCCATCGGTCAGACTCGCTTTCTAGCCGAACGAGCCTGTCCGACTCTTCAAGGGGCTACACCACCGGGTCCTCCTCCTCGCTCCTGGCCTTCGGCAACACCCAGGCCACAGGCAGGTCCACCTCCACCTGGTTGGGAGCCACCCACCGCACGGTGGGCAGCGGTACTCTCCGACCGGGGCGGCGGAACCAGGTGCTCACCGGGAGACCCCCGTGGGGGCGGGCCACACCCAGTTGCACCGGGCGGGAGTGGACGCCTCCTCGCTCGCTCCACCACAGCTCGAGGTGGTCTGCACCGAGGATGGCTTTGGGACTCGTGTCCGTGGCCGCCACCGTGTGGTCGTCCTGGAACTGCGCCACCACCGTCACGGTGTTGCCGCGCCGCAACGCGTGTGCCTTCAGGTCCTTCCTTTCCGCTCCAGTGCTTCCGTCCCCAGCTCATCCACACCGGGGCATGGCCGGCGGGGCTCCCCGTTCCCGGGGCGAGCACCACCGCGCACTCGGACTGACGGCGCTCCTCGGAACCGGCCTCCTCCCCGGACTCCGAGTCCTCATGGCTCAACGTGCTGGAACGCTGCGCCAGCAGGCTCAGATTCGCCGAGTGATAGCGTTCGCTCGAGGAGGTCGCCACCAGCAGTGGCCCTTGCCGGTCGAAGCGGACGGAGACAGTGTCGGACCATCCAGTGAGTCCGCTGCGGCCGAGGGTGAGGACCTCCGGACGGCCCCCCTGTAGGGGAGCGGGCATTGGTCCATGACTCCATGACCTATCCCTCCCCCGGTGAGGGCAAAGCGCTCCCCGCTGGTAAGTCCCTCGAGGACCACCGGGGGCGTGGTACCCACGTCCTGTTTGACGCCGTAGCAGACCACGGGGCGGCGCGAGCCGAGCACCTGCTGGTGCTGGCCACCACGGCGGCCCTGCTGACGGTGGGGGCCGCCGGCTGCGCGCGCGGCGCCTGGCCCAACGCCCGCGGTGACGTGCGGAAACCCAACACGCCCAAAACAGAAAACCCCCGGTGTCCACGAGGGACACCGGGGGTTTCTCAAAAAGAATCCGGCAGCGACCTACTCTCCCGCGCGGTTTCCCGCGAAGTACCATCGGCTCTGGAGGGCTTAACTTCCGTGTTCGGGATGGGAACGGGTGGGACCCCTCCGACATAG
>NZ_JAAEAH010000147.1 GCF_010998615.1 Myxococcus sp. CA023 | reverse complement strand
CTGAAGGCTGACACCTCGTTCAAGGCAAGTCTGCCCAGACGCGTGCGGCAGGCTGGTCACGACGACACCTACCGCACCCACCTCCTCACCCTCGTCATTTCATAGGCCTATCGTGCGGGTACCCTGCTTTGCCCCTGGAGGCGGGGGATTTCATTGCCGAGGTAGGTGGTGTCGGTGCCGATAATCATGGGTGTCTCCCTGGCGCGCAGTGGGGAGCGCGCGAAGACATACACGCTCTATCTTCGAGACATAGCAAGTCGAGGAGAGAGGGGTTCGGGCCGCCCCGGAGCATGGCGGGCGCAGGGGGGCTGTTTCGCTGGCAGTGTATGTCTATCGACTGGACTCCTCCGGGGCGCGGGGCTGCTCGTCGGGCGACACCTCGATGCGCAAGCCCTGCGGAAACCAGCGCTCGCGAGCCTCCTGAGAAAGGGGCCGCACCGCCACCTTGCCGGCGCCGCCCCCCTTGGGCTTGAGCACCGTGTGCAGGCGCCCGCGTTGGACGAGTTCGGCATGGAGGTGGCCGACGAGGAGCCGGTGCAGGTGCCCGAAGCTGCCTGGCGCCGGATGCTCCGGCTCACCCACGGGCGCGCGGATGAGGAACTCGGTGGAGCGGCAGGCGGGACAGGGAGGGAGCTGGACGAGGCCGTCGTCCACGTCCTCCCGACGCGCGACGCCGACCTCCAGGGTGTCGAGGGAGAGGCGATTGCCGCTGCCGCACCGGGCACAGCGTTGAAGCACGTCGTCGGCGGTGACTTCGTGAATGGCCATGGGGGCGTCCTCACGCGACTGCGGTGTAGCTGCCAAACCAGTACGTCGCGGCGAGGCCTTGGAGGGTTTGGTGGGTGTAGAAGGCGAAGCCGTCTCTGTCGGGCACCATGACGGTGGGATTGCCGACGAAGCTTCCGGCGAAGGCGTGGGGGGAGAGGGTGATGGAGGAGGGCGCGGTGGGAAAGCGACTGCGGAACGTCACCGAGCCGCCCCCGGCCAGGTTGTCGTGCGAGGCAGTGTCGCTGTTGCTGTACTGGAGGCCGAGCCGGCCCACCTCGCGCACGCTGCCCGCCAGCTCGAAGGAGGTGTTGCTGGCGGTGCTACTCATGGGAAGCCGCCAGGTGCGCGTCCAGGTGGTGAAGGTGACGCCAGTGGTGGCGTCGTGGAGGAACTCCGCCTCGTTGCGTGAGAGGCGAAAGCCGCCGGAGGCCGTCCCGCTGGTGTCCCGGGCCCAGGCACTTCCATTCCAGGCCGCATTGAGGGTGAACCACACCGAGTCGCTGTCGGCGTAGAGGCGCAGCCGCGCGGCGGCGCCCCCCGCGCCTTGTGCGTCGAGGAGAAGGACGCGGCCGGTACCCAGGACGGGCTGGAGGATGGCCTTGTGCTGGCCCGCCGCCGTCTCGTTGCCGCGGAAGTGCCCGCCGCTGAAGGCCCCAAGGACTTCGGCGAGGGCCGCCTCGGCGGTGCTCGCCGTCAGCAGGTTGCCCGTGTCCGCGACGGAGACGGAGGAGGCCGCGTGGGCCCCCGCGCCTTGTGTGACGTGCCCATTGAGGAAGCCCAGCAGCGAGGCCACCTGCTGCCGCAGGCTGCTGGCGGGGAGGGCGTGGGGCGTCCCGGCCAGTGCGTCTCCTCCGACGCGAGCGGAGCCGGGACTGTTGGCCGTTGTCTCTCCGAGGCGGGTGACGACTTCCTGGAGCTGCGCCTGCACGCTGGTGCCGCTGACGTAGCCATGCGGCGATGCGCCAATGGCGCTGGCGTGGTGGGCGCCGGTGGCAGCGCCCTGGTGGGCATTCACGAAGCTCAGCAGTGAGGACAGCTGCGCGTCCACAGTGCCCGCCGGCAGGAGGTTGGGCGTGCCGGGCACCGCGTCCGCGCCCACGCGGGAGGCGCCCGGTGTGCCAGCGGCGGCCGAGGAGAGCTTGTCGACGACTTCGTCCACGGCCTCCTGCACGGTGGTGGAGGTGAGGAAGCCATGGGGCGCGTAGTCCACTGCACCGGCCTCGTGCCTCCGGGCGTCGCCGGAGAAGTGGCCGGCCAGCTCGGCGTCCACCTCGTCCAGCGTCGCCTGCACCGTGTCCGCGCTGGGGCTCAGGACGTCCCAGGTGCCGCTCTCCACGGCCACGGAGGTGCCTCGGGCGAAGATGAAGGCTTGGCGGCGGGAGGTGTCCAAGTCCGCGGCGAGAATCTGCGTCTGCCCCGGGCGGCGCCGGACATCACACAGCAGCAACTCGTCGGGCTGGAGGGCGGGCTTGGGCGCCTGGCCGACGGGGCCCTCCGGTGCCTGGCGCACCACCAGCTCGAAGGACTCGTCGCGGCGGAAGTACACCTGCTGGGAGTTGCCGTCCGTGCGCGGCTCCGACAGCAGGCGGGTGAAGCGCAGGAAGATGCCCACCCACCGCTCGCTTCCCGAGGTGGAGACGTCGGTGGGGATGCCCGACAAGTCCACCGAGCAGTCCACCGTCTGCCCGGTGCCGAAGAAGATGCGCTGGCCGAGGTTGTCGTAGGCGCGTCCCGGGGCCGTCAAGTCAACGGAGAGGTTGGGGACGGGGGAATGCGGCGCGGGCACGGCCCCGGAGATGACGCCGTGGACGCCCAAGTCTGAGGCGAGGTTTCTGTCCGCCTGCTCCAACTGCGAGAAGGCCAGGTCCAGCTCGGCCTCCGTCACCTTCTGCCTGAAGAAAAAATCCAGCCGGTTGCTCATGCCTGCGCCCTCCAGAGGAAGGCAAAGGCATGGCGCGAGAAATCGGGGACATGCCGGGCGGACGTCAGTGCAGCGTCGTCGTCTCGCCCAGCTCGCTGAGTCCCAGCTCCCAGTGCTCCGGGAGAATGGGCGGCAGGGGTTCCACTAGATCCACGAAGTGGGTATGCGCGGGCTTGAGGTACTCGACGAGGGTGCGCAGGCGCTGGCGCTCCGAGGGCGTGAGGAGGCTATCCGTCTAATTCATCAGCTCGTAAGCCGCCGTAAATACGACGTGAGTTGGACCCGACCCAGGTGTACCCGCAGTCTTCGGAGTGTGGCGAACATGCGGTGCTGGGCCAACCAGTAGTGCCATACTGGTGTTCAGGGGTACCCATGAGCTATCGACTACGCATACTTCACATCTCCGACCTGCATATCCGTGGAGACTGGGAGCGGGAGGCGTGGCGGCGACGCCGAGTTCTCGGCGATGCTTGGCGGCGCAATCTCGATGAGATCCTAACGGATGGGCCTGTGGATCTCGTGGCCTTCACCGGGGACTTGGCTTTCTCCGGGCGGCCGGTGGAATACGAGGGAGTCCTCCTGTTCCTAGATGAGATGCTGGCGCGAATTAATTGCCCGCGTGAGCGGCTCTTCCTGGTTCCTGGCAATCATGATGTGGACCGCTCGGTCGCCTCTGCAAGCTGGAAGGAATTGAGGGAGTTGCTTCGTCCCAGTGATGCCCAGGAGTTCTCCCAGTGGATGGTTTCGGAGAAGGGCTGGGCTCCTCGGGGATTTCGTGCCTCAATGCGTGACGAGGTCTTGGCGCGACAGGCTGCCTACAGGGAGTGGGTCGCGAAGGTGCTTGACCGTCCCGGCTTATTACCGTCTACGGCACTTCACCCTCGGCTAGGCTACAGAGAGACGCTTCGGCTGTCGGGGCACCCATTTCCGGTGCATATCATTGGTCTCGATTCGGCATGGCTTGCAGGTGACGACAATGACTCAGGTCGGTTGTGGCTTACCGACGACCAAGTGATGCGCCTCGCAACGAACGAAGGGGGCGAGCTTGGTGGCGTCCGTGTGGCGCTTATCCACCACCCGTTGAGTCAGTTGATGGATGGATCATGTGCTCAGCGCTTATTAGCGGGGCATGTGGACTTGCTACTCCGAGGGCACCTGCATGAGGCGGAGGCTCTTCTCTCTGAGGAGCCGTCCTCCTCGCTGCGCTCGTTGGCTGCTGGCTGCCTCTATGAGAGCGACAGATACCCCAACTCCTTCCAACTTATCCAACTGGCTTTAAATGATCGAGGAAGGGTCGAGTCTTGCGACGTCTGGTTTCGCTCGTGGGCTTCGCAGGGTGGTTTCTGGTTCAACGATGACGGTAAGTACTCGGGCAGTCGCGGTGGGCGGATCCGCTGGTGGGGGGCGAAAGCACGTGTTGCGCCAGCCCCTATTCGAACGGGCGTATTCGTAGGGCGCACAGCCCAGCTTCGAGCGTTGGAGGAAGCGCTTCTCCCCGAGAAGGGGGAACCGCGGCCGGTGGCCGTTCAGGGTATGTCTGGTGTGGGAAAGTCGTACTTGGTAGGGTATTTTTTCCGAGAGCATGCGGGGCGCTTCCCGGGCGGGTTTCATCGTCTATCTCTCCAGTACGGCCATCGGCAAACGGCGGACGAGTTACTGCGGGAGGTGGCAGATCTTCTCGGAGTGACAGCGGCGCATGACGGCCTTGCCGCAGCCTTAAGAGAGAAGCTGCGACTGTCATCTGCACTGCTGGTTATCGACAATGTAGATGGCCCGACTGAAGCCACAGCTGCGGCAGACGTTGTTCGTCGGCTCGCTGGGTGTGCTGTCATCGTGAGTGGACGGTTGAATGGCTTTGGCGACTCTTCGGGCTGGGAGGTCATTCTGGTAAGGCCTCTTGATAGTGAGCAGGCGCTTGAGCAGCTATCGGAAGAGTATCGCCCTCCGCGTGGGAGCGCGGATGCGGAAGGCTTCCTGTCATTTGTGCGAGAGCTAGGACACTTGCCGCTCGCAATTCATTTGGCAGCAGGTTATCTCCGCCGAGGCCATACAATGGACGGCTTTCTGGCTCAATTGCGGCGCAAGCGGCTGGCGATAGGTCCTGCTGATAAGGCCAGCGAGCTTCTATTGGAGGGTGCCTCTAGGTCAGAGCTCCGGACATCCCTAGAGATCTCGCTAGATGCACTGAGAGCGCTGCTTTATGAGGAATGGGGAGAAGATGCCCCGAAGTTTTTTCTGGGGATGGCAGCACTTGGCCATGCACCTGCCGCCGGTGTCGGCTTATGTCTAGGGGCCGCCTTGGCGGGGCATTCTGAAGATGAGTTTGCTTCCCTGATTGTGCTGGCGGTGGAACTGTCCATCCTTGAGAAGGTGCCCTCGGAAGAATCGTCTCAGCAGGACAGATGGCGAGTGCATCCGCTAATTGCGGCCCTACTTCGGGAAGGCATAAGCCAAGATGTTGTCATCGCCAGGATGACAGAGTGGGTTGTTAGTCGGTTGCCAGAGCAATCCGATCAGTCTGATGCACAGGGCGAACGGTGGCGGGAGCTGACGCTCGAAACCACATCCTTGGTGGTGTGGTTGGCTCAGGTGCCGGCCGCAGATAGGGCAAGGGTGGTGGATGTCTGTATTAGCTATGCGCAGATGAACGGTCCATTCCTTGCGTGGGCTGCCTTTTGTGAGGAGGCTCTTCTTTCGTTGACCGATCCAAAGTTGCGGTCTCTGACGTTGGGGTTACTGGCGCGCGTTGCGATGAATGCTGGCCTCCTGGATATAGCCCTTGGTTCCGCACGCGAACTGCAGGTACTCGCGCGTTCGCAGCGCACCGAGTCCTTTGATACCAAGGCCTTCGCAATCATCGCCGACGTACTCTATGCGCGGGGGGAGTTGGATGAGGCGCTGCGTATCCGCCAAGAGGAGATGCTACCCGTCTTCGAGCGGCTGGGTGATGCGCGCTCCCAGGCCATGACGCTTACCAAGGTGGCTGACATCCTCGAAGATCGAGGGGAACTGGATGATGCACTTCATATCCTACGAGACGAAGTGCTGCCCGTCTTCGAGCGACTAGGCGACTTGCGCTCTCGGGCCATGACGCTCGGCAAGATGGCTGACATCTTTCAGGGGCGAGGAAATCTGGACGAGGCGTTGCGAATCCGCCTCGAAGAGGAGCTGCCTGTTTACGAGAAGTTGGGCGACTTGCACTCCCGGGCCGTAACCCAGGGCCAAGTGGCCGACATCTTCCAGACACGAGGGATGCTGGACAAGGCGCTGTGCATCCGCCAAGAGGAGGAGTTGCCTGCCTACGAGCGGCTGGGCGACGTGCGCTCTCGGGCCGTCGCCCTCGGCAAGGTGGCCGACATTCTCTTGGCACGAGGGGAGTTGGATGAGGCGCTGCGCATCCGCCGAGAGGATGTGCTGCCAGTCTTCGAGCGGCTGGGCGACGTGCGCTCTCGGGCCGTCGCCCTCGGCAGGGTGGCCGATATTCTCTTGGCACGAGGGGAGTTGGATGAGGCGCTGCGCATCCGCCGAGAGGATGTGTTGCCAGTCTTCGAGCGGCTGGGCGACGTTCGTTCGCGCGCTGTTGCCCTCGGCAAGATGGCTGACATCCTTCTGTCTCAAGGGGAGCTGGACGAGGCGTTGCGACTACTCCAAGAGGAGGTGCTACCAGTCAACGAGCGGTTGGGGGATGTGCGCTCCCGGGCCATGACGCTCGGCCAGGTGGCCGATATTCTCCAGGCACGAGGATCATTGGATGAGGCACTGCGTATCCATCTGGAGGAGGAGTTACCGGTTTACGAGAGGCTGGGAGACGTGCACTCCCGGGCCATGACGCTGTTGCAGGTGGCAGACATTCTCCATGCGCAAGGGGAGTTGGATGAGGCGCTGCGCATCCTCCAATCTGAGGTATTGCCGGCCAACGAGCGCCTGGGCGATGTGCGCTCCCGGGCCGTAACGCTGGGCCACGTGGCCGACATCCTCAATGCACGGGGAGAGGTGAACGAGGCGCTGCGCATTCTCCAAGAGGAGGTACTGCCCATCTTTGAGCGGCTGGGGGACGTACGCTCGCTCGCCTTAACCCTTGAGCAGACGGCTGGCATCTTTGCGGCACGAGGCCAATTCGACGAGGCATTGCGCATCCGCCGAGAGGAGGTACTACCCGTCTTCACGCGACTGGGCGATGTGCGCTCCTGGGCAATGACTCGTGGCAAGGTGGCGAGTGTCCTCCAGGCGCAAGGGCAGTTGGATGAAGCGCTGCGCATTCTCAGAGATGAGGTGCTGCCCATTTTCGAGCGGCTAGGGGACGTGAACTCTCGGGCCGTCACCCTCGATATGGTAGCCGACGTCTTTTCGGCACGAGGGGAATTCGATGAGGCGCTGCGCATCCACCGAGAGGATGTGCTGCCCGTCTTCGAGCGGCTGGGGGATGTGCGCTCTAGGGCAACCTCCCTTCGTAAAGTGACGGCCATCCTTGATGCGCGCGGTAACTACACAGGCGGACAAGGTTAGTCTTCCTTGTGCTGGTTGGTTCTGTTGGTGTGGTTTGGTTCAAGGGATGTGGCAGCTCACTGGAGACGCGCTGCCTTTGCACTTGGTTGACGTCGTTGATGTGTAGCGGTCGTTGGCGGAGTCGCGCTCTTCGTATCAATGCAGCGTCGTCGTCTCGCCCAACTCGCTGAGTCCCAGCTCCCAGTGCTCCGGGAGAAGGGGCGGCAGGGGTTCCACCAAGTCGATGAAGTGAGTGTGAGGTAACCGTCCGGCCAGCGACGTGGCGTGAGCGGTTGCAGACGGACGATGGCCGTGACCGGCACGCGCCGCGAGGATTTAGAGGCTGGGCTGGAGGAGTGAATCGGGCGGGTCGGCGGCACGCCGCCG
>NZ_JAAEAH010000146.1 GCF_010998615.1 Myxococcus sp. CA023 | reverse complement strand
AGGGGCCGAGGAGGGCCGCTGACGGGGCCGCCCGAGTGATGCTCCCGGCCGGTGGACAGGCCGCTTGAGCCCCCTTGGGGCACACGCCTGCCCAGGCCGCGCTCCCATCAGGTGCGTGGCAGGAGCCGCCGGCCTGGTGGCTGTCTTGAGCCTCAACACCACACGGCCTGGGGTGGCCCTCGTGCCGGGGCCAACCTCGCACAGGCCGTGGGCAAGCCCTGGTGCTCCACAATCGCCCGCTCCCCGGGGGCCCCCTTCACGTTCGCCAACACCCGCCGCCTTCCTCCACACCTCGCGCAGGCGAACACGTCGAAGTCGAACGTCCTCCTGAGCAACTCGGCGAAAGTCCACTCGCGGTGTCCTCTCCTTCACCCGCTCCTTCCTGGCCGCTGCCTCAAGCCCCGCGCTCGCCTCCTGCGCACCTGCTTGAGGGACCAGAAATGGCCGCAGTCTGGCGCCTGGAGCGAAGACGCCGTGGAATCTCGTGAGGTTTGCCCGTGGCGGAGGTACCAGGGACGCTACACGCCGTAACAGTTCCAGCCCGGTGAAGAGCAGGTGCGTGGTGCCGTCCGGCAGCGGGCGCTTCATCCGATAGGCGATGCGGCCGTCCTCCGCTCGTGACAGCCGCTCCAGCGCCAGCGCACCGCGCGCCCCGTAGCGGCATCGCCGTTCCAGTCCCTGCCTGTCGTTGGCATGCAGGTCCTTGCGTGGGCGGCGGCAACGCCTCGAAGCGCACGCCGCCCTCCCCCGGCACGAAGACGCCTTCCGGCACCAGCGCATGGTAGTGAGGCGTTACTTGCAAGGCCGAGCCGAAAAATTGCGTTCTTCGTGGGTTCGAGTGCTACCGCACCCAGCCCACGAAGCCCTGAAGCTCTGGTCCCATCTGCGATGCCGGCACGTCGAGCCGGATGCTGGAAGCGGAGAGCGCGGTCAGGGTGGGGCTGTTCTCCAACTGGACGCGTTCCATCACCAGGAGCGAATCGAAGGTGTCCGGCCAGCACACCTCGCTTGCCTGGGAGCGCAGCAGGACCGTCGCGGCGAGGACGTGTGCGTCGTCGGGTGAGAACGCGAGGACCATGAGTCCACCCAGTCCCGTTCTCGGCTCGATGCCCGGTCGCGACGCGTCGAAGTTCGCCTGGAAGAGCGCTGGCGCGGGCACACGGTCGAAGGCGCAGGAGCGAGGCTGTCCTGAGTAGGTCGTGAGATAGGCCACGGGTTGGTGCTGCATCCAGGCCACGTGGCGCAGGAGTCGGGTGTCGACCTCGGAAGGGGCATCCACCTTCCTTCCATCCAGCAATGCGGTGGGAACCCCGGCTTCCGGTGTCGATGGCAGCAGGAGCGTATGCACCCCGTCGGAGGAAACCGCACCGCGCGCGTGCGTGTCTCGTATGCCTCTTCCTGGCTCGAATTCGAAGAAGCGGCCGTCCTTCCCAACCTCGGCGGTTGCCTCACAGGAGAGCAGCGAGAAGGAGACGGTCCCCTGTGCGCTCCACCCTCGGGGGGTGAGCATCCCGTGCGTTGGACTCTCGAAGAGCCGCTCCACCTTGCCCGAACCCACCTCCACCGTGTGGACCCCCGCGAGCGGGCAGGACCGCGACTCCGGACCGGTTCGCGCGAAGGACTCCAGGGAGAATGCGATCCGGGCGCCATCCGAGGACCAGAGGATGGGGCCCGCGCGGAACGGCCCCGGAGTCAGCGCGTGCTCGCGAAGGTCCAGCAGCATGCGTCGACCCGAGCCATCCGAATTGACGATCCACAGGAGGGCCCATCGGCCCGGGGATTCGTGCTCCTGCGCTTCCGGGCGTTCGACATAGGCCACCTGGCGCCCATCGGGAGAGATGGCGACGCCGCTCCATCCCAGCCCGTTTCCGTAGGGGCGGGTGGCCACCACCCGCCCGGTCCGTGTCAGTGCGTACTCGCTGTCCCCAGCAGGGGTGCGGACCCACAAGTCCTGTTTGCGGACCTGAAGCAGCCAGGGCCCTCCGCCCATGCGCCTGGCGGGCGAGGCTTCCTGTCCGGGGAGGGCTTCATGGGTTCGCCCGTCGGTGAGCAGGGATGGGCTCCGGCATCCTCCGGCGAGGAGCAGGAGCAATGCGGCTGTTCTCAACCCCCTTCGCACCTTTGATTCCAGTCTCACCGACGGCCTCGCTGACTAGGGGGAATAGGAGCCCCCGGTGGACATCGGACTTGGACCGATGTCCACCGGGGAGGGCCCACCGTCGCTCGCCACGGATGGACCCGTTTACTTCGGAGCACCTAGGGGATGACGGTGATGCTCAAGTCCGCGGTGTTGTTCGCATCATTGATGTCCACCAGCGACCCGGTGGCCTCCACGGAGGTGGTGATGCTCCCAATGCTCAGCGGCTGCAAGACCACCGTCACGGTCAAGCTGGCGCTCGCGCCCAATGCCCCAGATCACAGCCTGCCGCCGAACCGTTGCGTTGGCAGCTTCCCTGCGAGGACGTCACAGAGACGAAGGTCACGCCGTCGGGCAGGACCTGTGAGAGGAAGACCTGACCTTCGGGACTGGTTCCGCCATTTGTCACGGTGAGCGTCAGCGTGAGGTTGGAGCCCACTTGTGCCGTCGATGGCGAGGCGGAAATCGTCGCTGACAAGTCGGTCGCGGCGGAGGCAGGCTCGCAGGCATCCCCGAATCCATTGCCATTGAGGTCCGCCTGTCCCGGGTTCGCGGTCACGATGCAGTTGTCGTCCGCATTGGCGACACCATCGCCGTCGGAGTCCAGCGATGCACCCGTGGCAAAGAGTGATTCTGGGTCCATTTCCCCGGCGGGCAGTGCACCCGCTACCGCCATGTTCCCGTCACTGTAGGCGCGGAAATCGAAGCGGAGGTTGGACCAATCCTCATGACCGGTGAGCACGGTCTTCGTCCCGTCGATGCAATCCTTGGGGGTGAAGTAGTTGATGTCCAAGTCGTAGGGCACGGACTGAATGGTGCCGTTCTCGTTCCAGTCCACCTCCCCCAGCGAAACGGGAGAGCCACTCACCACCGTTCCGGTACGGCCCCAGTAGATCGTATCGAGAGGGAACCCAGGAATGATGGAGAGCATAGGACGGATAGGAGCCCTGTTGAGGGCGGCGGGCGGGTGGAGAGGGAGCCAAGAAGGGCCGCGGGAGGGTGACGCGCGGGCTGTGTGCCGGGCCGGAGCAGAGGCTGTGTCGCCCCCCCGGGGCTCATGCGGGTCCAAGCGGCCCATCCAGGCGGCAGGCCACACGGGCGTGGGCTTACATGTCACTGTGGAGGCTACGGCTCAACACCACGCGCTCTGGGGTGGACCCTATGCCGGGGCTAACTTCGCGTGCCGCGAGGGCAATGCCAGGTGCTCCAGAATGGCGCGCTCCCCACCGGGGGCCGTCAGGTGTGCCAGCACCCTCCTGCGCCCGCCACACCGAGAGCAGGCGAAGTCATCCAGCGTGAACGTCCGGCGCAGCAGGCCCACCCAATCCAATCGCGGCGTGCGCTCGAGCGTTGACTCCACCGTCGCAGCCTGGGCCGGGCTCTCCTCCTCCAGCCCCGGCTCCGCGCCCGCTTGAGGGAGCAGAATTGGCCGCACTTTCGCGCCTGGAGCGAAGATGCCGTGGAGCCTTGTGAGGTTTGTCCGAGGCGGAGGCACCAGCGACGTCAGACGAAGGAGGAGTTCCAGCCCGGTGAAGAAGAGGCGCGTGGTGCCGTCGGGCAGCGGATGCTTCATCCGGTACGCGAGGCTGCCAGCTCGCGTTGGAGATGGAGACGGCGGAACAGGAGGTGGGTGAAGCAGTTGGGGATGTGACCTGCGGCCCGCACGCTCACCGCGTCAGCGCGCCCTCCCGGTTCGGGAGGGCGCGCAGGCTTCATCATGCGCGCCGGTGACGCCGCTGAATGAAGACAGCACTGCCCAAGAGTAGGAGCCACGCACCTCCGACACCACCGGTGCCTCCCGCAGCGCACCCAAAGCCAAGTTCGTTATCAGTGGCCGGAACGGTGGCGGGCGGACGTACCGTCACGTGGAAGGTGCACTCGGCGGACAGGCCCGCTTCGTCCACCGCGGTGGCCACCACAGACGTGGTGCCCCGGGGGAAGTCGCTGCCAGACGGGAGACTGTAGCTCACCTGCGGCGAAGCGGTCACCGTATCGGTGGCCGTCGCGGGCTCGAAGGTGACCGTGGCGCCCCGGGCGCCAGATGACCTGAGGGTGATGTCCGCGGGGCAGATGATGGCGGGCGGCGTGGTGTCGCGCACCGTGACGGAGAAGCTGCACGAGGACGCATTGCCCGCCTCGTCTTGCGCCATCACGGCGACGGGCGTCATCCCGAGCGGGAAGCGGCTGTCCGGCGCGTGGCTGGAGGAAACCTCGGGTGCAGCGGTGACGGTGTCCCGCGCGCTCGGAAGCGTGAAGGAAAGAGACGCACCGCTGGCGTCCTCGGCCTCCGCCGTGAGGTCCGCCGGGCAGGTCACCTCCGGTGACGTGGTGTCTCGCACGGTCAGCGTGAAGCGACACGTGGCCTCATTGCCCGCCACATCTCGGGCGGTAACGGTGACCTCCGTTCCTCCGAGACGGAATTGCGTGCCCGAGCCCTGGCTGTAGACAAGCACCGGCGAGCCGGTGACCGCGTCGGAGGCAACGGCGGGCGCGTACTCCAAGGTCGCGCCCATGGCGCTGGTGGCCTCGGCGATGACATCCGAGGGACACGTCAGGCTCGGAGCCGTGGTGTCGCGGACCGTCACCGAGAAGTCGCAGGCGGCGCTGTTGCCCGAGGCATCCGTGGCCGTGACGGTGACGGTGGTTACTCCGAACGGAAAGAAGCTCCCTGAGGCCTGGCTGTAGGCGAGCGTCACCGGCGGGCTGGACGCGTCCGAGGCGGTGGCGGGCGGGTAGCTGACGCTGGCGCCCGCGGCGCTGGTGGACTCGGCGAAGACGTTCGCGGGACAGGTCACTTCCGGCGGCATGTTGTCCCGGACACTGACCACGAACGTGCACGAGGCCGCGTTGCCGGCCGCGTCCGTCGCGGTGACGGTGACGGTCGTCCCCCCCACCGGGAACTGAGTCCCCGATGGATGGCTGTAGTTGACCTGGGGCGCGCTCGTGACGGCATCCGAGGCAGTGGCAGGCGGATAACTCATGGTGGCGCCCGAGGCACTGGTGGCTTCCACGGTGACGTCCACGGGACAGCTCAGCGCTGGCGCGATGGTGTCCTGCACGGTGATGTCAAAGGAGCACGTCGCGGTGTTGCCCGCCGTATCCGTGGCGGTGACGGTGACAGCAGTCCGCCCCAGCGGAAACAGCGTCCCGGCGTCGTGGCTGTACGAAAGAAGCGGCTCGCCGAAGCCATCATCGGTGGCGGTCGCGGGCGGATAGCTCACGGAGGTGCCCGAGTCGGCCTGGGCCTCCACGGTCAGCGAAGCGGGGCAGGTCACCGTGGGCGGCGTGGTGTCCGGAGTGGTGTCCATCTCCACGCGCCACAGCTCGTCGCCGGTGGTTCCATCATTCGCGACGAAGTAGAGGGTGTCTCCCGCGCGCGTAAAGAGCCGGGGGTTGGAGGAGAAGGCGCCCGGGGCGATGTCCGCGAGCCGCCGGGTCCCCGCCTCGGTGCCGTCGGAGACCCAGGGCTCCATGCCGGAGAGCCCATCCGAAGCGGTGAACAGGACGAGCCCTTCGGGCTCCAGCGCCAGCATCGGCTGAATGGCGATGCCGCCAGTGGGGCCAGGGTGGATGTCCCTCACCCGCCGGGTGCCCTCCGTCGTGCCGTCGCTCCGCCACAGCTCGGTGCCGCCCTCCGGGTCATGCGCCTGGAAGAAGAGGATGCCGTTGGACACCGTGAGGTGGCGCGGGTTGAAGTTGCCCTGCCCCACCGGAAGCGCCATCACCCGCGAGGTGCCGGCCGTCGTGCCGTCGCTGCGCCACAGGTGATGCCGCCCCATGGACTCCTCGGCGCGGAAGTACACCACGCCGTCGAGCATCGTCAGGTAGGACGGACTGCCGCCCATCGAGAAATGACTGTCCTCGCCGATGTTCCGGACGAGCTGTGTTCCCGCGGCAGTGCCATCACTCCTCCACAGCTCGTAGTCGTTGGAGTTGGTGACGGCCGCGGTGAAGAGGAAGGCGTCCTCCATGGCCACGAAGGTCGAGCCCAGGTAGGTGGTGAGGTTCCTCACGAACGCCGTTCCATCCGTCGTGCCATCGGTCGTCGCGAGTGCCGGAATCGATGCATTCCTTGTCGAGAAATAGACCCGGTCCTTGAACATCTCGAAGCCACCGGGAAGGGAGCTGGCCGACGACGGATTGAGGTCCCTGAGGAGCCGGGTGCCAGCGGCGGTTCCATCACTGGTCCAAGGCTCCAGGCCTGTCTGACCATCGTTCGCGGCGAAGTAGAGCCGGTCACCGATGACGGTCATGTTCTGCGGCTCGCTGGAGAGGCCGGCGCCGGGCCGGATGTCGACGAGGAGCCGGGTCCCCGCGGGTGTGCCGTCGCTGGTCCACAGCTCCCTGCCGTTGGCATAGGTGAGCGCGTCGAACACGAGGGCGCCGTTGAGCACGAGCATCTGCGCGGGGTTGGACCTCGCGGCGGTCGGGGACGTGTCCATGAGGAAGCGGGTTCCAGAGGCGGTTCCATCCGTCACCCACGGCCCCCGTCCGAGGTTCTCCACGTCCGCAGTGAAGGCCAGGCCCCCGTTGAAGGGGGTGAGGGACTGAGGGCTCGAGTCAGCTGTCGTGACGAGGATGCCCTTCACCTGGTACGTGCCCGCCTCCGTGCCGTCGCTCCTCCACAGCTCCACACCCGCGGTGCCGTCCGTGGCCGCCAGGTAGAGGATGTCGCCGACGGCGAGCATCTCTTCAGGAGGGGTGCCGCTCACCCGTCCATGGAGGTATTTCACCCGCACCGTGCCCTCGGCGGTGCCGTCGCTCCTCCACAGCCCCGCGCCCGAAGGCCCCCTCGCGGTGAAGTAGACCTCGTTGCCCACGCCAAACAACCCCGTGGGATAGGCGCTCACGAAGTCGCCTGGAGCGAGGTCGACGACACGCTGGGTGCCCTCCTCCGTGCCGTCGCTCTTCCAGAGTTCAGCGCCGGTGCGGCCCTCATGCGCGCTGAAGTAGAGCAGGTTGCCCACGGCGGTGAGCTCCGCCGGCTCGCTCCCGAACTCGCCCGGGTCGATGTCTTTGACCAGCCATGACGTGTTGCCATCACTCGTCCACAGCTCGAAACCCACGTTGGCGCCGTCGTCGGCGCCCAGCGCGGCGAAGTAGAGCCGTTCGCCCATGACCGCCATGGCCTTGATGGGGGCGTCATAGGGCGAGGCCCAGGGCGTTGCGTCATAGACGACTCGCGTGCCCTCTTCCGTGCCGTCACTGGTCCAGAGGAGATGTCGCTGCCCGGCCGCATGGTCGACAAAGAAGACGCGGTCGCCCACGCTCCAGAGCTTCTCGATGTAGCTGACCCCGCTGCCCGGGAGGAGGTCGCGAACGAAGCGGGTGCCCTCGAGCGTTCCGTCGGTCCGCCACAGCTCGTTGCCGGTGGCCTCTTTAAGCACCGTGAAGAAGATTTGGGTGCCCGCGACGGTGACGAGGTCGGAGTTGAACCAGAAGCCCATCGGCGCGCCGCCCCAGATGGGAACGGTGCCCTCCGCGGTGCCATCACTTCGCCAGAGTCCGTAGTTCACGCTGGCATTCCCGGCACCAAAGTAGAGCATGCCGTTGAAGGCCCGCAGGCTGCTGGGACCGGAGGATTCGATGCCAGGGTAGATATCCCTGACAATGACGGTGCCCTCGGGGGTGCCGTCGCTCTTCCACAGCTCTTGCCCACGGGAGGCCTCGTAGGCGGAGAAGTAGACATGCTCGCCCACCACGGTGAGCCCGGTGATGTAGGAGGAGGCGGGGCCTGGATTGATATCCCGAACGAGCTGGGTGCCCTCGGGGGTGCCGTCGCTCTTCCACAGCTCGAGTCCGCTGCTGGCCTCCGTCGCAGTGAAGAAGAGCGTGTCGCCGACCTTCACGAACTCCGCCGGCTGGCTCCCGGGTGGCCCCCAGGTGGGCGGTTCAGGCGCACGCGTCCGCAAATCCCGCACGAGCGCGGGAGTCCCGAACGACAGCGCGGCGGAGGACGTGCCGAGCACAACCGTCTCCGGCTCCGAGGATGCTGATTCCGTCTGCGTACAGGCCGTGAACACGGCCAGCGTGGCGGCGAGCCAGAGCGGTCGCCACTGATGAGTTCCCATGTCTTTCATGTCCCCCTCCGACAGCGGATGCACGGGCGCCAAGCCGCGTGAATGGGCGCGAGGAGTCTACCTCGCCGCGAGAGCAGAAACGTCTCGGGCTCGACACTTCCCCCCCTGTGTCAGGGAAGTTGTGTGATGCCTGGAGGAACTCATGGACCCGTAGGGTGAAAGTCCCGAGGCGGCAACTGGGCCTGCTCCGGTTCGGTGGACAGGTTGACTATGCTGCCAGCTTCTTGGTCTCGGCCATCCGCTCGTACTCCGCTGGGCAGACCTCGCGTGCGGCGAAGCCGGCGTCTCCCATCCAGCTGCCCAGCCGCACACCCGATGCCCAGTGCTGGTTGATGGAGCCTTCGAACAAGTCCTTGCGGTTGGCGGGGGCGGATTCGTGCTCGTCCCGATAGCGCGTGGCGACGTCACGCGCGCATAAGAGGAATGGGGGCCCTGTTGAGGGGGAGGGAG
>NZ_JAAEAH010000145.1 GCF_010998615.1 Myxococcus sp. CA023 | reverse complement strand
GCCCCACCCTCCCAGCGCCCGGGCGAAGGGCCCCGGACGCAGACCACCGAAGCGGTCCACGACTTCCAACCACATGCGGCCCTCTTCCACCACGTAGGACAGCTCGCACGCGTCCTCCGGCGCCACCTCTCGGACCTCGGAGCGGCGGTGCGCGTACCGGTGCTGGCCCTGCGCATCCACCGGCGCGTCCCACATCGCGTTGGCCGCCAGTTCGTGCACCACGTCGCCCACCAGCGCCGCCGCCGTACGCGAACCCCGCGCCTGTGTCACGGCCTGCGCGGCGGCCTCACCGGTGGCGTTGATGTCCGCCACCGACTGAAGCCGGTGCCGCGATGCCCCCGCGGGCAGCAACGGCGCGCCGCGAAGCAGGTCCCCCAACAGACGCGCCTCCCACGTGGAGGGACGTCCGTCGGAGGCCCGTGTCGCCAGCAGCAGCGCGGGCGGCTCGCCGCGCAGCGCCTCCGCGTGCGCTGGCGTCAGCTTCCCGTCGAAGAGCATCAGGCGCCGGGGCCCGGAAGGCGACCCCGGCCCCTGGCACAGCGCCATGCCGCCCTGTGCAAGGACGGGAGCCGCCTGCTCCACCAGCGCCGGAGAAAGCGACTCGTCTGCAATCAACAGGAGGCCGCCGGCCTCCAGGTGGGGGGCGGTACTCAAGGGCTAGTATCGAACCTTGACTTCGCTGAAGAACGACTGGGGCGGTGCTGGGAAACCGTGGGATTCCTCGTACTGCGCGTTGAAGAGGTTGGAGCCGAGGAACGACACGGAGATGCCGTCGTAGACGTTGAAGCCCACACGCGCGCTGGCCGTGACGTAGCTGGGCAACTGCACGCGGGTGGTGGGCAGGCCCGTCGTCTCGTCCACCTCGAAGCCCGGGTCATAACGTGAGCCCACCAGCAGCGCGTACAGCTCCACGAAGGCGACCTTGCCGATGTTGGTACGGCCACGCGCGTAGATGCGATGGGCCGGCGCGTAGTCCAGCGGTGACTGAGGGCCGTCGTCGTACGGCAGCGCCTTGGCATCGAGGAACTGGTACGCGATGTCGAAGGACGAGTTGATGGACGGAATCTGCGCGGCCGCTTCCAGTTCGAAGCCCGCCACCCGCGCGTCGCCCAGGTTCTGGAACTGCGACACAGAGCCGAAGACGAGCTGCTGGTTGATGAAGTTCTTCGCCAGATTGTAGAAGCCCGTACCCGTCAGGCGCACCCTCCGATCGAAGGGCCAGAAATCCACCGATGCCTCGATGGTGTCCAGCGTCTCCGCGCGAAGGTTGGAGTTGCCCACCAGTGTGGCCGCGTACATCTGCTGGTTGATGGCCAGCTCCGCCAACGTGGGCGCACGGAAGGCGCGGCCGTAGTTGGTGCGCAGCGTCAGCAACTCCGGCACCGCGTGGAACACGACGCTGGCGCGCGGCGAAACCTGGTCCGTGCGGTTCTGCCAGACGCGCTCCGGAATCTGGTAGCGGTCGTAACGGGCACCCGCGCCGAACACCAGCCGGTTGAAGAGGCGGTACTCCGCGTCCACGAAGCCGCCCAGGATGGTCTGCCGCGTGTCGTCCATGCTCAGCTCGGGCAGGACGTTGGGCACGTTGACGGCGTCCGCCTTCAAGTCACCACCGAAGGTGACGTTGAGGTCGCCCATCGTCCACAGCGCGCGCGCCTCGCCGCCCAGCCGGCGCCGCTTGCCCAGCGCGCGGGTGGGGTCGCCGCCGAAGGCGTTCTCCATCAGCACGTCGCGGCGCTTGAAGAAGCCGTACGCCTGGCCGAAGAGGCGCAGGTTGTCGGTGACTTGCTGGTCCACCTGCGCGGACGCGTTGAAGTTCTGCACCGACTCGGAGTCGTTCGGCGTGTAGTGGCAGCGGCCGCAGTTGCCCACGGTGGAGATGTGCGTGCCACCCGGGCGGCCAATCTCCGCGTCCGTGAAGTCCGCGTCCAGCGCCAGGGGCCCGATGCGCACCTTGCCGTTGACCTGGTGCACCAGCGAGTCCTGGTTGGTGTCCACCCGGCCCACGCGCGGGTCGTTGAAGAGCTGCGGGCCGTCCGAGCCGAAGCCGTAGTAGCCCAGCAGCGCCTCCACCGGACCGCCACGGCCCGCCACGGTGCCATGCAGACGCCACGTCTGGTCCTGGCCCGCCAGCACCCGGGCCTCGGCGCCCACGTTCTTGCCCTTCTCGATGAGGTCCGACGGCTGGCGCTGGATGACGTTGATGACGCCGCTGAAGGCGTTGGAGCCGTACAGCGAGGACCCCGGGCCGCGGATGACCTCCACCTGCTTGAGGTTGGTGAGCGGCGTCGTTTCGTCCGCGTAGAACTGGCCCGTCCACGGGTCCGTCAGCGGACGGCCGTCCTGGAGCAGCAGCAGGCGGTTGGACAGGTAGTTGGAGCCCAGGCCGCGCGCGCTCACCGCCGCCTTGCGCATGGAGCCCCGGCGGCACTCCATGCCAGGGAAGTACTGGATGGCCTCGCACAGCGTGAACTGGCCGGTGCCTTCCAGCTCGTCGGCCGGAATCCAGGACACCGTGAGGGGCACGTCGGAGATGCGCTGGTTGCGCTTGCCGGCGGTGGTCACCACCGCCTCGCTCAGCACGCGGTTGACGGACTCCTCCAGCGCGTCGGCGCCGTCCAGCGGGTCCGCACCCAGGCCCGCGAGCCCGGACTGCGGCGGCAAGGGGCGATCCAGGGTCGGCTCCGCGAAGGGCGCGCTGATGGGAATGTTCGACGCGGGCGCGGGCTGGTGCGCGGGCAGCGTCGCGGTGGCCGGCGGGAGATGCGTCGGCGCGTCCGGCGGGTTGAAGTCCGCGCCGACCGGCGGCAGCGCCTGCGGTGAGGCGGGCTCGGCCATCAGGGGCGTGGCCGGCGTCAGGGGCGCGGCGGAGGGCGGCGTGGGCACGGGTGCCGGCGCGCTCGCGGGCGACGGATCATCCGTGGCAGGCCCGCCACCCAGGACGGGAATCTCCGGCTCGGCCGTCGGGTCGTCCGCGTCCTCGACGGGCGGCTTCACGGGCTTCTTCGGCTTCTTCGCCGTCTTCGCGGCGGGACGCGCGGAGGCCGCGGGCTTCACCACCCGCTTCCGGCGCTTCACCTTGGCGGGAGCCTCCGCCTCCGCGGCCTCCTGCGCTGCCGCGCTCGAAGGGACGACGAGGGACAGCACGCACAGCATGATGGAAAGAGGCAGGCCGGCGCGCAGGGCGCGGCGACCGGCAACCGCCTTCGCCGCGCCCAGCCGCGGCTCACCGAACAGAGTCGAGTGCATCGTTCTCACATCCAAGGGTGGAGCATGGACACCCGAGGTCCTGTACGTACGACCCGGAGACGGGCTCGGCGCCAGCGCTTGCGTCCGGGGGAACGCGGTTTCTCGGCTGGACACCAACGCCATCATTTTCAAGCTACCCCAGAGACAACGCCGGGCCAAGTCGCTGGCTCTCATTCTCTAGAAACTCGGGAAAGGATCAGTCATCCGGCTGTTCCGCGGAGACGGCGAGGTCCCCAACGAAGGACGGAAGCGCGGGGCCCAGTTCCTCCGAGCGAACCAGCACCTCGGCCTCCACGTGAAGCTCGGCCCCTTCGGCCAGCACGGGCTGACGCCGCGGCGGGCCACGCGTGACGAGCTTGCTGAACTCGTCGAAGTCCTTGTCCTGGAGCCGCGCGAAGGCATCGAAGGGCGCCACCGCGCCCACCTTCCCCAGCGCGCCAGTGAGCGCGGCCTCGTGGTTGCGCAGGTCCACCAGCACGGCCCCCGGCACCCGCCCACTGCGGAAGAGCACGCGCACATCCTTGCCCTTGGGCACGTGCGCCAGCGGGACGAGCGCCGCCTCCGCGCCCTTGGCCTCCAGCATCTTCAGCGCGGACTCCACGTTCGGCACGGGGGCCAGCTTGAAGTGCTTCTGGGCGTCCAGGTCGCCACCGAGCACGACGTGGGTGACGAACTTCGGGTCCGCCGGGCCCGCGCCCTTCACATGCGCCAGGCGCTTGCCGGCGAGGTCCTTCACCACGCCGCGCTGCAACGCGACAATGGCCCAGCGCTGCTGCGTGTCACCCGCGCGTGAGGCCCAGGCCACCGGCTTCGCCTTCGCGCCCAGCTGCACCGCGGCCCACGCATCCACCACCGCGAAGTCCACCATCCCGCCCGCCACCGCGCGGGAGAAGTCCTCGTAGCGGCCGAAGCTCTTGGCGGCCACGGGCGTGTCCAGGGTCTCCGTCAGCCGGGCGGCCAGGGCCTCCGCGTACTCGAAGCGCTCCTGGCCATCCGCGAGCGTGGTGGCGAGGAACACCCCCAGCGTGGCCTTCTTCGGCGCCGCGAGCGCGGAGCTGGCCGTCAGGGTGCAGGCCAGCACGAGGCCAGCCAGGAGGAAGCGAGGTGACGTCTTCATGGGGTCTCCTCCACGGTGGCGTCCGCGGGCGCGCCCGAGGCAGGCTCGGCCAGGCCGTGCAGACTCTGCAGGCGTTCCTTCCACTCACGCACCTGCGCCATGCGCGGGCCGCTGCCGCCGGCCAGGTAGCGGCGCCAGGCCTCCACGGCCTCACCCGCGTCCTTGCGGCGCTCCTGCGCGTCGATGCCCAGGTTGAGCGCGGCCACCGGCACGCTCGACTCCAGCCGGCGCCATGCCTCCACGGCGTCTGTCGTGCGGCCCTTGCGCCAGTCGACGCAGGCCAGGTTGTGCTGCACCTGCGTGTCGTCCGGATTGCCGGCGAGCGCGGCCTTGAAGGCCTTCTCCGCCACCTTCATGTTGCCGGCATTGTACGCCTGGGACGCCTCGCGCCGGTGGAGCGCGCCCGTCATCGCCGTCAGCCACTTGGGCTGTCCGGGCATCGGCTTCTTCGCCGCCGCGGTCAGCTGCTTGCGCGCGGCGGGCACCTGTCCCTTCTTGTAGAGCACGAAGGCGGTGGCCAGCGCGCGCGTGTTGGGCCAGGCCCAGGGCTGCGTGGACGCAAGGGCCTTGGTGATGGCCGCGCTCGCCTCCGCGTGGCGCCCCGACTCCGCGCGCGCCAGGCCGCGGACGAACTGGGCCAGCCGCACCAGCTCCTTGCGGTTGCCCGTGCCCAGCTTGTCCACCAGGTCCAAATCCCGCTCGGCGGCGTCGGCGTCTCCGGCCTCCAGGCGCACCAGCGCCCGGCGCACCAGCACGCGCGGAAGGTTGGCGCCCGCCACCTGCGCCGCGGCGCGCGACGGGCCCACCGCGGTGAGGCGCTGCACCGCCGCGTCCACCTGCCCCAGCTCCACCTCGGCCAGCGCGGCGCCGACGGAGGCCTCCGCCTGTTCGTCGGGCTCCTCCGTCTGGGTGGCCGCGCGGTTGAAGGCCTCCAGCGCCGCCTGGGCATCGTTCGTGGCCAGCCGCGCATACCCCAGCAGCAGGCTGTCACGCCACGCGGCGCCGGGCAGCATCACGCCCTGCTCCATCACCTTGCGCGCGTCCGCGTAGGCGCGCGTCTCCAGCAGCGCGGCGCCCAGCCGGCGAGCCATGGGCGCGCCCCGGTCCAAGTCGTACGCGCGGCGCAAATCCCGGACGGCGTCCTCCAGCCGTCCCGTGCCCGCCCTGTCCCGCGCCCGGTGCGCCAGGGCCCGGGCCAGCCACTGCTTCGCCCCGGCGTGTTCCGGCTCCACCTGCAGCGCGTTGGCGTAGTCCTCGATGGCCTGGTCCCACTGGCCGGTGGCGAAGTGGTCCGCGCCCAGCAGCACGTAGCCCAGGGCCTGACGCGGCGCCATCTCCACCACGCGCCGGTGCACCTCCACCGCGCGCTGGAAGCGGCCCGCGCGCCGGTTCACCGAGCCCAGGTTGGCCCACAGCTCCAGGCTGTTGGCGCCCGCGCGCACGGCGCCCTCCAGGAACTGGATGGCCTCCTCGTGCCGGCCCTGTGCCTGGAGCGCCTTGCCCACCGCCATCTGCCCCAGCACCAGACCCGGCTGGAGCTGGAGCACCTTGCGGTACTCCGCCTCCGCGGCGGCCGCGTTCTTCTGGGCGAAGCGCACGTCACCCAGCAGCAGGTGCGCCGCGGGTGAGCTGCCCAGCTTCACCACCGCCTGGGCCTGCGCGTCCGCCTTCGCGACGTCCCCCGCGCCCAGGTACAGGCGCGCCAGCTTCTCGCGCGCGTCACCCGCCTGCGGGAAGCGCGTGGTGACGCCCTCCAGCAGCGTGCGCGCCTCCACCACCCGGCCCTCCAGCTCCAGCACCTGCGCCAGGCCCAGTTGCACCGACGGCGACTCTGGCCGGCCCGCCTGCGCCTGCTGGAAGGACGCGCGCGCCGCCGCGGCATCCCCGCGCAGCACGTGGGCGCGGCCCAGCAGTTCGTGAATCTGGAAGTCGTTGGGTGCCAGGGCCTGCGGACGCAGCGACAGGTAGCGCTTCAGCCGCGTGGCCGCCGCGTCTCCCTGCTGGACGTAGAGGTAGTAGCTGGCCAGGTAGTAATGAACGATGAGGTGTTCGGCCTTGTCGGCCGTGGCCACCTGCTCCATCAGCGGCACGGCCTCCGGGAAGCGGCGCAGCTTGAAGTACGCCACGCTCACCGGATAGGCCAGGGCCAGCTCCGAGGGGTTCGCCGTCAGCACCGGCTGCACCCGGTCCACGGTGCGCTGCCAGTCATTGAGCGCGTTGGCGCTGGCACCCAGGCCAGCAGCGGCGGCCACGGAGCCAGGCTCGGCGGTCAGCGCCTGTTCGAAGAGGGCCAGGGCCTTGCGGTACTTCTCCTCGGCCTCCTTCTTGTTCCCCGAGGCGCTGGCGGCGCTGGCGGCCACCTGCGCCGCCTCGCCGTCCCGGACCAGCCGCTGGGATTCGGACATGGGCGGCGGGCGGTACTGGGCCAGCACGGGCGGGCCGCACAGGGTGGTCAGCAGCGCGAGAGCCGGCGTGAGACGGCGCGACCGAGGATGTCGTGGGGAGCGTCGCATGCGTGTGGAGTCCCAGAAGGAAGTCAGGCGGCGGGGCTGAACTCGGCCACGACGACGGTGATGTCGTCCCGCTGCGGCTGGCCGGCGCTGAAGGCTCGAGCGTCCGCCAGCACCGCGTCACGCAGCGCCTCCGCGGACAGGTGGGCGTGCGCTTGGACCGCGGCGGCCAGACGCTGGGTGCCGTAGAGCTTGCCCGCGTTGTCGCGCGCCTCGGTGAGGCCGTCCGTGTACCAGACCACCACGTCCCCTGGCCGCAGCTGGGCCTGGCGCGAGGTGAACTGGGATTCGACGGAGGCGCCCAGCAGCGGGCCGCGCGCGGGCAGCGATGCAACCTGACCGCTGCGCTTGTTGAACACCAGCGGACTGGGGTGCGCGCCCGCCGCGTAGTCGATGTAGCCGTTGGACACGTCGATGACGGCCAGCGCGCTGGACATCTGGTGCTCACCGCGGCCCACGTTGGCCAGCGTCACGTTGAGAGCGGTGATGAGCATCTGCGCGTTGACCTGCGACGGCTCGCGCAGCGTCATCGCCGAGGCGAAGCCACTGGTGGCGCTGGTGGCCACCAGCGACGTGGACAGGCCGTGGCCCGTCACGTCGCCAATGCCAATGACGATGCGCCGGTCATCCAGGGCGGCCCGGAACCACCAGTCGCCGCCGCACGCATCCGCGGTGACGACCAGGCCGGCGATGCGCAGCGGCCCCACCTGCACACCCTCGCGCCCCGGTAGCAGCGTCTCCTGCACGGTGCGCGCGAGCGACACCTCGCGCTCCAGCTGCGCCTTGGCCCGCACGTCCTCCAGCAGCACCTTGATGCGCTCGGCCATGTGGTTGAACACCACGCCCAGCGTCACCACCTCGCGGCCCGCGCCCTGCGCCGTTCCCGCCCGCGCGCTCAGGTTGCCGGCGGCCAGCTGCATTACCTTGCCGGTCAGCATGCCCAGCGGCCGGGTGATGCGCCGGCTCTGGTAGGCCACCAGCACGCCCGCCAGCACCACGAAGCCCAGCCCCAGCCCCAGCATGCGCAGCGTGGTGGCGCGCACCGTGGCGCGCTTGTCCTGCTCCAGCGACGCCAGCTGCTTCTGCAGCCCGCCCAGCGAGTAGCTGATGACGACCAGCCCCTTGCCGCTGCTGGAGCCGTAATCGATGGGCTCCTGGATTTCGGAGATGGGCTGCCCCCGATAGAACGCGCTCACCAGCCGGCGCTCGGCGCGGCGGACCGGCGCGACGTCCTCCTTGTCCTCGCCGGCGCCTTCGCTGTCCGCCATCCGGACCCCGTCCGGGTCGAAAATCTGCACCCGGAGGATGTTGGGGTTCGTCTTGACGATGGAGCCCGCCACCTCTTCGAGGAAGGCGTAGTTGTTGTCGCGCAGGTTGGTCGCGGAGGTGAGCGCGATGGTCTGCCCCACCGTCTGGCCCAGCTCGCGCGCCTGCTCCTGGATGCGCTCCTTGGAGACGAGCGCCGTCTCCTCGAACTGGGACTTGGTGGAGGCCACCGACAGCGCCGCCAGCAAGCCCACGATGAGCACCACCAGGACGCCGGTGGTGAGCAGGAGAATCTGGTCCAGCCGCAGGCCCTTGATCTGGGCCACGTTGGGCAGCTCGCCCGCCTCCAGTGGCGCGATGAGGGTGCGGGTGCCGCCCTCCGCCAGCCCCAACGGGCCCGTCAGGCGCGTGGCGGTGGACTCCCGCGCGCCGGTGACGTCCTGGGTGCCTGTCCGCTCGGACGGCGGGAGCGCGACGTCATCCGGGGACTCGTCGGACGCGGGCGCGGACTTCAGTCGCGTATTCGTACTGGACAAGGG
>NZ_JAAEAH010000144.1 GCF_010998615.1 Myxococcus sp. CA023 | reverse complement strand
TATAAGGGACAGGAAGGGGAGGACCGGGGGACGGGAGGCTCGGACGGCCGCCTGCCCTGTCGCCATGGCGACGGACCCCTGCCCGCAGGGGGCATTCGCCAGGCGGAATGTCCTCACGGGGGACGTTCCGTCTCTGGGGAGAGGGGCGGCGCGTCGGCTCGGCGTGCCGGACGCCTTCCAGAGAAGCAGGCGGGTATCGGAGGCGCGAAAGCGGACGGTCCGGGCCATGGCGGGGGTTGATGCTCTCACAGCTTGATGCCAGCGGTGGATTCTGCTGGCGGACGCATTGATTTTTCCCGCGACCGGGAGCCTCGTTGCTGTGGTAGTTCAACGGGTTCCCTGGCGATTTGGAGCCTGGGGCCTGTGCCAGCCGTGCAATCCACCGCCGATATTCGAGAGATCCTCCCGCCTCAGGACACCCAGTGGCTCCGTGCCCTGAAGGCCGAAGTTCAACCCACGACCTTCAAGCAGGGGCGCGAGGTGGCGGAGTCGCGCCGCGTCTTCGGCCTCAATCGTGAAGGGGACCGCATCAGCGCCCAGGTCGCCGGTTCGTCCGGCGAGCGGTATCAGACGGCCCTGCATCTGGGAAATGGCCGAGCCACGTCGACCTGTACCTGTCCGTCGTGGAACGTCGAAGGCCCCCACTGCAAGCACGTGGTGGCCGCGGCGCTCATCTACGCCGCGCGTTTTCGTCCGCCCGGTCC
Source organism: Myxococcus sp. CA023 (assembly GCF_010998615.1). Classification (GTDB taxonomy): domain Bacteria; phylum Myxococcota; class Myxococcia; order Myxococcales; family Myxococcaceae; genus Myxococcus. Next base: position 8,762 of record NZ_JAAEAH010000144.1, on the reverse strand, counting down.
GCCCGCGCCTCGCCCGGCCGAGCCCGTCGCCGCGGCTCCCGAGCCGAAGGAAGCCGTCATCGATGACGAGCCCCACGTGGAGCCGGTGCCGTCGAGCGGCGACCCGGTCAGCCTCCCGGCCCTCGCCAAAGTGGAGAGCTGGCTCGGTCTATCTTCTCAGCCCGACTACGAATTCTTCTACCGCCTCACGGCCGCCAGCACGGGGAACGGCAGCATCCGGCAGTGGATCATCGACGTGCGCCGGCAGGACGCGCAGACGAAGGGGCCCATCCACGTCAAGCGGCTGCTGCAGACGGGGGGCCGCATCTCCCCCGCGGACGAGCGCGTCTTCATGCAGCTGTCGCGCCACGAGCACCGCTATGACTCGCGCCTGGTCCTGTCCGACGAGGAGCTGAGCGAGGCGCTGGAGCTCTTGCGCCACCGCCGCGTCATCTACCGTGGCACGGCGCTCATCGACACCGAGGTGCCGGTGCGGCCCCAGATTCATCTGGAGTCCCGCCCGGACGGCGCCACTGCGCGCATCGAGTTGCTCTTCCCGGACAACGCGAGCTACGCGCTCAAGGACGTCATCATCCTGTCGGGCCGGCGCACCTGGGTCATCCAGGGGCAGAACCTGCACCCGGTGGAGCCGGACTTCCCGCCGCGGCTGCTGCGCAAGTGGCTGCTCGAGCCCAGCATGTCCTTCCCCACGGGGCAGCTGGACCGGGTGCTGACCTTCTTCGCCGCGCACCTGCCGCGCTTCCGCATGGCGCTGAAGGCGGACGACATCGACGTGGACGAGGCCGTGGAGCCTCGCTTCATGCTCACGTTGGAGGGCACCCCCGAGCGCGTGAAGGTGCAGCTGGCCGCCAAGTACGGCCAGTCGACGGTGCCGGTGTCCCCCACTGCCACGCACCTGGGCTATGCCAGCGGCGTGGGCGGGGACAGCCGCAAGCTGTACCGGCGTCGCGAGGAGCTGGAGCGCGGCGCGGGGAAGCTGCTGCTGGACTTGGGCCTGCGCTTCGAGCCGCAGTCGCAGGTCTTCGACGCCACGGCCGACATCGCGCTTGAGTTCTGGGCTCGGGGCCTGGCCTCGCTCCCCGAGGACTGGGAGCGCTTTGGCGTGCAGGCCCCCAAGGTGCGCCTGCGTCCCAAGCTCAAGCCGCGCATCCGCGTGGGCATGAGCGGCGTGCAGTGGTTCGACCTGGATGCGGAGTTCGTCACTGACGACCAGGCCGTGGACCTGGGCGCGGTGCGCATGTGGCTGGACTCCGGCCGCCGCTTCGTCCCCCTGAAGGACGGTACCTTCGCGGAGGCGGACCCCGTCGAAATCAAGCGCGTGGCGGACCTGCTCGAGGAAGCCGGCGCGCTGCCGGGCCGCTCGCGCACGCGGCTGCCGCTGCACCAGGCCGTCGCGTTGGACCTGTTGGCGGACCTGGGGGAGTTCACCGAGGTGGAGGCCAAGGCGCGCCAGGCGATGCTGGAGCTGCGCGAGACGGCGGGCGTGCCGAAGGTGGGCGTGCCCGATGGGCTCCAAGCCACGCTGCGCCACTACCAGGAGGCGGGCCTGTCCTGGCTCTGGTTCCTGCGCCGCCACGGCCTGTCCGGCATCCTCGCGGACGACATGGGTCTGGGTAAGACCATCCAGTCGCTCAGCCTGATGCAGAAGGTGGCCAACGACGAGGGGCGCAAGCCGTCGCTCGTGGTGGCGCCCACCAGCGTGCTGGCCAACTGGGAGCGCGAGGCCGAGCGCTTCACGCCGGGCCTCAAGACGATGGTGTGGCACGGTCAGGACCGCAAGGAGCGGGCAGAGGACCTGAAGGGCATGGACTTGGTCCTCACGTCCTACGCGTTGGTCCGCCGTGATTTGGACCAGCTGTCCCAGGTGGGCTTCCGCTACATCATTCTGGACGAGGCGCAGAACATCAAGAACGCGGGCAGCGCCACCGCGCAGGCGTGCAAGGCGCTCCCCAGCGAGACGCGTCTGGCGCTCACCGGTACGCCGCTGGAGAACCGCCTGTCGGAACTCTGGAGCATCTTCGACTTCCTGATGCCGGGCTTCCTCGGCAGCTCGGATGGCTTCGGGGACCGCTACGAGCAGCCCATCCAGGTGGCCAACGACAGCACTGCGAAGGACCGGCTGCGCCGCCGCATCCAGCCCTTCATCCTGCGTCGCTTGAAGACGGAGGTGGCCAAGGACCTGCCGCCGAAGACGGAGAGCGTCGCCTGGTGCGAGATGGAGCCCGGTCAGGCCGCGCTCTATCGCGAGGTGTTGGAGGAGAGCCGCCGCAAGGTGCACGAGAGCATCGAAAAGGTGGGCTTCAAGCGCAGCCGCGTGTCGATTCTGGCCGCGCTGATGCGCCTGCGTCAGGTGTGCTGCGATCCGCGCCTGCTCAAGATGCCGCCCGGCACCCTGATGCCGCCCAGCGCGAAGGTGGAGCGCTTCCTCCAACTGGTGGAGGACCTGGTGGCGGAAGGCCACCGCGCGCTCGTCTTCAGCCAGTTCACGGAGATGCTGGAGCTGCTGAAGCAGGAGGCGGACAAGAAGGGCCTGCGCTACCTCTACCTGGACGGTCGCACCAAGGACCGCATGGGCAAGGTGGACGAGTACAACAACCCGGACGGTCCGCCGCTCTTCTTCATCTCCCTCAAGGCGGGCGGCACCGGCTTGAACCTCACCGCGGCCGACTACGTCATCCACTTCGACCCGTGGTGGAACCCGGCCGTGGAGGACCAGGCCACGGACCGTACGCACCGCATCGGGCAGACGCGCGCCGTCATCAGCTACAAGCTGATCACCCGCGGCACCGTGGAGGAGAAGATCCTCGCCCTCCAGCGCCGCAAGCGGGAGCTGGCCGCTGGCGTGCTCGGCGGGGAAGGTGACGAGATGGGCCGGACGCTCACGGAGCAGGACATCCAGGAGCTCTTCACGGAAATCTGAGGACTTGCGAGGTTGGGGCCCCAACGAGGCCCCTTCCCCTCCCGCCCGCCATCCGTGCGCTCGACCCGAACGCCTGTGCAGTGTCAGTCGGACCTGCTAGGGTGTTCAGGTACCAGGGCCGTCGTACGGACATTGGAGGGCGCGCGTGCTGCTGGGTCTGCGGATTTCGAACGTGGCGGTGATCGAGGAGGTGGAGGTGGCGTTCGGAGCCGGCCTCACCGTCCTCACGGGTGAGACAGGTGCGGGCAAGTCCATCCTCGTGGATGCACTGGGCCTTTTGCTCGGGGGGCGCGCCGACGCGGATGTCATTCGCGCCGGTTGTGAAGAGGCGTCCGTGGAGGGCGTCTTCGCGCGGACTCCCGCGTTGGAGACCCGGCTGGAGGAGCTGGGGCTTCCGGACCTGGGGGAAGAGGTGCTGGTGCGCCGGGTGCTGGGACGCACCGGGCGCGGCAAGGCCTACGTCAACGGCTCACTGGTGACAGTGGGCGTGCTGGGCAAGCTCACGCGTGGGGCGGTGGACATCGCCGGCCAGCACGAGCACGTCAGCCTCTTTGATTCGGGCCTGCACCGGGTGCTGCTCGACCGGTACGGCAACCTGGAGGAGGTGTTGGCGGCCTTCTTCAGGGAGTACACCGGCCTGCGCGAGGTGGACGCGCGCATGGAGGCGCTAGGCGGAGACGAGGCGAAGGTGCGCGAGCGCGCCGAGTTCCTGCGCTTCCAGCTTGATGAAATCACGCGCCTGGACCCGGAGGCCGGCGAGGACGCGCGGCTGGACGCGGAGCGCAAGCGGCTGGGCGGCGCGGAGAAGCTCAAGCGCCACGCCTCGGAAGCGGAGCTGCTGGTGTCCGGCGAGGAGCAGTCCGCCGTGGAGACGGTGGGCCGCGCGCTGGGGCTGGTGCACGAATCGGTGAAGTGTGACGCCACGCTGGCGCCGGTGGCGCAGGCGCTGAGCACCGCGCTGTCGGAGCTGGAGGAGGCGCAGCGGCGGCTCAACCGGTACGTGGAGGGGCTGGAGTCGGACCCTTCGCGGCTGGCGGACGTGGAGGAGCGGCTGGACGCGCTCAAGCGTCTGTGCCGCAAGCACGGCACTCACCTGGATGGCCTGCTGAAGAAGCGGGGCGAAATCGAGGTGGAGCTGGGCACGCTGGAGAACCGGAAGGAAATCCTGGAGGAGCTGGCCGCCGACCGCCGCAAGGTGGAGGAGCGGGCCCGGAAGGCCGGGGCGGCACTGACACGGGCGCGTGCGGCCAGTGCGGTGACGTTCGCCGTGCAGGTGCGCGAGGGCCTGGGGCAGCTGGCCATGGGCAAGGCGGCCTTCGAGGTGCGGGTGACGCCATCGGAGTCGCTGCGCCCGGACGGCATGGATGACGTGGAGTTCTTCTTCAGCGCGAACCCTGGCGAGCCGCCGCGAGCGCTGGCGAAGGTGGCCTCAGGCGGTGAGGCGAGCCGGCTGCTGCTGGCGCTCAAGAAGGCCCTGGCCGACAGCGATGGGGGCGGGTGCTACATCCTGGACGAAGCGGACGCGGGCGTCAGCGGCGCCATCGCGGACGTGGTGGGGCGGATGATCAAGGACGTGAGCAGTCACCGTCAGGTGCTCTGCATCACCCACCTGCCGCAGGTGGCCGCCTATGCGGATGCCCACCTGCTCATCCGCAAGGGCCTCAAGGGCGAGCGCACTGTCTCGGAGGTGGTGGTGCTGGAGGCAGGGGCGGAACGGACCCGGGAACTGGCACGGATGATGTCGGGTGTCGAGGTGACGCGTGAGGCCCTGGGAGCGGCGGAGGCCCTGGTGCGTTCTGCCAACAGGGCGCTGGGGACCCGGGCCCGCAGGGAGTCTGGACCGGAGGGGAGCCCCCGGGGGCGGCTCCGACGCACCGCGTGAATTACGCTAGGTGCATCCGTGTCCTTGCCCCATCCTTGGGCCTCACATAGCATCCCGGGTGTGTCCAGCACCGCAGGGCAGACCGCGGCCTCCCGCTTGAAGATAATTTCCGCCGGCCTGACGGATGTCGGGCGCAAACGTAATCACAACGAGGACAGCTTCCTCATTGATGATGAGCTCCAGCTCTACGTCGTGGCCGACGGAATGGGCGGCCATGCGGGCGGCGGCACTGCGTCCCGCATCGCGGTGGAGACCATCGACAAAGAGATGCGCCGGGCGCGGGAAGGCAAGGACAACCCCTTCCTTTCCGTCCCGAATCTCCAGGACTCTCCGATTCCGGAGGCGCTGCGCACCGCCGTGGAGCGGGCCTGTCTGGCCATCTTCACGGCCGCGCAGGAAGATGCGCGGCTGTCCGGCATGGGCACCACCGTCATCTCCCTGGTGGTGCGCGACGAGCACGCCTTCTTCGCCCACGTGGGTGACAGCCGCGCGTACCTCATCCGCGGCGACCTCATCCAGCAGATCTCCGAGGACCACTCGCTGGTCAACGAGCAGATCAAGGCGGGGATGATTACCCCGGAAGAGGCGAAGCACTCCCGCTACAAGAACATCATCACCCGCTCCGTCGGCTTCGAGGAGGAGGTGCAGGTGGACGTCATGGGGCTGGTGTCAGAGCCCGGAGACGTCTTCCTCCTCTGTTCGGACGGCCTCGCGAACATGATGGAGGACCGGGAAATCCACGAAACCGTGGTGAATGCGCGGACCTTCGAAGAGGTCCCCAAGCGTCTCATCGACTTCGCCAACGAGCGTGGCGGTGACGATAACATCACCGTCATCGTCGTGCGAGTGGAAGCCTGACACACCCAGAGTCTGCACGTGGCCAGCAGACCTCCCTGCGGGTCTGTTGACCTTGACACTCTTCGAATGTGAGTGGTAGCTGCCCCAACGTTTCCAGCCGAGTCGAAATGCCGGTGGGCGACGAAGCGGGAGGGGTAGGCGGCGGGGGGAGGTGTTGCGCGAGAGCAAGCGACTTAGCTTGCTGCGCCAGTAGTCCCACGCAAGCAGGGGAGCTGTCCCGTGGCGAAAAAGTCCTTCACACTGATGGTGATTCCGGACCATGACGCTCCGGTCAAGCGGTACACCATCCAGCGGTCCTTTCTCACCCAGGTGGGGATGGGACTGATGCTCGTGGTGGGACTGGGCGTGGGTGCGAGCGTGCACTACTTCCAGGTGGCCGCGGACGCCTCCGAGAACCGCATCCTTCGCGAAGAGAACCTGACGCTGCGCTCGCAGCTCAAGTCGGTGCGTGAGCGCATCGAGCACATCGGCTCCACGTTGGACCGGGTGGAGCGCTTCGACCAGAAGCTGCGCGCGGTGACGCTGCTGTCCGATCCTCAGCGCAACCTGGCCATGGGCCCGACGGAGCCCGAGGCGGGCACGACGGCGCCGGCCACGGACACGCAGTTCACGCAGCTGACTTCCACGGAGACGCCCAAGGCGCTGATGGGCCGGTTGGACCGCCTGAGCGCGGAGGCCACCCGCCAGGAGCAGAGCCTCCAGGAGCTGCAAGCCTACTTCCAGGACCAGAAGTCGCTGCTGGCCTCCACGCCGTCCATCTGGCCCGCGCGCGGCTGGGTGACGAGCGATTTCGGCTCGCGCCTGGACCCGTACACCGCGGACCGCGTCATGCACGGCGGCATGGACATCGCGGCGCCGCACGGCAAGGAAGTCTACGCGCCGTCGGACGGCACGGTGGTGTTCGCGGGCCTGGAGGGTGGCTACGGCAACGTGCTCGTCATCGACCATGGCTATGGCATCAAGACGCGCTACGGCCACCTGTCGAAGATGCTGGTGAAGGCCGGCGACAAGGTGAAGCGCGGCATGCACATCGCCGCCGTCGGCAACACCGGCCGCTCCACGGGCCCGCACCTCCACTACGAGGTCCGCGTCAACGGCATCGGGCAGAACCCCCGCAAGTTCATCCTCGAGGAGTAGCCGGCGCGGAGGGATGACGTCTCGGTGGTTCGTCGAGGCGCCTCGCTGCGGACGGAAGGAGCGCGCTCCCGTGGTAGCCCGAAGGGCTCCGGGAGCGCGTGCAGTGACCGCCCCAGCGAGGATGGCCAGAATGGCCTGGCGCTCAGGCGAGACCGCGCGGTCTCAGAGCGTCGCGGGGCCGGGAATGGAGCCATCCAGCCGGATGCGCCTGCGCTGAAGCCCCTGCGCGCGGCCGGTGCGCTCCATGACGTGGGTGCGCTCCAGCTCTGCCCACAGCAGCGGCCCCAGCACCTGCCAGTGCGAGGGCGCGTCCACCGTCAACTCCAGCAGGCTCACCGTCCATGAGGGCACGTCCGCGTCGGGCGTTCCCGGGGGCAGCACAGGGCGCACGCCCTGCGCCAACCGTTCGCGCGTAGGCGCGGCGAGGTGCTCCTCCACCGTGAGCTGCGACGTCGGCACGAGCAGGGCGGCGAAAGCGTCCGCGTGGATGCGCACCACCTTCGCGCCGGGGTACTGAGCGGAGAGGGACTCCACGGTGGCGCGCAGCACCGCGTCCCCGGTGGGGAAGCCGAAGCGGGCGTTGACGTTGATCATCCCCTGCACGTCCGCGATGACGGCGCCCACGCGCCACCCGTCATGATGGCCGTGGGTGGACAAGTCGTACTCCTCCTTGAGGAGGTTGCCCTGGGTGAGCGCCGGCACCTGGAGCGCGCCCGTTTTCGTGTCCGGCTGGCCACGCCGGGCCTGCTCCGCCTGGACGAGCACCTCCACGGCGGCCTGCACCGGGGCCTGGGGGCTGCGGGTGAGCACCCAGGGATGGAGGGCGATGAGGGCGGTGGCGGTGGCGTCGTCGAGAGGGTAGGGCATTGCGCTCCTTGTGTAGCGCGTCCATCGCCAAGGCGCAGGGGCTCACTTCATCTTGTGCGCGGTGACGGTGACCTCATCCCGGTCATGGTAGAGCTGGCGGACGGTGAGCCCCTCCCAGCCGCCCTCCTGGACGAGCGTGTGGCGCACCCGAAGCAGGATGGGGTTCTTGTCCTTCATGGGCAGCTTGATGTTGGCCACCAGGTGCTGCGCCCAACCGCGGCGGCCCCATTTGGCCAGCAACTGCGCCACTTCCAGGGGACGCCACGCCATGTCGCAGAAGAGCCAGTCCGCCGGCTCGTCGGGCGCATAGGCGAAGGCGCTCTCCTGAACGTGCTTCACGCGCGGGTTCCCCGTCAGCTCCGGCATCAGCCGGGCCGGGTCCACCGCCACCACCTTCGCGCCGCGGCTCACCAACCGCTGCGTCCAGCCGCCCGGCGCCGCGCCCAGGTCCACGCACACATCGCCGCGCCCAGGCTCGAAGGCCAGTCCGTCCAGGGCCTCCTCCAACTTCATGGCCGCGCGCGACGGCGCGTCTCCAGCCCGCCGCATGCGCCTGCGTCCACCCGCCGCCAGGGACACGGCCTCGCGCGCGTGCACCGCGCCCACCACCGTCACGTCGTCCGGCGCCACGCACAGGGACACGAGCAGCGCCCCCGCCTCGCGCGCCCGCTGGGCGTCCTCGATGCGGCGCTCTGCCGGCAGCCTGGCGGACACGGCGGATTCCAGCGCTTCCGCCACGGGTGCCAGGGCGTTGCCACGCGGAGTGTCGGGCGTGAAGGCCTGCACCGCCCAGGGGGCCCGCCCGGGAAGCGCCAGCACGGTCCGAGTCGCGGCTTCAGCGATGGCTTCGGGGCTGGTGGCCGTCAGGGTGGCGGCCACCTGGTAGCCCGCGCGGGCGAAGGCGGGCGGAGGGCCGGAGACGGCGTCACTCTCCACCAGGGCTTCGCCCAGCAGACGGGGCTCGGCGCCGGCCCACTCCAGTTCCTCGAAGAGGTGGGACTCGAAACCCGCGCGGCAGGTCCACAGCCAGCGCCCAGGCCGGGCGGCCAGCGTCCGGGCGGGCATGGCGGGGACCTTTGCCCGGGGAGGGACCTTGGG
>NZ_JAAEAH010000143.1 GCF_010998615.1 Myxococcus sp. CA023 | reverse complement strand
CTCCCGCCAGCCCCCATCCCAGGCGACCACCCGGGTCAGACCGGAGTTCCGGGGGTCGTCCGGCACCTCATGCAACCTCCAAGAACTCCTGCGAAGCCGCCTCTTGTGGCATATACCCACACCATGCCTTCCGCCCTGACCGCCTCCGAGATCCGCGAGGCGTTCCTCAAGTTCTTCGAGGAGCGCGGCCACCGCCGTGTGGCGTCCTCCTCCCTGGTGCCCGCCAACGACCCGACGCTGATGTTCACCAACGCGGGCATGGTGCAGTTCAAGGACGTCTTCACCGGCCGTGAGACGCGCGACTATCGCCGCGCCACCACGTCGCAGAAGTGCGTGCGCGCCGGCGGCAAGCACAACGACCTCGACAACGTCGGCTTCACCGCCCGGCACCACACGTTCTTCGAGATGCTCGGGAACTTCTCCTTCGGCGACTACTTCAAGGCCGACGCCATCGCGTACGGCTGGGAGTTCGTCACCCGGACGCTCGGCCTGTCCACCGACCGGCTCGCCGTCACCGTGTTCAACGGCGAGGGCGGCACCCCCTGGGACGAAGAGGCCTACGAGCTGTGGAAGAAGCAGGGCGTCCCCGCCGAGCGCCTCTACAAGCTCGGCCTCAAGGACAACTTCTGGGCCATGGGCGACACCGGCCCCTGCGGCCCCTGCTCCGAAATCCACTACCACCAGGGCGACGACATCCCCTGTGTCGAAGAGGCCGAGGGCAAGAAGTGTCTGGGCGTCGCCTGTGACTGCGACCGCTGGCTCGAAATCTGGAACCTCGTGTTCATGCAGTTCGAGCGCAAGGAGAAGGACGGGCCCCTCATCCCCCTGCCGAAGCCGTCCATCGACACCGGCGCGGGCTTGGAGCGCATCGCCTCCGTCGTCCAGGGCAAGCGGTCCAACTACGAGACCGACCTCTTCCAGAACATCCTCGCCACCGTCAGCGAGCTGTGCGGCAAGCCCTACTCGCAGGAGTCCGGCGCGTCCCAGCGCGTGGTCGCGGACCACAGCCGCGCGGCGGCGTTCCTCATCTCGGACGGCGTCCAGCCCTCCAACGAGGGCCGCGGCTACGTCCTGCGCCGCATCATGCGCCGCGCCATCCGGCACGGCACCCAGCAGTTGGGCCTGGAGGACGTCTTCTTCTTCAAGGTCGTCGACCGCGTCATCGAACTGATGGGCGACGCCTACCCCGAGCTCCGGGAGAGCCGCACCTTCGTCCTGGAGGTCTGCCGGCACGAGGAGACGAGCTTCCGCCAGACGCTCAGCCGCGGCCTCAAGCTCATCGAAGAGGAGCTATCCGAGCTGCAGAAGGCCGGCGGCAAGCAGCTCTCCGGCGACGTCGTCTTCCTGCTCCACGGCACCTACGGCTTTCCGTGGGACCTTACGCAGATCATCGCCCGGGAGCGCGGCCTCGACGTGGACCTGGTCCGCTTCGAGGAGCGCCTCAAGGAAGAGGCGGACAAGAACAAGTTCGCGGGCTCTGGCGACAAGGCCACGGGCGAGGTCTACCTGAAGTTGGCGGAGCAGTTCGGGACGACGGAGTTCCTCGGATATGAGGGCGAGGGACACGAAGGCGAAGGCAGCATCCGGGCCATCGTCAAGGACGGCGCCGAGGTCACTCAGGCCACGCAAGGCGACACGGTGGAGCTGGTCCTGGACCGCACGCCCTTCTACGGCGAGTCCGGTGGCCAAATGGGCGACACCGGCCGCATCGTCGGCCACGGCGGCAAGGCGGTGGCCAAGGTCACCGATGCGCAGCGCCCCGTGCCGGGCCTCGTAGTCCACTCGGTGGAAGTCTCCGAGGGCACATTCAAGGTCGGCGACATGGTCCAGGCCGGTGTGGACTCGGAGCGCCGCAAGTCCATCCGTGCGAACCACTCCGCGACGCACCTGCTCCACAAGGCGCTCAAGCTCGTGCTCGGTGAGCACGTGAAGCAGGCGGGTTCTGTCGTAGCGCCGGACTACCTGCGCTTCGACTTCGCGCACTTCTCGCCCGCCACGTCCGCGCAGCTCGAGCAGGTCGAGGACCTGGTCAACGGCTGGATTCGCGACAACGCGGGGGCCGAGACGCGCATCATGAGCCTGGAGGACGCGAAGAAGTCCGGCGCCGTCGCCATGTTCGGCGAGAAGTACGGCGAGACGGTTCGCGTCGTCACCGTACACCCCGAGTCCACCGAGCTGTGCGGCGGTACCCACGTGCGCCGCAGCGGTGACATCGGCCTGTTCAAGATTGCCAGCGAGAGCGGCGTAGCGTCCGGCGTGCGCCGCATCGTCGCGCTGACGGGCATTGGCGCGCTCCAGTACGTCCGCGAGCAGGAACACGAGCTGCGCAAGGTGGCCGAACTGCTCAAGTCGAACCCGAAGGAAGTCTCCAAGCGCGTCGAGGCGACCCAGAAGCGCGTGAAGGAGCTGGAGCGCAAGATCGAGGAAGTGGCCGTCAAGGCGCAGACGGCCAGCAGCAAGGACCTGCTGGAGCAGGCTCGCGATGTGAATGGCATGAAGGTCCTGGCCACCCAGGTGGACGCAGCGGACGACAACGTCCTGCGCGGCATGGCGGACCAACTCCGTGACCGCATCCGCTCGGGCGTGGTCGCCATCGGCGGTGAGAAGGACGGCCGGGCCATCATCCTGGTCGCGGCCACCAAGGACGTCGTGGCCAAGGGCATCAACGCCGGCGCGCTGGTGCGCGAGATGGCCAAGGAAGTCGGCGGCAAGGGCGGCGGCAAGGCCGAGATGGCCCAGGCTGGCGGCCCTGATGCCTCGAAGCTCCCCGCGGCGCTGGAGAAGCTGTACGAGTTGGTGAAGGGCGTGGGCACCGCGTGATGAACCACCGGGCCTCCGCTTCCGTGGCGCTCCTGGCGGCCACCCTCGTCCTGGGTGGCTGTAAGGAGGAGTCCGTGCCTGACTACGCGGGTACGGGTGACGACCGGACGCTTCAGAAGCTCCGCCAGGAAGTGGACCGGGTGAACCAGGGCGGCCGTCCCTCCCAGGGCCCCGAGGCCACACGCGGAGACCCGAACGCGAACCTCGCGGGCCTGGCCGCGGGCATCAACGTCCCCACCGAGCGCGCATGGGAGATTCCCGCCCCCAACGACGCCGTGCGCCTGGAGACCCTGTCCGTGAAGCTCACCGGACTGGACGCGTCGCACTCGGTAAAGGGCTCGGGGAAGGTGAGCCTGACCTCCGAGGACCTGTTCTTCCGCGTGCAACTCATGACGCAGAACGTGGGCGGCGCGCCGCTCACCCTGGACCTGGACGGGGCGAAGCTCTTCGGGGCTGAAGGCCAGTCGTACACCGTGGCCCGGGATGCCCAGGCCATCGGGGGCACCCGCCCCCTTCGGCGCACCTGGGCTCCGGATGAGCGCACTGACGTGGTCCTCCTGTTCGAGCTTCCTCCGGAGGCCCTTCGGGACGACGGGCTGCACCTGTTGCTTCAGGGCTCCGGGGGGGATGTGCGGATTCCCTTGAAATGAGCGGGACCGCGTCCAAGCTCCTCCCGCTTCGCATCCGCCTCCCGTACACGACGGAGGAGGAGTTTATCGACAAGTACGGCTCGAACGTGGCGCGCGGTGGCGTGTTCGTTGCCACGCGCGCCATGAAGCCCGAAGGTACCGGGCTGGCGTTCGAGTTCGTCCTTGCCGATGGGACACGCCTACTTCGCGGCGAAGGCGTCGTCGTGAAGGCCCAGGTGGACGCGGTGGGCGGGCGTACCGGCATGACGGTGCGCTTCGTGAAGCTGGACGCTGCGAGCAAGGCGCTCATCGACCGGGTGGTGGCGAAACGTACCGGAAGCGTGGAGCCACAAGCTCCCGCCCAGGTCACGCTCCCTCCTCCGGCCCCTGCACCCGCGCCACCTCCGGGACTCGTTCGCCGCACACCCGGCGCGAAGGCTTCGAATGCGGTGCGTGCCTCGATTCCCCCCCGCGAGCCCTCGCGGGAGGATGCGCACGTCGAAGACACGACGGTTGGAGTTCCTGACACGGTGGCTGCCAACGGAGCCGCTCTCGCGAGCGCGGTGGCGGTGCCGGAACTCACGCCCAGTTCCGAGACTGCTACGGCGGATGATGACGCACGCGCGAAAGTGCCGGACTCCAGCACGGCTGCTCCGTCCTGCGAGTCCGAGCAAGTGCCGGATGAGCCTGCGTCCAGCACGGACGCGCATGCTGTGTCCGGTGAGACGGACACGGGCTCACTTGATGCCTCTGACGCGTTCGGCGGGGGTGCTTTCACTGAATCAGGGGCTCCGAGCACACAAGACGCGGACGCGCATCCGGGACCTGTCGCTCCGCGCTTTGAAGCTGATTCGAGTGACGGGCTCGACTTCGCCATCACCGCGAGCCTCGCGGCGTCCGAGGATGAAGGTGGCAATGCGAATGCCGTAGCCGAGCGACACGGCTTCGGTGAGCCCGCCAAAGCGCCACTCGTCCCGGAGGATTCGTCAATCGACGCCGGCACTGCGCCGACAGCTACCGCGACTCCGGACCTGACAACGGAAGCCTCCGACGCGCTGACCTCGGTAGAGCCGCCTCAAGCGCGGCTTCGTGTCCCGCCCGCGTTGGAGACAGGCGACGATGCGCATGCAGCAGCCGAGCCCCCCACCTCCGCGCCCGCGCTCCCTGTATCCCGGCCTGGTCCTGGTGGAACCGCACCCGCTGAACTCGACGAAGCCGTCGGTGACGAAGCTTCCGCTCCGGCGACGGATGCCGATGCAGCGGCGCCCCACGGAGCATCTGTCTCTCAGGTGAGCACCCCCATCGTCGCGGAAGCTGGCACTCCTGCAACGACGGCCCCCTCCGCGACGACGCCAGTTACGGGCACCGCTCCCGCCAACGAAGCAGCCACGGAACCCTCCGCGACATCTGCGTTCACGAGCTCCGAGCCCACCACCAAGGGCAGCGATACATCCACGATTCGAGCAACCGCAGAGGCATCGACCACAAGTCTCGAGCCCGACACCGACGAGGGTAACGAAGCAGCCCCGACATCCTCCGGGACGGCTGCACCCGCGAGTGAAAAGCGCGATGCCAAAGCAGGCGACGCATCACCGACCGAAACGCCAACTGCCACTTCGACCACAAGCGTCGAGCCCACCACCGAGGCAGATCACATAGCATCCCCGGAGGCGTCCGCGACGGCCGCGCTCCCTCGTGCACAGTCCGACGCCGAAGCAAGCGACGCATCCACCACGAAGCCCCCCGTCGCGACGTCACCACTGAGCGATGCGCCCGTCGCCGAGGCAAGCAACGAGGCAGCTACCGAGCCCAAAGCAGCAGCGTCGCCCACCGAAAAAAGTGGCCCGGGTGTCGCGTCCGAATCTACGACGACAACGAACACGGATGACCAGTCCGGCAGTGCTCCCTCCGAGGCATCGTCCGCACAGACGATGGCCGTGCTCCCGAGCGCACCTGGTGTCGACAAGACGGCGCCCGCCGCTCCGGGTGCGAAGTCCGCTGAGCGTTCGCAGGACGCCTCCACATCAGGTGACACACCGCCCCAGGCGGCAGCCAGTGCAGCCCCCGCGGCCGAGTCGAGTCCACCACCAGAGCCGACACACGCGACTGCCGATCCGCATGGGCGCACCGCCGCTCCCGAAAGCGTGCTCCCCAGCGCGGCCTCGGATGAAGCTTCGCTGTCCAACGCGGAAGCAGCCCCAGCCCGTACCGAATCCGAGCCCACGCTCCCCGTCCCTCAGGACGCGGACGTGCCACGCAACCGCCGCCGTGCCCTGCTCGAAGTCCCCCTTCCCCATCCGGCCTCGACGCCCGCGCGTCCCGAGGTCGTGCTGGGCATCGACCTGGGCACCTCACATGCGCGCGTCGCCGTCGTCCAGGACGGGATGCCCAAGCTCATTCCCCTCCCCGGCACCACCACCACGGACCTTCCCGCGCTCATCGCGGTGAACGGCACCGGCGACCTCGTCGTCGGCGCCACGGCTCAGACGGAAGGCCAACGTGCCCCCCGCCGTGCCATCTCCGGACTCAAGCGGCTGTTGGGTCTGAAGCCGCGTTCTCCGCAACTTCGCTGGCTCGCCCCGTTGCTCCCCTTCCCCATCACCACGGACACGAATGGGGACTCCGCCGTGGAGGTCCGGGGCCGCGTCATCTCACCCACTCTCTTCACGGCCATGCTGCTTCGCGAGCTGAAGCATGCCGCCGCGACGCACCTGGGCCGCAAGGCAACCCGCGCCGTCATCTGCGCCCCCACGCACTTCACCGACCGCCAGTGCGCGGCCCTTCGCGAAGCCGCCTCGCTCGCGGGGCTCGATGCCCAGCGCATCCTCATCGCCCCCGCGGCGGCGGCGCTCGCGTATGCACATGGCCGAGGGCTCGCGCGGAAGCGGGTGCTCGTCGTGGACCTCGGCGGCGGAGGTCTCCAGGTCTGCGTGGTGCAAGTCACAGGCGATGACCTCGAGGTCATTACCACCGGAGGCGACGCCACCCTCGGCGGCATGGACTTCGATGCGCGCATCGCCGAGGCCATCGCCAGCGACCTCTCGGAACAGGGCGTGCCCAAGCCGGACCATCCCCTCGACTGGGCCCCCCTGCGCACCGCCGCCGAGTCCACGAAGGTGGCCCTCTCCAGCCAGGAGCAGGTGGACGTCACCCTCCCCTCGGGAACCGTGCCCCCCATCAACCGGGAGCGCGTGGAAGCCCTCACCGCCGACCTCGCCCAGCGCGTCACCACCGTGGTCCGCGACGTGCTCGAATCCAATGCGCTCTCCCCCCAGGGGCTGGACGCGGTGCTGCTCGTCGGCGGGCAGAGCGCCGCGCCCCTGGTCCGCCGCCGGCTCGAAGAGAGCCTGGGCGTGAGCGTGCGCGACGACGTGGACACTCGAGGCAGCGTGGCCCTGGGCGCCGCGCTGCTCGGACAGGGCCTCCTGCTGGCCGCGGCCGGCAAGCCCGCGGCCACTGTCTCCGAGGTGCTGTCCTCCCCGCTCGCCGTCGCCGAGCGCGGTGGCACATTGCGCCGCGTCCTCGAACGGAACACCCGCCTGCCCGCCACCAAGACGCTGGTGCTTCCCACTGTGCCGGGTTCACTCGAGCTGGCCCTCTTCCAGGGGGCAGCCACGCAGGCGTCCGACGCCGAGTTCCTCGGCCGGCTCACCCTCAACGTGGAGCGCGCGGGAGAGGTGGAACTGCACCTCGCGCTCTCAGTAGATGGGGCCCTGTCGCTCGACGCCACCCTACCTGGCGTGAAGCGACACGCGGTGTCTCTGGCCACGGAGCACTTGGACGACGCGACCTTCGACGCGCTCATCGCCCGCTCGCCGCTGGTCCCTGAGCCGGAGCGACGCCCGGGTGGCGTGCTGTCCGGACTGAAGAAGCTCTTCGGCCGCCGCTGAGCCCTCCTCGCTCGTCCGCGCACGTGTCACGGCGTACTTCGCCCCGTGGGCCGATGCGCCCGCGGCCATCCAGGCCACCGTGCGTCCCTGCGGCTCTCTCTGTAGCCGTGGCGACAGATGGCCAGCTTTCCGGTGACTGATTTCCCGGGGAGGAATGCGATGCGACGTTCGATTGTGGGTGGAGTCGCCACGGCGGCGCTGGGCATGGCAGGACCAGCCTTCGCCATCGAGGCACAGCAGGTGGGCGAGCGGCTGCGCGTCGAGGAGCGGCCGCTGGTGGGCGTCGACGTCCGGCTGGGCCTCGGCAACTTCACCGGAGACCTCGGCAGCAACACCAAGGTGGGCCCGCTGCTGGGCATCAACGCCAGCGCCTATCCCTGGCAGTACGGCGGCGTCGAGGTCGGCTACGAAGGCCAGCGATTCCCCATCGATGACTCGCGCCTGCGCGACAACGGCGATGGCGAGGGCGTCTGGCGCCACAACGCAACCCTGCTCGCCAAGGCGGGACCGCTCATCGACGAGAAGTGGCGCCCCTTCGTCGGCGCGGGCGTCGGCCTGAGCTACCTCAACCCCTCGGACGGCGCGGACCGCTTCTACAACAATGACTGGCAGACGGAGCTCCCGCTGGCCGCGGGTCTGGACTACCGCTTCGGCAACCTGGTGGCCGGCGCGCGCGCCACGTACCGATTCGTCGGCGGGGAGGGCCTCCTCCGGAACCCCGTCACCAACGCCGACGAGAAAGGCAGTCTCTTCAACGGCAACGTGATGATTGGCGGGCAGTTCTAGCCCGCCCCCCACGTCACAGGCCGAAGCCGTCCAGCAGCGCCTCGGGGCGGGGATTCTTCTCCCACGCCTCGAGCACCGCCACCGCGGGCGAGCGCCCCGACGCGGCCACCGCGTCCAGCGGGTCCAGCAGGGGCGCATCCTGCGCATCCAGCCGCATCAGGCCCCTGCGGGAGATGGCCAGCATCTCCGCCGCCAGGCGGTGCAGCTCCTGCGAACCCAGCCGGCCGCCCAGGCCCTCGCGCCGCGCCGTATCATGGAAGGCCAGGTGCTCGGCGTAGGTCAGCTTCGGCAACAGGCGCTCGGCCTCCTCCAGCGCGGTGGCGTCGTACAGGATGCCGCGCCAGAGGGCGGCGAGCGCTCCCGTCATCGCGGGGTTCACACAGTCTGCGCCGCGCACCTCGATCACCGTCTTCAGCCGCACTTCGGGGAAGAGCGTGGACAGGTGGTCCGTCCAGTCGTTCAGGTCGGGCGGTTTGCCCTCGAAGCCCTCCTTCATCAACTGCCGGAAGGTCAGCTTCGGGTACAGGTACTCGTTGTTGCGCCGCAGGAAGAGCAGCGGCGCGTCCAGCGCCCACTCCACATAGGCGCGATACGAGAACGAGCCGTCGAAGAACGCGGGCAGGTAACCACATCGCGTGGGGTCCACCTCGTCCCAAACGCGGTTGCGGAAAGACAGGTAACCCGACGGCTTGCCCTCCACGATGGGGCTGTTGGCGTACAACGCATTCATCAGCGGGGCGAGCCGCGCCACCACCACCGTCTTGCGGACACAGTCCGCCTCGTCCGCCCAGTCCAGGGACACCTGGCCGGTGGACGTCATCAACATCATGTTCAGCGCCAGCCGGCCGCGCTCCGGCAGCGTGCGGCGCATGATGAGGTAGCGCGTCTTCGGCATCCACGGCATCTGCGCCGTCGTACCGAAAGGGCGGTAGCCCAGGAAGACGAGCCGCAAGCCCAGTTCCTTCGCGGCGGAGGACACCTCCGACAGGTGCGTCAGGTTCTCCGCATGCGCCTCGCGCGCGGTGACGAAGGGGCTTCCGGACAGCTCCACCTGGCCGCCGGGCTCCAGGGAGATGGTGGCGCCACCGCGCTGCAGCGCGATGACGGGCGACTCCGGCGTCTCCCGAAACGGCGTGTAGCCCGCCGAGGCCACCCGGTTCAGCAGCGCGCCGACGCCCCGCTCGCCTTCATAGGTCGGAGGCTCCGCGGCGCCCACCGGGTAGAGGAACTTCTCATGCTCGAGCCCCAGACGGTGCGCACCGCCAGGCTTCTCGGCGGCTCGGAATCCAGCCAACAGCATGTCGACGGAGGAGATGGGCTCTGAGGCCGCGCGCTTGAGGTCGAGTGACATGGGCGCGCCCTATATAACCTAGACTTTTGGACCCGCCCGGATTTGCGCACTGGCCTTTATGAGCCCACATTCCACCCTCCCCACCATCTCCCCCC
>NZ_JAAEAH010000142.1 GCF_010998615.1 Myxococcus sp. CA023 | reverse complement strand
CCACCCCGCCCGAGGAACCACCGCGAGAGGACCCGAACGAGGGCCTGGCCCGGGCCCGCCGCGCCGCGGGCCTGGCCGCGCTGGAGCACCGCGACTACGACACGGCCGTCTCCGACTTCACGGAGGCGCTGCGGCTGCGCAAGGGCGACCAGGGCGACCTCGTGGAGCTGCTGCGCATCGCGGCCGAATTGCGAACGCGAGAGCAGGCGCGTCAGCAAGGCGAGCAGGCCCGTGCCCAACGCGAGCCCACGCCGGCTCCCACCCGCTCCGTCCAGCGCACGCGTCCGGCGCGAGGTACGGCCCGGGCTCAGCCTCGCCAGGAGTCCACTTCCGCGGACGAGACACGCGGCGGCTTGCTGCTGGTGACGTCCACGCCCCCCGGGCTGATGGTGCGGGTGGACGGCAAGCCCATGGACCTCACGCCGGCGCGGCTGCCGCTGCGCGCGGGGACGTACCGCGTGGCGCTCGCGCAGGGTGAGCGCACGCTGGCCGAGGAGACTGTGGAGTTGGGCGAGGACGACGTGCGCTCCCTCAACCGCGACCTCTCCGCCGAGCTCGCTCCCGCGCCAAGGCCCACGGCGACCGCACCAGCCTCCGTGGAGGCGCCGCCTCCCGCCGCTACCAGCCCCGCTGCCACCGCGGCGCGCGCCGAATCGCCGCCCACCGCCGAGCCGTCCGTGGCCACCGCCGCCCCCACGGCGACGGGCAAGGGCCGCCTGGATGTGACGTCTCCCGGCCTCTACGGCGAGGTGTGGATCAACAACCGGCCGTATGGCTTCCCGCCGCTCGTCGCCCAGGGACTTCCCGTGGGGCCCGCGCGCCTGGAGGTCCGCGTCAATGGCGTGGTGAAGCGGAAGCTGACCGTCGACGTCGTGGCGGACCAGAGCACCGCCGTCCGCATCCGCTGACCTGAAGGCTGTTCGCGCGGCGAGCCGCGCTCCCTTTCCGCATCGAGGTCGATATGCGCCGCTGCCGTAAGTGGTCCGAACCTTCAATCGGAGCCCTGCTCCTCCTGTGCGCCAGTCCTGCGCTCGCCCAGGACACCGACGCGGGGAACCTGGGTGATGAGGAGCCGGAGGTTCACAGCCAGGTGGCCTCCTTCGCCGTCACCCGGCTCCAGGAGTCCCCCGCCGTCGTCACGGCGATGAACGCGGAGGAGATTCGCAACTCCGGCGCCCGCGACTTGATGGACCTGCTGCTGCAGATTCCGGGCTTCTTCTTCGGCGTGGACACCCAGGGCGCGGTCGGCCCCGGCTTCCGCGGCCTGTGGGGCTACGAGGGCAAGGTGCTGCTCGTCGTGGACGGCAAGGAGATGAACGAGCAGCTCTACTCCACGATGCAGTTGGGCAACGAATTCCCCATCGAGCTCATCGAACGCATCGAAGTGGTGCGCGGCCCCGGCTCCGTCATCTACGGCGGCAACGCGGAGCTCGCCGTCATCAACGTCGTCACGCGCGGCGTCCAGGGCAGCACGGACCTGATGGTGTCCGGCATGTACGGGCAGATGGGCAGCGTGAACGGCCGGCGGGGGCTCACCGTCTCCGGCCGCAAGGTGTTCGAGTCCGCGCCGGGCCTGAGCATCTTCGCGTCCGCCGGGCTGTCGCAAGCCCAGCGCAGCAGCGGCGTCTTCCATGACTTCTTCGGCAACTCCGCGCAGTTGGGTGGCAACTCGCGGCTGGACCCGACGATGGTGCAGGCAGGCGTGGGCTACAAGGACCTGCAGCTCAGCGTGCTGTACCAGCGCTATGGCACCTCCGCCATCGTCGCCTTCGACGAGGTGTTGGAAGCGCCCGCGCCCACCAACTTCGAGTCCCTCCACGCGGAGCTGAGCGACAGGTTCCGCCCGGACGAGCGGGTGGAAATCATCCCCCGCCTCAACCTCACCTTCTCCAAGCCCTTCAGTGACTCGGACCAGGATTCGCCCTTCTTCTACGACAAGCAGGTGCTGCGCCTGCGAGGGCGGACGCTGGCGCGCTGGGCGGCGCTGGACTGGCTGCAGCTCACCGGCGGCGTGGATGTGACGTCCGACCAGGGGTGGGTCAACGGCCCGGTGGGCGTGGGCCTCCAGACGGGCTTCGGCCCCGAGGAGGCCGACAGCGTCTCCTACGTGAATCTGGCGGGCTTCGTGGAGGCCTTCTCCGCCAATCCGTTCGTCAACGTGGTGGCGGGCGCGCGCGTGGAGAACCACAGCGCCTTCGGTGAGTCCTTCGTGCCGCGGCTGGTGCTGCTGCGCAGCTTCGGGCCGTTCAGCGGCAAGGCCCTGTTCAGCCGCGCCTTCCGCGCACCGAGCATCGAGAACATCAGCCTGGGCGCCGACGTCCGCCCCGAGCGCACCACCGTGCTCGAGCTGGAGGGCACGCTGCGCATGGGAGAAGGCCACGCGCTGAGCGCCAACGCCTTCGACATGGGCGTGGCGGACCCCATCATCTACTCGTACGACGCGGCGACGAACACGGAGGCCTACCGGAACCTCGGGCGCCTGGGCAGCCGCGGCGTCGAGCTGGACTACCACGTGCGTGGAAGTTGGGGCCGCGCCGCCCTCAACTATTCGTTCTACACGCCGTCAGGCCGCAATGACGTGGAGGACTACCAGGTCCCCGGACAGCCCAACGCCTTCACGGGCATGCCCACTCACAAGGCCGCGCTCACCGGCAGCATCAAAGTGATGCCCTGGCTCACCGTCAGCCCCACCGCCGTCCTCGTGGGCAAGCGCTACGCCGTGGACGTGCCGGATGACGAGGGCAACGCGGCGGTGGAGGAGTTACCCACGCAACTGCTGCTCAACCTCTTCGTGCGCGCGCAGGACGTGGGCACGCGCGGGCTGGAGATTGGCGCGGGCGTCTACAACCTGACCGGCACGAACTTCCGCATCGCCCAGCCCTACAACGGCGGCCACGCGCCCATGCCTGTCTTCTCCCGCGAGTTCATGGTGCGCGTCAGCTACCTGCTGGACCCTGTCAGCGACGAATAACAGCACCTCCAAACCTGACGTCCGCCACGGCCCACCTTCCCTCGGGAGGGTGGGCCGTCTGCCTTTGCAGCGTCACAGACGGCGCCAACACCGTGCCCTTCTACGCCTGGGGTACGGAGGGCGGCGAAGTTGTCTCCTTCATGGTGGGAATGAACGCCGCGGACGGTTTCGAGGTGAAAGTCGAGAACGTGGCGCTCACCACCACCCCGACCCAGTACACAATCGACATCAGCCGCGTCCGGTATGGACAGGTGGTGGGTGGCTTCGGATGGACCGCCGATGGAAGGACGACTCCGCTCGTCTTCTTCATCGACGACATCCACTGGCACTGACACCCACCCCCTCCTCGCGGCGGAACGGAGCGAGAGGACGATGCGAGTGGGAACGGCGGTGACGACGGTCGATGCGGCGGGCATGCGCGCGCAGAACAGCAGCCTGCTGCTCAATATGATCTGGCGCGAGCGCCAGATTTCCCGGGCGGAAATCGCCCGGCGGACGGAGCTCAGTCCGTCGACCGTCTCCGCCATCGTGGCGGACCTGGAGCGCTCCGGCCTGGTGCGCAGCATTGGCGCCGGGGTGTCCCGGGGCGGCCGGCGCCCCACCCTCATCGGCTTCTGCGATGACGCGTTCAGCCTCATCGGCGTGGAGATGGGCTCCACCCATGTGACGGCCGCGCTCACCGACCTCCGAGGACGGGTGCGCGCGTACCGGCACGCCAGCCATGCCGTCCGCGAGGACCCCAAGGGCACGCTCCAGAAGGTGCGCGAGCTGGTCCAGGAGGTCCTGGACGCCGAACGCGTACCGCGCCGCTCGGTGGCGGGCATGGGCATCGCCGTGCCCAGTCCCGTCCACCCGGCCGCGCCCGGAAAGCTGTCCCCGCTGCTGGTACCGGCCTGGCGCGACTACGACGTGCAGGAGTCCCTGCGGAGCGCGTTCGGCCTGCCGGTGTTCGTGGACAACGACGCGAACCTGGGCGCGCTGTCGGAGTGCTACTGGGGCGCGGGCGTCAACGGCGAGGACCTGGCGTACATCAAGCTGGCCACAGGCATCGGCTCCGGCCACATCATCCACGGTGACGTCTACCGTGGCGCCGGCGGCACCGCGGGCGAAATCAGCCACATCGCGGTGGACTCATCCGGACCGCAGTGCGTGTGCGGCCTGCGTGGCTGCCTCGTCACGCTCATCGGGTCCGCGGCCCTGCTGGAGCGGGCGCGGGCGTTGATGGGCCGCAAGGACAAGCGTGCCCTCACGGTGCGCGAGCTGGTGGAAGGCGCGCGGGCGGGTGAGCCGGCAGCGCGTCAGGTCATCGACGAGCTCGGGCACTACCTGGGCATCGCCGTGGCCGGTCTGCTGAACCTGCTCAACCCCGCCATCGTCGTGCTCGGCGGTGAAATCTCGTCGGTGGGAGACCTGCTGCTGGACCCGCTTCGCGCGTCGGTGCGCAAGCGGGCGCTGTCCACCTCCATGGCGGAGACGCGCATCGTCACCTCCGCGTTGGGAGACCGCGCCATCGCCGTGGGCGCGGCCACCCTGGTGCTCCAGGCGGCGCTGCGTGACCGAACCCTCTTCCCCCTCCAACACATAGGCAAATCTGCATGACGCTCCCGCGCATCCTCCCCGTGGCCCTGGCCCTGACGGGCCTCGCCTGTCACCCGGCCGCAAACCGGGTGAACCGCCCTGGCACCCCGCCGCCCCTCACACATATGTGGAGGGCCAGCGGCGCCTGGGCGTGGGTTTCTACGAGGGGGCCGGTCCCAGGACATCCCGGTGGACAACACCACCGTGCACATCTACCTCTACGAAGGCACGCTCTCCCTGGAGCCCTCCACCACGGCCCGCTTCGGGGGCCGGGTTTCACAGAGATGTCATGTTGAGGTGGTATCCACGGGTTTTCAACCTGGAGGATACGCATGCAGTTTGGCAGTCTTGCTCTCGCATGTTTCACCGCGTTCGCGGCGCCCGGCTGTGCCGACACGGCCTCTGAGCCGGTGGTCGAAACCGGCGTCGTCACCGCCGAGGCCACGGCGCCCACCCGCATCTACGCGTCCGAAGGGGCGCTCGAGCTGAGCTTCGAGACGCTCGGCACCTTCGAGGAGCGGGACGGGGAGCGCGCGCTCGTCCTGCGCGCCACCGCGAACCGCTACCTGCAGCACGTGTTCAGCTTCGTCCCGGACGACGCCTTCGGCACGGCGGCCATCATCAGCGAGCGCCGCTTCGAGGTCGTCCTGAAGGAGGGGCACGAGCTGAACACCGTGCTCTCCGGCCTGCCCCTCTTCATCACCGTCAACACCTTCACAGGCACGCCGAACCAGTACACCGCGCGCATCGTGGTGGCGCCGCGCTTCTACGACTTCCGAGGCGCCAGCGGCATCTACGTGGAGACGGAGGTCAACCCCGTCTACGTGCGCAATGGTGATGACGTCCTCGTCTACCGGGGGCACGTCAGCGCGGCGGCGAACTCGCTCCTGGTGACAGCGCCCGACGGGACCCCGACGGTCACCCGCGTGAGCGCGGACCAGTTCCTGCTCGACTGGCGGTACCCGGCCGTCTACCAGGCCATCGACCCGCACACCGTGCCGCTCACCTTCAACGCCGCGCTCACCGGCGGCGGTACGGCGCAGAAGACGGCCCGGCTGGTCGCGCGCGTCACCGAGCTGGCGCTCACCTCCGGCGACGCCTACGAGGTCTGGCCCAGCCAGCCCTGCCTGCCTTCCGTGCACGCGTGCGTCTATTCACAGCCACAGGGCGCCCTGGACTTCTCCGCGTGTGGCACCTACCGGCAGGTGTCCCGCTGCATGTACGCGGGCGTCTGTGAGGGCGGAGCGACCTCGCCCCTGGCCCTCACGGCCATTGACGCCTCGGTCCTGGAGCCGGAGCGCCTCCAGTGGAACTCCACCTCCACGGGCATGAGCTGGCACCACCTGGAGCCCGTGGACGCGTACAGCATCCCGGAGTGCCCCACCGAGCCCAAGACGATTCAGTCCGTCATGGCGAAGCTCACCGCGCTGAACCCCCAGCTGCCGTACCCGGACACGGGCAGCTTCGTCGGCCGCAGCGGCTTGTCGCAGGTGCTGTTCTTCAATCCCTGGCGGGACGGAGACCAACTACTGGCCGCGGTGGATGCCTTTGCGGGCGGCGGCGAAGTGCAGGCGTGGATTTCGACGTACGAAGTGCCCTGCCACAACTGCCACGACAACGAGGCGTGGGCGGTGCTGTTCTATCCAGACAGCGGCAAGGTGCTCGTCTTCAAGGGCAACCACGGCTACGATTCCTGAGGAGCACCTTCACTTTCCGCCAGGACTTCGAATTAAAGCCCCGGCGGAAAGATGGACCTTCCTTGCGTTGAGTTGCAGACATCGCCTGACTTCCCCGAGACTCCCGCGCCAGTTGTCCCTCATCACCTTTCAGCGTGGGAACTCATGCGCATGTATCGCCTTGGACTGGCGTGTGTCTCGATGTGCCTTGTCTTGTCGGGCTGTGCCGACAATGGGCCGGATGTCACCAACGAACTCAAAGACAATCCACCACCGGCGTCACCCAACGGCATCCCAGGGGAGGGCGGAAGCTGGACGGGTCAGCCCACTGGCGGAGACCATGCCCCCGGCGAAATGGATGATGTCGACTCGACCGACGTCATCATCACCCACACCGAGCGCTTCTACACGTCCGTGGGCATCGCGGTCCGGAGCAAGGACCTGTCCTCCAATCCTCCCGAGCTGCTCGTCCGCACCCGGACCGGTTTCACGCGCTACACCGGCGCGCCCTCGTCGGAGGGCTACCACTTTCCCAGCGTGCCCCAGGGGGAGTACTACCTGAAGACAGGGAGCGCCTATGTCGTCACCGACGAGCGGCGTGTGGAGATTGGCCGTCATTATCTGGGACGTCAGGACGCCGTCGCGACGTCTCACTACCTGACGCCCGCGTACCTGAACCTCACGAACCTCGCCCCCTGGCAGGCTTCCGCCGGGTACAGCGGTGGCAGCCGGCTGCAGATTGTCTCCGGGCAGGTCGACCTCTCGGCGGAGGTGTTCATCAACGACTACGTCGCCGCGGGCCAGACGCAACTGGACGCGCAGGACGCGCAGGCCTACGGCCTGTCGGGCAACTTCCCCGTCTTCGAGGCGGCGAAAGGGGACCGGCTGTACGTGAATCAACTCACGAACGTCTTCGGAGCCCCGCTTCCGAACGGTGAACCCCTGGTCGCCTCGGCCCTCGTCCGCAGCGCGCAACTGCCTGCCCTCAACTTCACCGCGGATGGGGTGACGCCGCTCGTCATCATCGGCGCCATGCAGGACGTCCCCATGACGGACGTCTCCTTTGAGTGGCGTCTGGGCAACTACGCCTCCGTCGCCACCGAAATCCACCCCGCCGCGACGGCGCGCATGCCGACCTTCTACATCGAGCCCTCGGCCCACGGCCCCCAGGAGGGCTGGGTCGGCTACTCGGGGGAGCTCTTCAGCCTCCTGCTCCCGCCTGGCACCTCGCACACGATCGCTGACCGGCTGCCGTATGGAAACCCCTACCCTTCGTCGTGGCGCCCCGTGGGCACCGCCACCTATCAGTACCGTATCCTGGAGCCCCTGCCGGGCGACACCACCATCACGCGAAGCGTGACGGGCTCGCTCCTGACGTCGGACTATGTGGAGAACCTGGTGGCGAGCCCCATCACGCCCGCGCTGACGCCTCCGCGCGCGCTGTCCATCGACGGCATTCCGGCGACGTCCCAGCGCGTGGTGGGCAACACCAGCCCCATCATCACCTGGCAGCCACCCGCGAACGGCGCGCCCACCGCCTATCGGGTGAGCCTGATTCGCTACGTCAACACCAGCGCGTCGACCCAGACGACCCTCTACCTGCCGGGCACGGCCACCGAAGTCCGGCTGCCCGTGGGAACGCTGGCGCCCGACGCCATCTATTCGGTGAAGGTCACGGCCCTGGACAGCCCGCATCAGGAGGTGACGCGAGAGCCCTTCACCATCTTCGAGAAGCTGCCCCTCCACACGGCGGACACCATCAGCTCCCTCTTCACCACACCGTGAGCCACTGCACCTCCCGTCCCTAGCGGCGCCTCCGCTGCTGGGGACGGGCGGGCTTCGCCTTCGTCTCCGGAGGCAGCGCGTCCAACCACGCCCGCACCGCCTCGGCCTGGAGCGTCCGGCCCGAGGCCGTGAAGCGCTCACGCGCCTTCGCCGCCTCGGTCCGCGCTTCCGCGCCCTGCCCTTCCTTCCACAGCGCCCGCGCGAGCGCGAAGCCCGACTCCCCCAGCGAGTCCTCCTGCGCGCCCGTGAAGGCCACCGCCTTGCGCAGCGGCGCCAGCGCCTCGCGCGTGCGCCCCAGTCCCAGCAGGGCCTGCCCCACGCCGTCGTAGGAGTACTGGAGGTCCTCGTCGTCGAGCCCCAGTTGGGCGCGCTTCACCGCCAGCGCCGCCTCATAGACTTTCAGCGCCTCTTCGTGACGGCCCAGCGCGAGCAGGCTCATGCCCTCCTCGTCGAGCGCCTCCGCCAGCTTCAGGTGACTGTCGCCCAGCAGCTCGCGGTGCAGCGCCACGGAGGCCTGGGCATGCGCCAAGGCCCGCGCGAACTCCCGCTGCTCGCGCAGCGCCATGGACAGGCCCTGGTGGCGCCGAGCCACGTCCAGGTGCCGAGACCCCACCGCCGCCTCCGTCTGGCGCAACGCCTCCTCCATCACCCGCACGGCCTCCGGGAAGGCCCCCACCTCCAGCAGCACCCGCCCCAGTGAGAACGTCACCCGCGCGCGCTTCGAATGGCCCGGCACCAGCGCGTCCGCCAGCACGGTGTTGGCTTCCTCCAGCAACGCCCGGGCGTCTTCCGTCCGACCGCGCATCAACGCGAGGTTGGCCTCGTTCACCAGCAGGTCGCCCCGCAGCACCGCGTCCCCGCCCAGCCGCTGGAGGGTCGCCTTGCCCAGGCGTGCCCATTGAGAGGCGTGCTCGAAGCGCTCGCGCTCCCCTTCCACGTAGAGCAACTTGTTGAGAATGGAGACCTCCAGCCGGTCCGCCCGGCCCGACGTAGCGTCATAGACGGCCTGCTCCAGCAGCCCCGCGCCCTTCTCCTTCTCCCCCAGCACGGCCTGGAGCCATCCCTGGTGGAAGCGCAGCTCCGCCGTCAGCGGCGCGTACCGCGCGGCCAACACCCGCGACTCCACCGCGTTCACCGCCGCCAGCGCCTGGGGATAGCGGCTGGTGTCCACCAGCGCCTTCACCTCCGACAGCGCGCCCTCCAATGACTCCAGCTCCGCGCGCATTGCCGGGTCCGCGGGCCGGGGCTGCTGGCTCGCCAGGGCCTCCACATCCGCGCAGTCCTCGGGCGAAGGCAGCGCGTACGCCGCGTCCAGCGCCTTCTCCACGCCTGCCTTGTCCACCTGGGACAGGGCGCCCACCAGCGCACGCAAATCCTTGTGCCGCCGCTCCAGACACACCACGCGCTGGGTGAACAGCGCCTCCGGCTGCACCTCGTGCAGGCGCGTGGCCTCGCACGCGTCGGTGTGCTGCCGCGCCCAACTGCTGGCATAGGCATCCAACACCTGCCCCACCCGGCCGGCCATGTCCCCCGCCAGGGGGCTGCCCGTGGCCGCGAAGGCCGAGGACAGTCGCTGCTTCGCCTCGGCCCCCCAGCTGTCCGCCAGCAGCCCCTCCGCGCCCTGGCTCTTATACACATCTGACGCTGCCGACGATCTT
>NZ_JAAEAH010000141.1 GCF_010998615.1 Myxococcus sp. CA023 | reverse complement strand
GGCCGGACCTCTTCCTGCTTGGGAAGCGGGGTGGGGGCGGGGCCGCCCGAAGGAAGCTGGGCGAGCTGGCCGGCGTCATAGGCCTTGCTCGTGGGCAGCACGGCCTGCGCGAACTCGCGGGACACGAGGCAGCGCCAGAAGCACAGCCAGGCGAGCCAGAAGCGGGCGAAGAACGACAGAGAGGCGGGCTGGTCGGTCATCGGCACCGGATAACAAAGCCCGGATGCTTTGCAATTCGGCAGTTCGCCGGGATGCCCCAAATGCAAAGGGCCTCACGGTTTCCCGTGAGGCCCTTCGTTTGTTGCATGGTGGAGGTGGACGGGATCGAACCGACGACCTTCGCATTGCGAACGCGACGCTCTCCCAACTGAGCTACACCCCCACAACTGGACTGCTTGCTGCGCCTCCGCGGTTTGGGGCCGCCGAAGTGGGATGGGCTAGTACCGGAGGCCCTTCACCGTGTCAAGCGCAAGCTGCCAACATGGATTCCGGCGATTGACGTGCTGCGTACCGGGTGCCATAAAAACCCTTCTTGTCAGGCGTATCCTTCCCGCCCGTTTAGCTGCCCCCCGTTAATGTCTATCTCCTCTTCGAAGACGTTGAGCCCGGCCGAGCTCGCGAAGCTTGAACACGCCTTTGCTTCCGACCCTTCGTCGGCGGCCTACAAGCCTCTCGCTGAAGCGTACCTGAGCATGGGCCGCTTCATGGAGGCGATGGTCGTCTGCAAGAAGGGGGTGAAGGCCCACCCGAATGCTGCGGACCCCCGCCTCCTGCTTGCCCGCGTCTATGCGGAGCAGGGCAAGGACAAGAAGGCGCTGGAAGAGGCGCTCGGCGCCCTTCAGGTGCAGCCTGAGGACAAGGCCGCGCTGCGCATGGCCGGCGCGCTTCAGCTGAAGACCGGCGAAGCGGAGCCCGGCAAGGCGAACCTTCTCAAGGCCTACACCGCGGACCCGGGCGACCCGGACACCGTCACGCTGCTCCAGCAGCACAAGATTGAACCGCCGCGGCCCGCCGCGCCGGCTCCGGTCGCCGCGCCCGCTGCTCCGGTTGCGCCCGCGACGCCGGGTCCGTCCGCCACCCAGCAGTCCGCCGCCGCGCTCTCCAGCGTCGCGGCGACGGCGGGGACGGAAGCGCCCGCTGCGAAGCCCGCCGCCACCCAGGCCGCGAAGCCCGCGCCCACCGCGCGCACGGAGGCCCCCGCGCCGCGTCCCGCCCCTCAGCCGCGCCGGCCCCAGGTCGTCGTGGAAGAGGTGGATGAGGACGAGGACGACGAGCCGGTGTCCCGCCGCCCCCCCTCCTCGGGTGGCAAGGGCAGCAAGATGGTGACGTTGGGCCTGCTGGTGGCCATCCCGCTGTTCGCCATCGGCTATGGCTGGTACTCGGCCAACGCCCGCACGAAGTCTCGTGAGCTGAAGAAGAGCCTGGATGTGGCCAGCGAGCTGCTCAAGCACGACTCCTTCGACAGCTACAAGAAGGCCGTCGAGGCGGCGGACCAGGCGCTGGAGGTGGACTCCGATTCCGCCGTGGCGCACGGCTACCTCGCCTACGCCTGGGCCATCCGTTGGGGTGAGCACGGCGGTGGTGACGATGCGCGCCGCCAGGCCGAAGAGCATCTGGCAGTGGGCAAGAAGAGCGGCGACCTCAGCTCGCACCTCATCGCGTCCGAGGCGCTCATCCAGACCTACAGCGGCAAGGGCAAGGACGCGCTGGGGCAGTTGGAGGAGAAGGTGAAGGGCCTGGACGCGCAGGGCCGCTCCAGCTCGTTGCTGTACCTCACGCTGGGCCTCATCCAGATGAACGCGGGCGACCTGGAGCGCGGCCGCGACAGCCTGGACCGCGCGCAGTTGCTGTCTCCGGATGACCCTCGTACCTACGCGAGCCTGGGCGCGGTGTACCGCCGCCTGGGGCAGGACGCCGCCGCCTGGCGGAACTACGACTCCGCCCTCCGGTACGGGAAGGACCATCCGGAGTCGCTGCTGGGACGCTCCCTGCTGATGCTGGAGCAGGACTCGCCCAACTTCGAGCTGGCCCACACCATGCTCAAGAAGCTGCTGGAGTCCGACCCGCCGCCGTCTCCGCGGCAGCTGGCCGCGGCGCACATGGCGCGCTCGCTGCTCATCAGCCGCGTGTCGACGGCCATGGTGGACCTGAAGCCGGACATGCAGCAGAAGCTGGCCGAGGCCACCGCGGTCCCGCAGGACAAGGACAAGGCCCGCTCGGAGATGCTCAAGAGCGAGGAGACCGGCTTCTCGCTCGACAAGCAGAACCCGGAGCTGCACCTCATCAAGGGCCGCCGCCTGCTGGCGGAGGGCAACTACGACGCGGCGGCGGAGGAGATTCGCAAGGCCATCCGCATGGACGCCTCGCGCGCCCAGTTCTACGTCGAGCTGGCCAAGTCGCTCATGGGCAAGCAGGGCGGCGAGAAGGATGCCGCCGAGGCGCTGCAGACGGCCCTGAAGGCGATGGGCGACAGCCCGAAGCTGGTGGTGATGCTTGGCAACGCGTACCGCCGTCAGGGCAAGCTGGATGAGGCCCTGGCCCAGTACCAGCGCGCGGTGAAGGACCCGAAGGCCAAGAACCCGGAGGCCCGGCTGGCCATGGGCGCCATCTACCGCGAGCGGTCCAAGTGGGACCTGGCCCAGGAGCAGCTGGAGAAGGCGAGCCAGGAGTTCCTGGGGCAGTCGGACCGCGCTGCCATTGCGCTCACCGAGCTGGGACGCGTGTTCCAGAGCAAGGGCGACACGGCGAAGGCGGACGAGACCTACCAGCGCGCCCTCAACGCGGACGAGGCGTACTCGCCGGCCTACTACTTCTACGCCACGCTGCTCTCGAAGGACTCGAAGCAGGGGGCGAAGGCGAAGATGCTGGCCCAGGAGTACCTGAAGCGCGACCCGAGCGGCGAGCACGCGTCCGCGGCCCGTTCGCTGGCGGGCGGCTGAAACACCACGGCGGCCTTCCAGGCGCCGGACAAGCGGGGCTGATGCGCGCGGGCAGTTGAACGCGCGGTCAGCCCCGTTGTCGTGGTTGCTGACCCCGCGCCCTGACGCTATGCCCGGGGCGTTTGTCTTCCCCGACGCACCTGGGTGGGTGGCGGGAGTCCGGTGTCGCCCTGCTGTCTCACGGGGGCCAGCCGGGCGTCCGTCCGCCGGAGCCTCCCGGGGGCGCCGTGTCCTTGCCCACCCCCGGGTGGTGCCTGTATGGGGAAGGCCGTTACCGCGCCGGCAGCGTGTCTGTCGTGCCTACCTCTGGAGTCTGTGTGAACGCGCGTGCCGAGTCCTTGCCGACAGTCGCGTCCGACCTGATCTCCCTCACCAAGCCGCGCCTCTCCTCCCTGGTGCTCGTCACCGCGGCGGGGGGCATGTGGCTGGCGCCCGGCCACATGGGCGCCGTCAACGCGCTGGTGACGCTGCTGGCCACGGCGGGAACCGTGGGCGCGGCCAATGCCCTCAACTGCTACTGGGAGCGGCACAGCGACCAGTTCATGGACCGCACCCGCAACCGGCCGCTGCCCTCCGGGCGCATGGAGCCGGCGGTGGCGCTGTGGTTCGGCATCTCCCTGGCGGCCGTGTCGCTTCCGGCGCTGGCCCTGGGCGCCAACGTGCTCACCGCCGCGCTGGGTCTGGTGGCGCTGCTGAGCTATGTGCTGGCCTACACGCCGCTGAAGGCGCGCACGTCCGCGGCCATGCTGGTGGGCGGGGTGCCCGGCGCGCTGCCTCCGCTCATGGGTTGGACGGCGGTGACCAACCAGATGGACGTGGGGGGCTTCTCGCTCTTCGCCATCATGTTCCTCTGGCAGATGCCGCACTTCATCGCCATCGCGCTCTTCCGCAAGGAGGAGTACCGCGCGGCGGGCCTCACGTCGGTGCCCCTGGAGCGGGGTGACGAGTCGAGCCGCGCGCAGCTGGTGCTCTACCTGGTGGCGCTGATTCCGATGACGCTCCTGCCCTTCCAGCTCCACATCGCCGGCGCGTGGTACCTGGCCGCGGCGGTGCTCCTGGGGCTGAGCTTCCTCGGGCTGGGGGCGTGGGGCTTCTTCCGGCGGCTGGGAAACACCTGGGCCCGCCAGACGTTCTTCTTCTCACTCATCTACCTCACCGGCCTGTTCGCCGCGCTGGCGCTGGACCGAGTTCCTCGCGAATAGCGTCCGGGGCGAACGGGGGACGCCCGCTCATGCCCGAAGTCCTGCTTTCCACTGCCACCTCTCAACCGCTGCTCCAGTTGGAGGGGCTCACGCGTCGCTTCAAGGGGCGCACGGCCGTGGACGGCCTGTCCCTGTCGGTGCGGCCGGGGGAGATTCTGGGCCTGCTGGGCCCCAACGGTGCGGGCAAGTCCACCACGTTCCAGGTGCTGGCCGGGCTGCTGTCCCCCGATGCGGGCCTCGTTCGCTTCGAGGGGCGGGAGCTGTCGCTGAGCGACCCGTCGCTGCGCCGACAGATGGGCATCATCTTCCAGCGCAGCAGCCTGGATGACCTGCTGACCGCGCGGGAGAACCTGATGCTCGGCGCCCGACTGTATGGCTTGGGCGGAGAGCGGGCCCGCGAACGGGTGGAGGCGATGCTGTCGCTCATCGGCCTGGCCGACCGTGGCGACGAACGGGTGTCCACGTGGTCCGGTGGCATGCGCCGGCGCCTGGAGCTGGCGCGGGCCCTGGTGCACCAGCCGCGCGTCCTGCTCATGGACGAGCCCACGCAGGGCCTGGACGAGGCGGCCTTCCGTACCTTCTGGGCGCACCTGAAGCGCCTGCGCGACAGCGAGGGCCTCACGGTGCTGCTCACCACGCACCGCGCGGACGAGGCCGACGTCTGCGACCGGCTGGCGGTGTTGGACGCGGGCAAGCTGGTGGCGTGTGACACGCCGCAGGCGCTGGCCTCGCGCATGGGCGGGGACATCCTCTCCGTGGAGGCGCCCGAGCCGGAGGCGCTGGCGGCCGAGTTGCGCGAGCGGCTGAAGCTGGACGCGAAGGTGGTGGAGGGGCGGGTGCAGGTGGAGGCCCCGCAGGGCCACGCGCTGGTGCCCCGATTGGTGGAGGCCTTCCCCGCCGGGCGGCTGACCTCTGTCGCGCTGCGCCGGCCCACGCTGGCGGACGTGTTCCTCCAATTGACGGGGCGCGCGCTGGGCGCGGACGTGCCCACCGCTGAACCCGCGCCGAGGAGACGTCGATGAGCGCCGAGTTGTCCGCCGCCCCCGAACCGATGAACGCCGGGGCTCCGGCCGTGCCGTCGCCGCCCGGAACGCTCGCGCTCCAGTGGGCGACTGTGCGGGTGCTGATGATGCGCGACATCGTCCGCTTCTTCCGCCAGCCCTCCCGGGTGGTGGGGGCGCTCGCGCAGCCCATCCTCTTCTGGTTTGTCATCGGCTCCGGCTTCGCGGGCTCCTTCCGCGTGGAGGGCGCGCAGGGGCTGGGCTACCAACAGTTCTTCTTCCCGGGCGTCGTCACCATGGTGCTGCTGTTCAGCGCCATCTTCGCGACGATTACCGTCATCGAGGACCGCAAGGAGGGCTTCCTCCAGGCGGTGCTCGCCGGACCGGGCTCGCGGCTGGCGGTGGTGCTGGGCAAGGCGCTGGGCTCGTCCGCCATCGCGCTGCTGCAGGCGTCGCTGTTCCTGTTGCTGGCGCCGCTGGCGGGTGTGAGCGCGGCCACGCTGAACGTGCCGCTGCTGCTGTCCGTCATGGTGCTGTCGGCGCTGGCGCTGACGGGAATGGGCATGTCGCTGGCGTGGTGGGTGCGCTCGAGTGCGGGCTACCATGCGGTGATGAGCATCGTCATGCTGCCCATGTGGGTGCTGTCCGGTGCCGTGTTCCCGCTCAAGGGCGCGGATACCTGGCTGGCCTGGGTGATGCGGCTCAATCCGATGCGTTACTCCGTGGAGGGCGTGCGGCGGGCGCTGTACGGCGCGGAGGCGTCGGTGGCGCTGGGCGCGTCGTCGTCCTCTGCGGGGTTGGAAGTGCCGGTGCTGGTGGCGTTCGCCGCGGTGTTCGTCGGGCTGGCGGCCTTCAGCGTCAGCCGCCGGGAGTAGGCAGCAGCCGTTCGCGGTGTCCCGGTGGGTTGGACATGCGCTGCCCCTTTCGCTACGAGGTGGGCAGACGCATCACCTGACTTCCCGAGGAGACTGCACGATGACGCTGCGCACGCTCGGCCTGACGCTGCTAGGGACCGCGGGGCTGCTGACCCTTTCTGCCTGTAAGAAGGAGGAGCCGGCCTCCGCGCCGCCCGCCGCGAAGAAGGAGCCCCACGCGGCCTCGCCCATCCAGGCGCCGGAAGGTGCCGCCGCCGCGCCCGTGGCTCCAGCGGGCAAGGGCGTGGTGAAGGGCACGGTGAAGTTCACTGGCACGCCGCCCGAGGCCGCGGACATCCCCGCGAGCAATGACCCTGCGTGCGAGGGCATGGCGACGAAGGATGCGTCGGTCCTGGTGAAGGACGGCAACCTCCAGAACGTGCTGGTGCGTGTGAAGGGCAAGGTGCCCGGCGCGCCTCCCGCGCCTGCAACGCCGGTGGTGGTGGACCAGTCGAAGTGCACCTACGTCCCGCGCGTGCAGGGCGCGATTGCGGGGCAGCAGGTGGCGTTCAAGAACAGCGACGGCACGCTGCACAACGTGCGCGGCATTGTGGGCACGAAGCCCGCGTTCAACGTCGCGCAGCCTCCGTCCGGCGCCCCGGTGGAGCGGCCGCTGCCCGCGGACGCGGACGTGCTGAAGCTCAAGTGTGACGTGCACCCGTGGATGTCCGCCTTCGTCGTCAGCAACGAGAACCCGTACTTCGCGACGACGGGCGCGGACGGTGCGTTCGCACTCGAAGGACTGCCCGCGGGCACATACACGGTGGAGGCCTGGCACGAGACGCTCGGCACGAAGACGGCCGAAGTCACGGTGAAGGACGACGCGCCGGCCGAGGCCGCGTTCTCCTTCTCCGCGGAGGACGCGTCCGCGCAGAAGTGACGAACGCGCTACGCGGCGGGGCGGCCCTCTGAAGCCGGAGGGCCGTTCTTCCGCACGGTGAAGCCCACCCGTGCGCCGCCGCCGGGGCGGTTCTCCGCGAAGACTGCTCCTCCGTGGGCGTGCGCGATGCGCTGGACCAGCGCCAGACCCAGGCCCAGGGAGCCTGCCTCGCGCGCTTCGGTGCCGTGGTCCTTCCTGTAGAAGGGCCGGAAGATGCGCTCGTCCTCGCCGGGCTGGAGCCCGGGCCCCCGGTCTTCCACGCAGAAGGCCAGGTGTTCGCCTCGCTCCTGGACGCGCAGTGCCTCGGCGCCGGTGCCGTGCTTGCGCGCATTCTCCAGGAGGTTGGCCAGGGCGCGGCCCAGCAGCGTCGCGTCTCCCACGAGCCCGGCGTGCTCCACCTCCACGCCCAGCAGAGAGCTCGCCAGCCCCGCGCGCTCCAGGGCCTGCGTGGCCAGCGTCTGGCCATCGAGGACACGCGGGGTGAGCTGGCCGAAGTCCAGCCGGGAGCTGGCCAGCAGCTCACCCACCAGGGCATCCAGCTCCACCACCTCGCGGTCCACCTGGTCCAACGTCTTCGGGTTGCCGCCTCCGTCGCGGAGCAGCTCCGTCAGCACGCGCAGCCGGGCCAGCGGGGTGCGCAGCTCGTGGGACACGGCGGCGAGCAGCTCGCGCTGGTCCGCGACCTGCTTCTCGATGCGACCCGCCATGTCGTTGAAGGCATCCGCCAGCACGGCGAACTCGCCCGTGACATGCGGTGCGATGTCCGCGCGCGAGTCCAGCCGGCCCGAGCCGAGTTCTCGCGTGGCCCGCACCAGCTCATCCATGGGCCGTGCGAGCCGCCGCGCGAGCTTTCCCGCGGCCAGCCACAGCACCATGCACGACAGCGCCAGCGGCAGCACCATCCGCAGCGGGTTTTTCGGACGGAAGCTGGCGTAGCAGGCGCGCACCGAGCCCAGGGTGACGCCATCGCGAATCACGGGCAGGGTGAACTCGGGCCGCCGGCACGGCTTCTCGGTCTGCGCCAGCATCGCGCCGGACGCGTCCCGCAGCTCCACGCCCACCTGCAAGTCCTTCTCGATGGACGCCATCAGCGCGTCCCGCCGGGCGGGCTCGTCCCAGACCTCCTCGAAGCGGTGGCCCACGAAGGCGCGCACGCGGTCGCCTTCCTGTTTCCAGGTGCCTCCGCCCACCAGGCTCATCACCGTGGCCACCACGGCGCCAGTGGCGAGGATGGACAGGCCGAACCACATGAACAGGCGCCGGTGCAGCCGGGCGCGCACGAAGCCGCCCAGGCGGCCCATATGCCAGTAGCCGTGCGGCGGATGCCGGTGTCCCCAGGGGCCGCATTCGTGCGGCTCGCCCCAAGCACCCCAGCCGCGCTTGTGACCCCAGGGCCTGCCGCGTTTCACGGGCCCTCCTTGGCGAATACGTAGCCCACGCCGCGCACCGTCTTGATGAGGCGGGTGCCCACGTCACCGAGCTTCTGTCGCAGATGGGAGATGTGCACGTCGACGGTGCGCTCGCCCACCACCGTGTCACTGCGGCCCGCCTCGCCCAGCAGGGCGTCGCGCGGAACGACGCGTCCGGCCCTGCGCACCAGCGCGACGAGCAAATCGAACTCCAGGCCCGTCAACTCCACGGCGCGCTCCTCCACGCGTACCTCGCGCCCGGCCACGTCGATGGACACGCCGCCCGACTCCAGCCGGTCCGCCACCGTCGAGGGCTGCGAGCGGCGGAGCACGGCCCGCAGCCGCGCCAGCAGCTCGCGGGGACTGAAGGGCTTGGGGAGGTAGTCGTCCGCGCCCAGCTCCAGGCCGACCACGCGGTCCGTCTCGTCGCCCTTCGCGGTGAGCATGATGACGGGGATGCGGCTCTTGGCGCGGATGCGCTTGCAGACCTCCAGGCCGTCCATGCCGGGCATCATCACGTCGAGCAGCACCGCGTCGAAGGCGCTGGCCTCCAGCGCCGCCAGCCCCCGTCCGCCATCCGCCGCGTGGGTGACGCTGAGGCCGTTCTGCCCGAGGTACTGCGCGAGCAGCTCGTACATCCGGGTGTCGTCATCGATGAGCAGGACGCGCGTGGACATGAACCGCCTTCTACTTCAGGGGGAGGCCGTGTGGACGGACACGCGGGTCGCCGGCGGGGGAGTCACCCCTCGCTGGCCGGAAGGCTCCCACCGGCCGTGGGGGCTCCATCCGTGTTCCCAGGCGCCGTGGTGGCAGTGGCGGAGGTGATGGCGGTGGCGGGCCACGCTGGCGAAACCGGAGGCATAGCCTCCAACGGTGCCCAGGGCGAGCAGGACGATGAGCAGACGGCGGCGCATGGAGTCTCTCCTTCAAGGACGACGAAAAGGGGCGTTGGTTCGGGGCTCACACCCCACGCGCGTCATCGCGTCCCCAAGGGCCGTGGCCGTCCCCGTGGCGATGGCCGCCGTGGCCGAATGCGCCGCCTCGCCAGCCGCCGTGGCCGCCACAGCGGCGGTGCCAGCCGCCATGGCCTCCGTGCCAGCCGTAGGCGGAGCCGAAGCCGTGCTCGAGGAGGTCCGCGAGCTCACGGCGCTGCCGCGGGTCCAGCGCCTCGTGGACCTGGGCGAGCGACCCCTGCACCGTGCGGCGCACATTGTCGATGGCGACATCGTGGCGGGCGAAGAGTTCGCGCAGCGCGGCGCCGTCGAAGTGCTCACCGCGCAGCGCGGCGCCCAGGGCGGTGCGGCTGGGGCCTACCTCATCACGGGCCTTGGCGAAGGACTCCATGACGTCGTCGGCGGCCTTGAGGAGGACCTTCTCCTGGCCGGGCGATGTATCCAGCCGCTCGAAGAGCCAGCGCAGGCGTCCGCGCGAACTCCAGCGGCCTCCGCGGTGATACCGGTGGCGCCCGCCACGGGCCGTGTAGATGAGCCCGGCGAGGCAGGCGGTTCCGAAGAGAAACCCGAACATGGCTCCACGCTCCCAATGAGGCCGTCCCCCGGGGGCGGCGCAGGTGGTGACGAGCGGGAAGGTAGAGGGCGGGTATGAAGGCCACGCCCGCGCGCGGTGAAGAAGTGTGAAGACGGCCCCGGGGGAGGGGTGGGGGGCTGTCTCTTATACCCATCTCCGAGCCCACGAG
>NZ_JAAEAH010000140.1 GCF_010998615.1 Myxococcus sp. CA023 | reverse complement strand
ACCGGGACCGGGGGGCGGGGTGTCCTTCGGGCGGGTGTACACGGGGATGAAGATGACGATGCCCACGCGGCCCGCGGCGTCCTCCCAGCCCTGGATGAGCCGCACCTTGTGGGTGGCGGCCTGGCGCCTCGTGCCCAGTGCGCGCAGCATCGCTGCCCGGCGGTTGGGCTCGGTGAGCATGTCGAATCCCAGGCCCTGCTGCGTGCGCGCGTTCAGGGGGTTCATCAAGATGATGGCGGTGTAGGCCTCGCGTGGGCCCGGGGGCCACACGGGATGGCCTGGCTCCTGCCTGCCGCGGACCTCCGCGTCGTACCGGGCCACGTCCTTCGGCCGAATCCACCGCGCGAAGCCGATGCCCTCCAGCCCCGGGAAGCTGCGGTTCAGCTCCAGGCTCTCCAGGTAGGCGTCGAACTCCTCCTGGGTCACGAAGCGGCTGCCGGTGAACAGTCCATGCACCCCCTGGAGCAGGGACTGGTTCAGCTCCAGGCGCTGCTGGAGGCCCAGCACCCCGTCATGGACCGCGCCGTCGAAGCGGTGCAGGCGGCGCTCGTGGATGCTCTGCTGCACATAGGCCGCCGACGCGGCGGTGAGGAGCAGCCCCACCAGGACCACGCAGTAGGCGGCGGCGTTGCGGCGCAGGTGGGAGGCGGAATGCGGTGGCACGGTGGCCGAAGAAGGCTGGAATGGCGTCCGCCCGGGGGCCAGTGCCGGACGGTGCTCTTGTAACGTCCTGGCCGGTTCGCGCGTTCGCCAGGTGAATGAGTGGGTGGGATTCCGTTCACCCGGGTACCGGAGGGCCTTGGCATCCGGTAGGGCATGGCAAGCGAGGGAGGCAGCGTGCGGCACGTCATCGTCGTGGGTGCGGGACCGGGGGGCTTGTCGGCCGCCATCAACCTGGCGGGGCAGGGCTTCCGGGTCACCGTGGTGGAGAAGGACGCGGTGCCCGGGGGGCGGATGAAGGGGCTGACGCTGGGCGCGTCGGGCGAGTACGCGGTGGACACCGGGCCCTCCATCCTCCAACTGCCGGGCGTGCTGGAGCAGATATTCCGACGCGCGGGCCGGCGGCTGGAGGACTACGTCAAGCTGCTCCCGCTGGACGTCAACACGCGGGTGCACTTCTGGGACGGCACGCACCTGGACACCACCCGGCACCTGGATCGCATGGAGGCGGAGCTGGCGAAGTTCGGCCCGCGGCAGGCGTCCGCGCTGCGCCAATGGATGGAGGACGGGCGGGAGAAGTACGGCATCGCCTACCAGAAGTTCATCTGCACCTCCGCGGACAACCTGGGCTACTACGCGCCGTGGCGGCTGGCGCCCACGCTGCGCTTCAAGCCCTGGCAGACGCTGTACCGGCAGTTGGACGGCTTCTTCCACGATGACCGGGTGACGTACGCCCTGGCGTACCCGTCCAAGTACCTGGGCCTGCACCCCACGACGTGCTCGTCGGTGTTCAGCGTGATTCCCTTCCTGGAG
This sequence comes from Myxococcus sp. CA023, assembly GCF_010998615.1. Classification (GTDB taxonomy): domain Bacteria; phylum Myxococcota; class Myxococcia; order Myxococcales; family Myxococcaceae; genus Myxococcus. Next base: position 8,636 of record NZ_JAAEAH010000140.1, on the reverse strand, counting down.
CTGGCCTTCGGCGTCTGGCACGTGGAGGGCGGCTTCCGCGAGCTGTCGCGCGGCATGATGCGCTGCGCGCAGGATTTGGGCGCCACCTTCCGCATGGGCACGCCGGTGGAGAAGGTGCGCGTGGACGCGGGCCGCGCGGTGGGCGTGAAGCTCGTGGGCGGCGAGGTGCTGGACGCGGACGCGGTGGTGGTGAACGCGGACCTGGCCTACGCGGCGCGGTCGTTGATTCCGGCGGAGGCGCGTGAAGGCTCGCGACTGACGGACGCGGCGCTGGAGCGGGCGAAGTATTCGTGCAGCACGTTCATGGCGTACTACGGCCTGGACACGGTGTACGCCGACCTGCCGCACCATCTCATCTACCTGTCGGAGTCCGCGCGGCGCACGGACCGTGACGCGCTGGAGGACCGGCACGTCGACCTGGGTGACCCGCCCTTCTACGTGTGCAATCCGGGCGTGACGGACCCGTCCGGCGCGCCGGCGGGCCATTCGACGTTGTACGTGCTGGTGCCCACGCCGAACACGGGACGTCCGGTGGACTGGGCGAAGACGGAGCAGGCGCTGCGCGAGCGCATCCCCGCCATGCTGGAGAAGGTGGGGCTGAAGGGCGTGCGCGAGCACATCCGCGAGGAGCGCTACTTCACGGCGGAGACGTGGCGGGACGACTTCAACGTGTTCCGGGGCGCGGTGTTCAACCTGTCGCACACGTGGCTGCAGTTGGGGCCGCTGCGGCCAAAGGTGAAGAACCGCGACATCGAAGGGCTGTACTTCGTGGGCGGCGGCACGCATCCGGGAAGCGGCCTGCTGACCATCATGGAGAGCGCGAACATCGCGGCGGACTACCTGACGCGCGAGGCGGGCAAGGGACCGCTGCCGGGCTGGCCGTATGTGCCGCCGCTGGAGCCGGATGCACCCGTTCAAGCTCGCGCGGGGTGAGCGCCGCGCCATCCGGTGGCGCGCCCACCCGGCAGGCGGGGAAGGGCCGCCCGCATCCGCCGGGCGGGACGGGGGCGAAGCTGGCATAGTTGCGAGGCATGCCCTTCTTCATCCCATTCGCGGTGGGTGGCCTGGTGCTGACGGCACTGGGCCTGGGTGTGCGGAAGGTGCTGACGGAGACGGGCGCCACCACGACCGGGGATGCCCGGCTGGCCCAGGCGCGTGAGCGGCACCGCGGGGCGGTGGCCGCGCTCCGGGCGGATCGCCTCCAGGTTCGCGATGGCGTGGCCACTCACGGCGCGCTCCAGGCGCGGGTGCACGCGGAGGTGCTGGTGCCCTTCGGCGCGCTGTTGGAGCGGCTGGAGCGCTGGGGGCACGTCCGGGAAGCCGAGCTGCTCGAGCCCGAGGCACTGGAGGCGCTGCGCGCGCTCCTGCGCGAATCCCCGTCCCGCGCGACGCGGCGAAGCGGGCCCCTGTTGGGCGCGGGTGTCGAGGTGCCCGCCGCGCTGGAGTCCGTGCTGGCGTGGCTGGACCGGGGCTGGCTGGACGAGGATTCGCCGCCGGTGGTGCTGGATGGGACGCCGCTGTACGCGGCCATCTCGGCCCGCGCCATCCTGGCGGGGAGCGCTCCGGAGGAGGGTGCGCGGGCGCTCGATGAGGCCTCCGCGCTGCTGGCCCGGACGACGGCGTTCCTGGGGGCGCTGCACGCACGGCTGACGGCGCTGGAGCAGCGGGTGGCGGGGCTGCATGGACGGGCCTCGGCGCAGCTCGCCTACCTGGACGCGGCCAGCTTCGAGGCGGGCGGAGAGGAGCCCCGGGAGCGGCTGACGCGGCTGGCGGTGCTCGTGGGCCAGCTCGCCGTGCTGCTGCGCACGCCAGTGCTGAGCTCGGAGGGGCGTCTCACTCCCAGCGACATCCCTTCCAGCGGTTGATGCAGCGGCACAGGCAGGGCGTCGCCCGCGCTCGAGCACGGGCGAGCCGCCGCATCAGACGTAGCGTTCAGCCAGCTGCGACACCTGTCCCGTCGCGTGGCTCACGGCCGAGGCCGCCTGCTGCGTGGTGTCCAGGTGCCGCAGCGTGTCCGTCGTCAGCTCATCCAACTCGCGCACCGCGGCGAAGAGCTGGTCCACGCCCGCGTGCTGCTGCGACACGGCCTCCGTAATCTGCCGCACCGCCGCCGCGGATTCCTTGGACAGTCCCGCCAGTTCGCGCAGCCGTTCGCCGCTGTGCCGCAGCGGCTCCAGGGCCTCGGCCACGCCCGCCGCGCCCTGGTCCGACATCGCCGTGGCCTGCTGGGTGGCCGTGGCCATGCTCTCCAGCAAGCCGCGCACCTGGTTGGTGGCCCGGACGGACTGGTCCGCCAGGTCGCGCATCTGCCGGGCCACCACGCCAAAGCCCTTGCCGTGCTCGCCCGCGCGCGTGGCTTCAATCGCCGCGTTGATGGCCAGCATGTGGGACTGGTCCGCCAGCGACTTCACCACCTCCGACACGCGGCCCACCTCGCGTGCGCGCTGCTCCAGGTCGAGCATCTGCTCGTGCAGCCCGGCCGCGATATCGCGGATGACGGTGAGCCCCTTCTCCGTGCCGGCCAGGGACTCCTCACCCAGCTTGCCCACGGCGGCGGCGCGCTCGGCCACCTGGAGGATGCTGGTGGCGCGCGAGTGCGTGACGTGGGACGCCTGCTGGATTTCCTGCGCCGTGGCGCGCGCCTGGTGCAGCGCCACGGCCTGCCGCGACAGCGTCTGGTTCTGCTGGGAGCTGGCCTGTGACAGCCGCTGGCCCGCGTCGGCCAGGTCTCCCGCGGAGGCGCGCAGCGAGCGCGGCATCTCCTGGAGCCGCTGGTACAGCTGCCACGTGGACGCCGCCAGGTCGCCCACTTCATCCGAGGAGACCCACTGTGGCGGCGTGGCTCGGCCCTCCACCAGGGCCTCCAGGGACGCACCCACCGCGCGAGCCCCCCGGGCCAGCCGGCGGGCCGCCCAGGCCGCGGTGAGGATGGAGCCCAGCGCGGCATACCCGCCGAGCACCACCACCGGCTGCACCAGCTCCGCCTCCAGCGGCTGCACCGTGGCCTGGACGCGCTCGGCTGCCGCGGTGTCGCCCTGCGCCGCCAGGTCCGCCGCCAGCGCGCCCATGCCGCGCTCCAGGCGCAGGTGCAGCGTGACGATGCTGGCCAGACAGGTGATGAGCAGCGCGGAGACCACCATCGCGGGCAGCAGCCAGAGCTGGCGCGTGGCGAAGCCCTCACCCGCGGGCTTCGTGCTGGGCGCGCGCTGATAGGCGTCCAGCACCGTGGGCATCATCACCCGTTCGAACAGCATGTACGCCAGCGGGCTGCTGAAGAGGCCCGCGCTCACCGCCACCGCCACGCCCACCATCACCACCGACGCCGGCCGGTCCAGGAGCAGCACCGCGCCGCCGTTGAAGAGGATGCCGCCCAGCGTCCACGACACCATCATCTCCACGAAGGCGATGCTGGAGGGGATGCGAATGAGCCGCTCCACCCGCGTCGTCCCCTGGGCGCTCAGGGCGCGCTTCATCAGCCACGGCATCACCACCAGCGGCTGCACCACCGCGCACAGGCCGAGCACCACCGGGGTGATGATGCCCAGGAAAATCTTGAACTCCCGCGCACCCGACAGGTCGAGCAACTGCATGTCGACGTAGACCGCGGGCGTGAAGGCCACCGTGGTGACGACAGACCGCAGCAGGTAGAGCCGGCGTAGCAGGGCGCCAGGGGTCGGTAGCGAGGAGGTGGCCATCGGGGAAGCGGTGCTCCTGGGTAGCAGTGACCCCAGCGTGCGGCCCGAATTGCTCGCCGTCAATGTCCAGTCCTGTTCCGCCTCATCCAGCGTGTATGGAAATGCGGCCCTTGTTAGAGAGTGCTTGGCATTGAATTCGTGAATTGCTCGTCTCTGCTCTTCGCGCCTGGTTGCCGCCCAGGCGAGTGGCCCAGGGGCGCCTGCGCGGCTTTTCTGGAATGCCCACACTCTGACTCCAACGCGCTGTCTGTTGTGAAAGGAGACCCGTCATGGGCGAGTGGACCGACAAGGCCAAGGGCAAGGTCAAGGAAGTGGCCGGCGTCGCGAGCGGCGACCGTGAGCTGGAGGCCGAGGGCAAGCGTGACTCCGCCAAGGGCGCCATCAAGGGCAAGATTGAGGACGCCAAGCGCGCCATCAAGGACGCGGTCGACTCCGCCAAGCCGCGCCGGGGCGAGCCCTAGCCGTCCTGCCCGGCACCTGCCGGGTACATTCATGTGCATGTGAATGATTCGGGCCGTGAGGAAGCCTTCCTCGCGGCCCGTTTCATTTCGAGGTGAGGACCAGGATTCCACGTTCCTTCCGTATTGAGTGCTGGACGGCATTCCGTGCCGTCGCAGGCCCGTACGAGGGGGAACTGCTCCATGGATGTGTCGCGAAATTCGTCGTTGAGAGGAGACGTGTGTCCGCCTGGGGCACACGCGCCCGCCAGAAGCCGGCATCCGCGCTGGTTCCAGGGCGTGGTGGCCGCGTTGGCGCTCTGGGGTTGCGGTGAGCCCGCGCCCACGGGCGCCGAGTCACCCGATGTGCCCGTCGCCACCCGGACCGTCGAGGACGGCCTCACCTGCACGCCGGAGGACCTCGAGACCGGTGACTGGACGTGTACCGGTGGCTTCACCTACAGCCTGGAGTGTTACGCGCGGCAGACGAGCGCGGCCTGTGGCGCGGACACGAGCCCGAAGACGTGTACGTCCTACGACACGTGCCGGCACGCGGACTTCGGCTTCACGTTGGGCGTGCACCAAGCCGTACTGGGGTTGGGCACACGGCCCGGCGCCTCGTGCGAAGTCGCCGCCCAGGGCTACATGACCGCGAATGCGCCCGCGTCCACGTGGGGCGGCATCACCTGGGTCTGGTACATCGGTGGCAGGCCCCCGGGGGGCGGCACGTCGGAGCCCATGCTGACGGGGGGGCGGGCCGTCAAGCACGCCGCTCCGGGCGTGGGCGAGGAGTTCTGCTACATCACCTACTCCAACTACCCGGTGCTGCACACGGGCACGGGACCGCAGTGCGGCACGGTGGAGTCGTCCTGCACGGTGGCCTGCCTCAACCCCCAGACGTGCCGGGTGAATGGCGCCTGGGTCACCGACGCGGCGCAGTGCGGAACGATGACGGGCCCCTGCGGCCCTGGCAGTGACGCGCCGCTCAACGGCACCTGCCGCGATGTCAGCCACGGCGTGGCGCCGGACGCGGAGTGCGGCGCGGGCTTCGTGGAGGGCCAGGCGCCCGCTACCGCCACCCAGGCGCAGGTGCAGGCGCAGGCGCAGGCGCAGTGGGCGGCCTCTGAGAGCCGCGGCGCGCCCGTCTATGACGCGCCCATCCTGTGCTCGGAGTGCCGCAGCACCTTCTCGCTGACCGCGCAGGAGGTGAACCGGCGCGTGTACGCGACGGTGGCCATGTCCCGGCCGGACCCCCGGCTGCACCTGCAGGCGGGCGTGGCGTACTTCCTGGCCCGTGACAACCCGGCGCTCTCGCAGGCCGAGCTGACGGCGGCGCTCAACGCCGTCTCCACTGCGTTGAACGTCTATCCCTTCAACCCGGCGAAGGACGGCTCCGGACCGCGGGTGCGGACGATGATTCGCATCCTCGCGCGGGCCCAGCCGCACCTGGCCACGACGACGGCGGCGGGCAAGGCGCTGCGGGCCTATACGCAGGCGCTGCTGGGCAGCATGCACAATGGCCTGGACCTGGAGCGTGGCCTCGCCACCGCCCACTCGCTGGTGGAGCGCTACGGGGATGTGGAGGTCTTCTCCGAGGAGACCTGGTCGCGGCTGCATGACCTGGCCCAGGGCAACGTCGCGCTGGCGGCGGTGGTGAACGGCGGTGGCATTGGCGCTGGCGTGGGCGTCCACACCACGCAGACCGCGGCGCAGATGCTGGCCATCCAGCCCATGGGCCCCCTGGCGGCGTTCGTGCTGCCCCGGCTGGCGAACGACGGGAGCCTGTCTGCCACGAAGGAGGACGCGCGAGGCTTCATCCTGACGGCGTCCACCGCGGGCCTGTCCGCGGCGCAGCAGTACTCCGACATGCTCAACAACTTGAACGTCGCCGAGCAGGCGTACCGAGCCTCCATCGCGCTGAAGAAGCCGGGGCAGACGCTGGCCCTGGCGGAGGGCGGCGCGGCCGAGGCGTCCCTGTCCGGCACGCAGACGCCCGAGGAGGCGGCGCTCCAGGCGGCCATCGACGCGGCGAAGGCGCGGGGCACCCAGCTCAAGGACCAGCTCAACGGCGTGCGGGAAGGCGTGACGGGCGGCCTGGGACTGGTGGCCGAGCTGTTCAAGAAGGACGGCGAGACGCAGTTCGCCGCGGACATCGTGAGGTTCGCCAGCGCACTGAACACGACGCTGGAGGCGGTGGCGAAGTACGCGGAGAGCTCCGTCAAGATCGCGGAGAAGGTCTCCAGCTTCCTTGAGCTGGGCGTGAAGGGCTTCGAGATTGTCAGCGGCGCCATCTTCACCGGGCAGCTCATCGGCGCCGCCTTCCAGCTCTTCTCCTTGCTGCGAGGGGCGGCCCAGCCGCCCATCGAGCAGATCATCCTCGAGGAACTCCGCAAGCTCCATCAGTTCGTGGAGCAGATGCAGGCACGGATGCTCACCCGCTTCGACCGGGTGGACCGAAAGCTCAATGACATCCACCGCGACATGCAGGCCCGCTTCGACCTGGTGGACTGGGAACTGGGCCGGGTGAACCAGAACGTGGAGGAGGTGCAGGCGTCCTTGCACTCCCTGCACGCCGGGCTGAACCGCGTGGACCAGAACATGTACGAGTACTTCACCGACACGAAGAACGACGACTTCGAGCTGGCGGCCTGGTCCTACCTGGACTGGGACGAGCGTCACTCCACGCCCATGCTCTACGCTGACTTCACGCTGGCGGAGAACCAGTTCTCCAAGTGGGGCGCTGTGGACGCGCGTCACTCCACCATTCTCGCGGGCATCGACGGGCGCGGCTCCAACCCGGACGTCAGCCCCGCGGACGAGCTGTCCAGTCACAAGCTCTCCTACAACATCAACTACCTGCGCGAGTTCCCTGTCCAGTTGGGGCTGCCCATGCTGCACGGCGACCGCATCTCCAGCCCGAAGGACTGGATGACCGGCGCGGAGGCCTACGCGCAGCTCTTCGAGGAGCAGCCGGTGCTGGGTGGGCAGATGGTCTCCACGCGCCACAACAACCTCATCACCGCGGGCACGCAGCTGGACACCGCGTTGCGCAACCTCGGCAAACCGCTGTTCGCCGGCATCCACGCGCGCTACCTGGGGGACTGGGCGTGGATGAAGGCCCTCATCGAGCAGGCGGAGTCCGACTGGCGGCACAGCCCCGCCCGCGGCCTGCACGGCATCAACCTGTGGGGCGGCCCGGACCAGGAGCCGGCGGCGCACTACCTGAAGCCGGGTGAGAAGCCCATCGTCCCCTGCGGCGGCGGCGACTGGGGGGACTACAATGAGGACGGCGCGCCGGACTACCTCGGTGTGAACCCGGCCCGCTGGAACCACGACGTGCTGCGCCCGCTGCTCATCGCGGACAACCTGAACGTGGACCAGGCCACCATCGACCTGTGTGGCGAAGGAAGCTGGCAGCTCTACTCGGAGGTCTTCACGGGCTTCGGGGGCATGTACGAGCGCAAGTACCGGCTGGAGTCCACGGTGTATGTCCGCTACACCTACTGGGACACCGCGACGAACGCGACGAAGTCCGAGCGCGTGTTCACGCACCGCTTCACCGGCGGGCATGAGTTCGTCACCCTGGTGCGCGGGGTGGACCGGCCCACCTACAACCCGAACACCGCGCAGAATCCCCAGGAGTGGATGGCGAAGCGGTGGGGCTACGTCTCGCAGAACATCGCGTCGTTCGACTACGCCTGGGCCAATGACTTCCGCGCCGCCGTCCGCACCCGGATGGTGGACGTGCTGAAGAACCAGCAGCGCCAGTTCTACGGCCACGTCGCCACGCGCATGGGCCAGGCGGGAGACGCGCTGCAGGTCCAGGCGAAGCGGATGACGGGCACGCGGCTCTTGTGGCAGTCCTACGCGGCCCTGGCGTTGCCGCTGTCGCTGGACCACGACGAGTACCTGCGCGGTCTGCTGTACGGCGAGGACGCCGTGCTGTCGGGCTACGACACGCCGCAGGACGTGGAGGTCACCCCGGTGATGAACGACGTGATGGACATGTACACGCTGTTCAGCGCCACGTCCGCGCCGCCGGCCCACAACATCCTGGCGGACCTGCACCCGGCGGTGACGACGCGTGCCGACCGGCTGAAGGCCGCCATCGACGCCTCCCTGGATGCCCAGGCCGAGGCGGGCGGCCCCGAGGCGAGCGCCTGGGTGGAGCCGACGCTGCTGCGGCTGCGGCTCAGCGTCCCGCAGTAACGCTCACGCGGTGACATGACCTGAGGTGGCGCGGGCCGCGGGGGACCTTCCTCCGCGGCCTGTGCCGTTGCTACCGCTTCGCCACCGGTGGGCACGCGACCTCGAGGAACGTCGTCGTCTTCCCGCTCAGCATGGCCCACAGGCAGCGCAGCACGCAGCCCGTCCCGAACTCCCGGTAGATGAGCCCCAGGTTGGCGACCACCTCTCGTCCGGTGATGACCCCGCGCATTGGCACTTCCCCCTTCTTCAGCGTTCCGCCCGACCCCGCCACCCACCCCGCCTGTCTGGCCCTTAT
>NZ_JAAEAH010000013.1 GCF_010998615.1 Myxococcus sp. CA023 | reverse complement strand
CCCACCACCCCTCCCACCGCGGACGCCTCACTGCTCGCGGACGCCGGCTCCGCCTTCGCCACCGTGGGCTCGGGAACAGGCTCGGGCTCCACCACGGGCTCCGGCTCTGGGGGCGTCTCCGGCTTCACCTCCGCCACCGGCTCGGGCCGGGGAACGGGGGTCGGCATCACCCGCTGCGCTGGCTTGGGACGCGCCTGGCGCTGCACTTCCTTCTTCGCGGCCGGCTGCGCCCCTCCACCACCCGCGGGCGGCGGGGGCGGAGGTGCCGCGAACGCCAGCAACACCAACTCCGGCTCCTCCCGCACCACCTTCTTCGGCAACGCCGGGGACACGGACAGTCCCGCCGCGACGACGACCGCGTGGAGCACGACCGCCACGACAACGGCCCCGCTCCAGCGGCTCCAGAAACCCTCCACCCCGGCGGCATCCCCCATGCGGAAGAGCGCCCCAGCGGGTTGAGGCAACACCGCGGATGCTGCATCCGCGGCGGGCTCCGGAAGTTCGAAATTGAGAATCGTTCTCACTCTCACTGCGGACGTGGATACCCCCCACGGGCCTCATCCGTCAACGCTCGCTGAGTAAAACTTCTTACGCACGGTGGAATGCCCGTCCGGTTGTCCACGGAGGGACGGCGCGCGAAAAAGCCCTTTCGCGACAGCCCTTTACAGGCGGCTGAAGGACCAGCTCAGCGCGCGGCCACCGGAATACGGCATGACCCCATGGAACGGCCGGGGGTCGGCGTCGAACACCAGCGGCAGGAAGTGCCGGTCGCCGTCCCACAGGTTGAGGCCTTGGATATCCGCCAGGGGCACCCAGGAGAGGGAGCCCTCCGGGTTCCGCTCGAGCGGGGTGCCTTCGAAGCGGTCGATGCGAAACACGAAGCCCAGCCAGTCCTCCCCGTGCTTGCCGAAGCCCGGCCAGGAGATGGTGCCGCGCAGCACCATCCGCGTGCACTCGATGCCGGCCTCCTCGCGAATCTCCCGGCGCATGCAGGCGGCCACGTCCTCGTCGCGCTCCATCTTCCCGCCCAAGCCATTGAACTTCCCGTAGTGGGCGTCATCCGGGCGGGCGTTGCGGTGGACGAGCAGCACGCGCTGCCCGTCCGGTGACATCACGTAACCGAGCGTGCCGATGATCGGGGTGTACGGCATGGGAGCGACCTCGCGCGGTGCGGCATCCAGGCGCGGAGCCCCTTGGCCACCGCCGGAATGTGACAGAGCGCGGCACTGTAGTTCATGCCGGGTCAGCCAGGTCCCTCCTCACCCCGCCCTGCTCGCACGGTGGGTCGGGGACTGCCCTTTACGCCAGCCAACGCAGCGCGTTAACCTGTTGCGACACAAGCATTATTCTTGATGACAACCCGCGTCGTCGGGAGAGGGGACTCTTGATGTCGGCATTCCGCCCCGGCCGGTACGGCCTGTATGAGCCAGACACCGAGCATGACGCCTGCGGCGTGGGATTCGTCGCCCACCTGAGGGGTGAACGCTCGCGAGGCATCGTCGAGGACGCCCTGGAGCTCCTCAACCGGCTCAGCCACCGGGCGGCCGCTGGCAGGGACCCACGAACCGGCGACGGCGCCGGCATCCTGGTGCAGCTCCCCCACCGCTTCTTCGAGCGCGAGTCCCCGAAGCTGCCCTTCGCCCTCCCGCCGCGCCGGCACTACGGCGTGGGGCAGGTGTTCCTCCCGCCCGAGCCCGAGGCCCGGGCCGCCTGTGAGGCCGCCTTCGAGGAAGTCGTCGTACAAGAGGGCCAGCGCGTGCTCGGCTGGCGCGACGTGCCCGTGAACCCGGAGCACCTGGGCCCCGTGGCGCGTGAGGCCGCCCCCGTCATCCGCCAGCTCTTCGTGGCGCGGCGACGAATGGTCCCCAGCGCCTTCGAGCGGAAGCTGTACCGCATCCGCAAGCTGACGGAGAACCTCATCCAGGCGCGCGGCGTGGACCCCAAGGGCCGCTTCCACGTGGCGTCGCTGTCGTCGGAGACGCTCGTCTACAAGGGGCTGATGCTGCCGGTGGACCTGCCACGCTTCTACTCCGATTTGCAGCAGCCGGACTTCGTGAGCGCGCTGGGCCTGGTTCACTCACGCTTCTCCACCAACACGTTCCCCACGTGGGAGCTGGCGCAGCCGTTCCGCTTCATCGCGCACAACGGTGAAATCAACACCATGCGTGGCAACCGGAACTGGATGACCGCGCGGCGCGGCCTGCTCCAGACGGCGCGCCTGGGCGGAAGCCTGGAGGCGCTCCAGCCCATCATCGTCCCGGGCAAGAGCGACTCGGCGCAGTTCGACAACATGGTGGAGCTGCTCTACCTGGGCGGCCGCACCCTGCCCCACGCGCTGATGATGATGATTCCGGAGGCGTGGGAGGGCGACGCGCTGATGTCCGACGAGCGGCGCGCCTTCTATGAATACTCCTCCGCCCTGCTGGAGCCCTGGGACGGGCCGGCGGCCATCGCCTTCACGGACGGGCAGCTCATCGGCGCCACGTTGGATCGCAACGGCCTGCGGCCCGCGCGCTACCTCGTCACGGAGGATGACCGCATCATCCTCGCCTCGGAGATGGGCGTCATCGACGTGCCGCCCTCACAGGTGCGCCGCAAGGGCCGCCTGACGCCGGGCCGCATGCTGCTGGTGGACACCACCGAGGGCCGCATCCTGGAGGACGAGGACGTCAAGCGCGACATCACCACGCGCTGGCCCTACCGCCGCTGGCTCCAGCGCAACGTCTACACCTTCGACAACCTCCCCGCCGTCGCCGCCCCGGTGCGCCTGCGCGGCGAGGAGCTGTGGCGGGCCCAGCGCGCCTTCGGCTACACCGCCGAGGACGTGCGCTCGGTGCTCACGCCCATGGCGGAGACGGGCAAGGAGCCGGTGGGCTCCATGGGCACGGACACGCCGCTGGCGGTGCTCAGCGACCATGCCCCCAGCCTCTTCTCCTACTTCCACCAGCTCTTCGCGCAGGTGACCAACCCGCCCATCGACCCGCTGCGCGAGTCGCTGGTGATGACGCTGGCCACCGCGCTGGGCCCGGAGAGCAACACCCTCGAGGAGACGCCAGAGCAGTGCCACCGGCTGTCCCTCCCCGGCCCCATCCTCACCAACGGGCAGCTCGCGCGGCTGGCGGCCATCAATGACGAGGGCCTGTTCGAGACGCGCCGCCTGTCGCTCCTCTACGCGCTGGACGGCGGCGAAGGCGCGCTCGAGGCGGCGGTCGAGAAGCTCTGCAACGAGGCCGTGGACGCGGTGGACGCGGGCGCCAGCATCCTGCTGTTGAGCGACCGCGGCGTGGACGCGGCGCACGCGGCCATTCCCGCGCTGCTGGCCATGTCCGCGGTGCACCAGCGGCTCGTCCGTGACGGCATCCGCATGTACACCGGCCTGCTGCTGGAGACGGCGGAGGCGCGCGAGGTGCACCACTTCGCCTGCCTGTTCGCCTACGGCGCCGCGGCGGTGAACCCGTACCTGGCGCTGGACACGCTCCGGGCCCTTGCGGACAGCGGCGAGCTGGCCGTGGACGCGGAGAAGGCGCAGGACCGCTTCATCCACGCCGTGGAGGAAGGCCTGCTCAAGGTGATGTCGAAGATGGGCATCTCCACGCTCCAGTCCTACCGCGGCGCGCAGCTCTTCGAGGCCGTGGGGCTCCAGCGCTCGCTGGTGGAGCGGCACTTCACCGACACGGCGTCGCGCGTGGAGGGGGTGGGCCTGCCGGAGCTGGGGCGCGAAGTGTCGGAGCGCCACGCCCGGGGCTTCGGCGCGGAAGCGGACGTGGAGGCCGGCATGCTGCCCGTGGGCGGCCAGTACCGCTGGCGCCGTCTGGGCGAGCGGCACAAGTGGAACCCGGCCACCATCGCCAAGCTCCAGGCGGCGGTGCGCGCGAACGACGCCGCCACCTTCGCGGAGTACTCGAGGCTGGCGGACGACGAGACGCGCGAGCACAGCAACCTGCGCGGCCTGCTCGAAATCGCCCACGAGGGCCGCACGCCCGTGCCGCTGGACGAGGTGGAGCCGGCGCTCTCCATTGCCCGGCGCTTCGTCACCGGCGCCATGTCCTTCGGCTCCATCAGTGCGGAGGCGCACGAGACGCTGGCCATCGCGATGAACCGGCTGGGCGGGCGCTCCAACAGCGGAGAGGGCGGCGAGGAGTCGCGGCGCTACACCCGCGACGAGAACGGCGACCTGCGCCGCAGCGCCATCAAGCAGGTGGCCAGCGCGCGCTTCGGCGTCACCACGGAGTACCTGGTCAACGCGGACGAGCTTCAAATCAAGGTGGCCCAGGGCGCCAAGCCCGGCGAGGGCGGCCAATTGCCCGGCCACAAGGTGGATGAGCGGATTGCCCGCGTGCGCTGGTCCACGCCGGGCGTGACGCTCATCTCTCCGCCGCCGCACCACGACATCTACTCCATCGAGGACCTGGCGCAGCTCATCTACGACCTCCAGTCGGTGAATCCGGCCGCGCGGGTCAGCGTGAAGCTGGTGAGCGAGGTGGGCGTGGGCACCATCGCCGCGGGCGTGGCCAAGGCCGGCGCCAGCTGCGTGGTCATCTCCGGCTACGAGGGCGGCACGGGCGCCTCGCCGCTGTCCAGCATCCAGCACGCGGGCCTGCCCTGGGAGCTGGGGCTGGCGGAGACGCAGCAGGTGCTGGTGCACAACGGGCTGCGCTCGCGCATCCGCGTGCAGGCGGACGGTGGCATGCGCACCGCGCGCGACGTGCTGGTGGCCACGCTCCTGGGCGCCGAGGAGTTCGGCATGGCCACCGCCAGCCTGGTGGCCGTGGGCTGCATCATGCTGCGCAAGTGTCACCTCAACACCTGTTCGGCGGGCATCGCCACGCAGGACGCGGGGCTGCGCGAGCGCTTCCAGGGCAAGCCCGAGGACGTGGTGAACTTCTTCCTCCTCATCGCGGAGGACCTGCGCCAGCGGATGGCCGCGCTGGGCGCCCGCACCCTGGAGGAGTTGGTGGGCCGCGTGGACCTGCTGCGGCAGCGCCCGGCGGTGGACCACTGGAAGGCGAAGCGCGTGGACCTGTCCGGGCTGCTGGCAGCGCCGGCCGCGCCGGACAGCGAGCCACGCCACTGCACCGAGCCGCGCATCAAGGACGTGTCCGACCACCTGGACCACGCGTTGCTGCGCGACGCCAACGCGGTGCTGGACGGCGGGCCGCCCATGCTGCTCAACGTGCCGGTGGCCAACACGCACCGCGCCGTGGGCGCCCTGCTGTCGGGGGAGATTGCCCGGCGTCACGGGGGCCAGGGATTGCCGGATGGCCGGCTCCACGTGCGGATGAAGGGCTCCGCGGGCCAGAGCTTCGGCGCCTTCGTGGTGAAGGGCGTGACGCTGGAGCTGGAGGGCGACGCCAACGACTACGTGGGCAAGGGCCTGTCCGGTGGACGCATCATCGTCTACCCGCCGCCGGCCAGCCGCTTCACCGCCGAGGAGAACGTGCTGGTGGGCAACACCGCGCTCTATGGCGCCACGGCCGGCGAGGTGTACCTGCGAGGGCTCGCGGGTGAGCGCTTCGCGGTGCGCAACAGCGGCGCGCAGGCCGTCGTGGAGGGCGTGGGCGACCACGGCTGCGAATACATGACGGGCGGCGCGGTGGTGGTGCTGGGCCCTACCGGGCGCAACTTCGCGGCTGGCATGAGCGGCGGCATCGCCTACGTGCTCGACCGCGAGCAGTCCTTCCGGCAGCGCTGCAACCTGGAGATGGTGGAGCTGGAGTCCCTGGTGGACGAGTCCGAAATCTGGCTCGTGCACGGCATGGTGGAGCGACACCTGCACCACACCGGCAGCGCGCTGGCGCGGCGGGTGCTGGACAACTGGGAGCTGATGGTGCCGCGCTTCGTGAAGGTGATGCCCACGGACTACAAGCGGGTCCTCCAGGCACGGCGCGCCGCGCGCAGACCACCGGAGTCCACATCCGCGGCGCTGCCCCAGTCCGCGGCGGGGAGGGCCTGAGCCATGGGTAAGCCAACCGGATTCATCGAGTGGGAGCGCGTCCACGCGGACAAGCGGGACAAGGCGGACCGGCTGGGCGACTGGCGCGAGTTCGCGCTGCCGCTGGCCCCCGACGAGGCCAAACGGCAGGCAGGCCGCTGCATGGACTGTGGCGTCCCCTTCTGTCACCAGGGCTGTCCCCTGGGGAACCTCATCCCCGACTTCAACGAGGCCGTGTACCGCGGGCGCTGGCGCGAGGCGTATGACTTGCTCAGCCGCACCAATGGCTTCCCGGAGATGACGGGCCGGCTGTGCCCGGCGCCGTGCGAAGCCGCGTGTGTGCTCGCCATCGACCGGGACCCGGTCACCATCGAGCAGATGGAGAAGGAAATCGTCGAACGGGCCTTCAAGGAGGGCTGGGTGAAGCCCCGGCCTCCGGCACGCCGCACCGGGAAGACGGTGGGTGTGGTGGGCTCCGGGCCCGCGGGGCTGGCGGCGGCGGCGCAGCTCAACGCGGCCGGACACACCGTCACCGTGTACGAGCGGGACGCCCGGGCCGGTGGCCTGCTGCGCTATGGCATCCCCGACTTCAAGTTGGAGAAGTCCGTGGTGGACCGGCGCCTGGCGCTGATGGAGGCCGAGGGCATCACCTTCGTCACCGGCGTGGACGTAGGCGGTGCCCTGAGCTACCGCGAGCTGCGCGCGAAGCATGACGCCCTGGTGCTGGCCATGGGCGCGCGCCGTCCGCGCGAGCTGGAGGTCCCCGGACGCGAGCTGTCCGGTGTCGTCCAGGCCATGGAGTACCTGGAGCACCAGAACCGGCTCGTCTCGGGCCATGGCCAGAAGGATTCGCGCCTGGACGCGGCCGGCCGGCACGTCGTGGTGCTGGGCGGCGGCGACACCGGCTCGGACTGCCTGGGTACCGCGCTGCGTCAGGGTGCGGCGAGCGTGCGGCAGGTGGAGCTCCTCCCCGCACCGCCCGCGGTGCGCGCGGAGGGCAACCCCTGGCCGAGGTGGCCTGTCATCTTCCGCACCTCCACCAGCCAGGAGGAAGGCGGCGAGCGCCGCTTCGCGCTGATGACGAAGCGGCTGACGGGCAGCGACGGACGGCTCCAGACGCTGCAGGCCGTGGAAATCGAGTTCCAGCCCGGACCTGGCGCCCTGCCCCGCCTCATTGAACGCCCCGGCACCGAGGTGACGTTCGAAACGGACCTGCTGGTGCTGGCCATGGGCTTCACGGGGCCCGAGGTGGGCAACCTCTCCGAGGAGCTGGGGGTGAAGCTGTCTCCCCGCGGCACGGTGCAGGTGGACGCACGCTTCGCCACGTCCGCGGACGGGGTATTCTGCGCCGGGGACGCGAGCCGGGGCGCCAGCCTCATCGTCTGGGCCCTGTCAGACGGTCGCGAAGCCGCCAAGGCCTGCGATGCATATCTTTCTGGGGGGCGCTCCGCGCTGCCCACCCGGGGCGCGGACTGCGCCTTCTGAGCGGAATGAAACGCCCGGGTCGCCTTTTTGGGCGACTCAGGAATAAATAGCGGGCGAGGCAGTTAGAATGGGCTTAACCCATTACTCCCTCCCACAGGAGGCCCCTGACATGCGAAGCGAACAGACCCTCATCGTGACCGAAGCCGACTTGGAGCGCCTGCGCCAGGTGGTGGACCACAACGGAGGCGGCCGCACGGCCGAGTTCGCGGAAATGCTTGACGCGGAGCTGACCCGGGCCCGCGTCGTCGCGTCGGAAGAGGTGCCGCCCGACGTCGTGACGATGAACAGCAAGGTCGTCTTCGAGGACGAACAGACGGGAGAGCGCCGGGAGGTCACCCTCGTCTACCCACGTGACGCCAGCAGCGACGACGGCCGCATCTCCGTCCTGGCCCCCATCGGCAGCGCGCTCATCGGACTGACCGTGGGGCAGACCATCACCTGGCCCCTGCCGGGCGGACGCTCCAAGCGGCTGCGCATCGTCGCGGTGCCCTACCAGCCCGAGGCCTCGGGCCACTACAACCT
The DNA here is from genome assembly GCF_010998615.1 of Myxococcus sp. CA023. Taxonomy (GTDB): domain Bacteria; phylum Myxococcota; class Myxococcia; order Myxococcales; family Myxococcaceae; genus Myxococcus. Next base: position 123,531 of record NZ_JAAEAH010000013.1, on the reverse strand, counting down.
CTGATTCGGCTTCCCCCGGACGGCACCGTGCGCCCTCGTGGCGGACGGTGCCGTTTGCCGTTTCAGCGCAGGCCCACGCGCTTCGCCAACTCCTGCGCCAGGGCACGCAGCTCCTCCACCCCGGCGGCCTGGGGGCTCGTGTCGAACACCACTTCGTAGCCCAGCCCCGCCTGGTTGATGGACTCCGAGCGCGGAATCCGAGCCCGCAGCACGGGCACGGTGGACTCGCTCAGCGCGCCCTCCATGGCCTCGTTGGTCGCGGTGGTGCGGCGATCCCACAGATTCACCACCGCGACCAGCTCACCGCCCTGCTCGCGAACGTCACGCCAGGCGGTCTCGATTTCCCCCAGCCCCTGGAGCGCGAAGGCGCCGGTGGGCACGGGGGCCACGACCAGGTCCGCGGAGGCGAGCACGGCCTCGGTGTAGGCGCCGATGCTGGGCGGGGTGTCCGCGAGGATGATGTCCGGCGTCCACCCCAGCGTCTTGAGCGCGCGAGGAATCGCTTGGAGGCGGTGGCCCCACTGGAACAGCTCGCGCTCCTGCGCGGCCATGCGCGGCGCGGCGGGGGCGATGAACAAGCCGGGCCGCTTCGGTGACGCCACCACCACCTGCGCCAGCGTGTGCTTGGGACGGGGCCCGAGCGCATCCCCCACGCACGGGCCTTCCCGGCTCTCCAGCCCCAGCACCAGCGACGCATGGGCCTGGGGGTCCAGGTCCAGCAGCAGCACCTGGCGGCCGGCATCCGCGAGGGCCGCCGCCACATGCGAGCAGAGCGTCGTCTTGCCGACGCCGCCCTTGATGGTGGAGAACGCGATGAACGCCATGCCCCGGTCTATACCGGACGTCCCACGGGGAGAGAAGCCACGGGCGGCGGCGCCTCCTCCGCGCGCTACTTCTGCGTCATGATCCACTTCACCAGCGCGCGCGCCTCGGCCTCCGACACCTGGGCGTTCGCCGGCATCGGAATGGCGCCCCAGACGCCGCTGCTGCCCTTGCGCATGCGCTGCGACAGCTTGTCCTCCACGCCCTCCTGCTTCGCATAGCGGGCGGCAATCTCCTTGTACGAGGGACCGACCAGCCGCGCCGTCGCTGAATGGCACGTCATGCAGCTCTTGGCCTTCGCGAGCTCCTCGCTCGCGGAGGCCACGTTGGACACCAACGCCACCGCGAAAACAGACAGCCACAGAAAACGCTTCATCGAAGTCTCCAGTCCGCACAGCATATCAAGACTGACCGACATGGCAGCCCTATCTGATTTTGCTGAGTTCCACGCGAACTAGCGCGCGGCACGCCCTTCCGCGACGCGCACCACGCGCCCATCGCCCAGGGTGTCCGGTGGGCTCAGCACCACCCGGTCCTCGGCGGACAATCCGTCCATCACCTCGACATGAGCGCCCAGGTCACGCCCCAGCACGACCACGCGCTGCTGGACGGCATTCGCCTCCCCCACCACGAGGACCGTGGGCCCCTCCCTCCGCACGGCCAGCGCGCTGGCGGGGATGAGCATGGGCGGAGCCTCGCGCTCGATGAGCAACCGGACGCGCACGAATGCCCCGGCGAACAGCGCCTCTGCGTTGGCGAGCTGCACCTCCGTCAGGAGCGTGCGGGTCCCTGGGTCCAACGCCCCCGCGGTCCGCACCACGCGTCCCGGCAGCGCCCGCGCGGGCGCATCCAGCGTGGAGATCCGCGCTTCCAGCCCCGGCCGGATGTCATGGGCGAGGGACTGCGGCACATCCACGTAGACCTTCAGCGTGTGCGTTTGCGCGAGTTCGAACAGGCTCGTCATGCCGCTGCCACTGCCCGCGGTGACCAGTGCTCCCCGGTCCACGTTGCGACGCACGATGACACCATCAAACGGCGCCACCACGCGGCGATACGCGTACAACGCATCGAGGCGATCCACCTCCGCCTTCGCGCTCTTCAGAGAAGCCTCCGCGGAGTTGGCCCGCGCCCGCGCCTCTTCCGCCACCTCGTGGCTGACGTTGCCCTCTCCCGCGAGAATCTGCCCGCGCCGCGCGGACGCGCGAGCGAGCTCCAGGTTCCGCTCCGTCTCATCCAGGCGCGCCCGGGCCCGGTGACACTCCGCCTGGAGCTCGGGCGCTTCAAGCTCCGCCAGCAACTGGCCTGCGTGGACCCGGTCGCCCAGGTCGACGTGGATGCGGCCCACGAAGCCATTGATGCGAGCGTGCAGCGACGCGCGCTGACTGGGAAGGACCGTCCCTGGCAACGTGAGCTCCGCCTTCGGCTCGGACCGCGTCACGCGCGCGGTGGCCACGAGCGGCGGCAGGCGGGCTTCCGCTTCACGCCGATCCAACGCGCGCGACCGCTCCAACCGTGGCGCCACGCCGAGCCCCAGCAGCACCAGGAGCAAGGCGGCGAACACCCAGGGCCAGCGCCCGCCTCGCGCCGCGGCGGCGGGTGCCGCGGCATCCACGCCAGGGGTCTGCTCCGTCACGCTGTCACCGAGGGCTCGAGTTCAGGGGCCGCCGCGCGGACAGCCCGCCGCGCCTGCATCAGACTGTAGACGACGGGAACGAAGAACAGGGTCGCTACCGTAGCGCCCACGAGGCCGCCAATGACGGCGCAACCGAGCGCGGCGTTCTGCTCGCCGCCCTCGCCCAGGTTCAGGGACATGGGGAGCATGCCGAGGCCCATGGCCAGCGCCGTCATCAACACGGGGCGCACCCGCACCCGCCCCGCTTCGAGCGCCGCCTCCGCCGCGCTCGCGCCGAGCGCGAGCTGCTCGTTGGCGAAGGACACCACCAGCACGGAGTTCGCCGTGGCCACGCCCACGCTCATGATGGCGCCCATCAACGAGGGAATGCTGAACGGCGTCTGCGTGGCGAACAGCGAAACCACCATGCCCACCACCGCCCCGGGCAGCGCGGTGATGATGATGAAGGGGTCCAGCCAGGACTGGAAGTTGACCACCATCAGCGCATAGACGAGCACCGCCGCGAACAGCAGGCCCAACAGCAGCCGGTCGAAGCTGGTGCGCATGCTCTCCACCTGCCCACGCACCTGGATGCGCGAGCCCGGCGGCAGCTCCTCTCGGTAGCGGTCGACAATCCGCTCCAGCCGCGACGCCACGCTGCCCAGGTCCGTGTCCTGGACGTCCGCGCGGACGTTGAAGGTGGGCTGGATGTCCGCGTGGGTGACGAAGACGGGCGTCCACTCGCGCTGCACCCGGGTGAGGTCGCCCAGGAGCTGGGGTCCCTCCCGGGTGGGCAGCGCCATCCGCGTCAGGTCCTCCACCGAGGACACCCGCGTCTCCGGTACGCGCACCGACACGGGATAGCTGTTCCCCGTCTTCGGGTCGATCCAGAAGCTGGGGCTCACCTGCGAGCTGGATGACACGGTGAGCAGCACGTTGTTGGCCACGTCCCGCTGCGTGAGCCCCACCGCGCTGGAGCGGACCCGGTCCACCTCGAAGTGCAGCCGAGGCGCGTTCACTACCTGGGACAGGCGCACGTCCACCGCGCCGCGGACCTGCCCCAGCTCCGCCTCGAGCTTGCGCGCGATGGCATAGGTGGCCTCGCGTTGGGAGCCGGAGACCTGCACGTCAATGGGCGACGGCAGCCCGAAGTTGAGAATCTGCGTCACGATGTCCGCGGGCTGGAAGTAGAACGTGAGCTCGGGGAAGCGCCGCGGCAACTCCTCGCGCAACATTCGGACGTACGCGTCCGTCCGGACGCGGCGCTTCGGAGCCAGCGTCACGAGGACCTCCCCGTCCGCGCTGCTCACGTTGGAGGTGTCCGTCAGCGCGAGGTTGTAGCCGCCCGGCATGCCCATCATGTCAATCAGGCTCACCCGGTCCTCGGCGGGGATGAGCTCGCGCACGGCGTCCTCCACGAGCGACAGGTACCGCTCCGTCTCCTCGATGCGCGTCCCCGGCGGCGCCACGACATGAAGGCGGAGCTGGCCCGCATCCACGGTGGGAAAGAAGTCGCGGCCCACGAAGGGCATCAACCCCACCGCCGCCAGCACCGCGAGCAGGAAGAAAACCAGCACGCGGCGCGGCCGGGCCAGGGCCCCCTGGAGCGCCCTCACGTACCGCGCCCGGAAGCGCTCGAAGCCCTCCTCGAACCGGTGGTGCAGTCGCGCCAGCCAGCCCGTCCGGGGCTGCCCGTGCCGCTGAATCTCCGCGCGCAGCAGGAACTGCACGAGCGTGGGCACCAGCGTGCGCGAGAGCAGATACGAGGCCATGACGGAGAACCCCACCGCCAGGCCCATGGGCAGGAACAGGTACCGGGCCGGCCCCTCCAGGAAGAGCACCGAGACGAAGACGATGCCAATGGAGAGCGAGGCGACGAAGGCGGGTACGGCGATCTGCTCCGCGCCATCCAGGATGGCCTGGGTGAGCGGCTTCCCCATGGCCAGGTTGCGGTGGATGTTCTCTATCTCCACCGTGGCGTCATCCACGAGGATGCCCACCGCGAGCGCCAGCCCGCCCAGTGTCATCGAGTCGAGCGTGTACCCAAGGCCCCGCAACACCAGGATGGCCGCGAGCACCGACAAGGGAATGGAGATGGCGATGATGAGCGTGCTCCGCCAGCTCCCCAGGAACAGGAGGATCATCGTCGCCGTCAGCAGCGCGGCGATGACCCCTTCAACCAGGAGCCCGTGGATGGCGGTCGTCACGAAGGAGGACTGGTCCGCCAGCAACCGCACCGACAACCCCTCCGGCGCGGCGGCCTGGATGGTGGGCAGCAGCACGCGCACGCGGCGGGCGACCTCCAGCGTCGAGGCGTCCCCCGTCTTCATCACGGACAGGATGACGGAGCGCCGGCCCTCCTCCCGGGCGATGTTCGTCTGCACCGCGAAGCCGTCATGCACGTGCGCCACGTCTCGGAGAAACACGACTCGGCCATCGCCCCGGCGCACCGGGATGTCATTGAGCGCGCCGAGCGTCTCCGGACTGCTGTTGAGCGTCACGCGGTACTCGTGCGCGCCCATCTTGATGTTCCCCGTGGGCAGGACCAGGTTCTGCGCGGAGACCGCCGAGGCGACGTCGTGCGGCGCCAACCCATGGGCCTCGAGGGCTTCCAGGTCCAGGTCCACGGTCATCTGACGGACCTTGCCGCCCATGAGCTGGGGAATGCGCGCGCCCCGGACCGTGCCGAGCAGGGGCCGAACGCGTTGATTCACATGGTCGTAGATTTGCGACTCGGTGAGCGTCTCGCTGCTGAACGACACCTGGAGGATGGGCACACTGCTGGCCGAATACCGGAGGATGATGGGCGGCTGCGTCCCCGGAGGCATCCGCCGGGTGATGGATTGCGAGGACGCCGTCACCTGGGCCATGGCCTCGGCCACGTCAGCCCCGGGGTGTAGATACAACCGGGCGACCGATACACCGTCGAATGACTGGCTTTCCTGCCGGGCCAGGTTCGCCACGTTGTTCGCCAGGGAGTATTCACTGTACTGGGTAATCTGCCGCTCGATCTGCTGCGCGGGCAGCCCGTCATAGCTCCAGACGACGCTGATGACGGGGATGTCGACCTCGGGGAGAATGTCCGTGGGGGATTCGCGGATGACCTGCACACTCACGAAGACGAGCAGCAGCGCCGCCACCACGAAGGTATAGGGGCGTCGGAGCGCCAGCCGGACGATCCACATATCGCCTCCGCTCTTTGCCATGGAGCAGCAATCGAGGCAATGTCCGCAACCCTTGCTTCCGCTGGGAAGACTGGGGCAGCATGAGGGCTGAGCCGTCATGAACAACGCCGTGAAAACATCTCCCTCTTCTGAGACTGTGCTGACGCATGCGCTGCTGAATCGCAGACAGCTCCTGCAGTGGTTGGGAATCGGCGTGGTGGCCTCCAGTTGCGGCACGCTTCGCCCGCGGCTGATACCTCCCACTGCGGGAGCGGCGCCCCTCCAGCTCATCGCCCCCGACAGCGCAGGGCCGCTCCCCGACGACGTGCGGGAGGTCCTGCTCGATACGGCTCGCCGGCTCTCACGCTTCGTGGGAATGGACGGTCAGCTCAACGAGGCGCTGCTGGAAGGCTATCTGCGCCTCAAATGCGAGGAGCGTCCCTCGTACCTGGCCACCTACACCCGCTTCGCGGCGGAGGTGAAGCGGCCCGAGAAGCTCTCCGTGGAATGGCTCTTGGCGCTGCCAGAGCTCCACCGCGTGAAGGTGGTGGGCGAACTGGCCATCATGTCGCTGGTCGGCGGGGGCTTCCGGACGTTTGGCTTCGGAAACATGAATGGCCACATGGGCGGGCTCTGGCACGAGCCGCACGAGTCTGGCTCCTATCACGCCTCGGACGAGCTGTAGTCAGCGCGGCCGCCAACAGGATTTGACAACATGAGGCTGTGTATCGTCGGAAGTGGTGTTGCCGCGGTCATCACCGCCCGCGCCGCGCTGGAGCGGGGCTACGAGGTGGTGATGTTCGAAGCCGGCCCTCGCACGCCCATGCGGGACTCGCGCCGCTGGCTGGACTTCGTCACCACGGGCGTGCGGCCCTACCACGCCTGTGAGGACTCGCAGGGTGACGCCAACTCCCGCCCCGGAGTCCAACCCGAGCGCGACCATTTCCTCATCAAGGGCAGCCGGCTCATGGCGGTGGGCGGGTCGACGCTGCACTGGAGCGGCTGGACGCCCCGCCTCCAGCCCGAGGACCTGGAGCTGCGCAAGCGCACCGGCAAGGGGAATGACTGGCCCTTCAGCTACACCCAACTCGAGCCCTATTACAGCCAGGCCGAGTCCCTGCTGAACGTCACCGGTCCCAACGCGCCCGTGGACGGACATCCCACGCCCTGGCGCTCGCAGCCCTACAAGTGGAACAGCCCGCCGTATCCCATCGAGTCGGAGCCGGTGCGCCACGCCCTGAAGGCGCTAGGCATCACCTATGACCACATTCCCATGTCGCGCAGAGGCCCCGGCGGCGAGGGCGTGGGCGGCCCGTGCATGACGTTTGGCACGTGCCGGTATTGCCCGATGGGCGCGCGCTTCGACCCCACCCTGCTGCTGGCGGACATGGAGTCCCACCCGGGCTTCCGGTTGCTCGCGAGCAGCCCGGTGCTGGCCGTGCGCATGGCGGGAGAGGTGGCCCAGGGCGTCACCTACCGCACCGCCGAGGGCGAGACTGCCACGCTGGACGCGGACGCCGTGCTGGTGGCCGCGGGTGCCCTGGAGACGCCCAAGCTGCTGTGGCACTCGGGCTTCGATGAGCAGCGCCTGCCCACGCTCGGGCGCTACCTGATTACCCACCCGATGCTGAAGCTCGAGGGCAAGCTGGCGAAGCCCCCCCGGGAGTTCAACGGGCGCGAAGTCCCCATGCCCGCCCTCTTCTCACGGCACTTCGACACGCCGGAGCAGCAGGCCGCCGGGAAGATGATCTTCTCCGAGTACCCGGAGGAGCCGGACCTGCAGGCCTGGGTCCGCCAGGAGCAACTGGCGCCCGAGTACATCGCCTCCTTCGCCCGGGAGAGCCGGCTCAACCTCCATGGCTTCATCGAGGAGTTCCCCCAGGCAGAGAACCGCCTGCGCTTCACGGGCAAGCCGGGCGAGCGCCAGGTGGAGATTCACTACGCGGTGGATTCGGGGTTCGCCGCGCGCTGGCAGTGGATGACCGACACCTTGATGCAGGTGATGAAGACCGCGGGTTGCCGCGAGTCGGAGGTCTGGGTTTCGGGCGTGATTCGCAGGGCGGACCACTCGGTGGGCACGGCGCGCTTCGGCCAGGGGCCGGACTCGGGCGTCGTGGACGGGAGGCACCTCGTCTTCGGAACGAAGAACCTGTTCGCCCTCACCAACGGCAATTTCCCGAACAACGGCGCCATCAACCCGACGCTGACGCTCACCGCCCTCTCGCTGCGCTTCGCGGACCAGGTGCTGCCGGACCTGGCGTCGTCACGAACTACAGCGCGGCCTTGAGCACTGCCAACGCGACGATGGCCACGACGGCGAACACCTCGCGTCGCGCGGGCGCCTCCTGGATGAAGGCGTTGGCGAACACCAGGGAGAAGAGCGTCACCGAGTTGAGGATGGGCCAGGCGACGACGCGGTTTCCCGCCGCCAGCGCCATGACGAAGGCGACCTGATTGCCCACGGTGAAGAGGGCGCGCACGAGTAGATTGGTGCGTGCGCGGCCGTCCACGACCAGCTCGCTCAACTGCGCCCCCAGCGCCCCCCGGGCGCCGAAGAGGAGCAGCAGCACCAGACAGGCCGCGCTCCTCCAGAACATCAAGGCGGTGCTCACCTCCAGGTTGGACGCCACGCCCGAAGGCTGGCCCTGGAAGAAGAGTTCCCCGCAGAGGCTCTGCACGAGGACGGCCACGGTAATGAAGAACGCCGGCAGCCACAGAGCGCGGCGGCTGTCCGAGGCACCTCCCGCGGCCAGCAACGAGCAGCCGGACACGGCGAGGGCGAACAGATACTCGGTCCAGTGCACCGTGCGGCCGGACAGCATGAGCGCCAGGGGGATGAGCACATCCCCGATGCGCGAGGCGATGTTCACCCGGGCGACCGTGAGGTGCCGGAAGCCGTAGGAGAAGGCGAAGGCCACCCCCTGGACGCTCACCGCGAACAGCGCGAGCCTCGCGTTGCCATAGAGCGCCCACCCCGCCCTGTCCGTCATGGGCAGCAGCGGCGTCAGCGCCGCCAGCAAGAGGAACGGGACGAAGTTGTTGGCGAAGTTGAGGACGAGGATGGACTGGCGGCGGAGCCCGTAGCTGAGCCGGTCGAAGACGCTGTTTCCCGACCGCAACAGGACGGACGTCAGCGAGTAGAGGACGGTTTCCATCGCGTCCGCGCGTCGGCGCTCGGCTCGGGGAAGAGGCGCTCCAAACAGGGCCACAACTGGGGATGACAGGGCTCATCCAGCAGGCGCCCCAACTCCTCCGGCGCCAGGAACATGCCCCCATCCACCTCCCGCTCGGAGAAGCGCAGCGGGCCTTCCATTCGGGCGCGGTAGAGGAAGATGCGCCGGTGGTGCCCATCGTCAAAGACGAACTCGGCCACGGGCACCAGTGGCCCCTCCAAGCCCAGCTCCTCTAGGAGCTCCCGCTGGGCGGCCTCCAGGGGCGCCTCGCCCGCGCTCACGTGGCCTCCCGCGGACGTGCACAGGTGGCCGGGCATGAAGGTCATGTGCCGGGAGCGCCGCTGCAGGAAGACCTTGCCGTCGCGCTCCACCATCACATGCACGATGCGATGGGGCAGCTTCTGGCCGTAGATCTGGTCGCGGGGCGCGCTCCCCACCACCTGCCCCTGGGTGTCGATGACGTCAATCAGCTCCATGTCACGGACATCCTATGCGACCAGGGGCTTCCGGCCTTCCATGGGAATGACCTCGATGCGGTCCCCCACCCACTTCCGGAAGTGTGCGTCCAGGTCGTAGTTCTCTTGCTTCCAACCGTCCTGGACGGAGCCCGTCACCAACGAGCTGAAGAAGAGCTTCTTGCCGGTGACGATTTCCTCGGTGCCCATGATGCCGTCTGGCCAGATGAGGAAGTAGTAGCGGCTGTAGTTGACGGTGCGGTCCGACAGGCGAATCTGCATGTCCGGGTAGCGCTCCCGCAGCCGCTCCACGGCCGCGGTGACATGCGACGTCTCCTCGGGCATCAACTCGCCGTAGATGTGATAGGCGCGACCGGCGGAGAGCGTCCAGGAGATGGCCCAGTCGCGGATGCCCCGCTCGTAGATGAACTGGGCCAGTTCCTCGACATGCTGGCTGTTGTGGCGGTTGAGACAGGTCAGGATTCGCGGCGCCACGCCATTGTCCACGCACAGGCCCATGGCCCGGAGCGTCTCCTGGTAGGTGTTACCCTTGGCGTTGCGGCTGGGGCGAATCTCGTTGTTGACCCGCTCGTCCATGGAATCGAGGCTGATTTCCACGCGCGTGCAGCGAGACACCGTCTTCATCATCTGTGGCGTCAGGAAGGTGCCGTTGGTGCCGAGGATGGTGGCGACACCATGGTCCGTGAGCTTGTCGATGACGTTCAGCGTGTCTCGACGCATCAACGGCTCACCGCCGGAGAGAATCTGTCGCATGATTCCCGCGCGAATGATCTCATCGGCCACCTTGAGCTGCTGGGGCGTGGAGAGCCGCTTCGACGGCAGGTCCTCGACGTTCCCGTAGCAGTGGATACACTTGAGGTTGCACGGCGCGGTGACCAGCCATCCACAACCGATGGGACTCCGCGGCACAGGCACGCAGCCCTCGAACACCTTCGCCGAGAACTCATCGCGGAGGTTGTCGTAGATGATGGTGCCCCAGCTCTCCTGACGCTCTCTGATGCGTGCGGACATGGCGAAGAATTAAGAACAGCCCCGCAGCCGGCAATGGGCCGCAGAGCCTTGGTTGATGAATCTGAGCCGCCCAATCGAAAGACACACCACACCCAGGAGGACGCCCATGCCGCCTTGGGCACGGGTACAGTCACATCCACCCAGCAGTGCCCCCGAATCTCCCGGGGATCTCCCTCATGACTTCTTGAAATAGAAGAGCCAGCCTACGCTGACGTCACAGGGATGTTACGTGGGTTTCATTTTATCCGCAAGAGCGAGTTTTTCTGTTTCTTCACGAGGTCCCTGGAAGAGGCTCATCTGCCGCGACATTCTCTTTAACTCACGCCACTGACATCGCGGTGTCGGGCGCCGCCGCGAACCAGCGTCGGCTCCGCGCTCCGCCCGCATCGCTGCCGGGGGAAGCGGTGAATCCCCCTGGCAACGCAATCACAGACATCTCGAATCCATCAAGACCGGCTCAAGCGCGTGTCAACTCACGAAGACACGAAGCTGCGCACGGGCACCGGGGGACTCAATACAAGGTCCCACACTCGGCGATCCGTTGGACCCGGAGCGCGGCGAGCCGCGCCAGGGGCTGGGCCACGTCGGCCCCTTCCAACGCGGCCACCGCACGAGCCACGGCATCCAGGGTGGACATCCCGGAGGGGTGCGAGGGTTCGCGGAGCCGGAGCAGTCCTTGCTCCGGTGGCGGCAGCGCCAGGCGAGGCAGCGTCCGTAGCGCGGCGACCCGTTGTGTCATCCGCCGCGCCTGGGACCAGCTCGCATCCAGCACCACCAGCTGCCGCGGTGGCGGTGCATCGGGCGGCGCGCGCGGCCCATCGGGATAGAGCAGCCACGTCCCGGGCTCGGAGAGCAGTTCCAGCTCCGCGCTCCCGCTGGGGGATCCGTGGATGAGGCGCTTCGAGTTCACCAGCGCCAGCGCGGCCACGCCGCCGGTGTTGCTCTTCTTCGCGATCTCCATCACGTGCTGCAGGAGGAGGATTCGCGTCCGCGTGTGGACCTGGGGAATCTCGTCACACAGGCACAGGTGAAGCGCCAGGTTGCAGCGGGAACAACGCGGGCGACTGGCGAGACGGGAAGACACTGCCCCCATCTTGGTCCGGCCCTTGGACGAACAGAAGCACTCGTTTCCCCCTGGCCCTCGTGCTGGGATGCTTCGCCATGGGTGATTGGGCGGTGACGACGCACTGGGCCTGGACACGGCCGCGAATGCCTGAAGCCAGGGACTTTCCGAGCGACCGCTGGGCCGCCCGCCTTGGCCGGGTGGGCCCGGGGCTCTGGCAGTTGGAAACGCTCCAGAAGTACGGCTACTACCGTGCCCCCGAAGGGACGGCCGCCGTGGGGGTCCAAGCTCCCGACGGCTATCTGGTGGAACACGGCGGCGGCCCCTTCTCCGCGGCCTGGAACTATCTCGTCGCGACAGAGCCCGCCGATGCAAGCCGCTTCGCGCGAGCCGCGGCGCTGCTGGGTGAAGACGCCTCCCTCCCGCCCGCGGTTCAACACGCGGTGCTGTGCCTGCGCACCCCCATCCGCTTCGAGCGCCCTCTTGCATCCTGGAGTCTGAGCGAGAGCCATCTGGACTCAGCCCCCGCCGCCCGCGTCGCCGAGGCGCTCATCGCCGGAGGCCCCTCTCCTCGCCGGGGGCGGATGGAATGCGTGGTGGGACTCTTCACTTTCGAGTTCGGCTGGGTCCACACAGGCGTCCTGACGCTGTTCATCGACAATTCGATGGAGCGAAGTGGGGCCGAACTCGAAATGACAGGCCGGTTCAACGCACTCTCCGAGACAAAGGAGGTCGGCCCGTTCGCGCACTCCCTGTACATGGAGCGGCCCACACCGGTACCGGTGCCCCTCGTCGCTTGGCCCTTCCCCACGCGGTAACTCGGTCTGCCAGTGGCCCTGCGAGCACGATGAGCATCCGCTCGCTGACACTCCCGGTGGTTGTCCGGCCACCTCATTTGTAGGAGGCTGCGCCGCAAATGACTCCGGAGCGTCGAAAGTACCTTGTCGTGGGCGGGCTGGCCACGCTGTTGCTCATCCTCGACCAATGGACGAAGGTCCTGGTCCGCGAGCACGTGAAGCCCCTGGGCTACACCGGCATGAGCGTCTTCGGCGACGTCATCCGCTTCCAGTACGTGGAGAACACCGGCATCACCTTCGGCATGTTCCGGTCGCTGCCCTACGCCCAGCTCATCCTCAGCGCGGTGGCCATCCCCGTCTTCCTGCTGGTCATCCACCTGGTCCGCCAGACGCCCGCGGACCACTACCGGCTGCACGTCGCGCTCGGCCTCGTCGGCGCCGGCATCGGCAACCTGATTGACCGCGTCCGCCTGGGCAGCGTGACGGACTTCGTCGTCGCTGACTTCGGGTTCTGGCCGCTGAACCCCTGGTATGCCTTCAACGTCGCGGACGCCGCGCTCGTCGTCGGCGCCATCTTGATGGCCTTCGACTCCCGTCGTCCGCAACCGGCCCCTGCGCCCGTGCCCGCGCCGGGCCAGGGCGACTAGCCAGGGCGACTAGCCAGGGCGTGGGCGCGAGAGCGGGCCACCGCTCGCGCGCCCCCTTGGCGCACCATCCGCATCACGCCATGGCAGCGGCGGCCCGCGCCTGCTCGCCAGCAACCGGGCGCTCGGTCGCCTCCTCGCGGCGCACCACCCAGCGCTGGTACTCCTTGCCCGAGTTCAGGTCCTTCAGCGTCCCGTTGATGACCATCAAGGGGACCTTCATGTTGCCCTTCTTGTTCGGCGACTCCCAGCGCTCGAAGGCCTCGGTGAACTGAGGCGTTTCCTTCACCACGTTCAACGCCTTCACCACGTTCGCCGTGATGTTCTCATGGTGGACCACCGTGAAGCCCAGCGCCTTGAACTCTTCGTTGATGCGGGCGGTGTGCTCGGCGGACTCGGTGATGTCCGCGAAGCAGAAAGCGCCCCCGGGCTTGAGCACCCGCTTGACCTCCTCGAAGAACGTCAACTGCGAGGGGTAGCAGTGCGACGACTCGATATTCACCACCACGTCGAAGCGCCTGTCCTCGAACGGGAGCGCGCAGGCATTGCCCACCTGGAAGGACAGCCCGTCCAGCCGGTAGTTCTCCTTGCAGCGCGCGATGGCCACGTCGGAGAGGTCCACCGCCGTCAGTGAGCGAGGCTTCAGCCGCGTCATCAGGTATTCACTGCCACCGCCGCGGCCGCAGCCGACCTCCAGCACTTCGCGACCGGCAAGCTCCGCCTGCCCCACCACGCGCTGGTACAGGCTTTCCCACAACACATACACATTCTCCGGCCGGTTGAAATCCACCGCCTTGTGGTCGCCCTCCATGTCCGCGTAGCCACAGTTGATGAACTTGTAGCCCTGGTGTGAGTACATCTTCGACGCCATGTTGTATTGGAACCGGGCGACCGCCAGACGGAATGATGGCACCACTTTGTGGATGACGATGCCCACCGACCGCGTCACCGCCGCCTGAACCTGAACCAGTGTCTTCTTCACTTCGAACGCCCTTTCGTAGCAACTATTTCCCGTAGAACCGGGCACAGAACCCGGCAATCACCCGTTGAACAGCGGGCTCCGCGAGCAACATGAGATGGTTTGACGAAGCGACTTCCAGAATCTGCATCCGGGGCAGGAACCGCTCCCACTCCGCCCAGTAGTTGGTTCCGTCGAACGTCAACTCGCCGGGCATCAGGGTGAGATACGGCTCCAGGTTGCCGAAGAAGCTGCAACTGCCATTGCGCAGATAGAACACCGCCACCTCCTCCGGACGAAGCAGGGGCTTGAGCCGGAACCGGCCCACGTCGTACGCCGCATGGACCCGAGCGTTCTGCTCGACCATGAAACGCACCTGGTTCTCGTCCTTGCTCAGGCCTCGGGACTGCGCGAGCCCCATCAACTGATGCAACAGGGCCGCATCATCCAGGTCCGCCTCCACCTCATCGCGGTGGATGAGCGTCTGCTCCAGCCGTTCCGGGTGATGGGCAATGGAGGCGAACAGGGCCGTGTTGACTGCCTGGAACGTCGCCGTGCGCCGTGAGAACTGGAACACATCCAGATGGGTGCTGTCGGGTGCATCCAGCATGACGATGGATGCCACCCGCGCCCCGCGCTCCTGCAACTGGCGAGTCACCTCGTAGGCCAGCATTCCGCCCAGGGAGTAGCCCCCCAGCTCATAGGGCCCCTCGGGCTGGGCCGCCAGGAGGATGTCCACGTAGTAGGACGCCATGGCCTCGATGCCGGCGATGGGCGCCTCTTGGCTCATCCAGCCGCGCGCTTGAATCCCCAGGAAGGGACGGCGGATCTCCTGGGACAGGGCGCGGTAGACCTCGACGCCGCCCATGCCGCCGTGGAACCAGAAGATGGGCCGGCCCTCGGTGCTGCCGTTGAGACGGACCAGTTCCTGGAAGCGGGTGAACGCGCCGAGGTCCAGGGGCTCCGTCGAACGGCCCACCGCGGCCGGCGCGCTCACGTCCTGTGTATCCAGATGCGGCGGGTCGATGGTGACGACAATCTTCCCGATGTTCTTCCGGTCCTCCAGGGCCTTGTACGCGCTCTGCACGTCGCTGAAGGGGAACGTGCGGTGAATGGTCGCCCGGAGCTTGCCCTCCTCCACCAGTCTGACGAACTCCTGTTGATGCCGGGCAATGACATCCGGCCGCGAGCGCGCCAGCTTCCTCAGGTCGAGACTGAAGAACGTCTGATTGTCATTGAGCACGGACAAGTCGAACGACTTCTCGGACTTGAGCGCGGTCATCGCCAGCTCGATGTACCGGCCTCCCGGCCGCAGGCACCTCACGCCCTTCTGGATGGCGGCCCCCGACAGGGTGTTGATGACCACGTCCACCCCCTCGCCATGGGTGAGTTGCTTCACCGCCGCCTCGAAGTCCTCCTCCAGGTAGTTGATGCAGTGAGGGACGCCCAGACGCTTCAAGTACTCGAGCTTCTCGGCCGAGCCCGCGGTGGCGAAGATCTCCGCGCCCTGAAGCTGCGCGAGCTGGACGGCAATCAAGCCCGTGCCGCCCGTGGCCGTCTGAATCAGGATGCGCTCGCCCGGCTGGAGGTCCGCCTTCTTGAAGGCGTCAATCATGGTGATCGACACGGCGGGCAACGCGCACGCTTCCTCGAAGCTCAGGTTCGCGGGCTTGAGGAACACCCGCGACTCGGAGCACACGATGGACGTGGCATGCGCGCCCAGCACCTCTCCCATGCCGGCGACCACCGCGTCTCCCGGCTTGAGCGAGCGCACCGCCGCCCCTATCTCCACCACCACGCCGCTCGCATCGAAGCCCGGGGTGAAGGGATAGGGAGGCATCGTGGGATAGAGGCCCTTGATGCACAGCAGGTCGCCGAAGTTGAGCGAGAACGCCCTCACCGCCACGCGGACCTCGCGGTCTCCCAGTGGCTGCGCGGTGTTCATGATGCGCTTGACGTCATCCACCTGCCCCGGCCGCTCCAACAGCACCCTGCACACCAGGGGCGCCTCGGCGGAGGGCGTGAGCCCCGGCGCCGCGGGAACCTCAGGCCGCGGCGCGGGCGCCGCCTGCTTCGCCAGGGGACGCGACACCTGGAGCTGAGCGCCATACCGGGCCACCAGCGCGTCCGCGAGCTCGTCGACGGTGCCGTGGTCGAACAGCAGCGTGGTCTCCAGCACCAGTCCCAGCCGCTGGCCAATCGCGTTGACCAGCTTGACGGCGATGATGGAGTCCACGCCGTATTCGGTGAACTTGCGGTCGTTCGCAACCGCCGCTGGCGCCATCTCCACGCACGCGGCCAGGCAGTCCCGGATGACTGCCCGCAGCTCGCCTCCCGACATGCCCGAGGACTTCGGCGACGCGACGGCCGGCGCGGCCACGGTGTGACGCGCGCCTTCCACCCGCCCGGCGAGTGCCTTCGTCGGAGCGGCCCGAGGCTGCCGGACGACGCCGTCGCTCTCCGCCAGGACAATCTGCTGCCCCAGGTGATGCGCGTCCTCCACGGGGAACGCGACCGAGCGGTAGCCCTCGCGCTCCAGTGCGCGCTTCCACAGCGAAGGAGAGAGCGCCGGTCCGCCTGGCAGCCGCGAGGCCTTGTCCGCGAACGCCCACCACCCGTCGAGCAACCCGAACGTGAGGTGCGCCATCAACGTGTTGGCCGTGAGTTCGTTGAGTGCCAGCACGCCACCCTGGGCCAGCGCCGCCTTTGCGTTCCGCAGGCTCTCCCGGACATCGGAAGTGGCGTGAATCACGTTGCTGGCAATCACGATGTCGTAGGCGCCCTGCTCCAGGTCCTGCGCCGCCAGCGGACGAGACACGTCGAACAACTGGAACCGCATGAACGAATGGGCCGCGCCATAGGCTTCTCGCGCGTGCAGCAGGAAGGCCTTCGACACGTCCGTGAAGCAATACTCCGCGACGTGCGTCCGGTATGGCGCCAGCGCCGCCAGCACCGAGGCCGTCGTGCTGCCCGTGCCCGCGCCGATTTCGAGCACGCGAAGCCCAGCGGAAGGCGCGCTCCGCACGCGCTCGGCGACGCAGTCAGCGACGGCCGCCGACGTCGCCTGGTTGAAGAAGTCGGAGACGGGGTTGTGCTTGTAGAGGTCCTCGACCAACGTCATCCGGCCGCCCGGGAAAATCACGTCCGTGGTGCGGCGCTTGCCGGTGATGATGTCAGGGAGCGCCCGCAGTGCCGGTTCGAGCAGCCCGACGACGGCTCGCAACGTGGGTACCTGCCGCCACTCGGCACTCGACTGCGTCCACCGTGCCCACGCCTGTTCCCGGTCCGGCACCTTTCCTTCGAGGAAGCGGGTGCCGTCAGCGGCCACGTAGCCACGACGCGCCAGGATGGCCATGCTTTCGTCGAACCAGTGGCGATGGCTGGAGGCCACACCGGGCCCCATGTCGTGCAACTGGGCGGCCAGCAGGTCCACCAGAAGCGACTCGACCGCCGCCAGCCGTTCTGCCTCGAGCCCCACCGCGGCCTTCGTCTCCGCGATTCCCGCGGCGCGGGCGGCGGCGCCCCGGGTCGCCGATGCGACGAGTGACGCGCGCGCAGGGCCACGCTGAACACTGAGCCGGTCATCCGTGCTGACGCCAGCCAGCGCCGTGGGCCGGGTGGTCTTCAGCATCCCCACCTGCTCCAGCGGCGAGCACAGATGGGTTTCCAGCGCCTTCATCGCCTCGGCGGGAGCCAGGGAGCCGATGCCGAACTGCTCCATCCGGCGGCGATACTCCTCCGTGGCCACGATGCCCACGTTGCCCCAGTAGCCCCAGTTGAGCGTCTTGACCGCGCACCGCGACGTCTGCGCCATGTGCGAAGCCAACGCGTCAACGAAGGTGCACCCGGCCGCGTAGTTGCTCTGCCCCGGCGCCTTCGTGAAGCTGTTGATGGATGAGAAGAACACGATGAAGTCCAGCGGCTCCTGCTGGAACACCCGGGCCATATGGATGCTGGTCTCCACCTTGGCGGCCAGGCTCGCGCGGAAGCGGTCCTCGTCCATCGCCGCCAGGCTCTGGTCCCTCAAGACGATGGCCGAGTGCACGACGCCATGGATGGCGGAGTGCTGCTCCCGAATCTTCCGGTAGGCCTCTCGCAGCGCGCCTTCGTCCGCGGCATCCGCGCAGAGGTACGTCGGCCGAGGGCCCAGTGCCCCCAACTCTCGCAGCCTGGCTTCGATGTCCGCATCCACCGGCCGCCGGCCCAGCCAATAGACGTGGGCCCGGTGCTTGCGAATCATGAACTCGGTCCACACGCCGCCGAGTCCGCCCGCCCCGCCAATGACGACGTACACGCCGCCATCCCGGTAGACGGAGGGCGTGCTCGCGGCGAACGCGTCCCAGTCGACCGGTAGCAGCTTCTGCCGGTGCCACTGCCCCTGCCGGTACACGACGGCATTGCCCTGGGCATCGAACGGGAGATCCCAGAGCGCGGCGTCCCGCCAGGCGCCCGCATCTGGCAGGTCGACGAGCCGGACCTTCCAATGCCCGTACTCCTTGGCCATCGAGCCGATCAGCCCGTGCACCGCGGCATGCGTGGGGTCCACCTCATCGCCCCGGCCCGTGGACTGCGCGCGATACGTCACCACCGTCCACTCCAGGCGTGAGCTTCCGTGCCCAGCGCTTAGGAGTGCCTTCACCAAGCGGAACAGCGACAGCACGCCCTTCGACTGCCGGGGAGCCACCTCGTTGAACGCCAGGGGTTCCTCGGGCGCGACCCACACCACGTGGTCGATTCGAGCCAGCCCGCGCAGCCGGTCGCGGATGCGCTCGATGCTGTCACCTTCGTCGATGACCAGGCGTTCGACACGTCCACACCGGCCTGCGAGACCTGCCGCGATTTCATCCGTGGCACCAACGGCCAGCACGTGCTGCGTGGCAGAAGGCGTGGCCACTTCCGGCTCGATGACAGCGGCCTCCCACACCGGGGCGACCAGGACATCGCCGACCAGGGTGTCGACACTGTCGCGCGCTGGCGCCGCCAGCACGGGCCGCGTCGAGAACCCCCGCAGCACCACCGCGACGCGGCCCTGGTCATCACAGAGGTCCAGGTCATAGCGCTGCGTCATGCCTTCCCGTCGTCCGGAAGGGGCCTCGTTGTCGGGGCTGCGGCGAATCCAGGCCCAGGTGGGTCTGGCGCATGCGGAGAAGACCTGGAGTTCCTTCAGAGCGAAGGGCAGCTCACCGCGGTCACCGCCAGGATGCAGGCACATGATGGCCTGCAGCGCCCCGTCGAGCACACTGGGATGCAGGATGTAGGCGTCGCTCTCCGCCACGCCGTCGGGCAGCACGACCTCCGCGAGCACCTGCCCGTCACCGACGTACACCTGACGAACGCTCTGATGCGCGGGACCGTACTGCAGGCCCAGCCGCTGGTAGTTCGTGTAGAGGGTGCCGCCCGCGACGACCTTGCGGCCGCACGCCGCCCGAAGGGCACCGAGGTCGACACGCTGTGGACGTGGCAACGCTATGCGCTGCGCCTGCCCCTGGCTGTGGAGCACCGCCCTGTTGCCCTGTCCCGCGCCTGCCGTCTGCACTTCGAAGGAGAACGCACCGCCGCCCTCACTGGTTCCGTCGAGCGTGAGGTGGACCTCCTGGTTGACGCCGTTGACGACGATGGGCTGCGACCAGACGACGTTGCTCAGGCGGATGTCGCCCGTGCTCGTGGCGCCCGTCCGGTGGACGACGGCGGCCCGGGCCATCTCCAGATAGGCGACGGCGGGGAGCACCCTGTTGCCGTTGACCTGGTGATCGGCCAGGAACGGCTCGTTTCCGCTCAGCGTGGAGACGTACCCCGTTCCATCCCGTCCGGCCCCGTTCCGATGGAGCATGGGATGCAGCCGCTGCGGCGCTGGTGGAGGCTGGCGCTCGGCGAGCGGGGTTTCACCCGCCACCCAATACGACTCACGCGCAAAGGGGTAGCTCGGCAGGGGAACCCGCCGCGAGCGGCCAGCGCGGAACAATCCCTCCAGCTCCAAGGTGTACCCCTGGAGATGAAGGTCCGCGATGGCGGCCAGCTTCTCCAGGTACTCGGCGGTGGGAGCGCCTTCCGCGCACTGCTGGATGCATGCATTGCCGTACCGCCGGAATTCGGCCTGCTCCCGCCGGGTGTTCTCGTTGACCTCCGAGACGTGCACCCCGGTCGCCCTCCCCTTCGCCAGCCACGTCTCCAACGCGGCCGACAACTCCCGCTCATCACGGACCACACACGCCAGACGGTGGGCCAGGTGGCGCCGTCCCAGCAGCAGCGTCTGGCTGATGTCACCGCAGTCGATCCGCTCGGACTTGAGGTGCGCGGCGAGCCGCTCCACCAACGCCTTCAGCTGGGCCGCGGTGTGCGCCGACAAGGCGATGAGGTATCCCGGCGCCTGTCCCGAGATGCGTCGTTCCTGAAAGGGCGCCTCTTCGAGGATGACGTGCCCGTTGGTGCCACTGAATCCGAACGAGCTCACCGCCGCGCAACGCGGCTTTCCCGGCTCCACGTCCCAGCTCCGGGTCTGGGTGTTGACGAAGAACGGACTGCGCTCGAGGTCGATCGCCGGGTTGGTCGCATTGCAGTGCAGCGACGCGGGGATCTTCCGGTGCTGCATCGACAGCAGCACCTTGATGATGCCCGCCACGCCCGCGGCGGTCGCGGTGTGGCCCAGGTTCGTCTTGATGGAACCCAAGGCGCAGTAGCCCCGCTTGCGGGTATAGGCGCCGAAGGACTTCGTCAGCGCATCGAACTCGATGGGGTCGCCCAGCCGGGTGCCCGTCCCATGGGCCTCCACCATCTGGATGTCCTCCGGGTTCACCCCGAAGCGCTCGTAGACCTCCCGCTCCAGCCGCTCCTGTGACTTGCCGCTGGGCGCGGTGAGCCCATTGGTGGTGCCGTCCTGGTTGACGCCGGTGCCACGAATCACGCCGCGGACGTGGTCTCCATCCGCGATGGCATCCGACAGCCGCTTCAGCACCACCACGCCCACGCCCTCCCCTGGCACGAAGCCGTCGGCCTCGTCGGAGAAGGTGCCGCAGCGCCCCTTGCGCGACAGCATGCCGCCTCGGCTGGAGAGCACGTAGAACGTGGGCGTCGAGTTCAGATGGACGCCACCGGCCAGCGCCATGTTCGTCTCCCGCCGCCACAGGCCCTGGCATGCCAGGTGGATGGCGATGAGAGAACTGGAGCAGGCGGTGTCCACGGCCAGCGCCGGGCCCTGCAGATTCAGGAAGTAGGCGATGCGTGCGGGGATGACGGAGCTGGCATTGCCCCAGAACGCCTGCGCCGGAGCCTGACGTGGGAGCAGCGTCGCGTAGTCACCGTTCGCGCACCCGACGTACACGCCGCAGCGCTGATGGTACGGCGTGCTCCCCGCGTACCCGGCATCCTCCAGCGCCTTGTAGGACTCCTCCAGGAACAGCCGCTGCTGCGGGTCCATGCATCGGGCCTCCAGCGCGGAGATGTTGAAGAAGGACGGGTCGAAGTGGTCGATGCCTTCGATGAAGCTGCCCCGCATGCACCGGTCGCCCTCGCCCGACAGCGTGGAGGCGTAGTGGCTCGCCAGGTCCCAGCGGCGCACGTCCTCCACCAGGTCGCGTCCCGCCTCCAGGTGCCGCCACAGCGCCTCCACGGAGTCGGACTGGGCGAAGCGGGCGCTCATTCCCACGATGGCGATGGGCTCCTCCGCCGTCGCGACCGCCACCGTCTTCCGGAGGGAACTCACGGCGGCGGGCAGCGGCGCCTCCCTGTCATCACGAAGGACTTCGCGCGGGGGCACGGGCGCCTCTCGCGGCTTGTCGTCCAACAGCCGCGACGCCTCGGCGCCGTGATTCTGGGCAATGAACTGACTCAGCGCCGCGACGCTGTTGTAGTCGAAAAGCGTCGTCGTCGGCAGCGACGTGCCACAGGCGTCGTTGATCGCGTTGCTCAGGTTCACGGCGATGATCGAATCCACGCCGTAGTCCGCGAAGCTGTAGTCGACCTGGATCTGCGACTCCGGAACCTTGAGGGATTTCGCGACGCACGCCTTGATGACGTCCCGGACCCGCTCCTCGATGGACGTGGCATCCGTGATGACGGGTCGAGGCTCCGGGGCCCGCTGTCGCTGGGCGCGTGGGCTGATGGGCTGGATGACGCCATCGCTCTCCGCGATGATGACCTGCTGGCCACGCTCGTGAGCATCGGCCGCCGGGAAGAAGACCGAGCTGAATCCTTCCGATTCGAGCACTGCCTTCCACGTCTCGGGAGCCAGCGCCGGGCAGCCAGGAATCCGCAGGTCCTCGTCCTCGTAGCTCCACCATCCGTCGAGCAACCCGAAGGTGAGATGCGCGAAGAGGGTGTTGTGGCTGATCTCATTGAGGATGAGCAGCCCGTTCTGGGCCAGCGCGGCCTTGGCGTTGCGCAGGGTCCGGCGGATGTCCGGCGTTGCGTGCAACACGTTGCTGGCCAGGACGATGTCGAAGTGCGCGCGGGGAATCCCCTGCGCCTCCAGAGGGACATCGATGTCCAGCAGCCGGCGCGTCAGGAACGGGTTACCGGGGCTGTACGTCTTCTCCGCGTGCTGGAGGAACGCCGGTGAGACGTCGGTGAAGCAGTACTCCTCGACGTCCAGCGCGCAGGTGCGAAGCATGGCCAGGACGTGCGCGGTGGCGCCGCCCGTGCCCGCCCCGATCTCCAGGATGCGGACGCGTGCCCCCGGGGACTGTTCGCGCAGGAGCTCGGCGTACGCCACCACACTCCGGGCGAGCGCGTCGTTGAAGAAGTCGGCCACCGGGTTGTGCTTGTAGACCCCCTCGACCAGGCTCATCGAGCCACGCGAGAAGAGCACATCCGTGGCCAGCTGCCTGCCCACGAGGATGTCGGGGAGCGCCTTGATGGTGGTCTCCGCCAACGTGGTCAGCGCGCGCGTGTTCGGGTCCTGCGTCCACCGCGAGCGCGCCCCTTCCCACTCCTGCCAGACCTCATCGGGCCGCGACGGAGGTCCGGACCGGGTGTACGTCTTTCCATCACGCGTGGAGAGGACGCCGTGCCGGACCAGCGCCGCGACACTCTCACTGAACCAGCGCGCGTACCGCGGCGAAATTCCAGACGAGGCCTGCATCTCGTCGAGGCGCGCGGGCAGCCGCGTGAAGCAGCCCATGGCTTCGAGCTGCGCTCCGAGGAGGCGCGGAAGCGACTCAATCATTGACGGTTTTCTCCCTCGATAGCGGACGCGCCGATGCGCGTCCGCAGCTGTCCGATCAGCGATGGGCGTGTCTGAGCAACCGGCTTTTCAAACGTCTGTGTTTCCTGCGGGGGCGCGGGGGCAATCCAGTAACGCTCCCGCGCGAACGGGTACGCGGGGACGTGGGCGCGGCTCAACGGCGCCGCGTAGAGCTGTGTCCAGTCAACCGTCGTACCTGTTGACCACAGCTTGAGCAGCGGAGATGCGTCCCCCGCCTTCCACGCCGTCACCGCGTCTCGTACGGCGGCTTCTACCTCGGCCGAGCCTTTCCCGGACGGGTGCGCCCTGCTTGCGCGGCCCCCCACGAAGAGCCCCTCCCCACCTCCCGTGAGGAACACCTGCAGCCGGGCCTCCAGCGCCGCCAGGGAGTCGACCACCATGGCCAACCGCTCCTCCATGGCCTCGCGCCCGACCTGGAGCGTGTAGGCCAGCGAGGGAAGCTCCGCGTCCGACCAGCGCCCGCTCCGAGCCGCCTCCAGCAACTGCGCGGCCTGCTCCCGAAGCCGCTCGGCGTTCTTCGCGGAGAGGACGATGGCCGCAGGCCCTCGGGGTACATCCGTCCCGGCCGCCTTGGCCCGAGCGTTCCCCTGGTACTCCTCCATGACGACGTGTGCATTGACGCCACCGAAGCCGAACGAGCTGACGCCCGCGCGCCGGGGCAGCGGCTGCCCGCGCTCGTCCATCATGGCCGGCCAGTCCTGCGTCTGCTGCACGATGAAGAACGGGCTGTCCTCCAGCTTGATGTACGGGTTCAAGCGCTCGCAGTGCAGCGTCTTGACCAGCTTCCGGTGCTTCATCTGGAGCAGCACCTTGATGACGCCCGCCATGCCAGCGGCCAGCTCCAGGTGCCCGATGTTGCTCTTCACCGAGCCGAGCCCACAGTGCTTCTCGAGGCTCGTGCCGCCACCCCGGGCCTCGATTTGCGCCGCGAAGGCGTTCTTCAGGCCATTCACCTCCACCGGGTCTCCGAGCTCCGTCCCGGTGCCGTGCGCCTCCACGTAGCCGATGGTGCGCGGATCGATGTCCGCCTTCCGGTAGGCGTCCTGGAGGAGCTGCGACTGGGCGTTGGGGTTCGGCGCCGTCAGCGAGTTGGCCCGGCCGCCATGGTTCTCCGCACTGCTGCGGATGACGCCGTAGATGGGGTCACCATCCCGCTCCGCGTCCGCCAGCCGCTTGAGGAAGACGACGCCGACGCCTTCACCCCGGACGTAGCCGTTGGCCGCGGCTGAGAATGTCTTGCAGCGGCCGTCCTCGCTGAGCATGCCGGCCTTGTCGAACGCGATGTGTCCCCCGGGCGTGACAATCGTGTTCACGCCACCCGCGAGCGCCATGTCGCAGCTTCCGCTGTCGATGGCCTCCATCGCCCGGTGCAGAGCCACCAGCGAACTGGAGCAGGCGGTCTCCACGGGCTCGCTCGGTCCATGGAGGTTGAGCAGGTAGCTCATCCGGTTGGGACCAATCGAGGGGACGACCGCCGTGGACGAATACCCCTGGATGGCGAGGTTCGCCCGCTCGACCAGGCTGTTGTAGCCGGTGATGCCGGTGCCCACGAAGATGCCCGTCCGCGTCCCCGACAGGCTGTGTGGGGCGTAGCCGGCGTCTTCGATGGCCCGCCAGACATGCATCATCAGCAGCCGCTGCTGCGGGTCCATGACCTCGGCCTCGACGGGTGAGATGCCGAAGAAGAGTGGATCGAACTCCTCGACTCCTTCGATGAAGCCGCCCCACTTCACCTTCGTCTTGTTCCCCTCCTTGCGTGGGTCTCCGTAGAGCTCGCGCCAATCCCAGCGCGACGGAGGGACCTCGGTGATGGAGTCGACACCACCGGCCAGGTTGGTCCAGAACTGCTCCAGGTCACGGGCCCCGGGGAAGCAGCCGCTCATCCCGACCACGGCCAGGGGCGTGGGTCCCCGGCGGGCCGGCGTGGACGTCGACGGCGCGTCAGTCCGCGCCGGTTCAACGGAACGTCCGCGCGAGCCACCCCTCCGCTCACGCGTCCTCAACGCGGAGGTCACAGGCTCGGCCGCGGGCATCCGTTCGGCCAGGCTGACGACTTCCGGCGTGGCGCCGCGTTCCTGCTCACCGAAGTGGCGCACCATTGACTCGCGGTGTGCACGCAGCAGGTAGCCCGCCAGCGTATCGACGCTCGGGTACTCGAAGAGCACGGGCGGCGTCAGGTCGAGCTCGTAGGCCCGGTTCAGCCTGTTCGCGAACTCGGTGAAAGTAATGGAGTCGAACCCGTACTCACTCAGCTCGCTGTCCGCGTCCACGGCGGCGGCATCCACCTTGAGGACCGCTGCGATCTCCGAGCACAACATCGCCGAGACGCGGGCACGCACTTCATCCCCCGGCTCCGCGGTGCTCGAGGTGGCGCTGGCCGCCGGGCTCGGGCTCACCGACGTTCCTTCCAGCAGCCCGCCGCGGCCCAGCCACTTGCGGATCCGCTCGGCCTGTCCCGCCAGGATCATGACCTGGCTCTGCGCGTGCGCCAGGGCGTGCTGGAAGGCTTGCACGCCCGCGGTCGTCTCCAGGACCGCCATGCCGGTGGCATGGGTCATCATCTGTTCGGTCGCGGCGTCGACATGCATGCCGCCCTCGCGCCACAGCGGCCAATTGATCGACAGCGTCTTTCCGAAGCGCTCGCCCCGGGCCACTCGCGCTTCCCGCTGGCGGGCATACGCATCCATGTAGGCGTTCGCGGCCGCGTAGTCCGACTGCCCCGGGTTGCCGATGGCCCCCGCGAAGGACGAGAACATCACGAAGAAGTCGAGCCGTTCGCTACGGCTGGCCTCGTCCAGACAGGTGAGCCCCTGGACCTTGGGTGCCAGCACCCGATCCCAGGCCTCCCAGTCCTTGTTCTTGAGCAGGCTGTCCTCAATCACGCCCGCCGCGTGGAGGATGCCATTGAGTCCGCCGAAGGTGTCCCGCACCCAGGCGATGAGCGCCTGACAGTCCTCGGCACGGGTGACGTCACAGGGGCGGTACTCCACGCGCACACCGGGCCGCCGCAGGGACTCCATGAATGCCCGCTGCGCATCCCCCGCCGGCGAACGGCCCGTGAGCACGATGGAGGCTTGCTCCGTGGCCTCGACGATGGTCTGCGCGAACCGCTTGCCCAGACCGCCCGCGCCACCGGTGATGAGGTAGGTGCCCCCCTTCCGCCAGAGTGGTGCCTCAGGGGCCGGCGATGCCAACTCCCGCCACCGGGTCACCAGCACCTTCTCGTCCTGGAACAGGAGGTGCGGAAGCTCCGGCGCCGTGCTGCTGGACTGGAGCCGCGCGACCACTCGGTCGACGTCCGTGGGCGCGTCGACCTCCACCAACTGGAGCTGCAAGGTCGGGTGCTCCAGTCGCGCCGTCTTGAAGAGACCGAGCAAGCCCCTCAGAGAGTCCCGCTCCGTGTCCTGCGTGGACACCACACACTGGAGCAGCGTCGCCTCGCGGCCTGCTTGCAACGCCATTCCCTTGATGGCCTCGAACAGCTTCTGAACCAGCTCACGGAAGCGCTCCGGCGCGCTGGCGGCCGACGTCCCCATGACCACCTTCTGCGCCCCCTGAATCCGGGCCGCGGCGGCCTCGGCCACGGCGCTGGTGGCGCCACAGAAGACGAGCACCCGGCGCCGCGCTGCGGTGATAGGCGCGCTCGCGAGCGCCTTCTCCTCCCAGATGGGCGCGAACAGGAGGACGTGATTCTCGGCGCCAACGCGCACACCGGCCGCGGGCACGGGCCGCGTGGAGAATCCCTTCAGGCGGACCCAGACCTTGCCGTCGCGGTCACAGAGGGAGATGGAAATCTTCTGCCGGTTCGTACCCGCGGCGCCGTCCGTCTCATCGCTCAGGTGAATCCAGACGTCCGAGGGAGCAGGCCCGTCCCACACCTCCAGCGCATCGAGCGCGAACGGAAGCGAGAGCTGTCCCCCCTCGTCCGAGTGCAGACCGAGGGCGGCCTGCAACGCGGCATCCAGCAAGCTCGGATGCAGGACGAACTGCCCCTGGCTGCTCAACACCTGCTCGGGGAGCACGGCCCGCGCCAGCACCTGACCACGACCCATCGAGAGCTCTTGGAGCGCACGAAGCGTGGGTCCGTAGGTCAGCCCGGCCGACGCGAACGTCTGGTAGACGGCCGCGCCGCTCTGTCGCCGGTCCTGACAACCGGATTGGAGGACCGACAGGTCCACGCGAGGTGCAGTGGCCTCCTCGTCGGTCCCAGCGCCGACGCGCGCCCGCCCCTGACAGAAGAGCAGCGGCGCCTCGTCGGTGCCTCCGTAGATTTCGAAGACGACGCTGCCGTCCTGCTCCGCCTCCAGACCGATGTGCACCTGCACCGGGGCGTCGGTCACGATGATGGGCCGTGACCAGACGACGTTCCGCAGTGTCACCTTGCCGGGAGGCGTCGGGCCACTGGCGTTCACCACCGCAGCGCGCGCCATCTCCAGGAAGGCCACGCCGGGCAGCACCTTGTCCTGGCCCACGACATGGTCTCGGAGGAAGAACTCCTCTCCCGTGAGGTGGGCGCTGTAGCGCTGCCCCCGCAGGTCGGACGAGTTCTCATGCACCAGAGGATGCAGGGCCGCCCGGCTGCCGGCCCGGACGCGGTTCTCCGCGCGCGCCGGCTTCGCTACCCAGTACTTCTCCTTCGCGAAGGGATAGGTGGGCAGGCTCCGGCGCCGGAGCTGCGCGCCGCCGTGCAGCTTCGCCCAGTCGACGGGCATGCCACGCGTCCAGACCTCCAGGACCTTCGACAGCTTGCCCCGGGCCATCCACTTGGCCACCGCCTCCTGCATCTCCGCGTCATCCGCGAAGACGGACAGGAACTCCTTATGCCGCTTCACGTGGCCCCGGAACACGCCGTCCGCCAGCCCCCTGCCTTCGGTGAACTCGAGGAGCTTCTCCTTCAGCTCCTCCAACGAGCGCGCGAGTAGCCCCAGCCGTTCCTCCATCGCATCGCGGCCGACTTGCAGGGTGTACGCCACCGACGGCAGGTCCGCCTGCGACACCTCGCCTTGCTCCACGGCATGCAGCAACTGCCGCGCGCGCTCGATGAGGCGGGCCTCGTTCTTCGCCGACAGCACGATGAGGTGCGGCGCGTCTTGCGGAACCTCCGCGGCGGGCGCACTCGATGGCAGGTACTCCTCCACGACCACGTGGGCATTCACACCGCCGATGCCAAACGAGCTGACGCCGGCCCGGCGCGGAACCACGTTGCCGGCGCCGTCCTCCAACGCGGGCCATGGCTGCGTCTCGCGCACGATGAAGAAAGGTGAACCGTCCAGACGGATGTGCCGGTTCAACTGCTGGCTGTGCAGGCTCTTGGCCAACGTCTTGTGCTTCATCTGCAGCAGCACCTTGATGACGCCGGCGACGCCGGCCGCCAGCTCCAGGTGGCCGATGTTCGTCTTCACGGAGCCCAGGCCGCAGAAGGCGCGGTCCACGGGGCCCGCGCCGAGCGTCGGGTCCAGCGCGGTGAAGGCGCTCTTGAGCCCGTCGATTTCGATGGGGTCTCCCAGCGAGGTTCCCGTGCCGTGCGCCTCGATGAACGTGACGGTTCGCGGGTCGATGCCGGCTTGCATGTAGGTCGCATGCAGCAGCTCGGCCTGGGACTTGGGGCTGGGCGCGGTGGGCGAGTTCGTCCGCCCGCCATGCCCGGCGGCGCTTCCCCGGATGACGCCATAGATGTGGTCGCCATCCGCCTCGGCGAGGGAGAGGCGCTTCAGCATCAACATGCCCACGCCTTCACCGCGCACGTACCCGTTCGCCTGGTCCGAGAACGTCTTGCAGCGCCCATCCGGGCTCAACATCCCGGCCTTGTCGAAGCCGATGTGCCCCGCGGGCGTCGGGAGCGTGTTGACGCCACCGACGATGGCCGTGTCGCACTCGCCCCGGTGGATGGCCAACATCGCCTTGTGCACCGCCACCAGCGAGCTGGAGCAGGCCGTCTCAATGGGTTCGCTCGGGCCCTTGATGTTGAGGAAGTAGCTCATCCGGTTCGGGCCCACAGAGGGCACCGCGGCCGTCGACGCGTAGCTCTTGATTTCGGCGTTCGCCTGCTCGATGAGCGATCCGTACCCGGCCTGTCCCGTGCCGATGAACAGCGCGGTCCGGGTGCCCGACAGCGAGCTGGCGGAGTAGCCCGCGTCTTCCATCGCCAGCCAGACGTAGGTCATCAACAGGCGCTGCTGGGGGTCCATCAGCTCCGCCTCGGAAGGCGAGACGCCGAAGAAGAGCGGGTCGAACTCGTCGATGCCGTCGATGAACCCGCCCCACTTGATGAGCGTCTTCCCGGGCTCCTGATTCGCGTCGCCGTAGATCTCCCGCCAGTCCCAGCGGGACGCGGGAATCTCCTGGATGCAGTCGACACCGTCCCGCAGGTTCCGCCAGTACGCCTCCAAGTCCTCGGCCATGGGGAAGCGGCCACTCATGCCGATGACGGCCAGTGGCTCGGCATTGCCATACGTGCTCGGTTCCGCGCTCGGAGACGGCCGAGGCATGCGTCGCAGCCGCCGTGCCTCCGCCTTCGGTCCCACCGCTTTCGTCGGCGCTGGCGTGTTCCCCGAATCGGCGCCTCGCTTGGCGACGACCATGTACCGGTCGAAGTTCTGCCGGTACTTCTCAGCGAGGTGCTCGGACAACGCGGCGATGGTGGGCAGCTCGAAGAACAGCGTCGGCGTGAGCGACAGGCCATACCCGTGGTTCAGCCGGCTGGCGAACTCCGTCAGGCTGATGGAGTCGAAGCCATACTCACTGAACTCCGTGTTGATCTCGATGTCACCCGCGCTGACCTTGACGGCCCGCGCGACCTCCGTGATGAGGACGCTGCGAATCTGGTCCCGCACCGAGCTCGTGTCCCCCACGGGACCGGCATCCACCGGCGAGACGTCCACCTCTTCTTCCGGTGCCAGGTTTCGAGGCACGGGCGCGGCGCGCAGCTCCTTCACCGGCCGCATCAGGAAGCCCTTGAGCCGAATGCACACCTGTCCATCGTCCGCGAGCAGGTCCAGGTCCAGCTTCCGCACAGCCCCTCCCGCAGTGCTTCCCGCTGCGTTCCGGATCCAGACCCACAGCTGGGGCGGACAAGGCGCCAGGACCTCCACCGCATCCACCGAGAACGGCAACCCGACGGGAGCCGGCGACTCCTGCGCGCTCAGGCCGATGGTCGCCTGCAATGCCGCATCCATCAGCGAGGGGTGCAGGACGTAGGGCGCCACCGTCGAACCGAGGCCCTCCGGAAGGACGAGCCTCGCCAGGACCTGGTCAACGCCCTGATAGACGGCGCGGAGCGCCCGGTGCCCCGGTCCATAAGCGGCCCCCAGTGAAGCAAAGGCCTGGTAGCACTGCTCGGCGGACAGCTCACCGCGCTGGCACTGCGACTTCAGGGCCGCCACATCCACCGCCGCCGCGGGCTTCGGCTCGAAGGAAGTCACCAGGCCCTGGCTGTGGCAGACGTGCGTATCGTCGGAGCCGCTGTGGATGTCGAAGCGCACGCGCCCATCGTCCTCGGGGAACAGCGACACGCGCAGCTCGGTCGTGGGCCCCTCCACCACCTGCGGCTGGGGCCACGTCACGTTCGTCACGCGAACGGGCCGGACGACCGCCGCATCCTCCCCTTCGGCGAGCTGGAGCGCGGCACGCGCCATCTCCAAGTAGACGACGCCGGGCACCACCCGCTTGCCGAGAATCACGTGGTCCGCGAGGAAGAACTGGTCCGCGCTGAACACGGCCTCGTAACCCTGCTGGCGGAGGTCGGAGACATTCCGCCGCAGCAGCGGATGCAGGGCGTCCACACCACCAGCCCGCACCGAGCCCCACATGGACCCAGCGGAAGACTGTCCACCTTCCGGGACCCAGTAACGCGTCCGGGAGAACGGGTACGTGGGCAGGCTCAGCCGCTGCGGCCGCTGGGCCCCGTACAGCCGGTTCCAGTCGAACGACAGCCCCTTGGTCCAGAGGTCGAGCAGCTTGTGGTACTTGCCCTTGCTCAACCACGACGCAATGGCCTCCTGGAGGTCGTCGTCGCCCGTGAACACGGACAGCGCGTCCTTGCTCCGCTTCACGTGACCGCGGAACACCGCGTCGCCCACGCCCGCGCCGTCCACGAAGGCACGGAGCTTCTCCTGGAGCCCGGCGATGGAGTCCACCAACAGGGCCAGGCGCTCCTCCATGGCGTCACGCCCCACCTGAAGCGTGTAGGCAAGCGCGGACAGGTGTTCGTCCCGGTATCCTTCCCGCTCCACCGCTTCGAGCAGCTGGCGGGCCTGCTGCCTCAACTGCTCTTCCGTCCGAGCGGAGAGCACGCAGATGGCCGGCCCACGCAGCGGCGTCGGAGTCGCTTCGTAGCTTGGTACGTACTCCTCCACGACGACGTGAGCGTTGACGCCGCCAAAGCCAAAGGAGCTGACGCCCGCGCGCCGTGGCAACGGACGGCCGCTGGCATCCTTCAGCGCGAGCCAGGGACGGCCTTCCTGCACCACGTAGAAGGGCGACCCCTTGAGTTCGATGTAGGGATTCAGCTCCTCACAATGGAGGCTCTTCGCGATCGCCCCGTGCCGCATCTGCAACAGCACCTTGATGAGCCCCGCCACACCGGCGGCCAGCTCCAGGTGTCCGATGTTGCTCTTCACCGAGCCAATGCCGATGTGCGCGCCGGCGCCTTCAGCCGCCCCCGTCTTCTCGTAGAGGGAGTGGAAGGCGCTCTTGAGTCCGTTGATTTCGACCGGGTCTCCCAGCGACGTCCCCGTGCCGTGAGCCTCGATGTAGCCCGCCGTGCGTGGGTCCACGCCCGCGCGCAGCCAGGCGGCCTCGATGAGGTCAGCCTGGGCCTTGGGGTTGGGCGCCGTGAGTGAGTTCGCCCGGCCGCCGTGGTTCTCGGCGCTGCCCAGCAACAATCCGTAGATGTGGTCCCCGTCGCGCTCGGCCAGACTGAGGCGCTTGAGGTACAGCACGCCCACGCCCTCGCCTCGCACGTAGCCGTCCGCGCCGCGAGCGAAGGTCTTGCAGCGCCCGTCCTCACTCAGCATCCCGGCCTTGCCGAAGCCGATGTGCGCGTCCGGGGTGACGATGGTGTTCACCCCGCCGACCAGGGCCGCGTCACACAGCCCCAGCTCGATGGCGAGGAGCGCGCGGTGCACCGCGACCAGGGAGCTGGAGCAGGCGGTCTCGATGGGCTCGCTGGGGCCATGGAGGTCCAGCAGGTAGCTCAGCCGGTTCGGTCCCACGGAAGGCACGGAGCCGGTGGCGGTGCTTCCCTTGATGGCGACCCGAGAACGCTCCAGCAGTGACGCATAGCCGGTGTTGCCCGTTCCCACGAAGATGGCGGTGTTGCTGCCAGCCAGGCTCTGCGGCGCGTGACCAGCGTCCTCGATGGCGCGCCAGACGTGCGTCATCAAGAGCCGCTGCTGCGGGTCCATGATCTCGGCTTCCGACGGGGAGATGCCGAAGAACAGGGGGTCGAACTCGCCAACGCCTTCGATGAAGCCGCCGTGCCGGATGCGGGTCTTGTTGTCCTCCGCCGCCGGGTCGCCGAAGTAGTCGCGCCAGTTCCAGCGGTCCGCGGGGATCTCCTCGATGCAGTCACGTCCCGCCGCGAGGTTCCGCCAGAAGGCCGCCAGATCGGGGGCACCGGGGAACGCGCCACTCATGCCGACCACCGCGACCGGCTCCCGCTGTCCCGGCACCTTCGCGACCGCCGCCGGACTGAAGCCTGGTGAACGACGCCCTGAACGCCGGCTGACGGGAGGCGTCGGCAGCGTGTCTTCGGGCGACGTGTCGGCCACGGGGCCCGCCACACCGCGATGCCTTTCGGCCAGCAGTGGCCGGTGCTCGCTGACCAGCCGTCCCACCAGGGCGTTGATGGTCGGGTGCTCGAAGAACACGGTGGGAGCCAGGTCCAGCCGGTACTCCCCAGCGAGCTGGTGCGCGAGGTCGGTCAGCGAGATGGAGTCGAAGCCCATCTCCTTGAGCTCGGCGTCAGCGTCGAGCTCCTCGAACGGAATCTTGAGGACCTTCGACACGACCGACATGAGGACCTGGCGGACCTGCGTCCTCAGGGTGTCGTCATCAATCGTCACGGCGCGCGCCGCGCCAGTCGCCGCGCGACGTGCCCCGCCCTCCTCCGACAATGTCAGTCGGCGCTGGATGGCCTCCAGGTGCCCCGAGAGCACCATCAACTGGGCCGCATCCGTGCGCAGGCCGCGATAGAGCGCGTCGAAGGCCTGGGTGCTCGACAGCGCCGCCAGCCCCCACTCACGGACCATGCGCTTCGCCGTGGCGGCATCGACCTGCATGCCGCCCTCCTCCCAGAAGGGCCAGTTGACCGACAGCGTGCGCCCGGCACGTTCGCCAGTCCGAACCAGTGCGTCCCGGTGCGCGGCATAGCCATCCATGAAGGCGTTGGCCGCCGCGTAGTCCGCCTGACCGATGTTGCCGATGGCGCCGGCAATCGACGAGAACACCAGGAACAGTTCCAGCGGCTCTTCGCGCGTCGCCAGGTCCAGGTTCACGATGCCCCGGACCTTGGGCCACGCCACTGCCTGCAGTTCCTCGGAGGTCTTATCCCGGAGGTAACGGTCACGCAGGAGGCCCGCCGCATGCACCACGGCCTTGATGGGGCCGAAGGCGCTCCGGACCTCTCGCACCAGGGCATCGACCGCGGTCAGGTCTCCTACGTCCGCCTGGCGGTACACCACCTGCGTCCCTGTACCGGCAATGTGCTTGATTCGCGCCGTCACCTCGGACGTTGGTGCCGAACGCCCTACCAGCACGATGCTCGCTCCACGCGCGCGCTGAGCAATCTCCTCTGCGACCCGCAAGCCGAGGCGACCCGCCCCGCCGCTGATGACGTAGACGCCACTGTTCGGCCAGGAAGCCGTGGCGACCGCGTCGGTGGACCGGGCCTTCCAGGTCGCGAGCAACCGGCGGCCCTCGTCGTAGCGCACGGAGTTCGAACCAGTCGCCCGCGCCTCGTTCCGCAACACCTCGACCAGCTGGTCCATCGAAGGAGCGGACTGAGCGAGCAGCACCGTCTGGCCCACGACCTTGTCGTCCTCGAGCGCCGCGGTCTTGAGCATCCCACTCAGGCCATGCAGCAGCAGGTCGGCCCCTGAAGCGGCCACCAGTTGGACCAGCGCCTTGCCCACGAGCCTTGATGTCGTGACTCGCTGAAGCACACCCAGCAGCTGCTCGCTCGCATGGAGGAATCGGTCCGCGACGGAGGCATGCGACGCGTCCACCGCCACGCACTCCGCACCGTCGAGCCGCGATGACAGCTGCGCCACGTCCACGCCCTGCATGCCGCACAGGACGACAACCCGGTGTTCGAACGTCCCCGCGTCGCCAGCGGGCAGCTCGCGAGGCACCCACTCCATCTGGAACAGTCCCGTGGCCACAGAGGCCGTCGGCTGATCGGGAAGAGGCCGCAGGGACAGTGCGCGGATGGAGACACGGACAGCGCCCTGTTCGTCGCACAAGTCGACGTCGAGCTTCCGTGCCATCCCCTCCCCGGTCCCGCTCCGCACGACCGCCCACATTCTTGGGATGCACGGGCCATGGACCACGACCTCTTCCACTGCGAACGGCAGCGCGGGCGCGGTGCCACCTTCGTCACCCAACACACCGACCACCGCTTGCAGCGCGGAGTCGACCAGCGCGGGGTGCAGCACGAACGATCGGCCGTCGCCCACCAGGTGCTCGGGCAGCTCGACCTCGCCCAGCGCCTGGCCGTGCCCCACCCGCACCCGGACAATTGCACGGTGGCCGGGCCCATAGTTCAGGCCAAGCCGGGCGAAGGTCTCGTAACACTGCTCCCGACTCAGGACGCGCAGGGTGCAGTCCGCTTCCAGCCGCCGGAGGTCATGGCGCGGCGCCACGCGCTCCTGCAACTCAGCCAGGCCACGACAATGGACGGTGCGCTCCCCCGCCGCGTCGGGCGCGGAATGAACCTCGAACGTCAGCCGCCCCGCATCCTGCGCATGAAGCGCGACTCCGACCTCCGCCGCGTCATCCACCACCAAGGGCGAGGTCCAGACCACGTTCCTGAGGACCGGTATCCGGCCCACCGCTTCGTCCGCCCATGCGTCACTGGCCGCGAAGCGAGCCATCTCCAGATAGGCCGCGGCGGGCAGGACTTTGCGCCCGTTGACCTGATGGTCCGCCAGGAAGAAGGCGTCGCCTCGGAACGTGCTGCGGTAGCGCTGCTCAGCCAGAACGGAGCTGTTGCGGTGGACGAGGGGGTGAAGCACCGCGCCGCCTCTCACCGTGGAGACTGCCTGCGCCTCCACCACGGGCGGGGAGTAACGCTTCTTCGAGAACGGGTACCCCGGGAGGCGCAGCCGACGAGGCGTGTGCGTCGCGTACAGCCGCCGCCAGTCGACATCCACTCCCTGCGTCCAGAGGTCCGCGACCCTCCGGAGCTTCCCCTTCTGCAGCCAGCTTTCGAAGAGGACCCGTCCGTCCTCGTCAGCGGCCAGGGCGGAGATGCTCGCTGCCGTGCGCTTCGCCTGCCCCGACAGCACGGCCGCCGACGGCCGGCCGGCGAGATACGCGGCCAGCGCCTCCTGCAAGACTTCCCGCGAGCCCGCCAGGATGGCCAACCGGTGCTCCAGCATCTCGCGGCCGACTTGCAGGGTGTACGTCAGGTCTCGAAGGTCCACGTCCGGCGTGGCCGAGATGAACGCCGCCATCGAGCGAGCCAGCTCCTTGAGCTGCACCTCCGTCCGGGCCGACAGCGTGAACACCACGGGCGCCGCCGGTGACACGGCGTCCCCCGCGACGGTCCGCGGATGGGACGGTGCCTCCTCCAGCACGACGTGCGCGTTGGTGCCGCTGAAACCGAACGAGCTCACACAGGCGCGTCTGACGGGGACGCCGGTCCAGGGCTTCAGCTCCGTGTTGACGTAGAACGGCGAGCCTTCGAGCGCGAGGTGCGGATTGACGGCCTCGAAGTGGAGGGTCGGCGGCAGGGACTGATGCCGCATGGACATCAGCACCTTGAGCACACCGGACACGCCGGCAGCCGTCATGAGGTGGCCGATGTTGCTCTTCACCGAGCCCAGCGCGCAGTAGTACTTCCGCGCCGAGTGCTCCCGGAAGGACTCGACCAGGGCCTCGACCTCGATGGGGTCGCCCAGCCGAGTGCCGGTACCGTGCGCCTCCACCAGGGAAATGGTGTCCGCGTCGATGCCAAAGCGGCGATACACCTCGCGCTCGAGCGCGGCCTGCGACTTCGCACTGGGCGCGGTGATGCCATTCGTCTTCCCGTCTTGATTGACGCCCCACCCCCGGATGACGCCGGCAATCGGGTCGTCGTCGCGCACGGCATCCGACAGCCGCTTGAGCAGGAGTACGCCCACACCCTCGCCAGGGACGAAGCCGTTCGCGCGCGCATCGAAGGTGAAGCAGCGGCCATCCTTCGACAGCATGCCGGCGTCGCTGCTCATGATGTGCATCGCCGGTCCGAAGGCGACGTTCACACCACCCGCCAAGGCCATGTCGCAGTTCCGCAGGGCGAGGCTGTCACACGCCTGCGAGATGGCCACCAGGGAAGACGAGCAGGCCGTCTCAATGGCCAGGCAGGGGCCCTTGAGATTCAGCAGGTAGGAGATGCGGGCGGCGAGGATGGACGTCGCGCCTCCCATCAGCGCCTGGGCGTTGAGGTCACCGCCACGCAGGTCACGCCCGTAGTCCGTGGGCCCGCAGCCCACGAAGACGCCGCAGCGCGTGTCCGACAACGAGGAGGGCCGGATGGCCGCGTCCTCGATGCAGTGCCAGCACGCCTCGAGGAACAGCCGCTGCTGCGGGTCCATCCGCTCGGCTTCCGCCGGGGAGATGCCGAAGAAGAGCGGGTCGAAGCTCTCCGCATCCTCCAGCACGCCCAGCCACTTGCTGTAGCTCTTCCCCGGCGTGTTCCCGTCGGCGTCGTAGTGCTCCGCCACCGACCAGCGCCCGGCGGGCACCTCCGAGATGCAGTCCACGCCCCGGGCGATGTTCTGCCAGAACTGCGCAAGATCACTCGCGCGTGGGAACTTGCCCGCCATCCCAATCACCGCCACCGGCTCCATGTCCTGGGTCACCGGGCGCTCCGTCCGAAGATCAGGTGGGGACACCGGCACGGTGGGCTTCGAAGGCGCGGAAGACTCGAAGCGCTTGCGGTGGCGAACCATCGCCTCGATGCACGCCTCCGTGCGGTCGACGACCTCCGCCGCCGTGTGGCTGAGGACCACCTTGCCAATGTGCTTGCCCTCGCTCACGTACTGGAGGGCGTCCTGAAGCTTCCGGACCGGGTAGACGCGCGAGACAATGGGAACGATCTCCCCCGCGCTCGCCATGGCGGCCATCTCATCCAGCAGGCGGTGCGCCCCCAGTCGCCCGGCGAACCCGACCCTGCGCAGGTCGATGCTGTGGAGGGTCTGGTTCTGCACCAGCCGGGACAGGTCCAGCTTCGGGCTGGTCTTCAGGGCGTGCACCGCGATTTCGAGGTAGCGCCCGAAAGGAGCCAGGGAGTCGATCCCCTTCTGGATCGCCTCGCCGGACACCATGTTGAGCACCACGTCCACGCCTCGCCCACCGGTCTGATTCCGAATCTCCGGCGCGAAGTTACCGGTGTAGTCGATGACGTGTGGAACGCCGATGCGCTCGAGCACCTT
This sequence comes from Myxococcus sp. CA023, assembly GCF_010998615.1. Classification (GTDB taxonomy): domain Bacteria; phylum Myxococcota; class Myxococcia; order Myxococcales; family Myxococcaceae; genus Myxococcus. The sequence continues at coordinate 85,976 of NZ_JAAEAH010000013.1, read as the reverse complement.
GCGCTTGTCATCACGGCTGGAGCTGCCGTGACAGATGCACCGCTTCAGGTGGGCCAACTGCAAGGCCATGAGCCCACAGCCACCGGTCGCGGTCTGCACCAGCACGTGCTCGCCCTCGGCGAGCTTGCCCATCTCAAAGGCGTAATAGACGGTCGAAAAGACCACCGGCAGGCTGCAAGCCTCCTCGAACGTCAACGTCGCGGGCTTCCGCACGGCGTTGTCCGTCGGCACGTTGACCTTGGAGGCGTGTCCGCCCAGGAGCGGTCCCGTGACGGCGATGACCTCGTCGCCCACCGCGAAGCGGGCGACGCCGGGCCCCACGGCGGAGACCACACCCGCCACCTCGAAGCCCGGCACGAACGGGTATTCGGGCATGGTGGGGTACAGCCCCCGGACACACATCACGTCGGGGTAGTTGAGGGCGGACGCGCGCACCTGGATGGTGATGTCCCCGGGCGATGGCGGCGCCACAGTCCAGGGTGACAGGCGCGCGGCCTCCACGCCGCCCACGCCCGCGACCACCAGCCCGAAGTCCTCCGGCTGCACCTGCGCCTCGATGGCGGCCAACGCCTTCTTGGCGTCCTCCAAGGCCATCCGTCCCGACTGGAGCGCCTGCAAGATTTCGAGACGCGTCATGACTGCCCCCCTTCCTGGCCGGCCAACCTGGGGTACTGGCGGTTGAGGTATTCGGCGGCTTCCGTCATCAGCTTCATGGCAATCACGTCCGCGTGGCGGTTGCTGAAGGACTCCAATTCGGTGCCCTTCACCCACTGGTTGAAGGCCCCGAGCGCGGGCCCGGTGTGCACCTGGTAGTTCACGCGATCCTCGCCGGTGCCAGCGAAGGCGAGCCGGGTCGAGTAACCGAAGTACCACCTGAAGATCAGGGCCAGCTTCTGCTTGGGATGGGCCTCTGCCTTGTCAATCGTGGCCTGCTGGCCCTTGCGCCGCAGGTACACCTTGGTGTCTTCCCAGACCTGCGAAAGGCTCTTCTTGAAGAAGCTGCTCTCAAGCTGCTTGCGCACCTTCTCCGGAATGTCATCCACGCTGTCGTAGTGCGTGTAGAGCGAATAGAGCTTGTTCGCGCGCGCCGGGAAGAAGACGCCTTTCTTGAGCACCTGTACCTTGGCGCCCATCTCGAACATGTCGCCCGCGGGCGCATAGTCCGTGTCCTGCACGCCCATCTCCTGGAGGAGCAGCTTCGCATCCGTGCTCATCCCGGACTCCACCGTGCACTGATTGATGGAGCCGGTGAGGATGAAGTCCGCGCCCATGATGAACGCCGCCGCGGCGGCCTCCGGCGTGCCGATGCCACCCCCCTGGCCCATGCAGATGGGCTCTTCGTAGCCGTACCGGCTCACCAGTCGGTCGCGAAGCCGCAGCAGCGTCGGCAGGATGATGGTGGGAATCGCGCCGTCGGTGTGGCCACCGGAGTCGGCCTCCACGCAGATGTCGTGGCTGAGCGGAACGCGCTCCGCCATCGCGGCCTGCTCCGGCGTAATCATCGCGTCGCGGAGCAACTGCTCCACCAGCTGCCGAGGCGGCGGAGACATGAAGACCTCGGCCACTTCCGGACGGGAGATCTTGGCCATGATGCGGTTGTCACAGACGACGCGGCCCTGGGCATCCTGCCGCAGTCCCTTGACGCGGTAGAACACCAGGGACGGCGTCGCCTGGGTGAACGCGGCGGCCTCGACGTTGCGGACACCTCGGGCCAGGTAGAGCTTGACGGTCTCCAGCTCCAGGGACGATTCGCCATGACTGGCCAGCAGGTTCATGCCGAAGGGCTCACCCTTCGTCAGCTGGGATTGAATCTCATCAATCGCCCGGCCGATCTCCTCCACCGAGCAGCCGCCCGTGCCGAAGAAGCCCATGAAGCCGGCCTTCCCCATCCGCGCCACCAACGGAGCGGAGGCGATGCCCCGGTACATGGCACCCGAGACATAGGAATAGGCCAGACCAAACCGGCGCCGGAACGTCGAGTTCCCCAGCGATTGCGCGGTGATTGTCAAACCAACATTGAGCGTGGGCGTATTCATGAAATGTGCGTGCAGCGTCAATCCGCGCAAGCAATCACTTGCGCGTTCGGACACGATCAGAGGACCCGATTCAAGCCGCCTTGCCGCGAAGCCGAGGCAGCTTGAACGTTGTCAGGATTGGCTGTTCGTCAGGAACTGCTGAGCGACGGAGGGATCCAGCTCGCCGGCTTCCACCTGGCGAAGCAGCTCATCTAACGAAGGCGGCTCACCCTGAGCCGGAGCGCCCGCGCTGACCGTTTTTTGAATCTCGTTGCCCAGGTACTTCGAGAACTCGCGGATGTTCGGATAGTCATACACCCGCGTCGCCGCGACGTTGATGCCGTAGCTCTTGTTGACGGACTGGATCCACTCCACGCTGATGATGGAGTCCAGCCCGATGTGGCGGAACCCGACGTCCAGGTCCACCTCGGAGGGTTGCAGGAAAAGCGCGCGAGCCAGGCTGACGGTCAACTCCGCTTGCAACTGTTCGAGCGTGACGCCAGCGGGTGCGGGCGTGCGAGGCGCAACAGGTGCCGGGCGCTTCGGTGCGAGCACCGGTGGCTCCGAGACAGGCTGCACGGGCGCGCGCACAGGCTCGCGGACTTCCGCCACCACCGGAGGCGCGTCCTCGGGCGAGCGCGTCGGAGTCAGGACCTTGGGCATCGGCGGGAGGCGACGCGCCTCGACGCCGTTCCCCACGGAGACCTGGCCCACGGGCTCCAACTTGATCCGAGCGCGTGGCGGGACCGGCGCGGGAATCTCGCGGGGGAAGCTCGGCACCGGGGGGAGCTCCACTTGATGCTTGGGTTCCGGAGTCGAACGCTCGTCGAACCGCGGCACCCAGTAGCGCTCCCGGGCGAACGGGTACGTCGGCAGAGACACCTTCCTAGGCTTCGAGCCGCCATGGAGACGGCTCCAGTCTATGGATACCCCGGCGGTCCAGAGGTCCAGCAGCTTGTCGAACTTCCGCTTGGCGACCCAGGCGTCGACAGTCTGCTGCATGTCCTCGTCAACGAGGACGTCCGTCAGTCCATTCGACACCCGCTCGACCCGTCCGCGCCACACGCGCTTGCCCTTGGACTTCGGCTGCGAGCCATCCGCCGCCAGGAAGTCGTCCAAGGCCGCCTCCAGTTCCGCGAACGTGCTGACGACGAAGGCCAGCCGCTCGACCATGTGCTCGCGGCCGATCTGCAGCGTATGGGCCACGTCCTCCAGCGAGCCCTGACGCAGCTCGGGGTCGCGCACCCAGTCCAGCAGCTGGCGGGCCCGAGCCTGGAGCCCGGCCTCCAGCGTGGCGGACAGGAGAATGACCACCGGTGCCTGGCTTTCGCGAGCCGTGGCCCTCGGATTCGTCTCCTCTACGTACTCCTCGAACACCACGTGTGCGTTCGCGCCCCCGGCGCCGAACGACGACAGCGCGGCGCGCCGAGGCTGCGTGACGCGGCGGCCCTCGTGCTCCTGCACCGGGCTCTTCCACTCCGTCAGCCGCTGTTGCACGACGAAGGCCGTTCCATCGAAGTCGATGTGCGGGTTGAGCACCTGGGAGTGGAGCGACGGCACCAGCTGGCGGTGCTTCATCTGGAGCAGCACCTTGGTCAGCCCAGCAATGCCCGCAGCGCTCTCACAGTGGCCAATGTTCGACTTCACCGAGCCAATGGCGCAGAACGCCTTGTCGGAGGTGAACTCGGAGAACGCCTTCTGGAGGCCCGCGATCTCCACCGGGTCGCCCAGGGACGTGCCCGTACCGTGCGCCTCCACGTAACCCACCGTGCGAGCATCCACACCCGCGCGGCGAAGGGCGCGTCCAATCACCTGGGCCTGCGCGTTCGGGTTCGGCACGCTGAAGCCCGCCGTCCGGCCTCCGTGATTGACCGCCGTGGCCTTGATGACACCGTAGATGCGGTCACCATCCGCCTTCGCCCGCTCCAGCGGCTTGAGCAGGACAGCGCCCACACCTTCCGCGGGCACGTAGCCATCACCACCAGCGCCGAAGCTCTCACAGCGCCCCTTGCTGGAGACGAACCGCCCCTGGCTGAGACCCAGGTACTTGTTCGGATGCACCGACAGGTTCACCCCGCCCACCAGGGCCGCCTCGCAGTCTCCGTTCGCGAGGCTCTGCATCGCCAGGTGAAGCGCCGTGAGCGACGAGGAACACATCGTGTCCACCGCCATGCTCGGCCCGTGGAAGTCGAACCAGTAGGAGACCCGGTTGGCGATGGACGACGAGTTGCCCGGCAGCGACAGGGGCCGTCCCTGAATCGTCTCCTGCGCCCCGTACAACTGATACTCCTGGTACATCACGCCCACGAAGACGCCCACGCTTCCGCCGGCACGGTCCCCGCCGAGCTTCGCCAGGGAATCCCGCGTGTAGCCCGCGTCCTCACAGCAGGCATAGGCGCACTCCAGGAAGAGGCGCTCCTGCGGGTCGATGAAGTGGGCCTCCTTGGGAGGGATGTTGAAGAAGCGGGGGTCGAACTCCGCCGCGCCTTCGATGAAGCCGCCCCACTTGCTGTACGTCTTTCCCGGCCGAGACTTGTCCGGGTCGAAGATGGCGCTGTGATCCCAGCGGTCCTGCGGAACCTCTCCGATGCTGTCCACGCCCTCACGCAGGTTCCGCCAGAAGGCGTTGAGGTCCCTCGCGCCCGGGTAGCGGCCCGCAAGACCGATGATGGCCACGTCCGTGGGGCTGCCTCCGTCACTCACCCGGGGCGCCGGTTCACGCTCGGCCGGACGCGTGGCCTCCTCTCGATGTTCGACCGATGGGGCAAGGCCGAAGATGTCCGCCAGGCGGTCAGCGAAAGCATCTGCCAGGTGTGCGGTCAGCTCCCCAAGCGTCCGATGCTCGAACAGCAACGTCTTTGACAGGGGCCCGAAGTCGCGTTCGAGCTCGCTGATGACCTGCAGCATGTTGATGGAGTCGATGCCGTAGTTGCCCAGCGACACGTCGTCGTGCAGGCGCTGCCGGGGAACCTTCAGGACCCGGCCGAACACCGTCTTCAAGTGGTCGCTCACGGCGTCCTGACCCGCGCGGCCCGTCATCACCGGCGTACGCGCGGCGGGCACCGCGTCGCTCACGCCGCGCTCCTGCCCGACATGCTCGCGCAAGCGTGCCGGCTCTCCCACCAGCACCAGCACCTGTGGCTGCCCCGTCTCCCAGGCGCGATAGAACGCCTGCATTCCCTCCTTGGCGCGCAGTGACGCCAGCCCGGAGCGCTGCTCCGCCAGCTCCCGAAGCTCGGGGCCCACGCTCATCCCACCGTCACTCCAGAGTGGCCAGTTGATGGACAACGTCCGGCCCGACCGCTGCCCCGCCGCCACCAGCCCTGCGCGGTAGTGCGCGTACGCATCGAGGTACGCATTGGCCGTGGCGTAATCCGCTTGCCCCACGCCGCCCAGCGCCCCCGCGATGGAGGAGAACGAGATGAACAACTCCAGCGGCAGGTCCTTGCTCGCCTCGTCAAGGTTCGACACGCCGAGCACCTTCGGCTCCATCACCTCGCTCAGTTCGGCGTCGCTCTTGTGGCGAATGAAGCCATCCCGAAGGATGCCCGCGGCGTGGATGATGCCGGTCAGCGCGCCGTGCTTCTCACGGATGCCAACAATCAACCGCCGGACTTCGTCCAACTGGCTGACGTCGGCGCGCAGGTATTCGACAGTGACGCCGGAACGACGGAGCGTCGCCAACCGGGGCTCCATCTGACGAGGAGACGAGCGGCCACAGAGAATCAGCGTCGCACCAGACGCACGGGCTGCAATCTCCTGGGCGAAGATCATCCCCAGCCCCCCCACTCCGCCCGTCACGAGATACACGCCGCCCCGGCGCCAGACGGACTCGCTGTGCGGAGTGCTCGACGCTCGCTGTGCCACTTCCTGCCACCGCTGCTCCTGCCAGCCTCCGCGTGTGTACCGCAGCGGAGCCTGTCCACCCGGCGTCGCGGCGAACAGCAACGACGCCAGCGAAGCGCCCTCCGGCTCATGCACCTCGATGAGCCGAGTCTTCAATCTGGGCTCCTCGGCGTGCGCGGTCTTCAACAGGCCGTCGAGCGCGGTGAGCAACTGCTGCTCCCTCTTGGCTGGGATGACCAGATGGCAGAGGACGTCCCCCTGCGGCCCGGACTTCAAGACGCGCTTGAACGTGGAGAGCAGCCGGCCCGCGTACTCCTGGACGCGGTCTCCCATCCGGTCATGAGAGGACTCCAACCGGATGAGTTCGGCATCCCCAGCGTGAGGCCGCAGCGCCGCCTCCAGTGCCCTGCCCGTCTCGCACAGGAACACGATGTGGCGGCCGGGCTTCGCGGGACTCGTGCCATCCACTCGCGGAGAAGACACGGTCCACGCGGGCGTCATGAGCAGGACTTCCCGGCCGTGCTCAGCCGGCTCACGGGACGCCTCCGGTGTCCGCGTGACAAAGCCCTTGAGCTCGACACACAGCGTGCCCTGCGCATCGTAGATGGCGATGTCGACGCAAGGCATGGCCGAGTCCGGTCCACTCGCGGCTGGCCGCGTGATGTGCGCCCAGGCCTCGGAGGGACACGGCCGATACACGTCCAGGCGCTCCAGACCGAACGGCAGGGCCGCTGGCGCGTCGTCCTTGCCGCGCGCCAGACCGACCACGGCTTGCAACGCCGAATCCAGGATGCCCGGAGGCAGCGCGTAGGACGCCGCCGCACGGGCGTGGGATGCCGGCAGGGACAGGTCCGCCACCACCTGCTCCCGGCCTACGTGAATCCGCCGCAGCGCTTGGAACGAAGGACCATGCTCCAGGCCCGCGGCGCGGAAACGGCGGTAGCACGCCTCGCCATCCAGGCTGTCGACGCCACACTCACGCAGCAGCGTGTTCCGTTCGACGCGCGACCGCTCCGCCGCACCGGGCCTGTCGGCGGTCTTCAGTCGCGCCGTTCCCTGGCAGAACAGCACGGCCGTCCCGCTGTCGTCCTCTGGCGAACTGTAGATCCGGAACGACAGGTCACCGTCGGGCTGCGGCTTGAGCCCGATGTGGATGTCGGTGGCACCCGTCTCGACCACCAGGGCTCTCGGCCAGACGACGTTCGCCAACTGCACGCGCTTCGTCCGCTCACCCGCACCGAGCAACGCCACCACCGCCGCCCGCGCCATCTCCAACTGGGCGGCAGCCGGCATCACCCTCCGGCCAGCGACACGATGCTCGGCCAGGAACGGCTCATCTCCGGTGAACGTGGACGTGAACCGCAGCTCGGACAGTGTCGATGTATTCCGCTGGACGAGCGGATGACCAGCGTCCGTGATGGCATGCGCCACGGGCGCCGCGGCCTCGGGTGCATGCTCAGGCAGCCAGCACCGCTCCTTGGCGAACGGATAGGTCGGCGCGCTGATTCTGCGAGGGCCCTGTCCGCCGTGGAGCGCGGCCCAGTCCACGCGTGCGCCCTGGACCCAGGCGGCCGCGATCTTCGCGTAGCTGTGACTCTGTCTCCAGACACCCACGAGGACGTTGAGGTCGTCGGTGGACGGCGCCTGACCGCTGGCCAGCCCAGCCCCGAGCGCGGTGCCCACGAGAACATCCTTCCCCGGCGAACCGTGGAGGAAACCCTCCAGCGAGCGACTCAGCTCCGAAGCGCTACCGGCCACCACGGCCAGCCGATGCTCCATGGCCGCGCGCCCGACTTGCAGTGTGAACGCCAGGTGGGCCAGCTTGCCGTCATCCAGCGTCTGCACGAATCGGCGAAGCTCGGCCGCGGAGCTGGCCAGTTGCTCCGGCGTCTTCGCCGAGAGCACGAACACCGACGCTGGCCCCACCGCGCTCACGGTCGGCGGCCTGGGCGCCGCGGGATACTCTTCGAGCACCAGGTGCGCGTTCGTTCCACTGAAGCCAAACGAGCTGATGGCGGCCCGGCGGAGCGCATCGCCGTTCGGCTTCCAGGGCTTGTGCTCGGTGTTGACGTAGAACGGTGACCGCTGGAAGTCGAAGTGCTGGTTCGGCTCGGAGTAGTTCAGGGACGGAACGAGCGAGCCATGCTGCATCGCGAGGAGCACCTTGTGGATGCTCGCCACCCCCGCCGCCGCGGAGGTATGCCCGATGCTGCTCTTGACCGAGCCGATGGCGCAGAACTGCGTCCGGTCCGTGCGCTCCTTGAAGACGGACGACAAGGCCTCCAGCTCAATCGGGTCGCCGAGCCGGGTGCCGGTGCCGTGCATCTCCACGTAGCCAATCGTGGCTGGGTCGACCTCGAACCGCCGGTAGACCTCGCGCTCCAGCTCCATCTGGCTGGCCGCGCTGGGTGCGGTGATGCCGTTCGTCTTGCCGTCCTGGTTCGTGCCCGAGCCGATGATGACGCCCAGGATGGCGTCCCGGTCACGCTCGGCATCCTCCAGCCGCTTGAGGACGATGGCACCCACGCCCTCGCCGGGGATGAAGCCGTCCGCGCCATTGTCGAAGGGCCGGCATGCGCCCCCCGTCGACAGCATGCCCGCGTCGCACATGGCCAGATATGACTCGGGCGCCAGGTACAGCGTGACGCCGCCCACCAGGGCCATGTCGATTTCACGGCTGGTCAGCGCCTGACAGGCCATGTGCGTGGCCACCAGCGACGACGAACACGCCGTGTCGATGGCGATGGCCGGGCCCTTCAGGTTGAGGTGGTACGCCAGCCGTGCCGCCGCGATGGCGTAGCTGTTGCCCGTGGTGTTGATGGCCTGGGCCCCACGCCGCTGCAACAGCGTGGCGTACTCACTGCCCATGATGCCCAGGTAGACGCCACACCGGCGGCCATCCAGGGCCTCACCGGCGTACCCCGCGTCCTCGAACGCCCGGTAGCCTTCCTGCCAGAACAGCCGGTGCTGCGGGTCCGTCACTTCGGCTTCGGCCGGCGACATACGGAAGAAGAGCGGGTCAAAAGACTCGACGTCCGAGAGCGCGCCCATCCGGTGGCAATAGTTCCGGTCCTGCCGGAACTGCTTCGCGGTGGCCTCGTCCCATCGGGTGTACGGCAGCTCGGAGATTCCGCTGACCCCGTCCCGGAGGTTGTCCCAGTACTGCCGAAGGTTCTCCGCACCAGGGTAGCGCCCCGACATGCCGATGACGGCGATTCGCACGGTGCCGCTCGTCGTGGCCTCCTTCTTCACGCTCGCCGGCACCGGTGCGGCCTGCACGCTGGGTGGCGGACTCACAATGACGGGCGCGACCGGCACCGTCTTCGCCTCTACCTGTGGCGGCGGCTGCGCTGGAGGCGGTGCGGCCTGCCCCAGCTGCCGGGCCAGGTAGTCCGCGAACAGTGAGAGGTTCGGGTGGTCGTAGACCTTGGTCACCGGGAGTGACAGGCCGTATTGCTTGTTGATGGCGTGGATCCACTCCACCCCGACAATCGAATCCAGCCCGAGTTCGACGAAGGTGGACTCCGCATTGACCTGCGCGCGGTCGATGTAGAGCGCCTGGGCGAGGCTGGTCGCCAGCTCCTCGCGCAGCTTGCTCGACGCAGCCGCGCTCGGTGGCGGGGGTGCTGCAGGAGGAGCGACGGGCGCCGGACGCTCCGGCTCGGGTAGCTCGACCACGGTATTGCGCTTCGGAGTTGCAGCGTCCATCAACTCGGCCTCCAGGTCGCTAGGGTCTCGCAGCACGATGGGTGCCCTCCTGTTCGCGGTGGCGCGTGTCACCACGCGACCGGCACGGAGGGGTTGCGCGGGTGTCTTCGTGTCCAAGACCCAATGTCTTTCTCTGCTGAACGGATACGTAGGCAGGCGGATGCGCTGGGCGCGGCCAGCCGCATGGAGTTCGTGCCAGCGAACCTTCCCGCCGCGAACCCACGACTCCAGCACGGGCCCGCTCTCCCCCCGTGCAATCCGCTCGGCGAGCCCACTCGTCGGCTCCTCAGGGGCAGTCGCGCCGCCACGGCTTCCGGCGGTACCACGGTAGAGGCTCGACTCGAGCTCGGTTCCCTCGACGAACGCCGTCAACTTGCGCTCGAGCATGGCCAGGGAGTCGGCGGTGAATGCCAGCCGCTCCTTCATCTCGTCCCGGCCCACCTGCAACGTGTAGGCGATGCGCGCCAGCTCCCCGTCCTGATACCGGCCTTGCCGGAGGGCGTCGCGCAGTTGCTGGGCCTGGACCTTCAGGCGCTCGGCCGTCTTCGCCGACAGCACGATGATGGCTGGCGTACCGGGCGCCGCCTGGGCGCTCGCCGTCTCTCGTCGCGGTGCCACGTACTCCTCGAGCACCACGTGCGCATTGACGCCACCGAAGCCGAACGAGCTCACGCCCGCGCGCAGCGGCAGTTCCGCTCCTCGCCGGTCCGTGAGGCGCTGCCAGGGCGCCATCTCCCGAACGACGTAGAACGGCGTGTCGTCCAGCCGGATGTGCGGATTCAAGGTCTCGCAGCCCAGACTCTTCACCAGCGTGGCGTGCTTCATCTGAAGCAGCACCTTGATGACGCCGGCGATACCGGCCGCCAGCTCAAGGTGTCCGATGTTGGTCTTCACCGACCCGATGCCACAGCGAGGCTGCGCACTGGCGGCGTCCCCGTCCGCCTTCGCGAGCGTCTGGTACGCGCTCGTCAACGCCGTGACCTCCACGGGGTCGCCCAGCGCGGTGCCCGTGCCGTGAGCCTCGATGAAGCCCACCGTGCTCATGGGGACTCCGGCCTTCCGGTAGGCCGCCATGAGGACTTCCGCCTGCGAAGCTGGATTGGGAGACGTCAGCGAGTTCGCATGGCCGCCGTGATTCTCCGCGCTCCCCAGGATGAGGCCATGAATCGTGTCCCCGTCCGCCTCCGCTCGGCTGAGCGTCTTGAGGACCACGAAGCCGGCCCCTTCGCCCCGGCCGTAGCCGTCCGCCCGGTCGGAGAAGGTCTTGCAGCGGCCATCCCGGCTCAACATGCCGGCCTTGCTGAAGCAGATGTGCCCGTCCGGCGTGACGATGGTGTTGACGCCACCCACGATGGCCAGGTCACACGTGCCGTCCCCCAGTGACGTCATCGCGCGGTGCAGGGCCACCAACGAGCTGGAGCAGGCCGTCTCCACCGGCTCGCTGGGCCCGTGAAGGTCGAGCAGATAGCTGAGCCGGTTGGGCCCCATCGACGGCACCAGGCCCGCGGACGTGTAGCCCTCGATGGGGATGCCGGCTTCCTTGATGAGGTCGCCGTAGCCGAAATGGCCCGTCCCGACGTAGATGGCCGTGTTCGAACCCGCGAGGCTTGACGGCGCATAACCCGCGTCCTCAATGGCCTTCCACGCGTACATCATCAGCAGCCGCTGCTGTGGGTCGATGAGCCGGGCCTCGCGTGGAGAGATGCCGAAGAACGCGGGGTCGAACTCGTCGATGCCGTCGATGAAGCCGCCCCACTTCACGTCCGTCTTGTTCGGTTCGCGGATGGGGTCACCGTCATAGGCCCGCCAATCCCATCGCGAGCTCGGCACCTCTCGGATGCAGTCCTTCCCGGCGACGAGGTTCCCCCAGAACGCATCGAGGTCATCCGCACTGGGGAAGCGCCCCGCCATGCCAATCACGGCGATGGGCTCTCTCGCGCGCGGTTGCGCGGGCGCGGCCCGTTCCTCGCTCCTTACAGGCTCGACCGGCATGGGGGCCGTCGGCGGTGAAGCAGGCTCGAACGCAACGGCCTCCGCGCCCAGTTGGGCCAGCAACCGCGGGCCGTGGCTCTCACACAGGTACCCCGCGAGCGCATTCGCGGTGGTGAACTCGAAGAAGATGACCGGAGACAAGCCCAGCGAAAGCTGTCGATTGAGGAGGTTGGCAAACTCCGTGAAGGTGATGGAGTCGAAGCCGTAGTCACTGAGCTTGGTGTCGGCGTCCAACTCCTCGCGCGGCACCTTGAGCAGCGCTGACACGCCCTCCAGCAACACCGCCTCGACGCGCGCTTGCAGGTCTCCCGCGTTCGGGGTCTCAGGGGCTTGCTCGCGACGCGACACGGGCTCCTGGCCCACCAACTTCCGAATCGACTCGACCCGCCCCACCGTGACCAGGACCCGCGACGCGCTCCCGGTCAGCACCCGGTAGAGCGCCGTCATGGCGGTCCCCGTCGGCATGGGCACCATCCCCGTGCCCAGCGTCATGGCCTCTTCCGTCGCCGCGTCCATGCGCATGCCGCCGTCGCGCCAGAACGGCCAGTTGAGGGCCCGGCTCACGCCGCTCCGGTGGCCAGCGGCCACCTGCGTCTGGCGGTGCACCATGTACGCGTCCATGAACGCGTTGGCAGCCGCATAGTCCGCCTGCCCCGCGTTCCCCAGGGCGCCTGCAATTGAAGAGAACGCCACGAAGAAATCGAGGGACAGGCCTCGCGTTGCCTCGTCGAGCACCACCAGTCCGCTGACCTTGGGCGCGAACACCCGGACCAACTCCGCCTCGGACTTCCGGGCGAGCAGGTTGTCCTCGATGACGCCGGCCGTGTGGATGACGCCGTGGACCGTTCCGAACTCCCGGCAGACTTCCGCGACCACCTCCGCCATCCGAGCCATGTCGACAACGTCCGCGACGAAGTACCGCACCCGCGCACCGGACGCCTCCCACTCACGAAACGCGGCGAGCAGCGATTCCTTCGCGTCCGAGCGCCCCACCAGGACCAGTGTCGGCCGCTCACACCGCCGGACAATCTCCTGGGCCATCAGCCGAGCCACACCGCCACCACCACCCGTGATGACGTAGACGCCCCCGGCCCGCCAGGGTACCGCTCCGGCCGTGTCCGCCTCGCACGCCACCGGGAGACGGGAGCGCTCATGCCAACGAGTGACGAACCGCGAGGCGCCTTCGTAGTCGACCTCACGCTCCCCGGGCGTCCGGGCGTTCTCCAGCAAGGCCTTCGCCAACTGCTCCGCCGACACCGGACCGTCGAAACCGATGCTCTGGCAACTCAGCCGCGTATTCTCAAGCGCCGCCGACTTCAACATGCCGCCGAGGCCCGCGACGACCTTGTCCGCTCCCGCGTAGGCCAGCTGGACCAGCAGCTTGCCCTTCATCCCGGCCAACGTCTCGCGCAGGCGTTCAAGCGTCTGGCGGGCGAAGTCGAGGTAACGCAGGTCCAGCCGCTCCTGACGGGATTGCAGCTCGCGGCAAGAGACCGACGTGGAGCCACGGCCGTCCCGAACCGCGCGCTCGACGTCCGAAGCCGTCAGCCCCGACATGCCGCAGGTGAGCACCAGGTGATGGTCGAAGGACGGCGCTGGGCTTTCCGGTGCTGGCTCGCGCACACGCTCCGGGGACCAAAGCAGCGTCGCCTGCTCGTCCGCGGGCGCCTGCGCCGTTGTGCCATCGATGGGCCGCGCGTTGAAGCCTTCGATCACGACACACGGCTCGCCGGCCTCGCCGGTGATGCGTATCGCGCACACGATGGGGCCATTCGCTCCGCCTCGCGGTTCACGCTCGACCACCACCCAGGCCTTGTCTGGGCAGGGACGGAGAATCCGCAGGGCGTCCAGGGAGAACGGAAGCGCCGTTCTCAGCGCGCCCTGTCCCATCGCCAGGCCCAGCGTGGCCTGGAGGGCCCCATCGAGCAGGCTGGGCGGCAACGTGTATGCAGCGCGGTCTGCGAGGCTCGTCCCACGCAGCGACACCTTCGCGACCACCCGGTTCTCCCCTACCGCCAGTTCATCAATCACCCGGTGCGCGGGTCCGTAATCGATGCCAATGGACTGGAAGACGTCGTACAGCGCCTCGCCGTTCAGCACCTTTCGTGTGCAGCCCGCCAGCGCGCCTGGAATGTCCACGCGCTCCGCAATCACGCCACCCGGGCCACGGCGCGCGCGACCCTGGGCGTGCAGCATCGTCTCTCCGGACCTGCCGGTGCTGGTGATCCGGAAGGACAGGCTCTCGTCGGCCTCAAGCGACAGTCGGACGGTCAGCGACGCATTCTCCGCCGAGTAGACGAAGGGACGCAGCCACACGACCTGCTCCAGACGGATGGCCGTCGAGCCGCGTTCCGCCGGTTCCAATGAGCGCAGCACCGCCTCGTGCGCCAGTTCGAGGTAGCCGACCCCAGGCAGCACCTTCTGGCTCCGGACCACGTGGTCCGCGAGGAAGGGCTCGTCCCCGCTGAAGTGCGTGACGAAGCACGGACCGGTCAGCGTCGACTGGTTCTCGTGCAACAGCGGGTGCAGGCGCGCCGGAGTCACGGCCGATACGGCGGTTGGCGTGGCCGGTAGCGCGTAGCGCTGCTTCGCGAACGGATACAGGGGCAAGCTGAGGCGTCGCCTGCGCTTCCCCTCGTGCAGACTCCGCCAGTCGACGTGGCCGCCCTTCACCCACCGCGCGCCCAGCTCAGAGAGCGCGCCTGTCCTCATGGCTTCGCCGCCGTCCTGCGAGGCCAGACCCTCGGGGTTCTTCCGGATGTTCGCCGTAAGCAACTCGGGCGTGGACCGTCCCTGCGCGAAGTCGCTCAGCCGCTCCCTCAGTTCGCGGATGGAACCGACCTGGCAGACCAGCCGGCAGTCCATCGCCTCGCGTCCCGCCTGGAGCGTGTAGCAGAGGTCTTGCAGTGGCAGCGCGGGCGCCTGCGCCAGGAAGGCGTCGAACGACGCGGCATACGTGCGCAGCTGCTCCTCCGTCCGGGCGGACAGGACAAAGAGCGCGGCCCCGTCTACGAGCGCCTGAGGGTCTTGCGTCATGGCTTCCGCCGGGGCCTCCTCGATGATGAGGTGGGCGTTGCTGCCCCCCGCGCCAAAGGAGGAGATGCAGGCAATGCGGGGGATGGACTGTCCCTGCGCGTTGCAGGGCAGCCAGTCCTCGCAGGTTTGCTGAACGACGAACGGCGTCTTGCCGAAGTCGATATGGGGATTCAGCGTGCTCGAGTGCAGGGACGGCACGTACTTGCGGTGCTGTCCCTGGAGCAGGATCTTGGACAGCCCCGCGATGCCAGCGGCGGCCTCCAGGTGCCCGATGTTCGTCTTCACCGAGCCGATGCGGCAGTACGCGAGGTCTGGCGTCTGCGCGGCGAAGGCCTCCGTCAGCCCCCGAATCTCAATGGGGTCTCCCAGGTCCGTGCCTGTGCCGTGCGCCTCAACGTAGGTGATGTGCCGGGCAGGCACCTTCGCTCGCGCCAGGGCCCGCGTGATGACCTCCGCCTGGGCCCGTGGGTTCGGCACCGTGAACCCGTTGGTCTTCCCTCCGTGGTTGATTTCCGAGCCCCGGATGACGCCGTAGATGTGGTCGCCATCCCGCAGCGCGCGTCCCAGGGGCTTGAGCAGCACGGCGCCCACGCCCTCCCCGGGCACGAATCCATTGGCCCCCGCGCCGAACGCCTTCGACCGCCCTTCCGTCGACAGCATCTGCAGCTTGGAGAGGTCCGCGAAGTGGTAGGGGTGGGTATAGGTGTTGACCCCGCCCGCGATGGCCAGCGTGCAGTCACCAGACTGGAGCTGCTGGCACGCCAGGTGGATGGCCACCAGCGATGACGAACAGGCCGTGTCGATGGCGAGGCTGGGCCCCTTCAAGTTCAGGGCGTAGGAGACGCGGTTGGGGATGGTGAAGAAGGTGTGGTGCTGCTCGGCCACGCCCACCTTCGATGCGCCGACGAACACGCCCACCCGCTCCGATGCCAGCGCCGTCGGCGTATAGCCCGCGTCCTCCACGACGTGCCAGGCACACTGGAGAAACAGCCGGGACTCCGGGTGGATGATCTCCACTTCGCGCGGAGAGATTCGGAAGAACAGCGGATCGAAGTCGTAGAGGCCTTCAAGGAACCCGCCCCACTTGCTGTAGCTCTTGCCACTCGCGATGGCTGCGTCCTTGTCGGCGTCGAAGAAGACATCCAGCGGCCAGCGGTCGGATGGCAGCTCGCTGATGCAGTCCGCCCCGCGCGCCAGGTTTGACCAGAATGCCGTCAGGTCGTGTGCCTCGGGATAGCGCCCGCTCAGGCCGATGATGGCAATCGGCTCTTCGGTGTTTCGCGGAGCCGTGGCCTCTCCGTGAGTCAGGAGGTCCGAAGCCGGTGACGGTGGTGCCGCATCCCGCGCCAGTTGGTCACTCACGTGCTGGATGAGCTGCGCGGGCGTTGAGTACTCGAAGAAGGCCGCAGGCTCGACCACCAAGCCATGCCCCTGGCGAAGCGCGGCGGCCAGCTTGATGACCAGGATGGAGTCGAAGCCCAGCTCGCTGAACTCCGCCTCCAGGTCGAGCTGCTCCGGGGGCACGCGCAAGAAGGGACTGAGCGTCGTGCGAATCATCGACTCGGCCCGCGCTCGGAACCGGGTGTCATCCCCCGGCCTGGATGCAGGGTGTTCCGCAATGGGCATCGTGCCCTCCCGGGGCTGCCGCGGCGCTGCATCCACCCAGAGCCGTTGCGTCTTGAATGCATAGACGGGCAGCCGCACGCGCTGGGGCTTCGCCTCCAGTGGCCATTGCCAATCGACCACGGCGCCCCGGCACCACGCGGCCGCAGTCTCCTGAGCCTCCCGCTGACTTGCCTGGAGATTGGGGTGCGCAGCTGAGTCCCGCTGCCCTTTGCTCTTCTCAGCGCTCCCTTCGAAGACGCCTTCCGAGCGCTCGCCCGCGACGTACCGATCGAGCTGATGCAGCAACCGCGTCCGGTCCTCGGCCAGGAAGGCCACGCGGTGCTTCATCGCGTCCCGGCCGAGTTGCAGCGTCAACGCCACGGCGTCCAGGTCCAACTCCGGCTCCGCCCTGAGCGTGGCCGCC
Organism: Myxococcus sp. CA023; assembly: GCF_010998615.1. Lineage (GTDB taxonomy): Bacteria > Myxococcota > Myxococcia > Myxococcales > Myxococcaceae > Myxococcus. Next base: position 69,350 of record NZ_JAAEAH010000013.1, on the reverse strand, counting down.
AGCCGCGCGACCCTGTCGACCCGCTGCTCCACGCTGCTCGCCGACACCGGAACGACATGCCACTGACGCGAGGGCGGCCCGCCCGCGGACGGCCGCGATTCCAGCCGGGGCACGTATTCCTCCACGAGGAGGTGCGCGTTGTTCCCGCCGGCGCCGAACGAATGCAGGCCCGCCAGCCGTGGCTTTCCATTGCGCCGCCAGGGCTCCGTCCGGGTCGCGAGTCGCGCGGGCTGACGGTCGAGCTCCAGATACGAGTTGGCGGATTCGAAGCCGGCGATGCCGTAGACCTTGTCGCGGCGGAAGCTGTGGATGACCTTGAACAGCGCGCCGAGCGCCGACGCCGACTCCATGTGGCCGGTCAGCGACTTGAGGCTGCTCACCCGGCAGTGGCCCGGCCCCACGTCCACGCCCTGCGCCGTGGCAAGCCGCTTCAGCGCGTCATTGATGGCCTCCCACTCCGCGATGTCGGCGACGGGGTTGGCCATGCCCTGCGCCTCGATGTACTCGACGTCCCGCACGTCGATGCCCGCCGAGCGATAACAAGACTGAATCAGCTCGCTGTGGCTCTGACGGCTCGGCGCGGCAATCGATACGCCCGAGCGACCGTTGTAGTTGACCGCGCTGCCCCTCAGCACCGCGTGGATGGGGTGCCCCTCACGCTCGGCCTGCTCCAAGGGCATGAGCAGCACGGAGGCCACACCCTCCGCGCGTTGGTGCCCGCTGGCGTCCTTGCCAAACGACTGCACGCGGACGCTCGGGCTCAACTGCTGCAATTGGGAGAGCTTGATGAACCCATCGGGCCGCAGGATGACGTTCGCGGCGGCGACAATGGCACGGTCAATCTCACCCGACCGGATCGCCAGCACCGCGCGGTGGATGGCCACAGCAGCGCTCGAGCACATCGTATTCACCAGCTCGCTCGGCCCGCTCAGGTCGAAGAAGTACGACAGCCGGTTGGCCACCATGCTGGCCGCCTGGTCGAAGCCAGACGCGGTATCGACGCCTTGCTCGCGCAGGTGCAGCAGGTACTCATTCTCCTCCGCGCCTACGAAGACGCCCGTGCGGCTGCCCTTGAGCTTCTCCGGGGCCTGCCCCGCGTCTTCGAGGCAGTGGTAGACCGCCATGAGCAGCAGGCGCTGCCGGGGGTCCAGGGTCTCCGCTTCGGCCGGGAGGATGTTGAAGAACCCCGGGTCGAACGACGCGACGTCGGGAATGAAGCCGCCCCACTTGCTCCGGCTCTTGTCCGGGAAGAGAGGCCGGTAGTCGAACCGGTTGGGAGGGATTTCCTCCAGGAGCGTCTGCTCGGCGTCGAGCGCATCCCAGAAGGCCTGGAGCGACTGGCAGCCCGGAAAGAAACCCGCCGCGCCCACGATGGCCACGGCCTGAGCGTCCTTGCCCCCGCGTGTCTGCGAACGAGGCGCGGGCGCGTCATGCTCAGGCACGGGAACCACGGAGGGCAGCGGCGGTGCCACGTCCAACTGCGTTCCCAGGTACTCGGAGAGGCTACGGACCGAGGGATGCTCGATGAACTCGCGGGGGGAGACATCGCTCCCGAGCCGCCGCTTCAAGCAGACCGAGAGCTGGACCGCCGAGATGGAGTCGAGGCCATAGCGCTGGAAGGCCCGGTCGTCGTCCAGTGTGTCGACTGGCAACTGGAGGACCTCGCAGACCGCGTCACGAATCGCGGCCTTCACCCCGGAGCTGTCCACTGCTGGCGCCGCCTCTGGGGTCTCCACCGTGCGCCGTTGGGTCGTCATGGGCGACTCCGCGAGCAGAGGGTTGCCCTCGGCCCAGGACGTCTCCGGATGGAGGTAGGCCAGCAACACCCAGCTCCTCGCCCCCAGGCGCATCGACTGCTCGAACAGGGCACGGCCCTCTTCGTTGGTGAAGCTCCGCATCCCGAGCGAGCCCAGGGCCTGGTCGAGCCGTGCCTTGTCCTCGGGTGAAAGGCGGGCGCCCGCGCCGGTCTCGTTCCAATCCACCCAGGTGATGGTCCGGTAGCAGGTCCGCTTCCGGCCTTGGTGTTGATAGGCCGTGAAGTGGTCCAGGAACGCGTTGGCCATCGCGTAGTCGCTCAGGCCCCGCGCGAGCCTCGGTATCACGCCCGTCAGCGACGAGAACGAGACGAAGAAGTCGAGGTCCGCGCCTTCGAGGACGTCGCTCAGGCACTCGATGCCCCGAACCTTGGGAGCGAGCACCCGTTCGATGTCCGCGGCCTTCTTGTCGACGAAGGCTGGCGTCTTGATGTCGGAGTAAGCCCCCGCGCTGTGAATCACGCCTCGGATGGGGCCTCGCTCGCGCTGGATCCTGGTGAACAGCGCAGCGAGCGCGGTCCGGTCGTCCAGCGGGCCAATGTGGATGTCCAGTGAGTCCACTCGGCGTTCAAGCGCCGCGAGCTTCTCCAGCCTGAGCGTGTCCTGCGGGGAACGACCTCCCGCGTCTGGCCCGAGCCTCGACGGCAACGGCGTCGCACCCATCAACACCAGCCGACGCGCACCTCGGGAGACCAGATGCTCCGCGATCTCCAGCCCGATGCCGCGAGTGCCTCCCGTCACCACATAGACGCCTGTTGCGTGCAGGTCGAACGGCTGGCGCTCCAGGCCATCCGCGTCAGTGCGTTCCACCCGCCTTTTTTCGAGCAGCGGTGCGAAGCGAAGGCCGCGCCGGTAGCACACCTCGGACTGTTCTCTTGGAGCCGCCAGCTCCCGGCCCAAGAGTTCCACGATCGCCTCAGCACCGACGTCGATGTCGATGCTCTTCGCGACCACGTGGGGGTACTCCGCGCTGAGCATCTTCATGAGGCCCACGAGCTTGGCCCCCGCCAGACTCGGCTGGGCGCACTCGAACGGCTGCAGGCCCCGCGTGACATGCAGGATGGACAGTGCGGAGAACTCGCGAATCAGTCGCTGGAGGAAGGAGACCCTGCCCAGCTTGTCGTCATCCACGCTCCTGGGCTGCGCGTAGAGGTCAGACACATCGATCACCACATCGACGTGTCCCACTTCGCGCAGAAGCTCGGACGCCAGTGCCTGCCCCGCTTCTGGAGAGAAGAGCGCTCCGGCAGTGACGACGCGCACCTCCGCGGGTGCCAGAGCCTGCCGCAATTCACGAACGAGCTGCGCCGTCTCGGGGTTGACCAGGACGACCACCCGGCTCCCGGCTTGCCAGCGCGAACCGGTCGAACCCTCAGCCGTCGACACGGAGACAGGCTGGCGCCGCCATACCTTCTCCAGCAGGTAGACGGGTTCCATGGCTTGAACCACGGGAACCTGCCCCACCGACTGGGAGCTCATGGCGCCCCACTGGAGCAACCGCCTCCGCTCACCCGTGTAACGCACCAGGATCCGCGCTGGCCGGCCTTCTTCGACAATCCACTCACGCAGGAAGCGCTGCAAGCTGGGGAGTGAATGAGCGTCATCCTCTATGAACACGCAGCGCCACGAGTCCTGGGGCCGTGCCATGGTCGACAGCGCGGCATCGAGGCCACCAATGTCGCCCTCCAGCGTCGCAGCCGTGCCACCGCCCAGGCAGTACACGGTGACACCCGCGCCCCGCGATACCCATCGCTCGAATTCAGGCAGCGCTGCGCGCAACCACCCTGCCGTGTCCCCCACCGCTCGCGGGAGCAACCAGAACACGGTCGCCCGAGCCTCGTGGCCCACGTCGATGCGCGGTCCCTCAACCGCTGCACCACGAATGAAGCGGTGCATGTGGATCTGAAGCGCTGATGACACCCCGCCGGACGCGCTCACCTGCTCCAGCAGCGCCACGAATCGCCGGGCATCGGACTCTTCGTCGTAGACGACCCAGACAGTGCCGCCGAGCTTGGAGAGCAGCCGCTCCCGCCAGGGCAGCGTCTCGGGCACGGGTGCGTCGATCCACTCCACCTTCGTCTTCAGCACGGACGGCGGCACTGTTCGCACGCCCTGGCCCTTGAGTGCCGGCCAGTAGGTCCTCCGCTCGAACGGGTACGTCGGCAGGCTCACCCGGCGCGGCGCCGGTGCCTCGCCACCGTAGAGCCCGTCCCAGTCGATATCCCGGCCCTGGACCCACGCCGCCAGCAGCTCACGGCCCCTGCTTTCGTCCAACGGCTGCGCGAGCGTTTGCGAGGCCGCGCTCCGGGCACGGCCGAAGGCACAGGCATCGTCGTCCACCTCTCCCAGCAGGACATCGGCGCCCGCATCCCCGCGGAGGAAGGCCTCCAGCTTCTCCCGTGCTTCGTCGGCCGATCGAGCCGTGAAAGCCAGGCGCGCGTTCATCGCTTCGCGCCCGACCTGAAGCGTGTACCCCAGGGCGCGCAGGTGCTCGGCATCGACGTGCCGAGCCCGGACCAGGTAGCCGCACAAACGGCGGCCCACCTCGCGCAGCCGGTCGGGATTCTTCGCCGAGAGTGGGAACAGGACCGGAGTGCCCGGACGCATGGGAGTCTTCTCCGGGCCCATCTCGAACTCCTCCACCAGGACGTGTGCATTCGCCCCACCGGCGCCAAACGACGACACCCCGGCAAGGCGCGGCCGCTCCGAGAACACGCCGTCAACCTCGACTCGAGGCCGAGCCCAGTCCTCGAAGCCGCGCTGCACCACGAAGGGCGTCTCACCAAAGGCGATGTTCGCGTTGAGCGACTCCGCATGGAGGCTGGGCACCAATCGCTTGTGGCGGAGCTGGAGAATGACCTTGGTCAGACCCGCGATGCCCGCGGCGGCCTCCAGGTGGCCGATGTTCGACTTGAGTGACCCGATGCGGCAGTACGCTCGGGCATCCGTGTCGCGGCGAAACGCCTGCGTGAGTCCCGCGACTTCAATCGGGTCCCCAAGCTCGGTCCCCGTCCCGTGCGCTTCCAGGTAGCTCACATCGCGCGCGGAGAGTCCCGCCCTGTCCAGGGCGCTGCGAATCAACGCCGCCTGCGCCTGCGGGTCGGGAACGGTGTAGCCGTTCGTCTTCCCACCGTGGTTCACGCTGGTTGACCGGATGACGGCGTAGATGGAGTCGCCGTCAGCGATGGCCTTCGACAGCGGCTTGAGAAGCACCGCTCCAACACCCTCGCCGGGAACGAAGCCGTTCCCCCCTGCTCCGAAGCTGCGGCACCGGCCGTCCGTCGACAGCATCTGCTGCCCGGACAGGCTGACGTAGCTCGACGGGTGGACGTAGAGATTCACTCCACCCGCGATGGCCATGACACAGGCGCCTCGTTGCAGCGCCTCGCAAGCCATGTGGACGGCCGTCAGCGAGGCCGAGCACATGGTGTCCACGGGCATGCTCGGCCCCTTCAGGTCGAGCAGATACGAGACGCGGTTGGCAACGGACGCAAACGACGTATAGGGCCGGACCGAGGCGTCTCGTCCTTCCAGCTCCGCGCCGTAGAGTTCGTAGCCCGTCTTCGTGATTCCCGCGAAGACGCCCACCGCGCTGCCAAAGCGCCGGGCCAGGCTGTCCCGGGTGTACCCCGCGTCCTCCAGGACTTCCCAGCAGCTCTGCAGGAACAAGCGCTCCTGCGGGTCCATGCTCGTCGCTTCACGCGGCGAGATGTTGAAGAACAGCGGGTCAAAGTCAGCGAAGCCGCCGAGGAAGCCGCCCCACTTGCTGTAGCTCATCCCCCGCGCGGCGGCGTGCTTCTTGTCCGGGTAGAAGAACCCGTCCAACGCCCAGCGCTCGGGCGGAATCTCGGTGATGCAGTCGTCACCGCGGCTCAGGCGCTCCCAGAACTCCGTCAGGTTCTCCGCCCCGGGATAACGGCCGCTCATGCCAATGACTGCGATGGGCTCGTCGGCGCGGGGCTCCCGCTGCGTCGCATCCGCACGTGGCGGCCTGGCCTCCTGGATGACGGAAGACGAATTCTCTCCAGGTGCCGCCACCCACTTCGCGCTCTCTTCCGCGCGGTGCTCGGCCAGATACCCGCTGACTTCCGCGAGCGTCCGGTATTCGAAGAACAGCGTCTTCGAGAGAGCGCTGTACGGCCCTTCGAGGGCCTGGTTCACCTGCGTGATGATGATGGAGTCGATGCCATAGCGCTCCATCGGCTGGCGGGCATCGATGCGGCGCTCTTCGTATCGCGTGACCTCGCTGAAGAGCGCCTTCAGCTTCGCCTCGACCTTCTCTGTGATGGACACCACGGAGTCCGGCACCACCTGATGCGGAGGCGGTGCGGGCGAAAAACTCACGGAGAGTTCACGAAACTTCTGGGCCTCCCCCGTCCACACCGCGACACCAGGGGCTCCCAGTTCCAGCGCCCGGTAGAACGCCCCCAGCCCCGCTTCATCTCCCAGCGCGGCCATCCCCGTCCGCTGCATCAAGACCTCACGGCTCCGTGAGTCGAGCTGCATCCCGCCGTTCTCCCAGAGCGGCCAACGGATGGACATCGTCCGGCCCTGCCGCTGTCCGACGTTCACGAGCGCCGCGCGGGACTCCGCGAATCCGTCCATGAAACCATTGGCCGCCGCGTAGTCCGACTGACCGGCGTTTCCAAACGCGGCCAGGGACGAGAACGTGACGAAGAAATCCAGGGGCAATTCGCGGGTGGCGTGGTCCAGGTTGACGAGCCCCGCCACCTTGGGCGCGAGCACCGCCTGCATTTCCGCCACCGGCTTGTTGAGCAGGTAGTTGTCACGGCGGATGCCCGCCGCATGGATGACACCGTCGATGCGCCCGTGTTCGCGCAGCACCGTAGCGATGAAGGCGTTCACCTCGTTCGGCTGGGTGACATCCACGGGAAGGTGCCGCACGCGCAGCCCGTTCCCACCGTCCACCGCCTCCGCCGAGGATGCGCGGGCAGCCAGAATGACGGTGGCCCGCGTCACGCGCTTCCCGATTTCGGCGACGAACAGCCGGGCCAGGGCGCCGGTTCCTCCTGAAATCACATAGACGCCGTCTTCGCGCCAGACGCGGGATGCGTCCCCCTTGGCGACACGTGCCTCGCGCCACTCACTGCGAGAAAGCTGGCCCGCGTGGTACCGCGAATCGGTGACGTCACCAGCGCGCGCGGACTTCACCAGAACGTCCACCAGCACCGATGCGGAGACGCTCCCCTGGACGCGGATGAGCTGCCCCCGGACCAACGGATTCTCCTGCGACACCGAACGCAGCAGGCTCCCCAGGCCACTCAGTGCCAGCGCATCCCGCTCCTCTGGCACCAGCACCTGCAATGTCACAGGAGCGGTCAGACGCTCCGACAGCAGCGCCTTGACGCGTTCGAAGACCGCCGAGGCATGCGCCATGAACCGCGCGTCCAGCCGCGCACTTGGGCTGGACGTCCTGACCACTTCGATGCGCCTGTCCGCGAGCTTGCTCGCCAGCGTGGAGGCACCTTCAACCCCTAGAGCCTCAAGGGGCTCGCACAGCACCACCAGGTGCCGGTGCGTCAACGAGGCATTCGACGCGCCCTCCGACCACGGCTGCCAGGTCGGAACGAAGAGCACGACCCCCGCCTCAGGATGCGCCTTTGAGGATGCCGCCACGGAGTGCGCAGGCGACAACCCGTAGCGCTCCTTCGCGAACTGATACGTGGGCAGGCTGACACGGACGGGCTTCAAGTCTCCGTGCAGCGCATCCCAGTCAATCGAGTCGCCCTTCGCCCACGCCTCCGCAACTGCCCGAGCATCGACATCCACGTTGGGTGACGTATCGACCACCGCTCCCGCGTGGGCACCGCCCACCGTCGCAAGGCCTCGCCGCAGTCCCTCCACCAATTCGTCGCGCGTCGACGCAGTCACCACCATCCGCTCAGGCATCGCCACCCGGCCGACCTGCAGCGTGTAGGTGATGTCCGCGAGCGCCATCTCCGCGGACGCCGGATCCTCCAGGAAGTCGAGCAGCGCGCGGAGGTTGTCCTTCAGCGCCTCCAAGGTGCGCGCCGAGAACGGAGCCACCGCACGGACGGCGTTCGATCGCTGACTCTCCTCCCGTGGGCGGGATTCGCGCGGGTGGTGTTCAAGAATGGCGTGGGTATTGGTCCCGCCAAGGCCGAACGCACTCACGGCCGCCCGCCTCGGTCCAGGCAGGGACGGCCACGGCGCCAAACGGTCGGCGATGACGAACGGCGAATCTGTCAGCTCAAGCTTCGGATTCACCTGGGTCACATGGATCGTCGGAGGAACCTCGCCCTGCCGCAGGCTCAGCGCCGTCTTGATGAGCCCAGCCAGTCCAGCCACCGTGTCCAGGTGGCCCAGGTTCGACTTCACCGAACCCATCCGGCAGTACCCGCGCCGGTCGGTGAAGGTCCGGAAGGCTTCGCTCAGCGCGGAGACCTCGACAGGGTCACCCAGCAGGGTTCCGGTGCCATGGGCCTCGACGTAGCCAATCGACGCAGGGTCGATGCCGGTCCGGTCGAACAGACGCCGGATGACGTCCGCCTGCCCGGTGGCGCTCGGGGCGTAGAAGCCCACCTTGTCCTGGCCGTCGTTGTTGATCCCCACCTTCCGCACGAGGCAGTAGATGGGGTCGCCATCGCGCACCGCCGCGGCGGCGTCCTTCACCACCAGCACGGCGACACCTTCACCGGCAATCATGCCGTCCGCCGCGGCGTCGAAGGCCTTGACCCGCCCCGCGCTGGAGAAGTTGAGACCTCGCTGGTGCAGATAGCCCAGGTTCGCCGAAGGGAAGACCGTGGCGGCCCCCACCAGCGCCGTCTCGCAGTCTCCCGCGGCGATGGCCTGCTGCGCCACGTACAGCGCGGACAAGGACGACGAGCAGTTGGTGTGGACAAACAGGCTCGGCCCCTTCAAGCCGAGCTTGTAGGAAACCATCGTCGGGATGGAGCCTGCCTGGGCCAGCACCCACAGCACGTATTCGTCGGCGGTGCGGAGGACCGGCTGCCCGTCCGCAGGAAATTGCGGCGAGCCCTGGTGATAAAAGCTGTTGCTCGCCGTCATGAAGACGCCGCACTGGCCCAGGCGCTCGGGCGTCGTCGCCGCGTCTTCCACCGCCTTCCAGGCGTGCATCAGCAACAGTCGGAACTGCGGGTCCATGAAGGACGCGTCCCGCGCCGTCAGGCCGAAGAACTGCGGGTCGAAGCACTCCTTGTCTTCGATGGACGACCGGACCGCGACGTAACGGGAATCGCGGATGACCTCTTCGGGCACGCCCAGCTCGCGCAGTTCCTCATGGCGGTACGCCACCACGCTGTCCCTGCCCTCTCGCAGGTTCTTCCAGAAGCGCCGGTGGTCCTCGGCTCCGGGCAACTGACAGGAGATGCCGATGATGGCCAGGCTGCCCGCGTAGTCACGATCCGACGCGGTGTCCTCGCGACCCGGCTCGGTGGCCCCAGGACGGGCTTTCGCCGTCGCGCCTTCCAGGTGGCGCGCCATGTCGCGAATATGGACGTACTTGAACAGGTCGGTGACGGCGAGCCGCGTGTCGAAGTGCCGGTTCATCGCCTCCACCAGCACGGCGGCCAGCACGGAGTCACCCCCCACTTCGAAGAAGCGATCCTCGACACCCACCTCGTTGACCTGGAGCACCTTCTTCCACAGCTCGACGAGGGTGGCCTCAACGGGCGAACGGGCATGGACCGCGGATGTCTTCCGCCGGGTGACCACCGGCCTGGCCATCAGCTGGCCCCGGTCCACCTTGCCATTGCCCGACAGCGGAATCGCATCCACCGCGACGACGTGCGCGGGGACCATGTAGTCGGGGAGGAACTTCCGCAGGTGCGCGCGGATGGCTTCCTCATCGAAGCTCGCACCCGCGGGCTGGCAGTAGGCAACGAGCTGCGAGGTGCCGTTCAGCTCCTTGGCCACCACGGCACAGTTCTTCACGCTGGGATGCCCGGCCAGCTGCGCTTCAATCTCCCCCATCTCGATGCGGAAGCCCCGCACCTTCACCTGGTGGTCGAGCCGCCCCAGGTACTCAACCTCACCGTCAGCGCGCCAGCGCGCCAGGTCCCCCGTCCGGTAGAGCGTCGTGCCCGGCGTGAACGGATTGGAAACGAAGCGCTCGGCGGTCAGCGCCGGCCGGTTGAGGTAACCACAGGCCACGCCCGCGCCCGCGATCCACAGTTCGCCCGGCACACCGATGGGCGCCGGCTGCATCCGGTCGTCCAGCACGTAGACCTGCGTGTTGTCGATCGGCTTTCCAATGGTGACCGGACGCGAGGCAGAGACCTTCGCCATCGTCGACCAGATGGTCGTCTCGGTGGGCCCGAACATGTTCCACACGTCGCTCGCGGTGCGCACGAAGTGGGCCTTGAGCGACTCCGGCAGCGCTTCTCCACCGCAGAGGATTCGAACCCGCTCGGCGTTCTCCCAGCCGGACTGGAACAAAAGCGTCCAGGTCGCGGGCGTCGCCTGCATCAACGTGGGCCGATGGGTGCACAGCGCCCGCTTCAACGCCTGCGCATCCCGAACCGTCTCCGCCGACGCGATGATGACCTGCGCCCCCGCACACAGCGGAAGCAGGAGCTCGAGCACCGCGATGTCGAAGCAGTACGTCGTGACCGCCAACAGCGAATCCGTGCGCTTCAGGCCCAGCGTCCTGCGCATGCACAGGAGGAAGTTGACCACCCCGCGATGGGGAATCATCACGCCCTTGGGCCGGCCCGTGCTCCCGGACGTGTAGATGACGTAGGCAAGTCCGTTCGGTGAGGTTCCCGCCGGCGCGGACGTGGCTCCAGCCTTGACGTCCTCCAGCACGCACACCTTGCAGGAGGCTCCGGCAATGGCGGCGACCTTGTCCCGCGAGGCCTGACGGGCCAGCACGACCACCACGCCACTGTCCTCCAGCATGTACCGCAGCCGGTCCTCGGGGTGCACAGGGTCCAGGGGTACGTAGGCCGCGCCAGCGGACAGCACACCCAGCATCGCCGCCACCAGCTCCGCGGACCGGTCCAGGCAGATGCCCACGAGCGCCCCAGGCTTGACGCCGAGGCTCTTCAGGTGCGCCGCAATCTCGCGGCTCCGCGTATCCAGCGCCTGATAGCTGAGCGAGTGCCCCTCGTAGCTCACAGCCGTGGCGTCCGGGGTCTCCCGGGCCTGCCGCTGGAAGAGCTCGTGAACGCCCAAGTCCTCGGGGAACGGCGTAGCCGTGGCATTCCAGTCGCGAAGGAGCGTGTGGCGCTCTTCGTCGTCGAGCCACGACAGTGCGCTCAGCGGAGACTCCACCCCATCCGCGACCTGGTCCGCGGCGCGCAACAACTGACGCGCCATCCGTTCGACCGTGTCCGCCTCGTACAGCCGCGCGTCGTACTTGAAATGCAGCGTGAGGCCCTTGGCGCCCTCCACCACTTCAAGCTCCAGCGGGTAGGCGCCTTCCTGATGGACGCAGTCGAGCGGCTCAAGCTCCGGCAGCCCGCCCGACCTGGACTCCGGCCTTGGCGGAGCGCTCGTCAGTTGCAGGCTCTGGAAGGTGAACATCGTCTGGAAGCCAGGCGCCTCCTCGGGCCCATTCGACAGCCGGAGGTCCTTCACCACTCGCGGGAAGGGATAGTGGGCATGCTCCAGGCCATCGATGACCGAGTCGTGGAGGTGGCGCAGCAGCGAGCCGAACGAGTGCTGCCCCAGGCCCCGCGCGCGCACGGCCATCACGTTGACGAAGTACCCAATCGCCGTCGCCAGTTCCGCCCGGGGCCGCCCCATGGTGGGGATGCCGACCACCACGTCGTCCTGGCGCGTGTGCCGATGAAGCAAGGCGTAGTAGAGCCCGAGCAGGACGGTCGGCAGGCTCACTTGCTGTGCCCGAGCGAACTCGCGCAGTCGCAATGCTTGCTCGGTGGGCACCCTCTGCGAGTGCGTTGCTCCCTCCGCGTCCAGCCCCGTGGCGGAGCGAGGCCGGTCCGTTGGAAGATTCAACGGCGGAGGAACGGGCGTGGCCAACACCTGCCGCCAGTAGTCGAGGTGGCGCCGTCCCTCATCCCCTCCAATGGCGAGTTGCTCCCACTCCACGGCGGCGCGGTAAGGAGCGACGAGCGGAACCTCGAGCAGCCCCGTCTTCGCCTCGGGCCCGGCGTAACGATCCCGGAGGGCGTCGAGCAAGGGCGCCACGGAGGCGCCATCGAGCACCAGGTGGTGGAAGCACAGCAGCAGGACATGCTCGTGCTCCGACCGCGAGTACAGGTGCAGCCGAGCGAGCGGTCCACGGGCGAGATCGAATGGCACCTTCGCGGAGGTGCGCAGGGTCGCCACCAGTGCTGAATCGGAAACCGATGGAACCTCGTGGACCTCGGCGGAGACCTGCCCACTGGGGACGATGACCGGCTCCGTGCCTTCGACGCGAATCGCGCCAGCGAGCAGCGGATACCGTTCGAGCAGCCCTTCCCAGGCCCGGGTCAGCCTCGCCGGGTCGACCTTGCCGCGCAGGCGGTAGGCGAGCGGCACGTTGTAGGCCGACGATTCGGGACGGGCCCGCTGCATCGCCCAGAGGCCTTTCTGGCCTTCGCTGAGCGGCAACCGGATGCTCGCCGCCCGCAGTGCGGCAAGCCGCCGCCGTGCCTCGGCCTTGGACAGCCTGCCTTCCACGAAGGCGGCCAGAACCTCACGCGTTGTCATGAGCGTCGTTCTCCAGCCGGGCCGCGACGTCCTCGATGGACAGAAGCCCTTCCTTGAGCATGTCCAGGGCGTCCTGAACAGGTGGCGCCGTGGACACCGCGTCTTCCACTCTCGGCTCGCGCCCGCGCACCAACGTCGCGACATGGGCTGCAATCGCCGCGATGGTCGACCGGTCGACCAGGTCACGGAGCCGCACGTCGACGCCCAGGGTTCGTGCCAGCACCTGCGCCAGCCGCATCATCGTGATGGAGTCCGCCCCCAGGTCTCTCGCGTTGACGTTGTCGCCCAGCTGCGCCCGAGGCACGCTCAGCGCCAAGGAGAGCTGCTCGCGAATCGCCTCCGAGATGGCCTCCACGCCGCGGCTCTTCGGCGACAGCGGGACCTCATGGGCACTCGCCTGCGAATCGGCGCCGCCAGACGCGAGCCAATACCGCTCCCTGGCAAAGGGATACGTCGGCAACGGGATGCGTTTGACGTCCGCCCCCTCGTGCAGCCGCGCCCACGGGACGTGGCCCCCCAGCACCCAGTACTCAGCGAGCCGCTCCAGCCCCCGCTCAGCGAGCAGTGACTCCGCCAGTGACGCTCCCGCGGCCTCCGACAGGAACTTCCCCAGTCGAGTCGAGCCATCCACCTCGCCCACATGGATGGGGGTACCGGCCCACGACGTCCGCTCCGGCGAGGCCAGGTACGTGCTCAGTGCGGCGGCCAGCTCGTTCCGGTCGCGAGCGACCACGGCCAACCGGCAGCTGAAGGCGTGACGTCCGGTCTGCAGGGTGTAGGCGAGGTCTGCCATGACGATGTCGCTGTTGGACGCCAGGAAGGACGAGAGCCGCCGCGCCACCTCCTGCAATCGGTCCGCTGTCCGGGCCGAGAACACGAACAACCGCGGCCCCTCGCGGCCCCCCGCCAGCCGCGTGTCCGCGGCGAACGACTCCAAGAGGACGTGCGCATTCACCCCGCCGAACCCGAAGCTGTTGACGCCGGCGCGACGCGGGGACGGCTCAGCGCCTGCCAGCGTCCGCCACGGCTGGCTGTCCGACGACACCTTCAAGGGCGAGTCCGCCACTGAGATGTCCTCGTGCCACTGCGTGAAGCCCGGCAGGCCCGGGAGCACTGCATGGCGGAGTGCCATGAGCGCTTTGATCAACGCCGCCATGCCCGAGACCAGCTCTCCATGACCGATGCAGGGCTTCAGGCTGCTCAAGTGGCAGACGTGAGGATCGCCGTCGCGCGCGCGCTCATCAACCTCGCGAAACGCAGCCTTGATGGCTTCCACTTCCGCGCCATCCGCTAGAGGCGCTCCGACGCCGTGCGCCTCCACGTAGGAGACAGTCCGCGCGCTCACGCCCGCGGCGCGGTACGCGGAGACAATCGCGTCCTTCATGCCCAGAGGGTTGACCGCCGTCAGCGAAAGTCCCCGGCCGCCATGCGCAACGCCACTGCCACGCACCAGGCCGTAGATGATGTCTCCGTCAGCCACCGCCCGCGACAGAGGCTTGAGGACGAGCGTCCCTACCCCTTCACTGCGAACGAAGCCGCGAGCCTCGGGCTGGAAGGGGCGGCATGAACCGTCGACGCTCAGGTACTCCATGGCCTCGAAGCCGGTGAAGGTCGTCGGCGACAGGAGCAGGTTGATGGCGCTCACCACGGCCTGCTCGCACTCACCGGAGCGAATCGCCTGGCATGCCCGGTGGACCGCCGTCAGCGCCGACGAACAGGCGGTGTCGCAGTACTCGCTGGGCCCCTTGAAGTTGAAGACGTGGGAGATGCGGTTGGGAGCAATGGACGCCGTGACGGCGGTCGTGCCCAACGGATGGCTCGCGGGAATGGAGACGACGCGCGGGTACTCCCCTGGCGCGGCGGCCACGAAGACGCCCGTGGAGGTCCGGGCGAACTGCTCCGGGATGAGGCCCCCGTTCTCCAAGGCCAACCAGACAGAGGCCAGCAGCAGGCGCTGCTGGGGGTCCATCAGCTCGGCCTCTTGCGGCGAGATGGAGAAGAACCGTGGGTCGAACTCGTCGACCCCCTCGATGAAGCCTCCCCACCGAGGCCGCGTCACATCCGAGCCGTCTCCTGCCAGTGCCAGGAGCGCCTCCTGCCGCGACGCGGGTACCTCGGAGAGGCAGCGCTTGCCCTCGACGATGTTGCGCCAGAACACATCGACATCCTCGGCGCCTGGGAAGCGCGCATGGATGCCCACGACCGCGATGGGCTCGGTGCGCTCGCGAGGGGCCGCACGGGCGCGTGACTCCGGCGCAGCGACTTGAGCGTGAGCAGGCGACGCACGCTTCGACAATTCCTGGGCGACGAAGTCCCGGAGTTGCGATGGCGTCGTGTACTGGAAGAAGCGCGCGGGCTGCACCCGGATGCCGTGCCGCCGATGGAGGGCCAGGCCCAACTCCACGATGGCCAGGGAGGTCACGCCCAGGGCCGACAGCTCCGCCTCCATGTCCAGCGCATGCGCGGGCTGGCCCAGGTAGCTTCCCACGACGTCCCTGACCGTCTGCTCCGCCTTCGCCCGAGCGTCAGCATCGACCGCCTGGGCCGGAACAACCGCCTCCTTCCGAGGCTGCTCCGACAGGCGATACTGGATGGCGACATGGCGCATGCCACTGCGGACGACCTCGCGCAGTGCCGTGAACCCCACCTGGTTGGGCATGGGGATGAGGCCTTGCGAAGAGGCGAGCAACTCCGAGAGTTCGCGGGAGAGACGCATGCTGCCATCGCGCCACTGAGGCCAGCTCAGCGAGATCACGGACAGGGGCTCGCCCAGGCGATTCGTGAACCGCGGCGCCCCTTCCGCCCCGAAGCCGTCCGCCAGCCCGTTCAGGAAGCCATTCGCGGCGGCGTAGTCACTGTGCTGGTACTCCCCCCTGCTCGCCTGGGACGAGAACAGCGCGACGAACCGGCACGGGAGACGGTGACACTGTTCGAGCAGGTTGAGCGCGCCCAGGCACTTGGGTGCCAGCGTGCGGCGAAGTTCACGGTCCGTCTTCGCCAACGCGGGCCCGGGCTCGACGTGCCCCGCCGTGAAGAAGAGACCTTCCAGCCGTGCTTCCCGCGCCCACTCCTCCACCGCTTGCTCGACGTCGCGAGGATCCGTCACATCGAGCTTGCACCAGCGCAGCCGGGACGATGCCTGCGGGCCTGCACTGAGCGGCCGTCCAGAGCGGCTGGCGATGATGACGTCGGCATCACACTGCTCGACCAACCAGTGCGCCAGCGCGAGTCCCAGCGCGCCACCACCCACGACACCGTAGGTCTTCCGGCCCTGGGCCAGTAGCTCCGGCCGGGAAGCAGGCACGGGCCAGGGAACGCGAACCGCGGTACGGACGAACCGCTTCCGATCACGATAGGTCACGGCGGAATCGCCCCGGCCCTGCCGCCGCTCCCGTTCAACGACTTCCTCGACCCAGTGCCGCCCACCGACATCGTCGAGCCGCACCACCTGCCCCTCGACGTTGCGGTGCTCCAACTGCAGCGACTGGAGAAAGCTCCAGAGGCCTTCACAGACCGCGGCAGGACTACCGCGGTCACACCAGATTTCGACCCGGCAAGGCGCCCGGGGTCCCGAGTGCTCCAGCGCACGCAGCCGCTGAAGGACGGCGTCCATGGCACGCAGCAGGACCTCCGCCGGATTCAAGCCGTCGACGGAAAGCGTTTCGCTCCCTGGGATGTCGAGGTCACGACCGAGCCGCAGGGAGATGCGGTGAACCGGATCCAGGGCGCCATTCGCAGTGGCGTCCACTTCGCGTTCACGCCACACATACTGCTCGGCCTCGATGCGTCCGGCCTCCTTCGCGGCCTGGGGGCTGGGGCGGAAGCAAACTCCCTGGAGGGTCACGAGGGCTTCGCCGTCCTCAGTAAGCAGCACCGTGTCGAACGAGGGTGCCGACTCCGATCCGGCAGGAACGAACCGGCTATGCACGACCATCATGCGAGGAAGCGCGCGGTGGACCGTGACGCGGCTCAGTGAGAAGGGAACGATTGCTGGCGCGGAAGCGACCTCCGGCATGCGCTCATCACGCCGCCGTCGCGCGAGCTGCAACAGGACGCAGGTCTGCAGCGCGGAGTCCAGCAACGACGGATGCAGGACAACGTTGTTCCCAGCGTCGGCGCCGGCCGGCAACACCACTGTCGCGACGACCTCTCCCTCTCCGAACCGGCAGTGCTGGATGCCCCGGAAGCCAGGGCCGTACTCCAGCCCTGCCTGTGTCAGCCACTGGTACGCGGCATCCCCGTCCAGGCGCTCCGGGCATCGCCCCTCCAGTTCGGGCAACCGTCGGGGCGCCTCGCGAGGATGGGATGAGGACGCCAGCTGACCACGGACATGGACCGT
Source organism: Myxococcus sp. CA023 (assembly GCF_010998615.1). Classification (GTDB taxonomy): domain Bacteria; phylum Myxococcota; class Myxococcia; order Myxococcales; family Myxococcaceae; genus Myxococcus. Next base: position 52,538 of record NZ_JAAEAH010000013.1, on the reverse strand, counting down.
CTCCCCGCCCACGGTTCCGTGGCTTTGGGACACGACCTGGAAGCTGGCCTGCCCCGTCCCTGCCTCGGAGAACACGACGCGCACGTCCCCGCGTGCGTCTTCGCGGAGCGGATGCTGCCAGACGACGTCCGTGAGTTCAGAAGGACGGGTGAAGTCGCACGCCACCGCCGCCGCGCGAGCCAGCTCCAGGTACGCAGCGCCTGGAAGTATCGGTGTCGTCGCGACCTGGTGGTCCCGGAACAAGAACTCGCCACCGTCGAACGACACACGCACCTGGTGCCGCTCGCCGTTCATGCGCTTCAGCTGGAACAGGACGCCCGTGGACGCATGGACCGGTGCCGCGGTATCGCGGCCTTCAACCCAGCAGCGCCGGAGCGCGAAGGGATAGCCGGGGAGACGCATCCGCTCGAACGCGTCTGCTCCGCCCGAACGACTCCACCGCACCGCCCCGCCCTGCACCCATCGTTGCGCCGCGCTGCGCGGTTCGGTGTCGCCCTCCCCATTCGGACGGTCCTCTACCCCGGGCTCCGCGATACCTTCCAAGGCCGTGGAGGAGTGTCGGCCTTCTTCATATGCCTGTAGTTGAGCCTGGAGGTCCGCGACCGACTCAGCCACGAAGGCCACTCGGAATCGGAGGGCATCGCGTCCCTGCTGGAGAGTCCGAGCCACGGCGTGCACCGAACCCGAAGGCTGCGCATCCAGCGCCTGTCGCAGGCTCCGGGCCATCCCGGGGAGCAGGTCCGGCGCTCCCGCCGACAGCGGCACCACCTGCGGTCCATGGCCCTCCGGTGGTCGCGCGTCACGCCGAGGCAGATACTCCTCGATGAGCAGGTGGGCGTTGACGCCTCCGGACCCGTACGAATGCACACCAGCCAATCGAGGCTGACCCTTCCGTCGCCACGCGGAACTCTCACGCGCCAGACGGCAGGGCTGCGCATCCTGGTCAAGGAACCGATTCGGCTGATCGAACCCGATGATTCCGCGAACCGTGTCGGTCTCCAGGCTGCGGATGACCTTGAACAACGCCCCCAGCGCAGATGCCGAGTGCATGTGCCCCATCATCGGTTTGAGCGTGCTGATGCGACACTGCCCCGCCTCCAACGAGACACCCTGCCGCTGCGCGAGTTCCCGCAGCGCCCTGTTGCAGGCATCCCACTCGGCGATGTCCGCCACGGGGGTGCCCATCCCCTGCGCCTCGATGTACTCCACGGCGCGCGCGTCAACGCCCGCCGTCTGGTAGCACTCCTGGATCAGCGCCGCATGGCTGGCCGCGCTGGGAGACGCGATGGACGTGCCGCCCCGCCCGTTGAAAGCGACCGCGCTGTTCCGGATGACGGCGTAGATGGCGTCGCCATCCCGTTCGGCGCGGTCAAGCGGCTTGAGCAGGACGCTGGCCACGCCTTCCGCGCGCAGATAGCCGGAGGCGCACTCACCAAAGGACCAGACCTCCTTGCCTCGACTCAACTGTCCCAGCCGGGACAGCGACACGAAGAGCTCCGGACGCAAAAGCAGGTTCGCCGCACCGACCAACGCCTGCTCGACCTCGCCGTTTCGCAGCGCCACCACGGCGCGGTGGAGAGCCACCGCCGCTCCGGAGCACATCGTGTTGATGACCTCGCTCGGGCCTCGCAGGTCGAAGAAGTACGACAGGCGGCTGGCGACCATGCTCGGGGCATGGCCGAAGGGGTCCGCCATCTCCACTCCAGCGGACTGGAGATGCGCCAGGTACTCGTTGTCCTCGACGGCGACGAAGACGCCGGTGCGGCTCTCCCGCAGCGTCGCCGGGGCGTACCCCGCGTTCTCGAAGGTGTTGTACGCCGACATCAGCAGCAGGCGCTGCCGGGGGTCCATGCGAGCGGCCTCGCCGTGCGAGACGCCGAAGAACTCCGGGTCGAAGTCCTCGATGCGCGGGATGAAGCCACCCCATCCGCTGTGGCTCTTGCTCGGGTCGCTGCCTTCGGGGTCGAAGTGAGCGTCGATGTCGAACCGCGCGCGAGGAATCTCCTGGAGCAGCGGCTGGTCGCGGTCCAAGGCCCGCCAGAACGCCTCGACCGACATGCAGCCAGGCAGGTAGCCGGACAACCCCACGATGGCCACGGGCTGCGCCGCCGTCGCGGGCTCCGCGCGGACCGCGGGAGGCGCCTGCCGCCGATGCGCCTCCACTGCCGCGAGCAACTGTCGACGTTTCGCGTCCATGGCTCAGCAGTAGTCCGCCACGAGTTTTTCCAGGTACGGCAGCGACTCCATGACCAGCGGGTAGTCGACGCCGAAGTCCACGAGGCACGCGATGTCGTTCACGCCCGCGGCGATGGTCTTCTCCACCATCCGCCGCGCGTCGCCGACGTCACCGAACAAGGCCCCGGTGGAGAAGTAGCGCTCGTAGGCGTACTCCAGGATCTTGTTCTTCTCCGCTTCGCCAATCTCCTTCAGGCTCACCTTCCCCGCAGAGCCCAGCCCCGCGGCGAGATGGGCATCCAGGGAGCTCCGGATGTACTCCTTGAATGGCGCCTCCACCGCCCGGCGGACCAACGCCATGTCGCGATGGACCAGCGTGTGGAGCATCAGGGAGACAACGCCGGTCTCCGGGTCATGGCCCGCTTCCTTCCGAGCCTGGCGGTAGAGGGCGATCCGGTCACGAAGGACGTCCAGGTCACAGCCATACAGCATGGTGAAGACGTTGAAGCCGAGCCGCCCCGCTTGCGCGAAGGCATCCGCGTTCTGGGTGATGAGCAACCAGACATTCAGTTCCTTCTGCACCGGCCGGGGATAGACGGTGATGGGGATGTCCACACCGCCCGGGCCCGGAAAGGGTACCGTCTCGCCACGCCAGAGCCGCCGCACGATGTCGATGCGCTCCGCGCAGATGGCCCGCCGTTTCTCGTAGGCGTCGGGGGCGTAGATGAAGTCCGGCTTGGCCCAACCGGAGCCGAAGCCCAGGTCCACGCGTCCACCGGACAGGTTGTCGTTCATGGCCCACCACTCGACAACCTCGGCCGGATGGTGCAGCGGCAGGCTGATGCCCGCCGTCCGGAACCGGATGCGCTTCGTCTGGGCAATCAGGTACGAGGCCATCACCGCCGAGTTCGCGTAGATGGAGCCGAACTCACTGAAATGCCGCTCGGGGATGTAGACGGCGGTGAAGCCCTTCGCGTCCCCGAACAAGGTGACGTCGCGCATGAAGCGGTACTTCTCCGCGCTGGAGATGTCCTTGCGCACGTCCGAGAAGAACAAGAAGCTGAAGCTCACCTGCGAGCGCCGCTGGCTGGGAGGCCGAACGCCCAGGAGCTCTTCGAGCGACATCGTCATGATTGCCTCTGGGGGGATTGAGCGGCCAGGTGGCGAATCAGCGCCCGGGCCGTGGAGAACTCCAGGAACCACCGAGGCAGGATGGGCATCGCCAGCTTCTTCTCCAGCCGCGTGGCCAACTGGGTCGCGGAGATGGAGTCCATCCCGAAGCTCTGGAACGTCTGGTCGTCCGAGTAGTCACCGCGCAGCTTCAGCACTTCCGTGAGCGCATCCCGGACCGCGCGTTCGAGCGCTTCGCCACCGGTCGCCAGGCGACGAGGAGCCCGCTCCACGGGCGCGGAGAACATCAGCCTGTGCGCTCGCTCAACCAACGCTGTCGGCACCTGCTCCAGGTCGTAGTCCGCCAGGAACGCCGCCACGGCCGCGGGCGCGGGAGCCCCACCCGCTTCGAAACGCCGCAGCCCCTCTTCCAGCCCAGCCCACTGGGATGAGGCGCTCGGTTGTGTGTCGTTGCTTCGCGCAAGGCCGAAGACACGTCGAGCCAGTTCCAACGAGGGAGTCCTGACCAGCGCCACCACCGGCTCGGAGAGCTGAAGGCTCTGGTCAATGGCCTCCAGCGCCTGCGACGGCTCAATCAGGCCCCAGCCCATGGCCGCGAACCGTTCATCGCGCCGCTCCGGCATGTAGCTGTCCACCGTCCAAGGCCCCCAACATTGGGAGACCGTCCGGCCAGAGCGCTCCCCACGCTTCACCTGCTCGTTCCGATGGCGCGCGAAGGCGTTCTGATAGGCCGTCGCGTAGCCGTAGTCGGACGAGCCTCGGATGCCGAAGGCGGCCACGGACGAGAACAGCAGGAAGAGTTCCAGCGGTTCGTTCGCGGAGACTTCGTCGAGCAGCACCGTTCCCCGGGCCTTGGCTGCTACCACCCGTTCGAAGGACGCCCAGCGCTTGGAGTAGATGGGGCCGTCCTCGACCAGCCGGGCCAGGTGGAGGATGCCGTGGAAGACGCCCACCCGCGCCTTGGCCTCCGCCCACGCGCTTCGCAAGGCGGCCGGGTCGGTGATGTCGACCGGGTGGTACTCGACCTTCGCCCCAAGGGAGCGAAGCGTCTCCAGCTGCGCCTCCCGGACCGGGTCCAGGGAGCTTCGGGAGAAGAACACCAGCGTGGGCTGGTACCGGCGGGCCATCTGTCTGCAGACCTGCTCGCCCACCGGCCCCAGGCCTCCCGTCACCAGGTACGTGCCTCCCTGCCGCAGCTTCGGGAAGTCCGTCCGTGCCTGCTCGGGTGACACCTCCACGAACGTCGCCAGGGCCCGCTGCGCCTGTGCATGGCGGACCTCGCACGGCGTGGCACAGACGTGGCTGCCAACGATTTCTGGCGGCGCTTCCGGGTCGGAGAGCCATTCCTGCAACAGCGCCTGATGAGGAGACAGTGCCGCTCCGTCCGCGCTGAAGCCCACCACCTTCCAGACATGGGCCGCGTTCTCCAGCATGGCGGACCGGATGAACCCGCCAAGCGCCTCGGCGTCGATGGCCGACTGCGACGGGCTCACTTCATGGAGGTGATAGAGGCGGACAGCACGGTCCCCCGCCGCGCGCATCAGCGTCTGGCTGATTCGAAACACGGTCTGCGCCGCGCGCAGGGCGCCCTGTCCCTCCGGCTCCGAGGCCCCCAGCGAGAACACCACGTCGGGAAGCACCGGGAACGGGTTGCCGTCGAGCCCATCGCCGAAGTCGCGGGCGTCCACGGAATGGACTCTTGGAGCACGGTCTCCCAGCCCCGCACACGCCGCTGACAGCAGTACCTTGAAGGACGCCAGGTCGTCCGCCTCCTGGTAGACGATGGCGAGTTCCTTTCCCGCGTAGCGCTCCAGACGGACGCGCCAGTCGATGCCATCCTCCAGCGCCGTGGGCACCCACTTCTGGGCCACGCACAACCAGGAACCGGCACCCGCCTGCGATTCGCGGACAGGCGCCTTCACCACGGCGGGAATGCCGTCAGCAGCCTCCTTCGGGTGCAACCAGTACGAGTCACGCTCGAAGGGGTACGCCGGCAGCCGCAGCCGACGGGTCAGGAGCGCACTGAACATCGGCTGCCAGTCGAACTCGGAACCCAGCAGGTAGAGGTCTGCGAGCGCGCAGAGGTCGTCATGGAACCCAGCCCCCTCGCGCGCGGCTCTCAGCAACACGTCGTGTGGGAAGACCTGCTGCAGGCGCTGGAGGAAGCGCTGCTTGCGCAGACTGTCGAACTTGGTCGCTCCCACAGTGGAGGCCCGGCGCCGCTCGGCCAAGGACAGTTGCTCACACAGGTCCCCATGCCTCGACACCACGTAGGCGGAGCGATGTCCCCAGTGCGCGCGCCCCATGGCCAGACTGGCGCTGACGTCGCCCAGGTCCTCCAGGGGATTCGCCTGGAGCCAGGTGAGCAGGTCCGCCTCACGCCGCTCCAGCGCCCGTTCGGTCCGAGCCGACAACAGGACGAGATACCGCCCCCCAGCCCCCACGCCATTGCTGACGGGCCTTGTCGCCACGTGCTCCCGCACCAGGACGTGCGCGTTCGTGCCACCCGACCCGAAGCTGCTCACGCCCGCCACGCGACGGGCCTGTCCCTCCGACAGCTCCCAGGGATGCTCCTCGTGGCTCACGTAGAACGGGGTGCCCGTGAAGCCAATCCGCGGGTTCATCTGTTTGAAGTGGAGGTTCGCGGGAATCCGCTTGTGGCCCAGGCACAGGAGCGCCTTGAGCAGGCCCGCCGCGCCCGCTGCCGCTTCGAGGTGCCCGATGTTCGTCTTCACCGAGCCCACCGCACACCGCCCGGTGGAACGCGCCCCCTTCGCCCGAGACATCCGGTCGAAAGCGGTGACCAGCCCCTTGGTCTCCACCGGGTCGCCGAGCGAAGTGCCCGTGCCGTGCGCTTCGATGTAGCCGACTTCCTCGGGCGCCACGTTCGCGGCCTGGAGCGCCTTGCACACCAGCTCCGCCTGCTTCTGCGGGTTGGGCGCCGTGAGCCCCGCGGTCCGTCCACCATGGTTGACGGCCGAGCCCATCACGACGCCGTAGACCGGGTCCTTGTCCGCCAGGGCCTTCTTCAGCGGCTTGAGGAGGAAGACCACCGCCCCTTCCCCACGGACGTAGCCGTTGGCGCTCGCATCGAACGTCTTGCACCGCCCGTCCTCGGACAGCATGCCTGCGCGCTGGTAGCAGACCGTGTTGCTCGGCTCGCAGATGAGGCTGACGGCGCCGACCAGTGCCTGACCGCACTCGCCGCTCCGCAGTGCTCGCAGCGCCTGGTCGAGTGCCACCAGCGAGCTGGAGCACGCAGTGTCCACCTGCACGCTGGGACCGCTGAAGTCGAAGAAGTAGGAGATACGGTTGGGGATGACGGACGTGGACGTGGCCACCGCGTATTGCGGAGCGATGTCCCGCCCGTACTTGTCCTGGAGCGTCTTGTAGTCGGAGCCACTCGCGCCGACGAAGACGCCGGTGTCGCTTCCCGCCAGACGCAAGGGATCGTGCCCCGCGTCCTCGATGCACTGCCAGCTGAGTTCGAGCAGCAGTCGCTGCTGCGGGTCCATCAACTCGGCTTCCGCCGGGGAGATGTTGAAGAAGGCCGCGTCGAACCGGTCCACGTCACTGGCATGCGCGACATGGCCCGAAGCGGCCGCATGTCCCAGGCCGGACCAGCGCCAGCGGATGTCCTCGAGCGTCCCGACGAGGGACTGACGAGCAATCAGCGTGTCCCACAGTTGCCGCGGCGTCTGGACACCGCCGGGCAGGCGGCAGGCCACGCCCACGACGGCAATCTCCTGGTCACTCACCTCGCCCGAGGGAGCCGGCACCGGCTCGGGACGCACGGGCGCGGACACGGGCTGCGCCACCACCGGCTGGCTCCGGCCGGCGAGGAACGCGCCAATCCGGTCCAGGGTGTTGTGCTCGAAGAAGAAGGTCTCCTCCAGCTTCAGCTCGAAGCGCCGGCCGATGTGCTCGGCGAGCTCCATCAGCCCCACCGAGTCGACGCCCAGTTCCATCAGCGGAAGGTCCAGCCGAACCGCCGCCGTGTCGCATTCGACAATCCGTGCGACCACCTGACGCAGGTAGTGCTCGGTCTCCGTGGACGCCACGCCACGGGCCGTCACCGCTGGAGCAGGACTCGCAATCTCGGCGTCTTCGACCGGGGCATCCCGGCGAACACGGTTGTGCACGTCATAGCGCACCATCACGCCATGGCCGTGGTTGTCCGCATCGCGAACCCGGTAGCCCACGACCAACTCGCCCAGCTCTGCGCCGTGAATCTGGTGGAAGCGGAGCACGGGGTCCACGGACAAGCCGTGCTCATCGCGCACGGCGACGTACTGTTCGAGGGACAGGTGCGCGTGGCGGCCATACGCCTTGCAGCGAGTCACCCCCACCACCGCGGCCACGTCATTCGACAGTGCGCAGTACTGCAGCATGAACTCGAGCAGCCGGTCTCCCAGCCGCGAATGCTGCGCGCTCGGCGAGACGTTGACGCCCAGGAGCTGGACCACTGGCCCCGTGTCCGTGTGGAGCGTGTCGACCGTCTCAGCCGTGGAGCCCTGGAGCACGCCGTCATCGCGGATGCGCTGGGAGTAGATGGCCCCGACGACCTGTCCCTCCAGCTCCAGCACCAGTTGGCCCTGAGGGTACTTCTCGACGCGGGCTTTCAGCACGGCGTCCGACGCGCGCAGCTCCGCGTCCCAGCACTCGCGCTCCAGCCGCTCCAGTGCCGGCAGGTCTCCGAGTCGCGCCCACCGGATGCGATAGGACCGCTTCTCGAACTGCGTCAGCGTCATCCGGGTGAAGGACAGCGTCCGGGGGAAGCGGCGGATGACGTCATCCCTGGCGAACAGCCCCGCCTGCGCGGCCGCGAGCAGGAAGTGGTTCGCCTCCACCAACATCTGATGAGAGAAACGGTGGTAGGCGTCGAAGTGGAGGCTCTCACTCTGACTGAGGTTGCCGCGCACCACCGGCGCCGGCAGGCAGTGAACCTCCAGGATGACCAGGGGATGCCGGTGCAGGATGGCGGCCCAGCGCTCGAGGTGCTCCACCAGGCTGTGGAACACCTCCGCCGGAACCACCTCCTGGCCTTCCTTGCCCACGAACACCGAATCGAACGGAATCCGGGCGTGGAGCCCCGCCCTGTCCGCGGGAGGCTGGTAGGGACGGTCGTGGTCGAGGAACGAGCGGATGTGCAGCGTATTCTCAGGCTCGGCGAGCCCGCGCGCCCGCAGGTCCTCGATGAGGCGGTCCGGCCGCGCCACGTCCGCACGCAAGGCAACGTGCTCCAACCCGGCCAGCGTCCGCCCAGCGGCTTCGAGCGCCTTCTCGTTGAAGTCCGCGGCAATGAGCGTGAGCGGAAACCGGTCGAGCGCCCTTCCCCGCCGCGTGTGCCGAATCACCGTTTCATACACCCGCTTCAGGAGCGTGCCGTCACCGCACCCCATGTCCGCGATGTAGCGCGGCTGTGCCGACAGGTTCTCGGCATCGAAGATGGTGATGATGAGCTTCTCCAGCTCCGCGAAGTACTTCCGGTGCTGGTGGCCGCTCCCAATCACGTTGAGGGTCCGGTCCAGGTGCAGCTCGTGGCCGGCTTCGTCCCGCCCGAAAACCTGCTCGCAGTCACCGAAGAGCAGCTGCGGCATGCTGGCCAGCATCGGCCGGTACGAGCCGACGATGGCGAAGAGCAATGCCCGCTCGAAGATGAAGGCGCCCTTGGGCGTGAGCTCCGCGTCGACGGTGGCCTCACGCGTCCACTTCTGCGCGAAGAAGAACCCGGCCAGCTCGTGTTGGACGTGCTCGGGGACGGACAAGTCCCGCCCTTCCGGCCTGGACCACAGGTCGGACAGACGCCTGGCCTCCTTGAGGCCCCCACGCTGCTCCAGCGCGAGCATCAGCGGCGTGATGATGGCGCCGTCGAGCAGCTCGCGAACCAGTGTGTCATCGGTATCCCACGACGCCCGAGAGCGCTCGAACCACGGCGCCAGGGACAGGCCGTCCTCCCCGCGCAGGTACCGGTCCATGGGCAGCGCGAAGAGCGACTGCGCCTCGCGGGGGAAGGACCGATGCGCGGCCGCTGCCTCCGTCACCGCGTACACGTCATCGGCGTCGCGGCGAACCCAGCCGAGCGATTCGAACATCCTCATCGCGACGCGCAGATGTCCCCGGTTGGCACGCAATGCCTCCGCCAACCGGTCGAAGTCCTTCGGTCCCTGCCGCAGGAGTTCGAACAGGCCAGCGTCGTTGCAGGCCAGGACCACGGGCGTGACCACATAACCGTGGGCGTGGTTGTTGATCAGGTTCAACATAGGGGCGCGCCTCAGAGGAACAGCTGCTCGATGCGCCTCCTCACGTCGTCGTGATGGAAGGTGATGCCGTGCATCTCCAGCTCACGTTCGATGACGTCTGGAAGCTCTCGGCGGATGTCGCGAACCAGGTGCCGCTTGAGCGTCACGAGCGACAGCCGAGGTTTCGCGGCCAGGTCCCTCGCAATCTCGTAGGCGTGGGGCAGGACTTCCTTGCGCGGCAACACCGGAAAGGGCACGCCCCGCTTCTCCAGGTCGGCGCCGCGGTAGTTCCTGGCGTTGAGCAGGAGCTCATGCCCGAGCGAGTACCCCAGCCGCTTAGGCACGATGTACGTGGCGCCCATCCCCGGCGTGAAGCCGTAGCGCATGAAGTTCGTCGTGTAGACGCTCTCCCGGCTCAGGACCACGAAGTCCGCGAACAGCCCCATCGCGAACCCACCGCCCACGCCATGTCCCTGCATGGCGGAAATCACCGGGATGTCGCACTCCAGTGCGAGGCTGTAGAAGTTGGTGGCGTTGAAGGAGCCGATGCCGTCGCAGATGGACAGCAGGCCGGCCTTGGTCCCGCCGAGCGCGAAGTAGGTGTCGTAGCCGGTGAGCACCACCGCGCGGTAGCGCTCGTTCCCATTCACCTTACCGAACACGGTGATGAGCTCGCGCACGAGCTGCTCGCTGAACATGTTCTTGTTCTCGCGATCCACCAGGGTGATTTGCGCCACCCCATCCTCCACCTCATGGAGCGTGACCACCGGCGCCATTGGCGTTCCTTCCGTCATGTTTCCCATGGGAGTCGGCCTGTCTCCACGTAGCGATGGATGGCTTCCAGCGTGGCGCGGTCGGAGAACATCGTCTCGTTGGCGGAGATGGCCCGGGGCATGGCCGCGAGCAGCTGGCCGCCCAGCTCGGAGGCGTACTTCTTGTACTGGGCCACCGCTGGCTTCGACAGGCACCGCAGCCTGCGCAGGTGGAGCCGCAACAGCTTCTCGCTATCAGCGTCCACCGCGTCCGCCAGCCCCCAGCTCAGCGCCTGGGCCGCGTCGATGGGCCGCGTCATCAGCGTCAGGTAGTGCGCCCTCTGGATGCCGATTCGCCGGGCGAGGAACGGCATCACGCAGGCGGGGAACAGCCCGAACAGCAGCTCCGAGAGACTGAACTGGACCTCCGCCTTCGCCAGCACGATGTCGCACGCGGCGACGAAGCCCAGGCCGCCCGCGTTGGCCTTGCCCTGCACATGGGCGACCGTCACGTAGGGGCCTGTCGCCAGTTGCAGCCACAGCCGGTACAGCTGCTCCGCGTTGCCTTGCTCCCGGCGGCCGTCGTCGACCCGGTCGTGAATGGCTCGAAAATCCGCGCCCATGCAGAACACGTGTGGCAGGCCTTCGAGCACCACCGTGGTGGCGTGCTCCTCACATAACGTGAGCACCTGCTGGCACTCGTCAATCAGCGTGCGGCTGATGGTGTTGTCCGCATCCGGCCGGTGGAGCTGGAGGAAACAGGTCTGCGCCTCGAAGCGGACCCGGAGCGTCTGGTAGTCGCGGTGCGGAGGGGAAGCGGCTTGCATGGGCGTGTCAGCTCTCCGTGGCGATCCGGCGCACGGCGACAGCGGTGTTGATGCCGCCGAAGCCGTAGGCGAGCACCAGCGCGTTCTGGAGGGACTGGGCCTCCGCGGTGGCCCCCACCCAGCGGAACGATGAATCAATCGGGTCCACCAGGTTCAAGGACGGGTGCAGCCGGCCCTGCTCCAGTTGGACCAGCGTGGCGATGAGCCCCACGGTACCCGCCGAGGCCAGGCCGTGCCCGGTGATGGACTTCGTGGTGTTGACCCGGGCGTGCGTCAGGCCGCACGCCTTCAAGGCCCCCAGCTCGATGGCATCCCCCTGACGCGAACCGCTGCCGTGAGGATTCACGTAGTCCACCCGCTCCGGCGCGAGGTCCGCGTGCCGCAGCGCAGCCCCAATCACCTGCGTCTCCCCTTCGATGGACGACAACGGGCCGCGGCTCGCGTCCAACTGCATGGCCCAGCCCGACAGGACGCCGCGCGGAGTCACCCCGCGTCGCCGAGCGTGCTCCGCAGACTCAACCACCACGGCGCCGCACGCCTCTCCAAAAATGAAGCCATCACTCTCCCGGTCGAAGGGCCGGCATGCACGCTCCGGCTCCCGCGCGAACCGGTCGGTGCCCATCGCGCCCATGGCCCGCAGGCCCTGGCATTCCCAGTAGGAGACGTCCATCAGCGCCCCCACGGCGATGCACACGTCCACCCTTCTTGAGAGCACCGCCTCCGCGGCCTGGATGATCGCCAGCAGGCCACTGGCCGATGCGCCTCCCACCGTGAAGGACATCCCGTGGATGGCGAACTGCTGCGTGCAGAGGCCCACGAGGTCGGTGTCCATGAAGGTCGACCCGTAGGCCGCCCGCAGAAAGGGCACCCGCTCGCGATAGGCGTCTTGCATCAGCACCAGGTCGCGCTGCTGCACGTTGGTGCCCCCCACCACCAATCCAATCCGGTGTCCGGGGACGGCCTGGAGGCGCGCCGCGTTCCAGGCCTCGTGGACCGCCACCAGGGTGGCCTGTCCCGAAAACGTGGCCGAGCGCCACAGCTGCGGGGTGACGCCTTCAGGTACGGCCAGCGAGGGGATTTCCGCCCCCAGGTGAGCTGTCGTCTGCCCGTTGGACTGGTGCTGGCGGCCCGGCCGCTCCATCACCCGGAACCGCGCGGCGCCCTCCATCAGCGCCGAGGTGAAAGCCGCGGCCCCCTGGCCAATGGCGGAGGTGACCCCGAACCCGGAGACAACCAGCTCCTGCACAGGTGAGGTGGACATTCAGTGGTCTCAGCAACCGGACGGCACACCGGCTGAGGCTCTCAACGACGCCCCGGAGAGATCAGGCATTCGCCCACGTCGCGGGCGCGGCGGTGGCCGGTGCGGGGGCGCCCCGCTTGTTCGCGGTGATGAGGCGGGTCAGCACGCGGCCGGGGCCCAGCTCCTCGAAATCCTCCACGCCCTGCTCCAGGAGGTAGCGGACGGTGGCCGTCCACTGCACCGGGCTGCGCAGTTGCAGAGCCAACCCCTGCACCACGTTGTCATGAGCGTAAGGTCGGCCCGTGACGTTGGAGATGACCACGCACCGGAGCGGCGCGTACTGGAACTGAGACAGGAAGCGCTCGAACTCGCTGGCGGCCGGCTGCATGTAGCGCGAGTGAAACGGCGCCCGCACGTTGAGCGGAACGTACCGCGCGCCACGGTCCACGAAGCACTGCCGTGCCCGCTCGATGTCCTGCGCCGGTCCGGAGACCACAATCTGGTCGGGCGAGTTGATGTTGGCGATGTCCAGGCTGGTCAGCTGATGGTCTCGAAGGACCTGTTCCACGGCCACGGCATCACAGCCCACCACCGCGGCCATGGTCCCTCCGGACGCGCCGCTCATGAGCTCGCCCCGCCGCTTCACCAGCCGCAGTCCTGTCTCGAAGTCGAAGGCCCCCGCGACCAGCAGCGCGTTGTACTCGCCCAGGCTGTGGCCCGCGACGAAGGCCGGCTGCTCCGCGCCCTCGCGCACCCGCTTCAGGTAGCTGAGCGCGTTCACCACGTACAACGCCGGCTGGGTGAACTGCGTCTGCGCCAGCTCCTTGCCTGGGTCCTCCAGGCAGAGGCGCTTGATGGAGTAACCCAGGATGGCGTCGGCGATGTCCGTCAGGCCCGGGAACTCGTCGAAGAGCGCGGCCCCCATGCCGCGCTCCTGCGAACCCTGCCCCGGGAAGAGCGCGGCCTTGCGGGCATTCACCGGCGCGCTCGCCGCTCCTCGGGTGTGCAGCGCCCAGGGCGAGCTCGGCGGCGGCACCTGCGCGGGCGCCCTGGGTGCGGGCGCCTCCGTCATCGCGCAGCTTCGCGTCACCCCATCGAGCTCCCGGTCGATGCGGGAGAAGGGGCTGAGCAGCGGGAAGAGCCGTGACGTGGAGTCCCGCGCGAGGATGCGCTTGATGATGGTCGCGAAGGACGCGGCGGGGCCGACGTCGATGAAGTCGCAGCCGCCCTGCCCCTCCAGTTGCAGGACGGTGTCGTACAGCCGGATGGGCGCGCGGACCACGTTCCAGAAGTGGTCGCTGCGCAGGTCCTGTACCCGGTTCGCGGTGGTGCACGAGTACATGGGGATTCGCGGCCACGTCAGCGAATCCGCGCGGACGCGGCTTCGGTACTCCTCCCTCAGCGGGTCCAGGTGCGAGGAATGGAAGGGGTAGCGCACCGGCAACCGGTGGAACGCCACCGAGCGTTGGGAGAGTTCCTGCTGAATCCGTCCCAGGCCCGCCTCATCCGCCGCCAGGACGAAGTTCGACGGGTAGTTGATGGCTGCAACCTCGCCATCCCGCGCGACAGACGTGAAGCCCCGGCAGGCTTCCAGTTCGTGAAGCACCGCGAGCATGCCGCCCCGCGGCGCCGTACGGGCAAAGAGCTGGGCCTGCGCCGCCACCAGGGCCACGGCCGCGTCCACTGAGATTGCGCCCGCAATCGCCGCCGCCGCCACCTCGCCCATGCTGGCGCCCACGACTGCGTCCGGCTGGATACCCCGGTCAATGAGCAGCCGCGCCAGTGCATGCTCAATCATGAAGATGGCGGGAAAGGACACCAGGACGTCGTCGAGCGGATCCAACCGCGCGGCGCGCGCGTCATAGATTCGCTCGAGAATCGAGTGCCCCAGCCGCTGCTTGAATTGCTCGTCCAGCTCCAGCAGCTGCCGCTTGAACCCCGCCTGGGTGTCAAACAGCTCCTTGGCCATGAAGTACGACTGGGTGCCCTGGCCGGAAAAAAGAAACACCTTCCGCCGTGCCTGTTTCGACACTGAATCGACCATGATGTTCACCGCGCTGGAGATGGTGGGGCCAAGCGGTTCAGCTCGGCAGCCGCGACTCGACGATGATGGGCACGCCCTGGGACGGCGCCAGCGTGTTGCTCCGGCGCACCACCTTCGCGTGGTAGCCGGGCCTGGTATCGAAGCGCATGCGGCGCACCGTCTCCGAGACGAAGATCTTCATCTCGTAGTAGGCGAAGCTCGTCCCGATGCACTTCCGGATGCCTCCTCCGAAGGGGAAGTAGTGGAACGGGTTCACCCGCTCCTCCAGGAAACGCTCTGGCCGAAAGACCTTCGGGTCTCCCCACAGGTCCGCACGATGGTGCGTGCCGTAGATGTTGGGCGACAGCACCACGTTCGCCGGGTACGTCGTGCCGCCAATGGTCTGCGGCTCCTTGAGCACGCGAGCCACCAGACTGAAGACAGGCGTGATGCGCATCGTCTCCTTGACCACGGCATCCAGGAACTTCAGCTCGTTGATCTTCGCCAGCGGCAGCACGCCGTCCACCGTGTGGGCCGCGATCTCCTCGCGCAGCTTGCCCATCGCATCCGGGTGACGGCAGAGGTGGTAGACGCACCACGCGGCGATGGTCGCGCTCGTCTCGTGGCCCGCCATCAGCAGCGTCATCAGCTCGTCGCGCAGCTCCTGGGGCGTCATCACGGTGCCGTCGTCGTAGTGCGACTGCATCATCAGCGAGAGCACGTCCTGCCGTCCGCTGATGTCCTGACTTCGGCGGTCCTGAATCTCCTGGTAGATGATGTCGTCAATCGCCTTCAACGACGCGAACACGTCCAGGGAGGGAAACGCCTTGCCCACGGCCCGCGCGAAGCCCTCGGCGGCGGGCTTGCCCTCCCCGTTCGGGAACAGGAACAGGGCCAGCTTGAGCACCTGGTGCACGTGGTGCCGGAACTGGGCAATGGTCCGGGCGTCCTCCAGGCCGAAAATCACCCGGAGAATCACCTCCAGCATGATCTGCTGCGTCTCTTCATGGACCGCGAACGGCTTTCCAACGGGCCACCGGTCAAGCGCCGCATTGACGATGTCCCGGATGACCGAGCCATACGCATGCATCCGCTCACCCAGGAAGGTGGGCATGATGAGCTTGCGATCACGCCGGTGCCGCTTCCCATCCAGCACCAGCAGCGAGTTCTCGCCCACCACCGGCTTCAAGCCGTTGTTCGCCTTTCCTCCGAGGAAGAGGTCGGGGTCACCCTTGAAGATGACCTCGATCAAGGCGGGATCGCTGGTCTGGATGAACGGCGGCGTCCCCGGAATCTTGAGGGTGAAGGTGTCACCGTACCGGGCGGCGCAGCGGTCCAGGAACTCCGTGGGCCGCAGGAACAACATCATCAACTGCGCGATGCCGGGCATTGCCGGACCGCGAGGCAGTGCCTGGGCGCCGACGGGCGCGGCAGGCGGTGGTTTTGACAAGGCGCGGTCCGACTCAACTGGCTCTGAGGTCCCCATGAACTCCAGTCCTTGGCCCGGCGGCCGACCGCACACCCATGGCGGGGCCTATCCGGGAGACAACTGCTGACGCGGCTCGCGGAACGACTCCAGGATCATCAGGGCGGCCCCTACGACTACCGCTGTGTCCGCGATGTTGAAGGAGGGCCAGTAGAAGCGGTCCCCCACGTGCCATGACACGAAATCCACCACGTAGCGCAGGCGCACCCGGTCCACGTAGTTGCCAAACGCGCCGCCAATCATCGTCGCCAGCGACCAGCGCTGGAGCTTCATCGTCGGCGGCGTGTAGAAGTAGTAGCCAATCAGCAACACGATGCAGATGGCGCCCACGACGTAGAAGAAAGGCATGCGCCATTCTTCGCCGAAGCTGGAGAACAGACCGAACGCGCCCGCTCGGTTCTCCACGTAGTGGAAGTGCCACCAGCTATCAAAGACCGCGACGGGCCTTTTCGCCCCATCGCGCGCCATCTGTTTGGTGACTTGATCGGCCGCGAACCATGCGCCGCCAACGGCAAGCAGATAGCCCAGGCGGGCAGGCCAGTTCGTCAAGGAAGGAGTGTTCATTCGTCGGAATTGGAGGTGGCGTATGAGCTACACCCACTCGTACTGACGATGATAGTCCACCACCCTCCTCAAGGCGAGCATGCGCGGGCGGCTCGCCGTCCGCGTCACCAGCGGGAGATAGCGCTCCACGTCCACGTCCCGGTTCTTCGTTGGAACCAGGCAGCGCAGGTTCTCTTTTAGCAATTCGACATATTGGTCGAACGTGAGCTGGCGGCGCCCCCGGAGGTGGCCACCGATGTCCAACCCAGCCAGCGCGGACACGGACTCCGGGCCGATGACGCCGCTGAAGAACTCCGACGAGCAACCCGACCCATAGGAGAACATTCCCACCCGAGCGGACCGCTCGGGCTTGATGGTGTCGATGATGCTGCACAGGCTCAGGTACACGGAGCCGGAGCACAGGTTCCCGACCAGGCTCGGGTACTGCAGTGACGGCTTCACGCGCCGGCCGAAGTCCGCTTCGATTTCGTCCACGTCGCACGGGGTGAGCTCGCGCATCATCTTGCGGTGCCCGGCCTTCACCAGTCCGGCGAACGGCGTGTGCATCGCCAGGTAGTCGAACGTCGACACGAAGTCCACGCCGTCCACCCGGCGGCCATACGCGGCGAAGCTGTGCTTGAGGCAGTCCAGGTACGTGAAGAGCGACCGGTCCACGTCGCCAATGTCAATCTCCGGTGAGGGCCGCGCGGTGTCGAAGACGTCATAGCTGTAGTTGCCGAACGCCCCCAGGTCCATCTTCATCACGCGAGGCTCGTCGCCCAGCAGCACGGCGACGCCGCCGGTGCCCATCGCCGGCTCTGAGTACAGGCCGCTCTCGTCCACCAGCGTCACGTCCGTGGCGATCACCAGGGCCTTGGCCCCCGGTGACACGCCCGACGCGATGTAGCCCAGCGCCAGTTGGAGCGCTCCGGTGGCGGCGTAACACGCCTGCTTCACCTCCAGGAACCGGCAGTGGCGGCTCAGCCCCAGGTGCTCGTGCGCATACGAGGAGATGGACTTGCTGAAGTCCACGCCGGACTCGCTCGAGGTGACCAGGAGCTCGATGCGCTCCCGGGCCTCGGGCGACATCGCGTCCAGGATGGGCCGCGCCGCGTTGACCGCGTTGGTGACGGGGTCCTCGAACGGCAGCGCGACGCCGCGCTCCTGCATCATCAGGTTGGAGAAGCGCTCGGGGTCCAGCCGCCGGCCCCGGAACAAGTCCAACACCGGAATGGAGGCGGCGCCGCCGTAGGCGTTGATGGCCTCGATGCCGACTCCGCCGGGAACCCGCTCAGCCACGCGCGACCTCACCGGCCAGGAACGCCACCAGCGCGTCGATGTTGCGGATGTCGGCGAACTTCGCCAGGGGCGTCTTTTGCAGCCGCAGGCTGTCCAGGATGGACGTGAGAATCTCGACCCGGTCCACGGAGTCCGCGCCCAGCTCGCGGAGGTTCAGGTGGCCCGCAATCTCGTTGGAGCGCACGCGGGGCAGGACGCGCACGATGGCCTGATGCACGACTCCGCGGATTCGTTCGTCTGTCATCGGCTCACCCACGGCGGCCTCCTTCCGAAGCGGCGTCGAAGCGCACCTTGACCGTCGCCACGGCGATGTCCCGGCCCTGCGCGCCCTCGCGCATCTTCACGTTGAACAGCTCTTCCCCGCCGCCCACCCGCTCCCAGTGCCGCACGTCGATGTCGAAGGTGGTGTCCAGCGCCGCGTTGCCGAGGAAGCACAGCTGCTGGTCCAGCACCACGCGCGACAGGAAGGCCTGCTCGCTGCGGCCCTGATGCCTCGCCAACTGCCAGATGGCCCAGTCCACGATCGAGAAGTACGAAGCGAAGTAGATGAGCCCCACCCCATTGACGTCCCGGATGACGTCCACCGCGTAGCGCAGCGGGAAGCGGTCCACGGTCAGCCGATACTCCGCGGAGTCCACATCGTGGAAGGTGCCCCGCGCCCGGGCATCCCCATATGCCCGCCGCGGCGAGTACTCGTCCGGAAGGAGCGGCAGGTGTGCGTACTGGAACCCCACGGGAGAGGACTTGATCAGGCTCTCGTTCGACTTGCCGTCCGATCGCGTGATCCACCGGTTGAAGGTCTCCGCGTAGATGCAGCCCGGCTGGGGCCGATCGTACAGCTCTTCATGGCCGAAGGCGTCCGCCTCCGGGGCGCGGCCCTCCGCCGCCTTGCAGATGCGGTGCACCGTCAGGACGGACTCACTGCCGAAGTTGTACGCCTTCGACGTGACGTCCAGCGTGTCGCCAAAGCGCAGCGCGCCGGGATGCAGCGCGGGGGTACCCCGGATGCGGAAGTAATAGAAGGCCAGGTAGGTGGGCGAGCCGGCGTCGTTGGTGGCGGTCAGCACGTCCGTGCCACACAGTCGGCTGACGGTGTCCCAGGCCCAGTCGCCAATCTGCCCGGCGAACAAGGACGTCTGGCCGCACATGCTGGGGGTGATTCGCAGCCGGCGGCTCACCGCGCTGTCACTGGTC
Source organism: Myxococcus sp. CA023 (assembly GCF_010998615.1). Classification (GTDB taxonomy): domain Bacteria; phylum Myxococcota; class Myxococcia; order Myxococcales; family Myxococcaceae; genus Myxococcus. Next base: position 33,626 of record NZ_JAAEAH010000013.1, on the reverse strand, counting down.
GTCAGGGGGACGGCCGTCGCTACGCTGGACATGGCTTTGCTCGAGTCCCCGAGACTAGGAAATCCATTGGTAGTCGCGGTGGAAGTCGCGAATCGCCGACAGGAAGAGCAAGGGCCTGCCCCACCCGCCCGGCCGGATGCTGCTGACGACACCGAAGTCCAGCTCGGCGTTCCGGGTCCCGAAGCGCACCAGGCCATTCCCCTTCAGCAGCGCGTCGTAATCCGGCATGGAGAGCTGCTGCCGGCGACCCAGCGCCTCTCCCAGCCCCAGGGCGCGCTGCCGCTGCTGCCCTTCCTGCGTCACCACGCCGCTGAAGAACTCCGAGCTGCACCCCGAGCCATACGAGAAGCAGCCAATCCGCTGCGCGGTGGCGAAGTCGCCATGGTCGATGGTCCCGAGGAGCGAGAGCGCCATCGTCGCGCCCATGATGTTCCCCACGCGCTGGCAGTAGCTCAGCCCGGGGGCCACCCGCCGCTGGAAGTCCGCTTCGATGTCCCCGCGGTTCTTGCCGGAGAACTTGCGCATCATCGTGCGGTGGGCGCCCTTCACCATGCCGCCAAACGGCGTGTGGAAGGCGAGGTAGCCGAAGCTCTCCGCGTAGTTCGCCGCGGGGACGCGGCGGGTGTACTCCCGGAAGGCGTTCTCACAACAGTCCAGGTACGAGAGGAGCGACAGGTCCGCGTCTCCCGCTTCGCTGTCCGCCACCGGGCGGCAGGTGTCCATCACCTCGTAGCCGTAGTAGCCGTTCGCCCCCACGTCGACGCGGAACACCCGGGGCGTGTCGCTCACCAGCATGGCCACCGCGCCCGCACCCGAGCTCGGCTCCGCGAAGGACCAGTCCTCCGTGGAGGCATCTCCCCCTTCGGCGATGGAGAAGCGCGACAGGTCGGAGGCCACCACCAGGGCCTTGGCCCCCGGCGACACGCCGGACAGGATGAAGTTGACGGCCATCTGCAGCCCGGCGACCCCGGAGTAGCAGGCGCTCTTGAGCTCGATGAGCCGGCAGTTACGGCTCAACCCCAGGTGCTGGTGCAGGTAGGTGCTCATGGCCTTGCCGAAGTCGAACGACGACTCCGTGCAGGCCACCAGCAGCTCGATGCTGTCCCGCTCCGCCGCGGTCAACTGGTCCAGGATGGGCCGTGCGGCATTCACGCCGTAGGTGACGGGGTCCTCATAGGGGAGCGGAACGGTCTTCTCCTCCATGAGCAGGTTCGCGAAGCGGGAGGTGTCCAGGCCCCGGTGGGTCGCCAGCTGCAACACATCCAACCTGGCGATGCCACAGAAGGCATTCATGGCTTCAATCCCGACCGGCCCCATGGTTTCGCCTCACAGCCTCGAGTGAAGGACGTCCACCAATCCGCCAATGGTCTTCGCGTCAATCAGCTCGACCCGGGGGATGTTGAGCGCCAGCTTCTCCAGCGTGAGGTTGACGATTTCGGCGCGGTCGAGCGAGTTCGCCCCCAGGCCGACCAGATCATCTTCGGACTCGAACGGATGTGATTCGAGTTCGGGAACCACCTCCCGAACACTGCTGGTGACGATGTCGAAAAGAATCTTCTTGTCCATGGAACGACTCACGGCCCCTGAAGCCTTGCTGCGGGTCGGGGTGACGGGGGAATGTAAAGGGATGTCCGCGGAATCAGTCGGTGATCGGTTCCAGCTGCTCAGCGCTCACCTCCACGGACACCGAGCGCTGTAGCAGCCCCACGGAGACGATGAACCGGAGCTGGCTCTTGCTCGTCACCAGACTTCCTTCCAGACCTGTCAGGGGCCCTTCGACAATGCGCACGCGCTGCCCCGCCCGCAGATAGTCACAGGGATTGGAAGAGACACCCGAATCCGCGACCCGGCGGATGGCCGCCAATTCCTGTTCGGGAACGGCTTCCGGCCCCGCTTCGCCCCCGAGCAGCCGGATGACCCCGGGCGCCCGAACGATGCGGTACGGATTGAGCGGCTGGTAACGACAGAAAAGGTACCCGGGGAAGAGCGGAAGCTTCGCCTTTACACCCGAGGACTTGGGAGGCGTGTACGTCGGCAGGAAGAACTCGTAGCCGTGTTTCCCCAACTGAGCGGCAGCCACTTTCTCGTGATTGACGCGGACGAGCAATGCAACCCAATCGTTCTCAGCACACCGCGGCCCAGGCATTGCAACTTTCCCCCAGCCTGCTATTTCTCAGAACCTGGCAATAATTGATACGCCGACCGAATTCTGGTCAGGCTGCCGCCACAACCCCCGCCCCATCCTTGCGTTCAAACCGCTGACAGCCCCGTCTCAAATTCCGGCTGTCTGGGTCCGCGAGGATGGCGTTCTGGAGGCCCTAAGGCTCGGCAACGACACCGTTTTCATTGTTTTGCATACGCTTCCATGAGGCAGCGTGTCAAGCAAACCGCCCTGAAGGATAAACATCGTTGAAGCTGGAAACACTCCAAGCGTGACGAGAGCGTGACTGCCTTCAACGGCGTGGTTACGGCCCGAAGATTGCTAAAAACCTGCACTCGAGAGCCATTGAATTACTCTGGAGTGAACGGAAGCCGGCGCATTCCCAGAACCCAGACGGTTGTGTCCGAGGCTCCGACAAGACTTGAAACACACAGCCCCGCTCGATGCCGGGTGCAACCTCCTGGACGCCTTCCCGCATCGGGTGAGAATTGAAGACAGGACTGCCGTGGGCCGTTGGAAGACGTGCCCGCCGCCCTGTCCTGCGGGCCCCCTGCACCGGTTTGGATCGCCCGCACCAGGCGAGCGCGCTCCATTCTGGAGCACCGATGGGCGCACCGGAGGCCCGCGCTCCTGATTCCAGGCACTTGGGAATGGCACACCCCGTGCTCTGAGGCTCCGGGCATGAGGGCGTCCCAGGCGGAGGCCCCCCACTCAAGGAGACTCACGATGGAAGTCCGGTTTCATGGCGTTCGGGGGAGCATCGCGGTGTCGGGCTCGCGCATTGGTGGCAACACGGCCTGCGTGGAGGTGACCAGCCACGGCCACCGCCTCATCCTGGATGCGGGGACGGGCATCCGCGCACTGGGCGAAATCATGATGCGCGAGGGCGCGCCCCAGAAGGCCACGCTCTTCTTCTCGCATCTGCATTGGGACCACGTGCAGGGCTTCCCCTTCTTCACGCCGGCCTGGCTGCCTACGTCCGAGCTGACGCTCTACGGCCCGGGCGCGAATGGGGCCCAGGCGCTCCAGTCCGAGTTGGCCGCGCAGATGCAGCCGCCCCACTTCCCGGTGCCGCTGAGCACCATGCGCTCGCGGATGGACTTCCGCTCGGCGTTGCATGCCCGGCCCGTGGAGGTGGGCCCCTTCCGCGTCACGCCCATCGACGTGCCGCACCCGCAGGGGTGCCTGGCGTACCGCGTGGAGGCGGATGGTCACTCGTTCGTCTACGCCACGGACGTGGAGGTGCGGGTGCAGGAGCTCGCGCCGGAGGTGGGCCGCCTCTTCGAGGGCGCGGACGTCCTATGCCTGGACGCGCAGTACACCCCGGACGAATACGAGGGCCGCAAGGGCGTGGCGAAGAAGGGCTGGGGCCACTCCACCATGATGGATGCCGCGGGCGTGGCCGGGCTGGTGGGGGCGCGCCGGCTGTGCCTGTTCCACCATGACCCGGCGCACGGCGACGACATGCTCGAGGACATGGCGGAGCAGGCCCGCGCCCTCTTCCCCGTCTGCGAGCCCGCACGCGAAGGCCAGCGGCTGGTGCTGGGCCGCGCGGCCTGAGAGGGGCAGTCCCATGCCCTCTGGATGTTATGGTGCGGCCTCCGCCTTCGTCCTGCCGCCGTTGCCCGCCATGCCCCAAGCCCCCTCGGACGTCTCTCAGGTCCTCCTCCCCTTCGGAGGACTCGTTGGCAGGGAGGTGGACCTCGACGCGTTCCTCCAGACGTTGATGGACCGCATCGCCATCACCCTGCAAGCGGACCGCGGCACCCTCTGGCTGCTGGACCCGGCCCGCCGCGAGCTGTTCAGCCGCGCCGCGCACCTGCCCGAGGTGTCCCAGATTCGCGTCAAGCTGGGCCAGGGCGTCGCCGGCACCGTCGCCAAGGCGGGGCACGCCATCAACGTGCCGGACCCGCGCGGTGAGCAGCGCTTCTTCGCGGACATCGACCGGATGACGGGCTACCGCACCACCAGCCTGCTCGCCGTGCCACTGCGCGACGGGGACGGCGCCCTCTACGGCGTGCTCCAGGTCCTCAACCGCCGCGGCGAAGACCGCTTCACCGACGAGGACACGCAGCGGCTCACCGCCATCGCCTCGCAGGTGAGCACCGCCCTCCAGAGCACCAGCCTCTACCAGGAGCTCCAGCGCGCGAAGGACCAGCCCCAGGTACCGGTGGGCTACTTCTTCAACCGCATCATCGGCGAGTCCCCGCAGCTCCAGGCCATCTACCGACTGGTGCGCAAGGCCGCGCCCACCGACGCGACGGTGCTGCTGCGCGGCGAGAGCGGCAGCGGCAAGGAGCTGTTCGCCCGTGCCGTCCACGTGAATGGCCCCCGGAGGGACCAGCCCTTCATCAAGGTGGACTGCGCGGCGCTGCCCGCCACGCTCATCGAGAACGAGCTCTTCGGCCACGAACGCGGCGCCTTCACCGGCGCGGACCACCGCGTGCCCGGCAAGTTCGAGGCGGCCAGCGGCGGCACGGTGTTCATCGACGAGATTGGCGAGCTGCCCCTGCCGGTGCAGGGCAAGTTGCTGCGGGTCATCCAGGATCGCGAATTCGAGCGCGTGGGTGGCACCCAGGCCGTGAAGGTGGACGTGCGCATCGTCGCGGCCACCCACCGGGACCTGGCCCGCATGGTGGCCGAGGGCCGCTTCCGCGAGGACCTCTACTACCGCATCAAGGTGGTCGAGGTGGTGCTGCCGCCGCTGCGGGAGCGCGGCGCGGAGGACATCGAGCGGCTCGCCCGCCACTTCGTCGCCGCCGTCGCCCGGAGGCACCGGCTGACGCCGCCCCGCCTCAGCGCCGCCGCGGTGGAGCGCCTCAAGCGCTACCGCTGGCCCGGAAACGTGCGGGAGTTGGAGAACTGCATCGAAAGCGCCGTGGTGCTCTGTGAAGGGGAGATTCTCGAAGAGCACCTGCCCCTGCCCGATGTGGACCGGACCGCCCTGCCGCCTCCTGCAGCCTCTCAAGGTGTCAACGCGCCAGCTGCGCCTGCGCCCATGGAGGCGGGCCTGCTGCCATTGGCGGAGGTCGAACGCCGCCACATCCTGCGTGTGTTGGACGCCGTGAAGGGCAACCGCACCGCCGCGGCCCGCGTGCTGGAGATTGGCCGCAACACGCTCGCGCGGAAACTCAAGGAGTACGGACTGGGCGACGAGCCCTGACGCACCGCGCGGGGGCGGCTTCCACCCCACCCTCCAGGGCATCTGTCCGCTGACCACCGGTCTTTTCTGGTATCCGCCTTGTTCCGAGCTGAGCAACGGCGTACGACGAAGAGACCTCCGGCCCACGTGCAGGAGGCTTCAGCCCAGGGGGACGCGCATGAAAGTGGTCAACAAGCTGCTGGAGAAGCTTCCCGACGTCGTGGCGGGCAAGGTGCCCGACGTGAAGCTGCAGGACCAGGACATCAAGGTGCCGCTGGCCCAGGGGACCTTCACGGAAGAGAAAATCCTTCCGCCCAAGCTGGCCATGCACGGCTTCACCCTCTCCTTCGAAGCCACCGGCGAAGCGTCCATCCGCAACTTCAACTCGCTGGGCGACGTGGACGAAAACGGCATCGTCGGCGAGCCGAGCCCGGAGAGCGCCGAGCCAGGGCCCCGGCCCCAATTGCTGCTGGGCAGTGACATCGGGTGGATGCGCTACCAGGTGTCCGCGCGCGTGAAGGCCGCCGTGAGCGCCAGCCTGTCCTTCCTCGCCTCCGAGAACCAGACGGAGCTGTCCGTCACGCTCAGCGACTACCGCGCGCATCCGCTGGGCCAGAACATGCGCGAGGCGGTGCGCTCCGACCTGTCCGAGCTGCGGCTGATGCAGGCCACCGACCTGGCCAAGCTGACCACGGGAGACGCGGTGGCGTGGCAGGCCCGCGGCGCGCTCCACACACGGCTGGAGCTCAACTGGGCGGACATCTTCCCCACCAACCTCAACCGCCTGGGCTTCCTGCGAGGCAACGAGCTGCTCGCGCTGAAGACCAGCGCCAAGGCCGGCCTCTCCGCCCGGGTGTCCCTCACCGACGACTACCAGCTCAGCTTCTCCCGTCCCCGCGCCGGCCGCATCCAGGTCGCCGTGCGCAAGGTGAAGTCCCATGAGCAGGCGCTTTCCGCCGGCCTGGGCATCACCGTGGAGCTGCTGGACCCGGCGGCGGTGAAGGCCCAGCTGGGCCAGCTGCTGGAAGCGCTGCTGGGGCCCGTCCTTCGCGACCTCGTCAAGAAGGGCACCACCGCGGTGGAAATCATGGACGGCCTGGTGGACAAGGCCAGCAAGGCGAAGCTGGACGACAGCCAGAAGAAGGTGCTGGGCCTGGTGCTGGAGCGCCTTGGCATCGACCCGCAGCTGGCGGACCCGGCCAACCTTCCGCAGGCCTGGGCCGACTTCAAGGCCCGCGTCGCAGAGGCGCTGGAGAACGCCGTCCGCACACAGGTCGCCGAGGGCTTCGAGTACGAATACCTGCGCCTGTCGGAGACCTCCACACTGCTGGAGGTCGTCGTGGAGGACGTCACCGCGATGCGCTTCCACGAGTCCCTGCTCAAGGGCAACCTGGTGGAGCTGCTGAAGTGGATGAAGAGTCTCCCCGCCCAGCAGAGCGATTTCGAGCTGCGCAACTACCTCCACGCCACCACGCTCACGCGCCAGCAGGCCTACGGCTTCTCGCTGGGGGTTGGCTCGTTCGAGCTGCTCAAGGCGAAGAACGTCAGCAAGCAGTCCTGGGTGACGCAGGAGAACTTCCAGGGCGCCCGGCGCATGGCGTTCCTCGGACGCCGGGGCTACGAGGACAAGCTGCTGGGCACCCGCGGCCAGTGGGTGGTGGACCTGAAGGCGGACATGACGCGCTTCTCCCCCACCCCCGTGGCCTCTGACTTCGGCTACGGCCTGCACCTGATGCTGTGGGGACGACAGAAGAAGCTGTCGCGCAAGGACCTGCAGCAGGCGGTGGATGACGCCGTCGTCTGGGGCGTGCTGGACGCGAAGGACGCGGCCACCGTCATCAGCACCATGCAGGAGGACGTGGGCAAGCACCCCATCGAAACGCGGCTCGAGCTGAAGATGGCGGATGACTCGTTCCGCGCCCTGGTGCCCCGCATCCAGACGCTCGAGCTGTCCCGCATCTCACGCGCCCTGGCCCGCGCGCTGCCCTGGAGCGAGCAGCTTCCCCGCGCCTCCGCCGAGTTCCGGCGCGCGGTCTACGCCCCCATCTGGGAGGCCTACCTCCGCGAGGTGCAGGAGCAAGGCAGCCTCATGCTGAATGACTTGTCACCCAGCCGCGCCGCGCAGATCGCCAAGTGGTACTTCCAGAAGGACCCCACGGTGCGCGATCTGGGCAAGGACCTGCAACTCATCGAAAGCGAGTGGCGCCCGGGTGGCGGCAACTTCAGCTTCGCGGAGGTCATCTCGAAGAACCCCAACACGCTCATGCGGTGCAGGAACTTCGTGAGCGGCATGGTGCGCCTGAGCCGCGCCATTGACGAACGCAAGGCCCCAGACGAGCTGCGCACCGTGTTCGGCGAGCTGGAGGGCATGTGGACCACCGGCTTCCACCTGCGCGCCGCGGGCTCCCTGCTCTCGGACCTGGCGCAGTCCACGCCGCTAGGCCTCGCGGGCGTGGAGCGGACCCTCACCGTGCGAGTAGCGGACAGCGAGGAACAGCTCGTGTTCTCCACCACGCGAGGCACCGGAAGCACCGGAGCCGCCTGAGCGCGTCCCGAGCGGCCTGGGCGTCAGTGCTCGGACCGCGAGGCCTGGCGGCGCATTACGTTCCTGGCGCGGCGGTGCGGCCCCCGCCGCGCGTCTCACAGCGCCCGTGACAGGACGACGGCCGCTGCCATGGACAACACCCCGGCCGCCGCGAAGTGCCGCCAGGCCCGGCGCGCCAGCGTCTCACTGGTGGCCGGAGGCTGGGGTCCCAGCACCAACATCGCGGGGCCTCCCTCTCGACCGACCAGGGCGTAGCTGCCCTCGACAGGGCCCCTCCGGAGTTCACCCACCACGAGGCAGGATTCGCCCACCGCGCCCACGCGCTCCCAGGACAGGGCCTCGGGTTCGATGGTGGGCCTCGGGCTGGGGGCGTCCGTGGACGGAACGTTCATTCCACCCGGGGCTGGGCTCAGGCTGGCCGCAGACTCCTGCGCGCGCGCTATCACCGGCCGCGGCCCGGCGCCCGCTTCCAACGCGACCACCGGATGCGCCGTCCGATACCAGGACGCGGGCACCGTGCCTGGCAGGGCCTTGCACCGGCGGACCTCCACCGGGGCCATCAGCGACGCGGGCGAAAAGGACACCGAAGCACGGACGCGCTGGCCACGCAGCGCCAGCACCGGCGCATACGCGCGCTCACGCGACAACAGCGGCCCGCGCCGGCCGTCCGCCGCCACCTCGCGCACCTCCGCGTCAAAGAAGACACACGGCACGCCCCCCGGCGACGTCAACGTCGACTCCGAGTCCAGTACGCCGTGGTAGACGCCCCAGCCCGGGGACGCACCGGCACGCAGGGCCGCCACCGCTTCATCCAGCGGCACCGGTGCCGAACCCCGCAGCACGTTGGCCCGGGTCCGGGCCCAGGCGCCCCGCAGCGCCAACCCCGCGGCCAGCACCAGCAGGACAGAGCCCATGGCCTTCACGGCCGTCTCCGAGGCCAACACCGCCCCGGTCCCCTGGACGTGCCGCAGCACGACGAGCGACACCCCCGCCAGAAGTCCGAACCACAACAGGGGCACGCGGTAGGAACGGGACGCCACGTCCTTGCGCCCGTAGGCGAAGGCCGCCACCAACAGTCCCAACAGGCACGCCGCGTAGACCGGCGCCAGTGCCATGCGCCACAGCTCCATCCCATCCCCCCTGAAGGCTCGGCATGGACTCCCGCGTGGCGGAACATGCCGAGAGCAAGGTGGGGATGGAGCGGCGTCCGCGCAAGCCTTCGCCTGCCGCGAGGGCTACTCGGGGCCGGCGGCGACGCGGCGGACGGGCCGGGGCATCAGGTGCCCCCGGACCTTCAAGTCATCGAACGAGCAGAACAGGTTGCGGCAACCCAGGGCCACCTTGCCCACGCGGTCCTCCAGGCCCACCAGCAGCTTGCGGGCGAAGCGCTCGTTGTTGAGGAACGCCTCCACCAGCACACCCGAGTTGTTCCGGCGCAGCTGCAGCCGCACCTGGTAGGGGCCGTGCGCCGGCAGCGGCATCTCATCCTCGACGAGCGCCTCCGTGTCCTGCGCGCTGTTCCCCACCACTTCGCGCCCGTCCGGCATGAAGTAGCGCCACGACAGCCGCATGCCCACGTCCGGAATGGCGAACGCGGAGACCTGCAAGTCCTTGATGCGGAACGCCAGCTCGCCGTAGTGCTGCGCATCCGCTTCCTGGGCGTACTCCGGTCCCAGCCGCGCCACGTCCATCAACACTTCGGCCGTGAAATCGTTGGACGAGAAGTAACGCTGCGCGATGTACGCGCGCGGGATCAACCGCCGCCCATTGGTCTCCTTGCCCGCCTGCAAGGCCTGGAGCTCCCCATCCACCAGCCGCCATTGGCCGCTGTGGACGTTGACCTCCTCGTTGCCCTCGTTGAAGCCCAGCTCCAGGCGCGAAGTGCCCCCGGCCTTGGCAGGCGCCGCGAAGGAGAGCGATGAGAAGACCTCGCCGTAGGTGTTCGGCGGCAGCGCCCGGTTGCCGGGCTTCACCTGGATACCCTTCGTGCCGATGATGACGCCCTGGTCGTCGCCCAGGTGGAGGCTCACCGGCCCCACGAACCACCGGACCGCGAAGCCCAGCAGCGCCAGCCCGCCCACCACCGACAGGCCACCGCGCACGCGCCGCCAGCCCGAACGGAGCTGACGCGACAGCGCGGTCTGCCGCACCGGCCGGACCGACCGCGCGGCCGCGGGCACCATGCGCCCGTCCAGGTCGCTCTGCGAAATGCCCGGCGCGGAGCTGGTGGCAATCATCACCTCCAGCGCGGCGCACAGCTCGCTGGCCTTCTCGTAGCGCGCGGCCGGGTCCTGCTCCAACAGGCGGTCCACCACCGGGTCCACGCGCGGGTCCAGCCCCGGCACCTTCGAGGAGGGCAGCTTGAAGCGGCCCAGCGGCAGCTCCCCGGTGAGCACCTCGTAGAGGATGACACCCAGCGAGAAGAGGTCCGCGCGCCCGTCCACGTTCTTCGCGTCGCGTCGCTGCTCGGGAGCCATGTAGTTCAACGTGCCCATGGCCACCGACGTCGCGGTGAGCTGCAGGCGCGAGTCCGGCGCGCGGATGCCCGCGAGGCCGAAGTCCGCCACCTTCACGTGCCCCCGCCCGTCCAGCAGGATGTTCTCCGGCTTCAGGTCGCGGTGGATGATGCCCTTGTCGTGCGCGCACTCGATGGCGCGCGCCACCGCCAGGAGGAGCTTGATGCCCTTCTCCGGCGTGAGCCCGGCCGACATCGCCTCGCGCAGCGAGCGGCCTTCCACGTACTCCATGACGAAGTAGTAGTGCTCGCCCGCAACGCCCCGGTCGATGATCTGGATGATGTGCGGGTGGTTGAGCGCCGCCAGCGCCGTGGCTTCCTTCTCGAAGCGCGTGACGAACTCCGGGTCCTTCGCCAGCCGCGGCGGCAGCAGCTTCACCGCCACCGTGCGCCCCAGCGACTGCTGCCGCGCGAGCCACACCTCGCCCATGCCGCCGCGCCCGAGCATCTCCAGCAGCACCAAGCCCGGCAGGTCCACCTTGCCAGCGCCCACGAAGGTGCGGTCCTCGCGCGCGTTCAGCTCCGAGTGCGCACTGTCCGAGCCCGTCTTCGCGGACGAGCGCACCAGCGTCACGTCCACCGGCGCGTCCGAAGCTCCGTTGCTGGAGGGCACGGCCACACCGCTGGTCCCCGGCGCCGCCACGCTTGGCAGCTCGTTCACGCCGCCGCGAGGCCCGGAGCGCACGGGCTCCGGCGCACGCGAAAGGGAGATGTCGATGCCTGGCTCCGGCTCCGCGTGAGGAACCACCGTCACCACGCCGGAGGTCCCATTGGCCGGAGGGCGCTGCTCCTGGATGCCGCTGCCCGTGGGCACCATCGTGTTGCGCGCCACCTCGGCGGCCACGTCACCCCGGCGGGCCTCGAACCGGATGCCGCAGCGGCACTGGACACGCTGGCCGCTCACGTAGACGCGGATGTCGTGTGGATGGCCGCAGTTGGGGCAGGCCTGCGTCGTCGGGCTCATGCTCGGCGTGAGGAGGAAGCGGCGGTGGTGTATTCCAGCCCGTGGACGCGGTAGGTCGGCACGGCCTTCTCCTTGCCCTTCACCTGGAGGGCCGGCAGCCCCTCCACGTCGAAGCCGGCGCCCGCCCTGCGCACCGTGGACTCGGAGGCCAGCACCTCACCGCTCTTCGCCATGCCACACAGGCGCGAGGCCGTGTTCACCGTGTCGCCAATGGCGGTGAACTCGTGGCGCTCGGCGCTGCCCATGTAGCCGACAACGGCCTGCCCGGTGTTCACCCCGATGCCGACCTCGATGGGCTGCTTGCCCGCATCCACGCGGCGGCGGTTCAGCTCATGCACGGCGTCCTGCATCTCCAAGGCAGCCCGAAGCGCGCGGGCGGCATCGTCCGGGTGCGACAGCGGCGGCCCCCAGACGGCCATGACACAGTCCCCAATGAACTTGTCCAGGTTCCCCTCGTGGCGGAACACCACCCCGGCCATGGCGGTGAAGAATGCGTTGAGCATGTCTACCACCTCTTGCGGAGAATCGTTCTCCGAGATGGTGGTGAACCCGCGGATGTCCGCGAAGAGGCAGCTCACCTCCGCCAGCCGGCTCTGCGCCAGGTCTTCCGTCTCACCGGCGATCACCGCGTCGGCGACGGCCTTGGACAGGAAGCGGCTGAGCTCCGCGCGCGTCACGGCCTCGGCGCGGATCTGCTCGGCCAGCACCGCGTTCTCCAGCGCGATGCTCGCCTGCGAGGCGATGCCGGAGAGGATGGTCAGGTCCTTCTCCGAGAAGGCGTTTATCTGCTGCCGGCTGTCCAGGAAGAGCACCGCCTGAATCTTCCCGTTCACCTTCAGCGGCACCGCCATGGCGGACCGGATGCCCTGCGCGACGATGCTCTCCGCCGCGGAGAAGCGCTCGTCGATGATGGCGTCCGCCGTCAGCACCGCCTTGCCCGTCTCCACCACGCGCTTGAGCACGGTGTCGGACAGCATGACGTTGACGGCCTTGTCGGAGCGGTGGTGCACCGCCGACGGGATGAACTCGCCGTCCGCGGCCACCTTCAGGATGACGCCGTGGTCCGCGGCCAGCAGTTGGAAGGCCACCTTGAGGATCTGCTCGAAGAGCCCCGTCTGGCTGCCCTGCAGGCTCACCTGGCGGTGGAACTCATGGGCGATGCGCAGCTTCTCGTAGTCGCGGCGCAGCGCCTCTACGTCCGACACCTGTTCGGCGGGCCGGAAGTTCTGCGGCACCTGGTCCATCTGCGCCAGGAAGGCCGGCATGGAGATGGACTGCGCCACCACCGTCACGCCCGGCGCGGTGGGCGCGTTGGCCGGCACCACCGGCTCGCCGCTGTGGAAGATGAGCCGCGAGGCGCCCAGGGAGATTTCGTCCCCGTCGCGCAGCTTGAGCTCCTTCACCCGGCGGCCATTCACGAAGGTGCCGTTGGACGAGCCCAGGTCCTTGAGGATGAAGTCCTTGCCCACGCGCTCGATGACCGCGTGTTCCTTGGAGACCTCCCGGTCCACCAGCCGCAACGTGTTGGACGGATGCCGGCCCAGGGACGTCGCCGGCCCCAGGGGGAACTCTCCGAGCGTGCCATCCGCGAAGCGCCCTGTCAGTCGGGGGCCGCGAATCTGCCCGGGTTTGGGAGCGAACGGGACGGGGGACTGGCTCACGCGGAAATCCTCACCGGCCCGGACACTACCAGAGGCCATCGGCACCGGGGAACGCTCGGAAATCACCACTGCACGGCCGAGCAGCGTCCGCCTGGCGGGACGGCTCCTCAGCGACGGGCCGCCGGCTTCCTGTCCGCACCGCCCGCCCGGATGGCCAGGCCCACCGAAGGCATCACGGTAACGCCCCCCAGGTTCCGCTCCATCCCGAAGAGCTGCGGCCTGCTCCGGAAGTAGCCCCCCGTCACCTCGGCATAGAGGTGGACGTACCGGTAGCCCACGGCGATTCCCAGCGTGGAGCCCACGAAGTGGCTGCCCACCGTCGCGGGAAGCGTCGCGTCGAAGCCCGACACCGGCTTCCCCTGCTGGGAGTAGTCCACCAGCCGCGCGTCCAGCCGGGTGCGACTGTAGATGTACTTGGGCGCCGCGTAGAGCTTGAAGACGTCCCCCCAGTCCGCGCTGAGGTACAGGGGCACCTCCACGTCGTAGCGACTGAAGTCGTTCATCTCCACCACCTCCAGCACGTCCAGGACCGGACTGCTGAAGAAGTGCTTGGACACCCCCACCCCCAGGGACATGTCGAAGGAACGCTGGCCCAGCTCCAGATAGCGGCCCACCTCATCTCCGCCGTGGGCCAGTTGGAACTTCAGATCCCCTCGCAGGGAGATGCCGCTGTAGCGCAGGCCCACGTCCAGCCGGTCCACCACCCCCACCCGGACCATCAGCTCCGGATTGACGCCCGGCGGAGCCACCATCAGCGCCACGCCCGCCGTCAGCAGCTCCTGCTGGGCCTCCTCGCTCAGCGTGTAGGGACGGTCATTCGCCACCGCGTCCCGGGCCGCCTCACCTTGCTCGATGCCGGCGTCCACCACCCGGACCAGGGACCCCACCGGGATGAAGAACCCCGCCCCGCCCGTCACCTGGACCTGCCCCGGTGCCAACGTCCGGGCCGTCTGCTGCGTAGACAGCGTGGAGGCACACCCCGGAGTCAGGGCCAGGAGCAACAGGGGAAGAACTCGCATGGGGGGTCACGTTATCCCCTTTCTGGCGCAGATGCTTCATTCCGGGGCGCCGCGCTGGTAAGGGGGCGCCGTGCGAATCAAACAAAAGCCCGAGGACTTCTCCGTCAAGGAGTCATACCGTTTCGACGAAGTCGACTCGGGACGTCACCGCGTCTACCTGATGGACAAGCAGAAGCTGTCCACCTTCGACGCCGTGACCCGGCTGCGGGATGCGTTCGGGCTCAAGCCCGGCGCCATCAGCTACTGCGGCCTCAAGGACAAGCAGGGCCGGACCGAGCAAATCATCGCGGTGGACGGCGCCGACGTGGACATGCAGGAGCCTGACCTGCGGCTGAAGTACCTGGGCCGCACGGACAAGCCGCTGTCCGCCGCCAACATCACCTCCAACCGCTTCTCCGTCACGGTGCGCGCGCTCCAGCCGGAGTCGCTGGGGCCCCTCAACGTGGCCGCCGCCGAGGTCAACCGCCTGGGCGTCATCAACTACTTCGACAGCCAGCGCTTCGGCTCGCTGAAGCACGGCCAGGGCTTCATCGCCAAGGACCTCATCCGGGGCGACTTCGAGGCCGCGCTGCACAACTACATGGCCAAGCCGTCCGAGCTGGACCGGACGGAGGACGCCAAGATCAAGGCCTTCTGGAAGGAGAACTGGGGCCGCTGGGACGCCCGCGTCCCTTACGAGGGCACGCGCAAATACCACCGCGTCCTCAAGTCCCTGCGCGATCAGCCAGGTGACTACCTGCGCGCCTTCATGCAGATCGACGCGGACTACCGCGCGATGCTGATCTTCACCTACCAGAGCTTCCTCTGGAACGAGGGTGTGCGGCGCTACCTCCAGCTGATGCTGCCGCGCGAGCACCTCTTCCCCATGCGCTACCAGGCCGGCACGCTGCTGTTCCACCGCGACGCCAGCCCGGAGGTGCTCCGCACGCTGCGCGACGCCTCCTTCCCCCTGCTCGCGCCGAACTCGACGTTCAGCGACCCGAAGGTGGAGGAGGCCGTGCGCTGGGTGCTGGGCCGCGAGAAGCTCCAGCTGTCGGACCTGCAAGTCCCCGGCGCCGAGCGCAGGCTCTACTTCAAGCACGAGGAGCGGCCCCTGCTGTCGTTCCCGCACAAGCTCGTCGTGGGCCGTACGCAGGCGGACGAACTCAACCGCGACGACATCAAGGTCAACATCGCCTTCACCCTGCCGCCTGGCGCCTACGCCACCCTGGTCATCAAGCGGCTGTTCCACTTCGAGTACACCGAGGACAGCGCGGAGACCATCCGCGCCTCGCAGCGGCCGAAGCTGGTGGAGGCCGAAGCCGCCGCCGCCGCGCACGAGCCCTCCAGCCGCCGGGGCCCGCCCCGCCGTGACGCGGACGGCGCGCGCGCCGGAAGCCGTGGCGCTCCGGGTACGGAGACCCGCCGCCGTCCATCCGGAGACCGCGACACGCGCGCGCCCGCCGGCAACCGCGATGCCCGGGGCGCTGGCGCTCCGGGCCGCCGCCGCACCGGTCCGCGTGAGGTGGAGATCCTGGAGCCCGCCTCGGGCCGTGCCCGCACCCTGGCCGCCAAGGTCCCCGCGCCCGCCAAGGCCGCGGAGCCCGCCGCGCCACTGGGCTTCCGTGAGCGGCAGCGCCAGCGCAAGGACGCCCGCTCGGTCGCGCGCGCGGAGACCGAGGCCAAGCGTACAGCCAAGGCCAAGCCCCCGAAATCACGAAAGAAATAGAGATGTCTCTCCCGGATGCAATGGGCGGACGGGCGCGCCGTAGACCAAGGCGTGAACGCTCTTGCCCTCGACGACGCTCCCGGGACGCTCGCCCATGCCATCGGGATGCTGATGGCTGAGGAAGCCCCTCCGCTCCCCTGGAAAGCGGACGTGCAGGCCGCCCGCCGGGGTGACCCGTCCGCTTTCGAGGCCTTGGTTCGCAGCGTGCAGCGCCCTGTCTACGGCCTGGCGCTGCGGCTGCTCCAGAGCGAGGCCGAGGCCGCGGAAGTGGCGCAGGAAGCGCTGCTTCGCGCCTACCAGAACCTCCACCGCTACGACGACGCGCGCCCGTTCGACCTGTGGGTGCTCGCCATCACCCGCAACCTCTGCCTGGACCTGCTCCGCCGCCGCACCAAGGTGCGCACCGAGGAACTGGAGCCCATGAAGGAGGTGCTCCCCAGCGGCGAGGCGTCGCAGGAGGAAGGCGCCATCGCCCGCGAGGAGCGGCAGTCGCTGGAGGAGGCCATGGCCACCCTGTCCGTCGAGGACCGGGAGGTGCTCGCCCTCTATTACGTCCAGAAGCGCACGACGAAGGAGATCGCCCAGATCATGGGCTGTGCGCCTGGCACCATCATGGCCCGGCTCTTCCGGGCCCGTGAGAAGCTGCGCAAGAAGATGACGGCCGAGGAGGCTCCACGATGAATCCCCACCTGTGCCCGGACCTCGAAGTCCTCTTCACGGAGCTGGAAGCCGGTGAAGGCCCCGCGCTGGACCACGCCGCCGAGTGCGCCGCCTGCGCCGCCGTCCTGGAAGAGCACCGGCTGATGGAGCAGGACCTGTACCGGCTGGCGGATCCCCTTCCCCCGCCCACCCTGGTGGCCAGCGTCATGGCGCGCGTGTCCGCCGAACCCGTGCCCCGGCGCCGCGAGGTCTGGTCCGGGCTGGCCATCCTGCTGACGTCGATGCTGGGCGGGCTGGGCTACCTGGTGATGAGCGACCAGGCGCTCGGGCGGCTGGGAACCGGGCTGGCCTCCATACTGGTGCAGGGGCGCCCCTTCATTGAAGGCGTACTCAGTGGCGCCCACGCGTTGTGGTCCACCGCTGGCATGACGGTGGCCTGCTCTCTCGCCTTCCTCCTGCTGACGTCGCTGTACGGTCTCAAGCGGCTTGTCGGCACCGGGCCCACTCCTTCCGAAGCGTGAGCGAACCATGAAGCTCCTTCCTCGAATCCTCTTCCCCGCTCTGCTGCTCGGCGCCCCCCTGGCGCTTGCCCAGGACACGGCGCCCCAGGCCGGCGTGACGGCTCCCGCCGCGAGCACCATCGACATCAGCTTCCGCGGCACCCTGCGCGACGCCCTCAAGACGATCGCCGACAAGGGGGGCCTCAACCTGGTCGTCACCGGCGACCTGGACTCGCCCGCCGAGGTCCACCTGCGCGGCGTCACGGCGAACCAGGCCCTGCGCACCGTGGCCCGGGCGTACTCCCTGCGCCTGGACCAGGACGGCACCATCTTCACGCTGCGGCCCATGACGGCGCAGGAGAAGCACGCCGCCGAATCGGGTGAGTCCGAAGCCGACGCCGACGCCGCACCGATCGCGCCGTCCGTGGTCAGCGCTCCGCCGGTGATGGCGATTCCGCCCATCCCTCCGATTCCCGACCTCCCGAACGCGTTCTCCGAGGAGACGCGGAATGAGATGAAGCGCGCCCGGGACGAGATGAAGCAGGCCCGCGACGAGGTGCGGCGCAACATGCGCCGCAATGGCAGCCGCAACGTGGTGGCGCGCGGACAGAACCTGGAGGTGAAGGAGGGCCAGACGGTGGAGAGCGCCGTGGTGTACGGCGGCAACCTGGTGGTCCACGGCCACGTGAAGGATGACGCGGTCGCCTTCGGCGGCAACCTGGAGGTCCACGGCCGCGTGGACGGGGACGCGCATGCCTTCGGCGGCAACGTCATCCTGGGGCCGGACGCACACGTGGAGGGCGACGTGTCTGCCTTTGGCGGCTCGGTGGAGCGCGACGACGACGCCCAGGTGGAAGGCAGCATCGAGTCCTTCGGCGGCGCGGGCATTGGCCGCATGGTGGCCAGCGAAATCAAGAAGGGCGTGAAGGAAGCCAAGGACCCCTCCGAGAACCGGAGGGACCGCGACGATGACGGCGCGGGCCTGGCGGGCTTCATCCTCACCTTCGCGGTGCTCTTCGGGCTCGGCTTCCTGGGACAGATGTTCTTCCCCGCACGCATGAAGCAGTTGGGTGAGGAAGTGCGCCGCAAGCCGGTGCAGACGGGGCTCACCGGCTTCGTGGGACTGCTGGCGATGATTCCCCTCACGGTGGTGCTGTGCATCACCCTCATCGGCATCCCGGTGGCGCTGGTGCTGTGGATGGCGGCCCCCGTGGCGGCGGCGCTCGGCTACGCGGCGGTGGCGAGCGAGCTGGGCACGCGGCTGCCCATCCTCCGCGGCCGGAAGACGCAGGCGGTGGTGCTGGCCCTGGGGCTGCTGGTGCTGATGGTGGTGGGCTCGCTCCCCATCGTCGGCCCCCTCATCACCACGCTGGTCGGTCTGATGGCCCTGGGCGCGGTGGTCCGCACCCGCTTCGGGCACCGGCCGCAGGGCATGCCCGAGCCCGTCATCCCCTCGAGCGAGCAGCCTGTCTGACAGGGATTGCCGGGTGCTTTGCCCAGCGCGTCACGCAATGACGCGAGTCTTCAGGGGGACTGTCCCGGGCGCCACACGGCCCGAGACGGTCCCCTCTCGTTTTACGGTGTGCGCCTTAGCCAGGCTCGGGCGCGCCATCACCACGCCTATCGGCCAGGCGTGTTGGGCATGGCGCGTCATGCCGTCAGAGGCTTTGACCGCCCGGTCCGCGTGCGCCATTTTGCACGCACCCTATGCGACGCCTTCCCGACGTACCGCCGCGCGGCCGGGCCATCACCGTGGACCTCGAGGGCGAGAGCCTCCCCGCCATCGAAGGTGAGCCGGTGGCGTGCTCGCTGGTTGCCGCGGGTGAGCCCATGCTCGCCCGCTCCATCAAGTACCACCGGCCGCGAGGCCCCTACTGCTTCGCCGGGGCCTGCTCGCATTGCCTGATGCGGGTGGACGGCGTGCCCAATGTCTACGCGTGCCGCACGCCCGCGCGGGACGGCATGAAGCTGGAGCGGCAGAACGCCTACCCCTCCGCGAAGGTGGACATCTTCGAGAGCATCGACTGGTTCTTCCCCAAGGGCATGGACCACCACGAGATGTTCGCCGGCGTCCCGGTGGCCGAGCAGGTGATGGCCAAGGTGGCGCGGCAGCTCGCGGGGCTGGGCCTGCTGCCCAAGACGCCCGCGCCAGTGACGGCGCCCGCGCGCACGGTGCGCACCCGCGTGGCCGTGGTGGGCGGCGGCGCGGCGGGCCTTGCGGCGGCGCGCGTGTTGACCGAGCGGGACGTGGGCTTCCTCCTCATCGAGCGGGACGACGCGCTCGGTGGCCGGCTCGCGAACGGCACGCCGGAAGCCGGCGGCCCCAGCCTGGACGACATCCACCGCATCTCCCCCAGCAGCGTGCTCACGCGGGCCACCGCGCTGGGCCTGTATGACGACGAGGCGGGGCGCTTCCTCGCGGTGGGCACCTGGGAGGCGGATGCGCCGCGCCTGGTGAAGGTGTACTCGGAACGCTTCCTGCTCACGCCCGGCGGCCATCCGCCCACGCTCCCCTTCGAGAACAACGACTTGCCCGGCGTCTACGCGGGCCGCGCGGCCAGCCTGCTGCTGCGCCGCTACGACGTGGCGCCGGAGACAGCGGCCCTGGTGGGCTGGGGCGCGGAGCTGTACGCGCTGGCGAACCTGCTCCAGGAGCGCGGCACGAAGGTGGTGGCGGTGGTGGACCTGCGGGACACGCCGCCGGCGGGCGCCCATGCCACGGCGGTGCGAGGCAGCGAGCCCAAGGCCCATGGCCTGCGCGGCGTGAGCGCCTTCAGCTACACGCGCGAGGGCGGCGGACGCGAGAAGGTGTCGTGTGACGCGGCGTTGGTGTCCGTCCCCGTCAGCCCCAGCTTCGAGCTGGCGCGGCAGGGCGGCGCGAAGGTGCCGTTCGACGAGAAGCGCGGGCTCTTCGTGGTGGAGACGGACGCGGACGGGCGCACCCATGCGCCGGACGTGTACGCCGCGGGTGACGTCACGGGCGGAGGCACGGCGAAGGACGCGGCGGCGGCCGGACGGCGCGCGGCCCAGGCGCTGGTGGGAGGGCTGTCATGAGCAAGGCGATGATCTGCTCCTGTGAGGACGTCACCGTCGACGACATCCGTCACGCGGTGTCCCGGGGCTTCTGCGACGTGGAGTCGGTGAAGCGCTACACCGGCTTCGGCACCGGCATCTGCCAGGGCAAGAGCTGCACGGCGGCGGTGGCCGCGCTGCTGGAGAAGGAGAAGGCGCTCAAGCCCGCGGCCGTGGTGCCCTTCACGCCGCGCCCGCCGCTCTACCCCACCGAACTGCGGATGATGGCCTCCGTGCCCGTGGACGAGTCCCAGCCGCCCGTGGGTGGGCTGCCGCAGGAAGTGGACGCATTCCCCGCCGCGCTGCGCCCGGAGGGCCCGGTGCCCGCGAAGGCGAAGGTGGTCATCATCGGCGGCGGCATCATGGGCCTGGCGCTGGCGTACAACCTGGCGCGCGCCGGTGAGACGGACGTGGTGGTGCTGGAGCGTGGCTACCTGTGCGCGGGCGCGTCCGGCCGCAACGGCGGTGGCGTGCGCATGCAGTGGGGCACGCCCTCGCTGGTGGAGCTGGCCAAGCGCTCCATCGAGCTGATGAAGGGCTTCGCGCGCGATCTGGGCATCAACGTCTGGCTGCGCCAGGGGGGCTACATCTTCCTGGCGAAGACGAAGCCGGTGGCCCAGCGGCTGGAGCGCAACGTCTCGCTGCACAACCGCTTCGGCGTCCCCACCCGGCTCATCACCCCCGACGAGGCGCGCGACATCGTCCCCGGGCTCACGATGAAGGACTGCCTCATCGCGTCCTACAATCCCGAGGACGGCGTCATCTTCCCCTGGCCCTTCCTGTGGGGCTACGCGCAGGGCTGCCAGAAGCGCGGCGTCCGCGTGGAGACATACACGGACGTCACCGGCTTCGAGACCAGCGGCGGCCAGGTGCGCAAGGTGAAGACGACGCGCGGGGACATCGCCTGCGACACCGTGGTGCTGGCCGCCGGCGCCTGGAGTCCGCAGGTGGCGAAGCTGGCGGACGTGAAGCTGCCCAACGAGCCGCACCGCCACGAAATCCTCAGCACCGAACCGCTGAAGCCCTTCCTGGGGCCGCTGGTGTCCGTGCTCGACAGCGGGCTGTACTTCAGCCAGTCCATGCGCGGCGAAATCGTGGGCGGCATGGGCGACGCCAAGGAGCCCGCGGGCCTCAACATGGGCAGCACCCTGCGCTTCGTGTCGCGCTTCGCGCAGGCGCTGATGGAGCAGTTGCCCGAAGTGGGCCACGTCAAGGTGCTGCGCCAGTGGGCCGGCTGCTACGACGTGACGCCGGACAACAACCCGATTCTGGGCCGCACCCCGGGCCTGGACAACCTGCTCCAGATGTCCGGCTTCGTGGGCCACGGCTTCATGATGGCCCCCGCCGTCGCGGAGCGGATGGCGAAGTGGATGGCCACCGGCGAGTCCGACGAGCTCTTCACCCGCTTCAACCTCCGGCGCTACTCTGACGCGGCGGGCCATTCGCGTGATTTCGGCACCGGAACGCTGGAGCGCGAGGACATGGTCATCGGCTGAGCCCCTGGCCGCGCCGCTCCCGGGCCGCGCCTGGACCCCGTCTCCACCGGGTCCGGACGCGGCCCTTGTATTTTTCCGGAGCCTGTCCTGGCCGGAGACAACGGCTGGGGAGCGAATTGACCCGGAACGCACCAGCTCCGGACAATATCGTAAATCACGAAAACAACTGACAGCCGTCAGCGGGGTTGTGAAGCGCCTTTACATCAACAACTGAATTACCTGGACAGGGACGCACCAGTCGCGTGTGCCGGCGCGGTGCCCGCTCCGAGTAGAGACGCTCGGAGTGGAGACATGGCACGGCGCGTGCCTTGGCGCCTCGCCGCGCAATCCAGCGCGAGGAGGTGTTCCGATGTTCCCGAAGAGCGTTCGTGCGCTGTTCCTGGTGGGAGCCCTGTCTGCCTGCGGTACCGAAGCACCTCCCGACGTTCCCAACGCGGACGGCCAGGAGCCGCTGCAGTCGCAGGAGTCCAACGTCATCGTGGGCTCGGTGAACTGGGTGAGCGCCACGACGCTGTCGGGCACGCAGCGCACGCGCTCGCTCGCGGTGGGCTACTTGTCCATTCCGGCGGTGAGCTCGCGATGCACGGCGTGGCTGGTGTCGCGGGATGTCATCATCACCAACAACCACTGCGTCGGCAGCAGCTCCGAGGCCTCCGGTGCGCGCGTGTCCTTCAACTATGAGGACGGCGTCAGCTCTACCGCTCGCGTCTGGTACAACTGCGGCACGATGATCCGCACCTGGGCCGGCGACGACATGACGGCGCTGCGCTGCACGGCCACCAACGGCCAGCTCCCGGGTGACGTGTACGGCTGGTTGACGGTGGCCAGCGCCAACGCCGCCACCAACGCCAGCATCTACGTGGTCCACCAGAACTGCGACTACTACACGACGAGCGGCTGCACGCCGACGAAGAAGTCCTCGCCGGGCGTGGTGCGCAACGCGAACTACAGCACGACGGACCTGTCCTACGACGCGGACACGCTGGGCGGCTC
Organism: Myxococcus sp. CA023; assembly: GCF_010998615.1. Lineage (GTDB taxonomy): Bacteria > Myxococcota > Myxococcia > Myxococcales > Myxococcaceae > Myxococcus. The sequence goes on along the minus strand of NZ_JAAEAH010000013.1, from coordinate 11,190 downwards.
GTCCGGCTCGCCCGTGCTGTCCTCGTCTTCGCACCAGGTGGTGGGCCTGCACCACATCGGCCTGGGCGGCAACTCGCAGGGCCGCGGCACGGCCAACACCGGCGTGAAGGCCACGCGCGTGAAGGCGCGCCTGGCCGAGATTGGCCTCTAGAGCCGAGCCCCCGCGTCACGCGGGTGATGGCTCGCCCGCCAGCGGCAGCGTCTGGGGGGCCTGCCGTGGTGGGAGCAGCAACTCCTCCCGCCGCAGGCCCCGCAGCGCCATCCGCCCCAGGCTCCGCTTGAGCCCGCGTGGCAGCAGTGGCAGCAGCCGCATCACCCACCGGTGCCCCAGGCCCGGGTACACCAGGGCCTCGCCGCGCTCGAAGCCGGCGAGCGCCTCGCGGGCACAGCGCGCCAGCGACAGATGGAAGAAGGGCGCCAGCGACTCCGCGCCCTCCCCCACCGCTTCCCACAGCGGCCCCGGAGCCACGCGCGTCACCGTGACGCCCTGCCCCTCCACTTCCAGGCGCAGTGCCTCCGTGAAGCCGTCCAGGAAGCGCTGGGTGGCGGAGAAGGTGGCCGAGCCCGGCAGGATGAGCTGCGCCGCGCCGGAGCCGATGTTGAGGATGCCGCCCCGTCCACGCTCCAACATGGGCTTGAGCAGCCGGTGCGTCAGCAGCGCGGGCACCCAGACATTGGCGCGCAACATGGCTTCCACACGCGCCCAGCCCTCCTGGGCATACAGCGCCTGGTCGCCTTCCGCGGCGTTGTTCACCAACACGTCCACGCGGACGAAGTGCTCCTCCAGCGAAGCGAGCAGCGCATCCACCTGCCGGGGATCGCACACGTCGCAGGATTCGACGAGCACGCCCAGCGTCGGGTAGTGCAGCAGGAGCTCCTCGCGCAGGGGCTCCAGGACCTGGGCCTGATGGTCCACGAGCACCAGGGTTCGAACGCGACGCGCGAGCAGCCGGGCAAGCTCCCGGCCAATCCCTCGGGCCGCGCCGATGATGAGCACGGTTCCTTGGTCGATGGGGAGAGGACGCATGACGAAATCCTCCGTTCGTTGAGGTGCCCATCGTGCGCACGCCATGCGCGGTCTGCCGCTCCCCCCGCAGGGTTTGCACGCCTGGGCAGCAAACGACCGGCGCGGCGCTGGCACGGCTCTTCCATCTGGGTCGTGCCATGCCCAGAAAAGAAGACATGGCGACTGTTTCCCGAATCCTCGTTCCCGTGGACCTGTCGGACGGCTCCCGAGAGGTCATCGACTATGCGGTGAGGCTCGCTCGGCCTTTCAAGGCATCGGTCGAGGTGGTCCATGCCTGGGAGCCACCCCAGTACGTGGCGCCCGACCTGCTGGTGGCCGCGCCGGGGTGGAACTCCCAGTCCCTGGAGCACGTCGCCGTGGAGGCAGCGACGAAGGAGCTGACGGCCCAGGTGAACCAGGGGGAGCCCCCGGGCGTCCCGGTGAGCCAGAAAATCGTCGTGGGTGAGGCGGCATCCACCATCCTCGACCTCGCCGAGCAGGACAAATGCGACCTCATCGTCATGGGCACCCACGGCCGGCGCGGCCTTCCCCGCCTGCTCTTGGGAAGCGTGGCGCAGAAGGTCGTCGCCCGCGCGTCCTGCCCGGTGCTCACCCTCCACCTGTCCGAGCATAAGTAGCGCGGACGCGCCTCACGGCCCCGGGGCGGGAGCCACCGGGGGAGCGGCCTGCTCCCCCGCCTTCCGCCGCGCGGCCAGCACCGTGGGCACGGCCAGCACCGCCATGGCGGCGACAACGAGCGCGGCGCCCACCAGCTCCAAGGCCCCCGCGCCCGGCTGGCCCAGGGCGACGGACATCACCACGGTCGCGACCACTCCGGCGAGCACGCTGGACGCGCGATTCACCGGCACGCAGAAGGCATTCTCCCGCCCGTCCAGGAGGATGAGGCCGCCGAAGATGCCGGTGGCCTGCGACAGCAGTCCCACGGCGATCTCGGAGGCCAGGTGGCCTCGCGACAGGGCCCCGGTGAAGCCGTCGCGGATGTCACCGAGCACGCCATCGCCGCCGATGAGGGCCAGCACCGCCAGGGTGCCCACCAGCACTGGCGTGGCCACCATCTGCTCCTCCACGAAGTAGCGGATGGAGACCTCACGCTCGCCGGACTTGGCCAGCTGGCTCATGGCGCGCAACCGGAAGAAATAGGCCGCCAGGTACACGCCCACGTCCACCGTGGCCAGGAGCGTCAGCGTGGGGCTGACCGACGAGCCCGCGGCCACCGCCACCGCCGAGAAGCTCAAGCCCAAGGCCACCCATGAGGGCCAGCGCACCCGCCGTCCACTGAGGACGTCCACCAGCGGCGCCAGGACGAGCACGCCGCCGCGCATCAACAGCATCATGAAAACGATGGACGCCCCCGGCAGGGTGTACGCCAGCGTCGTGGTGCCGATGATGGCCGCCGAGCAGAACCCCGACAGCAGCGTCCACCGCCCTGGTGCCGGCACCTGGAAGCCCCACACCTGGCGGTGCCCCGCGTAACGCCACCAGCGCATCCACGTGAGGAAGGCGAACATTCCCACCAGCGAGGCCGAGGTGCTCACCGGCAGGAGCGTGAAGCCGGAGATGCCCTCCCGCATGCCGGGCAAGGCGCCTCCGGACAGCGCCTTCGTCAGCGCGCTGTAGGGGGCATAGGCCACGAAGTAGCCCAGGGCGTACCCCCAGATGCTCAGGTCACGGACGTCATCATTTCGAAGGGGCGTGGCGGACAGGACGTGTTCCCGGGTGGGGTGTGGAGACAGGGTTGTGCAAGCCACACGCCGGGCAGGTGACGGGTGTAGGCACGCAATCGTTTCCGTGCGGGCGCGTATCCAGCGGTGTCACGGCTTTCACAGGAGCCTCGCATGCGCTCGTCCCCCATTGCCACTTTGGCCCTCGGGCTCGCCTTCGCCACCCCTTCCTTCGCCGAGGACGACGCGAAGCCGCCTCAGAAGTGGAAGGTGGTGTGCGCCACGCAGTCGAAGGACGGAAGCCGCGCCGTCCAGGGCACGGACCTGATCATTGAGGCCGGTGAGAAGGTGAAGGACGGCGTCGCCGTGGAGGGCAACGTCATCGTCCGCAAGGGCGCGGTGGTGGAGGACGTCGTCGCCATCCGGGGCCGCGTCATCGTTGAGTCCGGGGCTCGGGTGACGGGCAACGTGGTGTCCCTGGGCGGGGAGGTCCGCGTCCACAAGGGCGCCGCTGTCGAGGGGAACGCCATCGCCCTGGGGGGACGGCTGAAGGTGGATCAGGACGAGGCGGTGAAGGGCGACAAGGTCAGCCTGTCCTTCGAGATTGGCGGCCGGGACATCGTGCGCGGCTTCATCGAAGACGCGCTCGACGAGGAGACTGGCTGCCACATCGTCGATGAGAGCGACAAGGACGTCTGAGTCACGCGGCGCTGGCCGGCCCCGGCGGCACGGCCGGCTCGGTGCCGGTGCGCGTCAGCGGCATCAGCGAAGCCCGCAGCGACAGGATCTGATCGCGGGCCAGGTTCTTCAGCGTCTCCACGTCCGCCAGCGTCATCCCTTTGGTGGAGATGGGCGTGCCCACCGTCACCAAACCGCGCGAGGTGGCGAAGCGCCAGGAGTGCTTCGGCAGCGCCCGCCGCGTCCCGCTCACCGCCAGGGGCAGCACATCCGCCTGCGCCTCGATGGCCAGCCGGAACGCGCCGTCCTTGAAGGGCAGCAGGTCATCCGTCTTCGAGCGCGTCCCTTCCGGGAAGATCATCACCGGCATGCCCTTGGCCAGCCACTGGCGGCACTTCGCCATGGCGCCCGTCGCCGAGTCGCGGTCGCCGCGGTGCACGGGGACGTCCCCCGCCATCCACATGCTCCAGCCCACCACGGGAATCTTGAAGAGGCTGGCCTTGCCCAGCCACTTCATCTCCCACGGCAGGTGCGAGATGAGGAACGGGTCCGCGTTGGACTCGTGGTTGCTCACGACCACCGTGTTTGGCGCGAGCTTGTCCGGCACCGGGCCGTGCACACCGAAGCGCCAGAACGGCGTCAGCTTCGCCGCGGTGACGCCAATGAGCCGGAAGCAGCGCCCCGTCACGTGGCGCTTGTGGTCGAAGGCCCAGGTCAGGATGGCCAGCGACAGCTGCACACAGAAGCCAACCAGCGCCACCAGGCCAATCTCGATCCACGTCCAGATGGAGAGCAGTGCGTTCATGAGAGCCTCGAACAAGCGTCAGCGAACCGCGGGGTCCAGGTCCACGCTCACCGGACAGTGGTCCGAGCCGAGCACGTCCGGGTGGATGCCAGCCTTGCGCACGTAGGCCATGGCCGCTGGCGAGGCCAGGACATAGTCGATTCTCCAGCCGATATTCTTCTCCCGAACGCCGGCCCGCTGACTCCACCACGAATAGTTCCCCCCACCCTTGTTGAAGTGGCGGAAGGTGTCCACCCAGCCGGCACGAATCCACCGGTCGAACTCCTCGCGCTCCTCGGGCCGGAAGCCGCTCGTCTCCCGGTTCTCCTTGGGCCTCGCCAGGTCGATGTCTTGATGCGCTGTGTTGAAGTCCCCCATCACCAGCACCCGGCCACCATCGCGCAGGGGCTTCTCCAGCCGCTCGAAGAGGCGCCGGTAGAAGGTCAGCTTGTAGGGAATGCGGCTCAGGTCCCGGTCCTTCCCGTTGCCGTTGGGAAAGTAGCCGTTCACCACGGTGAGCTTGCCGAAGCGGGCAATCTGCAGGCGCCCTTCGACGTCCAGCTCCCCCACGCCGAGCACCGTCACGACTTCATCGGGCTCCAGGCGACTGTACAGTCCGACGCCGCTGTAGCCCGGCCGCTCCGCCGCCACGAAGTGCGTCTTCCACCGGGACGGTGAGCGCACCTCGTCGGGAAGCTGGTCGGCGCGCGCGCGGACCTCCTGCAGACCAACGACTTGCGCCCGGCACCCCGCGAGCCAGGGCAGGAAGCCCTTGCGGTGCACCGAGCGAAGTCCGTTCACGTTCCACGAAACGACTCGCACGGGGAAGGCTTATGGCCCGCCCCGTGCGGCATTACCAGCCCCTACCGCACACACAGGCGGTAGGGGCGAACAGGAGACCTGCTACGGCTCCACCGCGCTCGACGCGTTCTGCGGCTGACGCGTCGGACGGAGGATGAAGTCCGCCGAGTTGTCGTTCGAGTCGTGACCGTTGCCCTGCAGTTCGTCCGCGCCGCCGACAACCATCGTCTCCGCGGTCGACGCGGCCGAGGCCTTGCGCTCGTAGCTGCCCGCGACGGGCGGCACGGCGGCGATGCGCGTGCCCTCCGGCTGGTTGGCGTTGCTGCCGTAACCCACCGTGTCCACCACCAGCGGCGAGGTGATGGGGTCGTTCTGCGCCATCTCCGGGTAGCCCAGGCGCACATGGCCCGCGGAGCCGCCCATCGCGATGGTGCCACCCCAGTTCGCGTTACCCGTCACGGTGTTGCCCGACGAGCTCGCGTAGCCCGACGACACCACCAGGAAGTAGCTGCGCGGCGCGATGACCGAGCCGGCGGGCAGCGCGAAGCTGCTGTTGTAGCCGGTGGTGCCCGTGGCGGACTTGTACTGGAGCTTCCAGCCAGAGATGTCCACCGCGCTCGACGTCGGGTTGTAGAGTTCGATGAACTCGTCGCCGGCGCCACCGGGGCCCGCGGGCGCGAACTCGCTGATGACGACGTGGCCCGTGCTGCTGCCCGCGGTCACCTGCACCGCCGCCGCGATGGACTGACCGTTCAGCGCGGCCACCAGCTGACCCTCGCCGCCCGTGCTGCCCGCGGTGAAGTCGAACTTGGCGGACATGCTGTTGGCCGGCACCGTCACCGTGGCCGGCACCGTGCCCAACGACGCGGGCTCCAGCGCGAGCTGGATGACCGTGTCCTGCGCCGGGGGAACGTCCAGCTCCACCGTGAAGCCCTGCGTCTGGCCAGCGCCCACCGAGATGACCTCGGGCGACAGCGTGGCCAGCTCAGCGGCCTGATCCGCCGCCAGCACCCGGACCGTGGCCGCACGCGTGTCGTTGCCCAGCGTGGCCGTCAGCGTCGCCTTGTCCGTCTCCGGGTCCGCGGCCAGGTTCGCCGTCACCTGCACCGTGGCGGAGCGCTCACCCGGGGCGATGCGCACCAGCCCACCCTGCACGTTCAGCACGGCGCTGGACGAAGTAACCTCGACCCAGACCTCCGCCGGAGCGTCCTCACGCAGGCGCACCGTCAGCGCCTCGGGGAACGTCGCCCCTGTGGTGCCGGTGCGCGCGAAGGTGCCCGTCGGACCGAAGCTGTCCAGCGAGACCTGGACCGTGCCCGCGTCCGTACCGGCGTCAACGTCGGTGCCGGCGTCGTCCTCGCCCGTGCCCGCGTCGGTGCCGGCGTCGTCCTCGCCCGTGCCCGCGTCGGTGCCGGAATCCGGCTCGCCCGAACCACCATCCTCGGTGGTGCCAGCGTCGTCCTCACCGGTGCCCGCGTCCTCGGTGGTGCCAGCGTCGTCCTCACCGGTGCCCGCGTCCTCGGTGGTACCAGCGTCGTCCTCACCGGTGCCCGCGTCCTCGGTGGTGCCAGCGTCGTCCTCGACGATGCCGCCATCCTCTTCACCGGTGCCGGCGTCATCCTCGGTGCCGGCATCCTCCTCGGTGCCCGCATCCGGCGTGGGACGACGGCAGCTGTTGTCACAGCTGTCGTTGTTGTTTCGGTTGCCGTCGTCGCACGTCTCGCCAGCCTCGACGATGCCATTGCCGCAAACGGGCCTGACTTCAGGATCGTCGCCACATGCGGACATGAAAAGGAGCAGTGCGGACAGCGGCGCCAGCATCTGCCGGAAGGACCAGGGCATGGGTAAAGAGTCTCCGTTGAAACTTGAAGAGCCCCCTGCATCCCATATCTGTCACCCACGACGCAATCCAGGCGGCAGTTTCCGATTTCACTGGACTCAAGCCTGGGTTCTGATCCTCCCGGCCTCCCCTCTCAGGACGGAGGTACCGGAGCGTGCTCCCCGACCTCATGGGGCGGCTCCAAGCCGTGGTCCACGAGGAAGACACGCACGGCCTCGGCGATCTCCGACCCGGCCTCCAGCAGGCCGGCGTGCCCTGCGTCATCCACCCGCATCCAATGTGCGTGCGGCATTGCGTCACGCATTCGTTCCATCTCCCCCAGCGGAACGAGCAAATCGTTGCTGGCGGCGACGATGAGCGTGGGCACCTGCACCGTCCTGGCCACGTCCCAGGCATGGCCCTCCACCATGCCCCGGAGGGTGTACCAGTAGGCCCTGGGGCTCATCCGGCGCAGGGCGAGCATGAACTCGTCGATGTCCGCCCGAGGCGCCCGGGCCCGGAGCGCCCCCACCATCCGCGCCAGGGGATAGGCGAAGCGGCTGGCCATCACCGCGTGCGCCACGGGCACCGCCAGCGGCAGCGTGGGCGTGGCCAGCTTGAGCATGCCCCGGGTGGCGGCCAGGAACGCGCGGGCCCCCGCCGAGTCCACCCCCGAGCCAAACGCCCCCGGCGCCCCGGCGATGAGCGTCATGGAGGGAACCAGGTCCGGCCGTCGCCGGTACAGGTCCAGCAGAACGCGCACGCCCATGGAGAACGCCACATGGTGCGGCGGCCGCCCATCCCCCCGGGCCATCACCGCCTCGGTGATGCGCTCCAGGTCATCCACGTGCACGCGAATCTGGTACCCGTCCCCCACGGATTCATCGCTGCTGCCGTGGCCCCGGTAGTTCCAGTGCACCACCCGGTGGTCCTGCTCCAGGTTTCCCACCAGGTAGCGCCAGAAGTTCTCCGAGGAGCCAATCCCGTTCGTCAGCAGCACCGTGGGGCGGGCCACCAGCTCTGAGTCGGCGGTGGCCTCCCGGAGGTTGCCGAAGTGGGTATGCCAGGCGACCCGGGTACCATCCGGGGCAGTCACAAAGCGCGTGGTGCGACGGTAGGGCATGCCACCTCCCACGATGAGGCGCCCGGGCCGGGGGCGCAAGCATCAACCTGCCCTAACGGGCGCGTGCCGGGGTATGAGGGGGGCGCCATGCTTTGCGTCGACGTGGAACGGTTCGATATCCGCCCTGCCCTGGCCCACTACGCCGAGCACGGCTACGCGAAGCTGGGCCGTGTGCTGGGTGACGAGGGCCTGGACGCGCTCCGCGAGCGAGCCGACGACCTGATGCTGGGCCGGGTCGTCCACCCGGGCCTCTTCTTCCAGCCGGACGCCACCACCGGCCGCTACGAGGACGCCCCCCTGGGACTGGGCTGGCAGGGCCCCTCCCTGGACTACCGTAAGCTGGAGAAGCTGGAGAAGGACCCGCGCTTCCTGGCGTGGATGGAGAACCCGCTGTTCGAACGCATCGCCCGGGCGCTCATCCCCGGCGACATCGTCCTCTACCGCGCCATCCTCTTCCACAAGGGGCAGGCCGGCGGCAGCAACCTGCCATGGCACCAGGATGGCGGCCGGCTGTGGGGGCTCACCCACGAACCGGAGCTGCAGATCTGGACCGCGCTGGATGACGCCCCCGAGGACGGCGGCTGTCTGGAAGTCATCCCGGGCAGCCACCGCGGCGGCCTGGTGACGCCCCTGGGCGGGGTGATTCCTCCGGACGCGGTGGCGGCGGCCGACGCTGAATCCCGCGTCCTGTCCCTGCCGGTGCGCGCTGGCGAGGCCATCCTGGTCCACAACCACCTCTGGCACCGCTCCGGACGCGGGCGCCCCGGCTTGCGCCGCCGCGCCTTCTCCGCCTGCTACATGGACGCGGCCGTGCGCTGCCTGCGCAAGAAGAAGGCCCCCCGCGTCTTCCCGCCCATGTTCCGCCGCTGACCTCAGCCCACCAGGGGCATGCGCAGCGGCGGCTCCACCGGATCCTTCGCGCGCTGCGCCACAGGCAGGGAGACGCGGAAGGTGCTGCCCCGTCCCTCCTCGCTCTCCACCGAGATGTCTCCACCGAAGCCGGTGACGATGCCGTGGCAGATGGACAGGCCCAGCCCCGTGCCCTCGCCCACCGGTTTGGTGGTGAAGAAGGGGTCGAAGATGCGGGCGCGCACCTCCGGAGGCATGCCCACGCCCGTGTCGCGCACCTCGATGATGACGCGGTCCCCGGCGCTCCGCAGGCTCAGCCGGACCTCGTGCTGCTCCGACCGGCCCATCGGAATGGCCTGCGCGGCGTTGATGAGCAGGTTGAGGAATACCTGTCCGAAGCGGCCCTCGTTGCCCTCCACCAGCGGCACCTCGCGGTAGTCGCGGACCAGCTGCGCGCGCAGCTTCAGCTCGCTGCGCGCCAGGGTGATGGCCGACTCGAGCACCGCCTGCACGTTGACGGCGGTGGCCACCTCGTCGTCGCCCCGGGAGAAGGTCCTCAAGTCCCGGACGATCTGCCGCACGCGGTGCGCGCCGTCGGTGGCCTCGCGCAGCACCTCCTCCAGCTCCGCCATGCGGCCCGACGGCAACTCCGGCGCCAGGGCGTGCAGTTCGCCCGCGAGGAACGACAGGTTGGAGAGGACGAAGGCCAGCGGGTTGTTGATTTCGTGTGCCACGCCCGCCGCCAGCGTGCCCACCGCCGCCAGCCGGTCCGACACCACGAGCTGCGCCTGCATGGCCTTGCGGTCGGTGACGTCCACCGCTACGCCCGCCAGCAGCCGCCGCCCCGAGCGCTCCCGCACGATGAAGCGGTAGGTGAGCCAGTGGCGCTCGGTGCCGTCGCGCGCGGGAATCATCGTCTCGGTGATGCTCTGCTTGCCGGATGTCAACACCGCGTCGTCATCCCGGCGCGACTGTTCGGCGGAGGCCGCGGGCATCAACTCCATGTCGGACACGTTGGACATGTCCGCGCCCACCGGGTAGCCGAAGAACCGGCTGTAGCGCGCGTTCACCCAGATGCGGCGGCCCCGCTCGTCCTTCATGAAGGCCACCGCGGGGATGTTGTCCATGAAGGACGCGAACAGCTCCTGCGACTCCTCCAGCGCGCCCATCGCCAGCGTGTTCTGCACCATCAATTCCTGACGCGCCTGGGCCTCGGCCGCGTTGCCCATGGCCGCGCCGAGCAGGCCCGCCATCAGCTCCAGCGTGCGCACGTCCCGGTCCTCGAACGTGTTCGGCCGCCGGCTGGTGACGTTGAGCACGCCCACCGGGCGGCCCTCGCGCCACAGCGGCACGCAAATCATCGACCGCGCGCCCACGTGGCGCAGCGCCATCACGTTGACCCGGACGTCCGCCTCCGAGTCATCCGTGCGCATCACCTCGCCCCGCAACAGGCTGGCGCCCGTGAGGCTGCCCTCCACCTTCAGCTGGAAGCCGATGAAGGGCGCCAGGCTGCCGGTGGCCACCAGGTAGGTCACCTCCTCCTCGGTGTCCGCCCCCAGCAGCGCCACCGCCGCGCCGTCCGCGCCGCACAGCACCCGCGAGCGCTCGCACAGCAGCCGCATCAGCTCGTCGAGCCCGTAGCCCGCCATCGCCACGTCCGACTGCATCTGGATGATGGAGGCCAGCCGCGCCACCTCGCCCCGCGCCTCCGCCTCGGACGTCCGCCGCTGGCGCCGCGCCGCAACCCGCCGCTCCAGCAACAACCGCCGTGAGCGCACCTGCACCGGGGTGAAGGGCTCCACCAGGAACTCGTCCACGCCCGCGGCCAGCAGCGGCTCGAGCGCCGCGTCGGTGCCGTCCCGCGCCAACCCCAGCACCAACGGCTCCTCGGGACGGGCCTGCGTCCGCAGCGCGTCCAGCCAGAGCGCGTCCTCCACCAGGTCCGCCGCGTCCACCACCAGCACGTCCACGGGCCCGTGCCCCAGCGCCGCGCCGGCTTCCACCAGGTCGGCTGTGGTGAACACGGCCTGGCCCTGGCGCCGCAGCTCCTCCGCCACGGGGTGCCGGTCATCGGTGGTGAGACACAGGAACTTCATCCAGTCGCCTGCTCCGGGGCCCCAAACACACGGGGTGAAAAATACTATGATTCTGTAGCACGGCATTTCCAGCCGGGGGCGTCCTGACTGGCGGGGGTCAGGCGCACCCCATGTCCGGTGGAAACATTCCGGCCGGAGGGCAAACGGGTGGTCACCGGGTGGCGCCAGGACGCTATCCTCCGCGCGTGCCGGGCATCCCTGGAGTCGTCGTCGCCGAGCAGCCGCACTACCTGCCGTGGGTGGACTTCCACGAGCAGCTGGCCCGCGCGGGGACCTTCGTCGTACTGGACAACGTGCAGTGGCTGCGGCGCGGCTGGCAGCGGCGCACGCGGGTGGCCCTGCCCCACAACGT
>NZ_JAAEAH010000139.1 GCF_010998615.1 Myxococcus sp. CA023 | reverse complement strand
AGCGGCCGGCTTTCAACAGCTCGACCACCCGCTCACGGAACTCCGGCGGGTATGGGGGACGTGACTTCGGCATCGTGGGACCCTTTTCGCACAGCGGGTGGAACTCCACGAAACCGGGGCAACTTCACCCCGCTCCACGGCATCAGCGACAGCTTCCAGCGCTCCCTTCACCGCATCTGGGTACGCCATGTCCATGTCGAAAGCCCACCCTCCTGAATGAGGACCGATGTGGACAGGGACGTGGAGTTCGCATGCCACGGCCAGAACAATGGGCAGCATGACGCCATTCTCCCGCCGGTTGATGTCGTAGCTGAACTCCCGGCAGAACCGGGCCCAGTTCTCGTCATCCGCCATGGCCTCCGAGCAGATGAGGTGGTGGGCGGCGATGGACCAGCGCCCCGTGTACCAGGGGTGCTCGCTGGACTCCCGGCCCGCGAGGATGTTCTCCCGCAACTCCGTGGAGTTCCCCACGTGCCAGCCCCACGCGGCGGCGAACTTGTGCCACGCCTTCCCGCAGTACTCACACGGTGGGCGCGGAGGCGGCTTCGGCCCCTCGCCCGGCTTCGTTTTCAGAAATCGGACTCGGGCCCCCCGGATGATGACGGGCATGCCTGAAAGCACACACCCGCCACGCCGACCAATGAATGGCACGCGAGCGCAGGCGAACGCGCACTTTCCTACAGGAGTCCTGAGCCACACCAAGCGCCTGCCAACGAGCAGGCTGCCCTACACACGATTCGGGACTGGACCCGGAGTCGTCCGCACTCTCCCATCAGCCTCGGCTCCATCGAGTTCCCGTGAGCGAACGGGCCGGCCAGGCGCCTCACTCCGGATACGAGTTCTTCGATGCTTCCCTGCGAGCAGGCTCCGCGGCCTGGCGCTTCTGCCTCTCGCGATCAGCCGCGACCTTCGCCTCGATGGCTTGAGCAAGCCTTGAGGGAATCTCCTCGACGAGGTAGGGCGTGAGCTGCTCGAGTGTCCGCTTGAGCTCTGGAAATGGCACCTGATTCTTGTCGACCAGGATCTTCCAGGGTTCGGAGACGGAGCTTCGCTCCAAATCGAAGGCGACTCCCTCTACCTGTCGCGCTGTGGGAACCTCGATGCGGACTCCCGCGAAACGGTCATTCTCACACGCGCTGACCCATACGGACGTGTGAGAGCCCGACTTCATCCGGCGTCCCCGCTCCCCGTACTCGATGCCACATGCCCGCAAGGGACGCAGCTGCGCCTGAATGGCGGCCAACTCCTGAAGGCCACCGACGTCGGTCTCCCCGAGGCTCCCAACGTCGCTCGGCTGCCGGCCCAACAGAAGGGTCGCTGCGCCGATGCCGCCGACCACTACCGCGACCGCGGCGATGATGAGGATCGTGTTCTTGCCGGACTTCTGCGCCGGCTGCGTGGGCACTGTGCTCATGGGAAGTCGCTCACTCGGGATACGAGGTCTTCGCCGCTTCCTTGCGAGCACGCTCGGCAGCCTTGTGCTCCTGCCACGCGCGCTCACTGTCCACACGGCGCTGGATCTCCGTGGCAAGCGCCTCGGGATACTTCTCCACGATGAGGGGCGCGATCCGTTCGAGCGACTGCTTGAGGTCGGGGAACGCGGTCTGATCCTTGTCGACCAGGATCTTCCAGGGCGCGGAGACGGAGCTTCGCGTCATGTCAAAGGCGACTTGAGACGACTGAAGCTCCTCCGGAACGCTGATGGAGACATAGGAAACCGACGCCCCACTGCACGGCGTGACGGAGGCGGACTTCCGGGAGCCCGTCGAGCGGTGCGGTAGCGCGCCTGCCCGCACTCCGTACTCGATGTGGCATGCATCCAGGGGCAGCAACTGCGCCTGGACCGCGGCGAGTTCCTGAAGGCCGCTGACGTCGGTCTTCAAGCCGCCCCGGCCAAATCCTCCCCCCGCGACCAGAATGGCCCCCCCGCCCATGAGGCCAACCATCACCACCACCGCGACGATGATGATGATGGCGGAGTTGCCGGACTTCCGCGCCGACTGTGTAGACGATGGATTCATTGAGGCACGAGCCTAAGTGGAGCGAGCGCACACCGAAAATCCGTCAACAGGCGGCACGCCAAAAAGGCGAGACATTCACTCCGGATAAGAATTCTTCGCTTCTTCTTTGAGAGCGCGCTCAGCGTCCTTCCGCTCCTGTCTCTCGCGTGCCAGTCGCACCTTCAAGTCGGCGTCTTTCTGGCGCTCGATGGGGTACTGCGTGAGCAAGAAGGGGGCGAGTTGTTCGAGCGACTGCTTGAGCGCGGGGAACGCGGTCTGATCCTTGTCGACCAGGATCTTCCAGGGCGCGGAGACGGAGCTTCGCCTCATGTCGAAGGCGACGTCGCTCACCCGCCGCTCCGATGGAACACGGACGGAGATACGATAGGAGGACGGAGTCCCGCAGGGCGTGACGTAGGCATATTCCTGGGAGCCAATCCAACGCCTCCCGCCCGATCCTCTTCGACTCCCGTACTCGACCGCGCATGCATCCAAGGGCAGCAACTGCGCCTGGACGGCGGCAAGCTCCGGAAGGCGCCCCACGTCACCACCTCGGTGAGCGCAATGCCCACCGTCACAACGGAAAGCCGATGATGTTCTTCTTGACCACGGACATCTGCGCGGGCGGAGATGCTTCGCGCGAAGCCGTTCAAGGCTCGTCGGACATGTCGTCGAGCTGGCCTTGAGCAAGCTCCCGGTAGTACGGCACGACTTCGACGGCCAACACGTCGCGCATCAGTTGCCGCGCGCTGTTGTAGTCCCCAGCCCGCTGGTGCTGCCACATCACGTGCAGCGCATCGGTGAGCCTGTTTGAGCCGTCCGTGATGCGGCGTCCAGTCTCACGAATCAGTGCCAAGGCCCCCTCCTCGGTGCGCAATGCGAGCTCCGCATCGAGGATGGCAACCTCACGTGCAGTGTGTAGCAACAACGTGCGCACGTCCTCCGTGAGCACGAGAGGCATGCCGTCCCGCAACACGCGGCGGGAGAGTGCGCGGAACAAGTCCCAGTTAGGGCGGTTGGCCATGGGTCAGGGCCTTTTCTTCCGCTTCGGGCCGCACATATCAAGGGGCCAATCCTGCTGCCCTTCACACATGCGAAGGCAGTCGTAGCAGGGCCCGGCGAACAGCCCCTCCTTGCAGTCGCCGTAGTTCCGAATGCAGCGGCGCTTCCATTCGGGAAGTTCCGCGTTGTGAGCGTCGTCCCACACAGCGGGCGGCGTCTTCCGTCGCCTCCATGGCCATCTTGACGCCTGCCATGTGCGCGGCGGCCTCGCCCGCTGTGAGGCCGCACGCTTCGGGCACACCAGGGTTGCGCTGGATGCAGCACGACACGGTGTCGGTGCAAGACGCCAGGGCATAGGCATCGCGGCGACTGGCCGATCCGGTGGCACTGCTGGCGCAGCCCAACGACGCAACGGCCAAGAGGCACAACAGGCCAGGTCCAGCTCTCTGCTTTTCCATGGAGAGCCGACTTCGCCCGGATGCATGGCAACAAGAACCAGCCCCACACTCCAGAGACGGGCGCCGCCCGACAGGACTCGGGCGGCGGCCGTCACGATGCGTCCGGCGGTGCTACGACAACCGCAACAGCTTGCGCGCCTGCTCCGGTGTTGCCGGCTCGCGGCCATGGGCACGCGCGCGCTTCGCCGCCTCGGCGACGAGCTCCCAGTTGCCCTTCGCGAGCACGCCCTTGGACACGTAGATGTTGTCCTCCAGGCCCACGCGCGCGTTGCCGCCCCGCTTCGCCGCCTCGTCCACGTAGGCCAGCTGGTGACGCCCCACGCCGGCCACCGTCCAGGTGGAGCCTTCCGGCAGCGAGGCAATCATGAAGTCCAGCACCTCCGGACGTGGCTGCAACGTGCCCGGCACGCCGAGCACGAAGTCGAAGTGCGCTGGCAGGTCCACCAGCCCTTCCTTCGCCAGGTAGCGGGCCTCGTCAATCATGCCCACGTCGAAGCACTCCAGCTCCGGCCGCAGGCCAATCGCCTTGATGCGCCTGGCGATGTCACGCACGAGCGGCCGGGGATTCCAGAAGACCTCCTCGCCGAAGTTCACCGTGCCCGTCGTCAAGGTGGCCATGTCCGGCCGGTCCTCGCCGGTGAGCGTCAGCGGCCCGCAGCGCTGGTCCACCGTCATGCCCACCGCGCCGCCCGTGGACGTCTGGATGAGCACGTCCGTGCGCTTGCGGATGGCGCGGATGGCCGCGCGGAACAACTCCGCGTCCTGCGACGGCTTGCCGTCCGGCGTGCGCACGTGCAGGTGCACCATCGCCGCGCCGGCCTCGCGGCAACGCGCGGCGTCCTCGGCGATCTCCTCCGCGGTGATGGGCAGGTGCGGCGTCTGCTCGCGCGTCGTCTCCGCGCCCACCATGGCCGCGGTGATGACCATGGGCGTGCTCATGTCTGCCCCCGCTGCTTGTCCTTGGGCACCACACACGTCCCCGTGGCCCGGCACACCACCACCGGCTCCGACAGGACATCCGCCGCCGAGTCATTCACGTCCGGCCGCGGCTTGATGACCTTGCGCGCCTCGAAGCGCATCTTCCGCGACGTGTTGCCCGCGCTGACGATTTCGCCCTCCGCCTCGATGAAGTCGCCCGCGTACACCGGGGCCAGGAACTCCACCGAGTCATAGGCGCGGAAGAGGCCCTCGTCCCCGTCGCTGCGGATGCACAACTCCGTCGCCACGTCGCCAAAGAGGCCCAGCATCCGCGCGCCGTCGACCAGGTTGCCGCCGTAATGCGCGTCGTGGCTGCTCATGCGCAGCCGGATGACCGCCTTCGTTCCCGTGCTCACTGGGGCTCTCCCTGATAGTGCGCGTCCTTCGGCTCCTTGCCTTCCTTCTTGAGGAGCGCGTGGACGATGTAGTTGGCCACGTCGGACGGCTTGGTGCCGGGCCCGAAGCCGGCGTCGAAGCCCAGCTCCAGCGCCAGCTTGTGGTCCACGCGGGGCCCGCCCAGCAGCAACTGGACCTTGCCGTGGATGCCAGCGGCCTTCGCCGCGTCGATGAAGTGCCGCGAGTTGTCCTTGTGCACGTCGCGCTGGGTGACGACCTGGCTGACCAGGATGGCGTCCGCGTTGCGCGCCATGGCCTTCTTGATGAGGTCCTCGTTCGGCACCTGGCTGCCCAGGTTGAAGGCCTCGAACCCGGGGTAGCGCTCCAGGCCGTAGTCGCCCGCGTAGCCCTTCATGTTGAGGATGGCGTCGATGCCCACCGTGTGTGTGTCCGTGCCCGTGCAGGCGCCGAACACCACGATGCGCCGCTTCACCTTCTCCTTGATGAAGGCGTTGAGGTCGTCGAAGGACATCTTCTTCACGACGACTTCGGGCACGTCGATTTCGGCGTAGTCCAGCGTGACGGCCGAACGGGCGTAGACGATGAAGAAGGTGTAGGAGTCCGCGGCGCGCTCGGCGGCGGCCACCTTCACGTCGGTGAAGCCCATCTTCTTCGTGAAGACGGCGGCGGCCTCCTTGGCCTTCTCGGACAACGGCACCGGCAGGGTGAACGACAGCTGCACCACGCCGTCGTCCCGCCGGTCGCCGTAGGGACGGATGATCTGCTTGCTCGGCTTCACCATCGGCTCACTTCCCTCCGGCCCGCTGAATCTTGACGCTGGAGCCCACCTTCTGGGCCAGCGGAGCGAACCGCTCCTTCTTCGTCTGCTCCAGGTAGAAGACGACCGACCACGTCGTCTTTCCGTCGCAGCCCACATACGTCACGGAATCCACCGCGCCACTGCCATCCGGCGCCACGTCCGTCTCCTGACGCTTCGCCGCTGGCTGGCCGCCCACCTTCAGACGCTCCCAGCCCTTGCCGCCAATGGACGCGACAATCTTGTCCACGCACGTCAGGGCCTTCATGCCCGCCGTCTGCACGGCGCCCACGTCCACCAGGAAGTAGGCGTCCCCGCTGGGCGCCTGGAACTTGTTTGTCCCATCCGCCTCGGTGCGGTTCCACGAGGCGGGAACCTGGATGGACACGTTCTTCACCTGGACCTGCGCCAGCGCATCCGCGGAACCGCCCGCGGAGAGGACCATGGCAAGGATTGAACCGAGCATCACTGCGCCTCCAGGAGTTCCAGGAACGGGTTGAAATAGTCCGGCGCCTTCTCCAGCACGCCGTCGAGGCCCTTGCCGCCGGTCTCCTCGCGCTTCACGTCACCGAAGTGGCCCCGGCCGATGGCGGTCACCATGCCCTCGTCGCGGCACTCCTGAAGCAACTGCTCCGCCCGGGCGAACACCTCGCGCGCGCGGTTGGCGATCTTCCCGTCCTCGCGGACGGTGAACTCCTCGTCGATGCCCCGCGCCGCGCGGTGGATGTAGGCCGCGGACTTGAGCGCCACGTAGCGGTCCGCCAAGAGCGGCGTGTGCATGGCTTCCGTCATCATGCCCAGCAGCTGGATGCCCTGCCGTGTCCACATGGCCACCAGGTTCGCCATCACGTCGTACGTGTGGCTGAAGAAGATGTCCGTCTCCTTGTGCTTGGTGGGCGGCATGTACTTCAACGGCGCGTCCGGGAAGCAGCGGCGCACCAGCATGGCCTGGGACAGCTCGAGCAGCAGCGTGTCCTCGCGGTACGGATCGATTTCGTACGCGTGGCCGATGCCCAGCTGCCAGTCCTTGAGGCCCGCGCGCTTGGCGAAGCACTCGTTGATGAACTGGCTGGCGATGACGGTGTGGGCCGCGTCGTACGCATCCGCGGTGGTGATGTAGTTGTCCTCGCCGGTGTTGATGATGATGCCGGCCAGGGCGCAGATGCGGCGGCTGAAGTACTGGTCGATGAACGTGCGCCGCATGTTGATGTCACGGAAGAGGATTCCGTACATCGCGTCGTTGAGCAGCATGTCCAGCTTCTCGTAGGCCGCGCAGAAGGCGATCTCCGACATGCAGAGGCCGGACGAGTAGTTGGTCAGCTGGATGTAGCGCTTGAGCTTGCGGCTCTCGTCGTCCAGGGCCTCGCGCATGATGCGGAAGTTCTCCTGGGTGGCGTAGGTGCCGCCGTAGCCCTCCGTCGTCGCGCCGTGGGGCACGTAGTCCAGCAGCGACTGCGCCGTGGACCGGATGACAGCGATGACGTCCGCGCCCGCCTGGGCCGCAGCGCGCGCCTGGTCCACGTCGTCATAGATGTTGCCCGTGGCCACGATGACGTACTTGTGCGGCGCCGGGGGCATGGGGAACTGCTTGCGGAGCTCTTCGCGCTGGGCGATGCGGGCCTTCAGGTCATCGAGCGCGGCGCGGGCTTCCGCGCGCACCTCCTCGCGGAGGTTGTGCTCCTGCTCGGGCGACAAGGGGGCCAGCTTCTCCGTGGGGAGCGCCGTCAGCCGCTCCACGGCCTCCAGCGGGCTCTTCGCGCCCAGTTGCAGCGCGCGGCCGTACCAGTAGGCGGCGCCCTTGTTGAGCACCCCGGCGGCCTTCAGCTTGTCCACCATCAGGTTGGCAAGCGGCACGCCCCGCGCGCCAGCTCCAGAGAGGCCGAAGAAGCGCAACACGGTGCGCTCGGTCGAAACAGTGGTGTTACGGCGGATGAGGTCGAAGATCGGGTTGACGATTTCGTCCGCCAGCTTGCGCGCATTTTCAATCCGCGCGTCTTCAATGAACGGGCCTGGCATGGACGCACCTTACCCGCCCGAACGACAGCGGGTAGCGCCGATGCGCACCTGCACAACGTTGCCGCACCGCATTATCGGTTTCGAGCTCAAAGCACCGAAAGGCCGGTGGCCACTCCCACCGACAGGGCGGTGACGCCACCGGCCTTTCGGTGGACACTCTTGGACACAACACATAACCCACCGGAATCATTCAGAGTCGAGCGATGGCATGGCACCTGCTCAGGACGGGACTGCCTTACCCCCTGAAACAAGGAGAATCCCTTGCAAACCCGCTCCCTGCTTCTGACCGCCATTCTCTTTGGCGGATCGGCCGCCGTTGCCGCGACGCCCCCTCCCCTGACGACGGACACCGGCTCCCCCGTGGGGACCAACCAGAACTCCAAGACGGCCGGTCCTCGTGGCGGCGTCCTCTTGGAGGACTTCCACCTCATCGAAAAGCTGGCGCGCTTTGACCGTGAGCGAATCCCCGAGCGAGTGGTCCACGCGCGCGGCACCGGCGCCCACGGTACCTTCGAGAGCTACGGCGACTTCTCCAAGCTGACGCGCGCGTCCATCTTCTCCGCGAAGGGCAAGAAGACGCCGATGTTCGTGCGCTTCTCCACGGTCATCCATCCGTCGGGCTCGCCGGAGACGCTGCGCGATCCTCGCGGCTTCGCGCTCAAGTTCTACACGGACGAGGGCAACTGGGACCTGGTGGGCAACAACCTGCCCGTCTTCTTCATCCGCGACGCCATCAAGTTCCCGGACATGGTGCACTCGCTGAAGCCGTCGCCCGTCACGAACAAGCAGGACCCGAATCGCTCCTTCGACTTCTTCTCGCACCTGCCCGAGTCGACGCACATGCTCACGCAGGTGTACTCGGACATCGGCATCCCGGCGAACTACCGCCAGATGAACGGGCACGGCGTGCACTCCTTCAAGTTCGTCAACGCGAAGGGCGAATACAAGTACGTGAAGTTCAACTGGAGCTCGCAGCAGGGCGTGAAGAGCCTCACCGCCGAGGACGCCGCCCGCGTCATCTCCGAGGACCACCAGCACGCCACCACGGACCTCTACGCCACCATTGGCGCGGGCAAGTTCCCCTCGTGGGAGCTGAGCGTGCAGGTGCTGGACCCCAAGGAGCTGGACAAGTTCAGCTTCGACCCGCTCGACGCGACGAAGATCTGGCCCGAGACGCAGGTGCCGTCCATCAAGCTGGGCAAGTTCACGCTCAACAAGATGCCGGACAACTTCTTCGAGGAGACCGAGCAGGCGGCCTTCTCCCCTGGCGTGCAGCCGCCGGGCATCGAGCCCTCCGAGGACCGCCTCCTGCAGGGCCGCCTGTTCTCCTACGCCGACACCCAGCGCTACCGCATTGGCGCCAACTACCAGTCACTGCCCATCAACCGGGCCCGCGCGACGGTGAGCAACAACAGCCAGGCGGGCAGCATGAACTTCGCCAACACGAAGTCGGACGTGAACTACGAGCCCAGCGTCACCCGTGAGACGCAGGACGCGCCGCAGTACCTCTTCTCCAACGCGCCGCTCCGCGGCACCACGCAGCAGCGCGGCATCGAGAAGACGGACAACTTCGCGCAGGCGGGCGCCTTCTATCTGGCGCTCGACGCGGGCGGGAAGGACCGCCTCATCAAGAACCTGGCCGCGGACCTGAACCAGGTGCGTGATGCCAAGGTGAAGGCGCGCATGGTGGGTCACTTCTTCATGGCCAACCCTGACTACGGCACCCGCCTTGCCAAGGCCGTCAACGTGAAGGTGGACGACGCCAAGGCCGCCGTGGCCACGCTCGCCGCCCACTGATTCGTTCATCTCCGGGCCCTGGCATGGCTGTCTCCGCCAGGGCCCGGCGCTTCCCTCTCGCCGCCCGTCGCATCCCGGTCTTCCCTCAGTGGGAGCAGGCCCCCTCTCTTCTGGAGTCCGTCATGATTCGCAAGCTGCTATTGGGAACGCTGGGCCTGTTGATGCTGGGTGCCGGCGTGTTGACGGCCGCGTGGATGTCCCTGCGCGCCACGCCTGCGCCGCAAGGGCGTCTGCTGGCCACGAGCGAGGCGGAGCGCTACCTGCTGGCCGCCGCTCGTGCTGGAGAGACGGACATCGTCGCCGGGCTCGTCCAAGCGGGTACGCCGGTGGAGGCGCGGGATGCTCGCGGCTTCTCGCCGCTCATCCTCGCCGCGTACCACGGGCATGCGGACACGGTGCGCGCCCTGCTCTCCGCCGGCGCGGATGCGTGCGCGGGCGACAACAACGGCAACACCGCGCTCATGGGCGCGGCCTTCAAGGGCTATGCGGACATCGTCGGACTGCTCAATCAGCAGCCCTGCGCGGTGGACCAGAGCAACCGCTTCGGCCAGACGGCGCTGATGTTCGCGTCCCTGTTCGGCCGCAAGGAGGTGGTGGACCAACTCCGGCAGCAGGGGGCCTCCCCTGACGTGCGCGATGGCAGCGGCCGCAGCGCCCAGGACTGGGCACGCACGCAGGAGCCCAGCGCGCCCGTGCCCCAGGCGCCCACCGCGCCGGAGACGTCCGCCTCGGCGCGATGACACGAAGGCGCGGCCCCGCCCAGGATAAGGCAAGGAGGCCCCATCCCGGTGAAGATGCCGCTGGGCACCGGGCCAGACGGCTCGACTGCTAAACCGCCTCGACGAGTCCGCTAAACATGGAGCCCAGCGTGCTCGAAGAAGGAGCGGAGGACGTCGGGACGATGCTGTAGGGCACGGAATTCCTTTCGTGCCAGGCGCATGAGGTCCGAAATGGC
>NZ_JAAEAH010000138.1 GCF_010998615.1 Myxococcus sp. CA023 | reverse complement strand
CCCGGGTGCTGTCCCGTCCACCCCACCCGTGTGTTGTCATTGACGCGGAACGCCTTCCACGGCGGAGGGCGCGTCAGTCCTTGTAGACAACCCGGGATCCTCCGCTGGCGCGCACGTCGCTCTGGCTCGGGCGGGACACGAGCTGGAGGACGCTGCCCCCGGAGGCCTCGCCGCTGACGCGGTCGGACGCATCCACCTCCACGCGCGAGCCGCCGCTCGCTTCCGCGTCCAGCGTCTTGACGCCCTTCACGTCCAGGGCCCGCACGATGGAGCCCCCGCTGGCCTCGACGTCGAAGTCCGTTGCCCGTCCCGCCAGCGTCACCTTCGAGCCACCACTGGCCTCGGCATCCACCTGGCGTGCATCCACGCCGCGGACGTTGACGATGGCGCCGCCGCTGGCGTCGACGTCGAACTCGTCCGTGCGCGTGGCGTCCGCGTCCACGTGGCTGCCGCCGCTGGCGTGGATGCCTTCGACGCGCGGGCTGGAGACGTACAGGCGGACGCTGCCGCCTTTGAATCCGCTGAAGAGCTTCTTGTCCACGCGGGTGCGCAGCGTCCCGTCATGCACATCCAATTCGATTCGGGACACGAGTTCGGCCGGTCCCTCCAGGCGCACGGACTTGGGGCCCACCTTCACCTCGGCCCGGATGCCGTGGCTCACCGATACCTCGTCGAAGTCGGGCACCTCTCGGACGTCGCCTCGCTGTTGTGTGGAAGCGGACGCACCGGCTTGAGGCTCCTGGGCATGGGCACAGGCACCGAAGAGGAGGAAGGAGGCGACGATTGAGACGCGGACGGGGGACATGGGCACGCTCCAATGGAAAAGGGTCCACGACATGGACCCCGACGTGCTCAAGGTACGCACGCTCTCGGCATTGATTGCCTGCCCTTCGGTTCAGGGGTCCGAAAGCAGGCTCAACGGGCCGCGGACGGAGGTCGTCTCTCCGGGCTTGATGTCCACGGGGACCTGGTGCGCCTTGGCGGTGGCATCCACCAGCTTCAGGGTGTGCTGGCCCGCGGGCAGCTTCACCTTGAAGAGCGGCGTCTTGCCCAGGTCCTGGCCGCCGAGGAACACCTGGGCCTTGGGCTCGGTGACCAGGGTGAGGAAGCCGGGCTCGCCCGCCGGTACGCTCTCCGAGGCGGGCGGCGTGGCCGGTGCCTTGCGGGGTGCCGTGGTGACCGCCTTGCTCCGCTGCGTCCCGTTGCGGACGCGCTTGAAGGTCCGGGGCTCCTTGAGTGGGGCGTCGTCCTCGGTGGCGGAGTCCGAGTCCGGGGCACTCTCATCCGGCACGGGGACCTGATCCGTCAGGATGGTGGGGTCCACATCCGCGATGGCCGGGGCCGAATCCCCCGTGTCCTTCGGCCCATCGTTCACCGGTGGAGCCACGGGAGTCGCTGTCCCCGCCGCCAGGGCCTTGTCCGCGTTCACCGGGGGGCGTGTCCCGGCGGTTTGCTGGGGGGGCGGTGGGGCACCCTGGCCGAGCAGGGGCTTCAGCCGGGAGGACACGACGCCACCGTCCAACCCCAGCATCACCACCGCGACGCCCAGCGCCAGCACGCCCACCACCGCCGTGATGGCCATCCAGGCCCGGCTTCGCCGAGGTTGTGGTTGGGACTGGGGGGCCCGCGCGCGCCTGGGGCCTGTTGTGTCGCCCCCCCGGCCTTGCAGCGTGGATTCTTCGTCGTCCTCCTCCATGGGCATGTCGTGGAAGCGGACGGGCTGGGTGGTGGGCTCGGTCGAAGAGCCACCCTGCCTGCGGCGGGGAGGAATGGGGCGGCGCGGCGAGGGCGTCACCGGAACCGTGTCCCCGCCACGCTCGGGGGGCAGCACCGGCATGCGAATCATCGCCGTCTGCAGGTCGCGCTCGGCGTGGGGCGGCGTGGGCACGGAGGCGCGCAGGCCGTCCTGGGCGCGGGAAGCGCGGGTGCGGGATGCATCTTCCGTCGCGGCGCGAGGCGCGGGCGCCTCGGATGGGGTCCCCGTGCGCAGGCCGTCCTGCATCCGGGACGAGCGGGACCGTGCATCGGCACGCGGGGGCTCATCCACGGACGGGGAAGGCTCGGGCGTGCGAGATGAACGTGTCCGAGGCGCTTCATCGCCAGCAGGTGTCGGATCAGCCGTGCGAGATGAACGTGCCCGAGGCGCTTCATCGCCAGCAGGCGATGGATCCGCCGTGCGCGATGAACGTGCCCGATGCGCATCATCCGCGGCAGGGACCGTATCCGGCGTGCGAATCGGTCGGGCGCGAGATTCCTCGGGCGCTGGCGGAGCGGGTGGTTCCGGGGAACGCACCCCGCGGACCTGGGTCTGTTCCCGATCGGTGGCATGGGCATCAGCCGCCGAGGCCCGCGAACCCTGACGTGCGGAGGCCTCACCCGGCGCGGATGCAGAGGCGCTCGCGTCCCGGCCGGTGCCCGGCAGTTGCGTGCGGACCGTGTGCTCCGGAGGGTGGACCGGCATCCCTGGCTGGGTGCGCACGTGCTGTCCCCCGGACGGAGGGAGCGTCATCGCCTCGGAGGGAGGAGGCGGCGGAGCGTGTACGTCAGCGGGGGACGCGCGCGAGGCCAGCCGCTTGCCCGGAGGCGCCTGAAGCACGGCCTTGCGAACGGTGCCAGCTTCAGGGGACGCGGCGGGAGCGCCCGTGGTGGGACGCCGGGGCGCGGGGGGCGGCGCGGCGTTCCGAGGCGCTCCCGAAACCCGAGGCGACGGCGGCAAGGTGACGCCACCGGTGGGCAGCTCGGACGGTTCAACCCCCATGGCCATCACCTTGGCCAGGTTCACCACGCCGGTGGTGTCCCCCGTGTCGTTCTGCCCACTCATCAGGAGCTGCCGCGTCTGCTCACGCCGGTCGGAGAAGAGGCGGAGCATCAGCTCGCTGCTCTGCTCGGGGTGCCAGATGAGCGGTCCCACGGCGCGCTCGATGGCGCGGGCGAACTCCAGCGTGGAGGCGTACCGGTCCTCGCGGCGCTTGGACAGCGCGCGCATGACGATGGCGTCCAGCTCCGGCGGCACGTGCTTGTTGGTGCGCGAGGGCGGCGTCACCTCGCAGCGCAGCACCGCGTTCATCATCGCCTCGGCCTGCTTGGCGTAGAACAGCCGCATGCCGGTGAGGCACTCGTGCAGCACCACGCCGAGGCTGAACAGGTCGCTGCGCGCATCCAGCGGCTCGCCCATGATCTGCTCGGGCGACATGTACCCGCTGGTGCCCTTCACCATGCCCACTGCGGTGCGGCTGGCGCGGGCCAGGCTCTTGGCGATGCCGAAGTCGAGCAGCTTGGTGACGCCCTCGTACGTCACCATGATGTTCTTCTCCGCCACGTCCCGGTGGATGACGGGAGAGGGGCGGCCCAGCGGATCCGTGAAGGTGTGTGCGTAGTGCAGCGCCACGGCGGTATCGCGCACCGCCATCAGGCTGTAGCCTATGGGGATGGGGGTGTTGGCCTGCCGGCACGCGCGGGCCACCTCCACCAGCGTGGCGCCCGGGACGAACTCCATGGAGAGGAAGAGCTCTCCGTCCGCGATGTCCAGGTCGTACACCTGGGCGATGTGCGGGTGGTTGAACGCGGCCGTCACCTTGGCCTCGTCCAGGAACATCCGGACGAATTCCTCCTCGCCGCGGATGTCGGGGAGGATTTGCTTCAGCACCACCAGCTTGTGGAAACCCGCCAGGCCACGCTGGGACGCGAGGAAAATCTCCGCCATCCCGCCCGTCGACAGGCGGCAGAGTACCTCGTACTTGCCCAGCGAGCGCGCTTCCGGCGCGAGCGGCAGCGTGTTCCCACTCATTGAATGGCGTCGAATGTACACCGTGAGCCGGATGGACGCGAAAGCCCCGTCCCTCACGGGTTCGTTACCGGACCTGGTGACTTCCCGGGTAGGGCGGAATTGAAGCCGGATTCAGGTGGGGAATCGTGGGCGGCCCGGACGGAGGATGTCAGGGGCGCGGGCCCGGCTGCGTCCTCGGCGGCAGGTCGCCAATTCCTGGCGATGGCTTTCCCGGTGAGACGCAGGCCCTCCATGGGCCGTGCTCCCGGGGGCTGACATTTTCCCGCGCGAGCCCTGCTTTCCCAGGATGGGAGTGGGCTAAACACGCGCCCAAGGTTCCATGGATACTTCCGTTTCGCCCCGCACCGTCACCGGCCGTCTCGACGTCCACCCTCGAGGCTTCGGCTTCCTCACCGTTCAGACGCCCGGCTCGCCCGAGGTGCTGTCCGCCTTCGTCCCTCCGCCCGACCTCAATCCGTACTTCGCCGGGGACGTCGTCACGGCCACGGTGACGGCGGGCGCGGATGGGCGCTGGTCGGCCAGCCAGCTGTCGTTGGTGGAGCGGCCTCGCACGCAGGTCTACGGCGAGGTGGTGCTGCGCAAGGGCGCGCCCCTGCTCCACGTGGACCGCGAGGTGGCCAACGCGGACTGGGTGCTCGACCCCGCGGGGACGCAGGTGCAGGCCGGTGACGCGGTGGTCGCGCGCATCGACGAAGGCAAGGTGGTGCTGCTCTACCGGGTGGAGGAAGGGGAGGACCGCTCCCTGGAGCGCGTCATCGCCCGGCACGGGCTGCGAAAGGACTTCTCCGCGGAAGTCGTCGAGGAAGCGCGGGGGGCGCGCGCGGTGCCGCATGCGGTGGGCGCGCGGCGGGACTTGCGGGACGTGCCCACGGTGACGGTGGATGCGCCGTCCACGCGGGACATCGACGATGCGATTTCGGTGCTGCCGGCGGGGCCGGACGGGGCGCTGCGGCTCCTGGTGTCCATCGCGGACGTGAGTGAGTACGTGAAGCAGGGCACGGCGCTGGACGCTGAGGCGCGCGAGCGGGCCACCAGCGTGTACCTGGCGGGGCGCGTGCTGCCGATGTTGCCGGAGGAGTTGTCCTCGCACTGGCTGAGCCTGGTGCAGGGCGAGGAGCGGCTGTGCCTCACGGTGGAGCTGCGCATCGACCCGCAGGGGCGGGTGACGGCGGCGGACGTGTACGAGAGCATCATCCGTTCGTGGGCGCGGCTGAACTACGACGAGGTGGCCGCCTTCCTGGACCGGGGTGAGGTGTCGGCGCCCATGGAGCCGGTGCGCGAGGTGATGCCGTGGTTCCGGCTGGCGGCGGCGCGGCTGGCGGTGGCGCGGGCCGCGCGAGGCGGCATGGAGTTCGCGCGGGACGAGGCGCGCTTCACCTTCGACCAGGCGACGGGCGAGCTGTCCGGGCTGGTGAGTGAGAAGCCGACGTCGGCGCACGCGATGATTGAGCGCTTCATGGTGGCGGCGAACGAGGCCATCGCCGGGTGGCTGCTGGCGCGCGGCCTGCCCGGGGTGTACCGCGTGCACGAGCAGCCGGACCCGTTGCGGGTGGCGGACCTGAATGCGTTCGCGGAGACGTCCGGCTTCGCTGCGGGCTTCGGACGGGAGCTGACGCCGCTCGCGCTGGCGGCGTTCGACCGGCAGATCGCGGGCGCGGTGGCGGAGCCGGCGCTGCGTTCGGTGCTGCGGCGCTCACTGGGCCCGTCGCGCTACACGGTGAAGCCGGGGCCGCACTTCGGCCTGGCGGCGCCGCTGTACCTGCACTTCACGTCACCGATTCGCCGGTACGCGGACCTGGCGGTGCACCGGACGTTGAAGGGGTACCTGCGCGGGCGCCGGGACTTCGTGGACGAGGACCCGGGGGTGGAGGCGCTCGCGGTGCACATCAACGCGAAGGCGCGCGCGTCGACGCGGGCGGAGAACGACCGGCACCGCGAGTTGGAGGCGCGGTGGATGGCGGGGCACGTGGGCAAGCAGTTCCAGGCGCGTGTGACACGGGTGCGGCCCTTCGGCCTGGTGGTGCAGTTGGATGGCATGTTGGTGGAAGGCGTGGTGCCCGCGGATGCCCTGTCCGGAGGCCCCTTCCGGCCGGATGCGCGGGAGCTGTCCCTGGTGGGCAAGGAGCGGACCTTCACCGTGGGCATGCCAGTGACGGTGAAGGTAACCTCCACCGACGAGCAGCTCGGCCGCATCGAGCTGTCACTGGCCGAGTAACCGGCGCGCGCTCGCCCTCAACCCGCGAGCGGCAGGCCGTCCGTCTTCCCCGTCAAATCCTTCGCGGTGGCCCACCCGAGCAGCCCCGTGGAGGACTTCACCAGGTAGAGGTAGCCCTCACCCTTGCGGCCCGAGGGCGCGGCGGCGAGAACCTGAATCTTCGAGCCCTGGGCCAATGTCGCGACGGCGCTCTTGTCCGTACGGCTGCGAGCCAAGGGGAACGACTGCTTCACCGTGGCCTCGACACCAACGGCGTACAGGTCCTGCGGCACCTCGGACACCTTGCCCGTCTTCGCATCCACGACGTACTTGTCGCGCCGGTTCCAGAAGCCCTGCCATGAGTCGGACAGGATGATGCCGTTGCCCTTGGCCTCGGTGAGCGCGGGCACGGTGCCCAGCAGCTTCAGCGCCTTGCCGTCGAAGCCGTAGATGTACGAGCGCTGGTCGTAGTCCGTCTGCCCGGTGCGCACCACGAGCTCCTTGCGCTTGTCCCGGCTGTCCAGGTCCACGATGAACACGCCCGCGGGCTCATTGTCATCACCGGGGCCCCGGATGGTGGCGCTGCCCGCCTTGAGGATGAACTCGTTCTTCGGTTCGTCGAACTGGATGGACACGGCTTCCGGCGTGCCATCACCGTTCAAATCCACCGAGGCGGACTTCACAGGGGCCGTGTCATCCGCGATTGCCAGCGGCGCCGTCAGCAGGGAGCACGTCATCACCGCCAGCACGGACGCGTTCGTCTTCATCGAAGTCCTCGGTGTCACGCGGCGCCGTGGAAGCACGGCCCGGATTCTCGCGCCCGCATCGTAGCCACACGGGTGTGCGAGGCGGCTGGGATTCACCGCGTCGCCGCGCTCAATCCCGCCGTCCGAAGCGCCCCCGGAAGTGTGTATCCAGATAGGCCTCCGCATGCTCGTAGGTGGCCAGGTCCATCGCGGACAGCGGGCCGCCGTGCTCGAGCAGGTTCGCGCGCCGGGCGCGTTGCAGCACCGAGCGCGGCGCCTCTTTCGAAGCAGGCGCCAGCGTGCGCGCCACGGTGGCCACTCGCGCATGGGCCTCGTCCACCACCGCGAGCGCTTCGTCCAGCGAGACTTCCTTCTCATCCAGCGCGGAGGACAGCTGACAGTGATAACGCCTGCAACTCGCCGGGCGGTCCGCGTAGACGGTGCACGTGCGCCCATCCAGGGCCGAGCAGTGTTGCATCAAGGCGAGACTTCCATCCGTGCGTGAGCCCACGGGCAGTCCCCGTCGCTGGAGCGCCAGGGCTTCCTCCGGCTGGAGCGACACGTGCGTGAAAAGCGTTCCGTCACAGCACATGCCGCAACGAAGGCAGAGGGTGTTGAGCGGCATGGTCCTCCCCCTAACCCGCTGACGGAGCCGGTTCCATCCCAGCGAGCAGGCATGCGAGCGCTCACCCCTCCGACAGCCATGCCACACCACCTCACCCCAAAAAGCCTGGGTGCGCACGGACCCGATGGGATGCGGGCGCACATCCCGTCTGAGAGGGAAATGACCATCCGTGTGACACTTGAAAAATAAGACATCCAGACCTGTCCTGGAGAGCAGGTTACGCACGGCTCGTTCGTGCTCACGCTTCCAGTGAGAATTCTCAAGTCTCGCACCTGTGAAGCCGTACAATCGGCGTCCTTCAGACAACGGAGCTGTCATGCAGGCGGACACGCTGGAAGGGTTGAGCGGCCGGGCGTCGATGCTCGGTTACCGGATGGGGACGGAACTGACGGCGGTGGCGTCGTTCGGAAACCTCCAGGCGCCGTGTCGGCTGGTGCAGCTGTCGTTGGAGCACCTGACGCTGAACCTGGGCACGCAGGCGGCGCCGAAGCCGGGCGACACCGCCTCCGTGGTGCTGGGCCATGGCGAGCGCTGGGCCACCGCGCTGGACGTGGAGGTCATGGACGTGCGCGGCGCGCCGGAGGTGAGCATGCGCTTCCTGGCGCCGCCCCTGGACGCGGGCCGCCGCATCGTTTCCGTGCTGGAGGCGCTGCGTGACAACGGCCTGCTGCTCCCGCCGGAGACGCGGCCGGTGTGGAAGGAGCGCATCGAGCACCCCGACCGCGTGCGGCGCATCTGCGACGCGCTGGTGGGCAGGCAGGCGCGCGGCATGGCGCGGACCGCGGACGGGCGCAAGGTGCCGGTGACGGCCGCGTACTTCGACCCGCACGAAGGCCGCATGGGCTGGCGCTTCGAGGGTGGACTGCCCGCGCAGCCCTTCACCCTGGAGGCCTTCGGCTACAGCAGCGTGGTGCACCTGGAGGTCAGCGAGGCGCGCGAGGAGTCCGGCCTGGTGCTGATGCCGCTGCCCCGGGAGCTCGTTCGTTACCGCCACCGCTGGCTGCGGCGCGCGCCACCGAGCCGCGCCTGCACGCTGTCCTTCGACCATCCGCTGTGGCCGCAGGTGCACGTGCGGCGTCAGGTGTTGGACCTGTCCTATGAGGGCCTCGCCTTCCTGACGGAGCCCGGCGAGGACCTGCTGTACCCGGGTCTGCGCCAGCCGGTGCTGGAGGTCGTGACGGAAGGAATGGCGCCGGTGCGGCTGCGCGCCGAGGTGCGCAACATCTCCAGCACCGCGGCGGGCCGCCGCTGCGGCATGTCCGTGCGTCCCCTGGATGCGGCGGGCGCGCAGGCCTGGCGCGCGCTGGTGGAGGCGCAGATGCACCCGGCCACCCAGGTGGAGGGTGACTGGGGTGATGCCACCTGGAAGCTCTTCGACGGCTCGGGTTACTTCCGGCTGCCGGGCAAGTCGCCGGAGGACTTCGAGGACGCGCACCCCAGCTTCGACGCCACGCTGGCGCGGCTGGAGGGCCGGACGCGGCTGGGCTACCGGGTGGTGCACCCGGAGGGGCAGTCCGTGGGCGCCACGCTGTCGGTGGTGAAGCCGTACGAAGGCAGCTGGATGGCGCACCAGCTGGCGCGTCAGCCGGTGAAGGGCAGCCGCACGTCGGCGCGCGAGGCGCTGCGTGACATCTACCTGCGCGGCTACGAGCCCACGCAGGTGGACCCGGAGGTGAAGTGGTTCTTCGCCTTCTGCGAGGCGCGCGTGCGCTGGGTGCGCTTCACCAAGTTCGACTTCGCCACCTGGTACGAGCACACGGGCCAGACGTGCCTGGTGCCCTTCCAGCTGATGGAGGCGGAGGTGGACGGGGCCTGGGAAATCCCCGCGGGCATCGAGGTGGGCACGCCCACCGAGGCCGAGCGCGCGGCCTTCTTCCAGCAGGTGGAGCGCACGCGTCCGCTGGCCTACCGCGAGGCGCTGGACCTGGTGCCGGAGCGCTTCGACCTCAAGCGCGCCAAGGAGCGCTGGGGCGAGGCGGGCATGGGCCGCGAGCGCGAGCTGGTGGTGGCGCGGCATGAGGGCAAGCCCGTCGTCCTGGCGGTGCTGGAGACGGCGCAGCCGGGCCTCAACCTCTTCAACGTGCTGGACGGCGTGCGGCTGGTGCCGCTGGTGGACGACGCGACGAAGGAGGCCCAGGACGCCATGGTGGCGCTGCTGGCCCACGCGGCGGACTGGTACCGCGCGCGCGAGCGCAAGGTGTTCATCCACTACGTGGAAGCGGCCTGCGTGGAGTACGTGGAGCGCGCGTCGCTCGCGGACCTGGGCGAAGGCAAGCTGTGGGTCATCTCCGCCAGCCTGCTACCCGAGTTCCTCGAGCACCTCCACGAGGCCACCACGCCCCCGGCGGGGGCGTAGTCGCGGGGACGGGGGCTCAGCCCTCGTCTTCGTCCGGGTCCGGGTAGGACTCCAGCTCGTCGTCTTCCTCGACGGTGTGCGCGGGGCCGCGCTTCTTGCCCTTGCTGTCGCCACTGCCGACGTCGAAGTCCGCCGCCACCACGTACCACTGGCGGCCCTGCTGGATGCGGCGCAGCAGGCCTTGCTGCTCCAGCGCGGCCAGCAGCCGGGCGAAGGTGGAGAAGCCGTGCTCGCGCTCGTCGAAGTCGGGCTCCTTGCGGACGATGGCTTCCTTGATGAGGGACGGGTTCACCGGCCCGGTGGCGCGTGCCAGCATGCTCTGCACCACCTCGCGGGCGATGTCCGGCATCTCCGTCTTCGGCTGGGACTTGCCGCCACCCTGCGGCGTCTTCTCCTTGTCGCCCCGGCCCTTCTCGTCGCGCCCCTGGCGGCCGGCGCGCTTGCCGTGGCCCGCCTCCTCGGCGGACACGCTCTGCCGGCCCTTCTCCTTGTCGCCCTTGTCGGAGCGTGACTGGCGCGGGCGCAGGTAGATGAATTCGTCGCAGGCCTTCACGAAGAGCGGCGATGTGGACTCCTTCACCGCGAGCCCGATGACGGTGCGCCCGTTCTCACGCAGCTTGTAGGCCAGCGGGCAGAAGTCGCTGTCGCCGGAGCCGATGACGAAGGTGTCGATGCTCTCGCGCGCGTAGCACAGCTCCAGCGCGTCGATGACCAGGCGCATGTCCGCGCCATTCTTGCCGGCGCGCGTGGAGGGCGGCACGTCGATGAGCTCCACGCCGAACTCGTGCAGGCGGATTTTGGCCTCGGCGAAGCGGGACCAGTCGCAGTAGGCGCGGCGGAAGACGACCTTGCCCTTCTCCAGCAGCCGGTCGAGCGAGGGCTGCAAGTCGAAGCTCGCGGAGCTGATGCCCGTGTTGGTGACGAGGTTCTCGAAGTCGATGAAGAGGGCGATGCGGTGCTCAGCGTTGCGACCGTTCACGTGCGGCCTCTGCGTGGTGCCGCCACGAAGGCGGCGGGGAAAGGGGTCCGGGCAGGACGGCGCACCCTAGCCCGAATCGCTCGAGGAGAGAGGATGCACTCGATGAGGACCGGCTGAATATTGGACGGTCCTCATGCAAGGGATGCCGATGTATTATTGAATGTTACTCGGGGATAAGGCTTGACGCAATGATAGTGAATTGGGCTGGGTTGAAGCCAGGCGCTTGTATGGGCCAGGGGGAAACCGCGTCGTCAACGTCACTTCAGGCTTCAAAGACACACCATTCTCGATACGAAAAACGTGATGCGCATCACCTGTCTGGTGTTGCTGGGTGCACTGGGGGGCTGCGCGCAAGCCTCCTCTGGGGACGCGGCGTCCCCGGTCCGTTGGGGGAATGGAGGTGGGTGGGAG
>NZ_JAAEAH010000137.1 GCF_010998615.1 Myxococcus sp. CA023 | reverse complement strand
GCTGTGGCGGGCGTGGGGTTGGACGCGGGGACGGAGACACTCAACCTGCGGTTGCGGCTGGAGGTGCGGCGCCAGCGCGGCGGCTTCCGGCAAGGTTTCTTCGGAGCGGACTACGAGTTGGCGCGCTTTCAGACTGCGGGCCCTGACGGCGGGCCGGTTGCGGATGCTGGCTTCCCGGGCGGCTACTCCGCATTCGGTGAGGCCGAAGTGGGCTGGGACGCCGTCAGCTACGGGGGCCTCTACAAGCACCTGAAGCTGTCGCTGGGCGCGGAAGCCTTCTCCTGGGGGCGCTTCGACGTGGACGGGCGCGTGGCGGTGCAGCTCTTCGAGCGCAGCCTGGAAGTGGCGTTGAAGGGCCTGGGCGTGGGCATGGGACAGCCCGGGGCGCGTTACCTGGGGGCGGCGGAAGTGCGTTGGAGATTCCTGGGCGGGAAGCTCTACGCGATGGGGACGGGCGGCACGCTGCTCTTCCCCACGGCGGAAGGGACGCTGCGACCGGGGTCCTTCGCCTCGGTGGGCCTGGGGGTGGACAATGCGCGCTAACGCCGTGCTGTTGCTGGTGGCCGTGCTGGCCACGGGGGCCGCTTCGGTGGCGCATGCTTCCGGGCTCGGCAGAACGCTGCATTACTCGCCGCGCGTGGCTATGTCCCCCGAGCGGGAACACGCGCGAATCGATGAGCCTCCGCGTTCGTCGGATGCTTCTCCGTTTTCTATTTCGGGGCCCGAGGTGTACCAACGACGAGCGCGCCAGCGGGGGGCACGGCACGACGCAACAGGGGCCGTGCCTGGCACTGCGTCCGTAGCTGTCGGGGGTGGAGTGCAGAGCGCCGCAGCGGTGCGTCAGGCAACCCTCGACGCCATTGATGAGGTGAAGCGCTCCCTGGTGGGCATCGAAGCCGCGCGCTCTCGACTTGTGTCGCGTCCGTCCTCTCTTGGGGGACGGGGACTCGACGGCGTATTCACGCGCTATCTCGACCACGGTTCCAAGCAACTGACATGGCTCCGAGGAACGCTGGAGAGTGCTACGGCGCTGGCGGGAGTGGCGTCGGAGGTCGGGGATTCAGGAATGGAGCTGAGCATCATCCAAATGACTGGGCCCCGGCTCCAGGCCACGCTGTTCGGAACCCTGCTGCTGGCCACGTGGGTGGACTTCCTCCAACTTGCTGACGCCGTGCTACGCGACTGCCCCATGTGCGGCTCCGAGAAGCTGTTCGCGGACCTGCATCGAGTTCAAAGCAAGCTGACTCCGACGCTGGCAGACCTCGCATCGGGGGACTCGGAGCGGATAGAGGCGGCGGCGACCGCGATGCCCCTGCTGATGGGGGAGCTGACCCACGAGTTCGACACGATTCGTCGGGATGCACACTCGGCCATGGAGGTGGGCGGCAAAGTCATGGTGGCGGCGCAGGTGATGGAGCTGCTCGCCCTGATTTCCTCGCTGAAGATGTCATTCCCCCGGCCACCCCCAGCAGCCCCCGCGACGCTCGGCGTGGGCCTCGTGATGAGTTCGGGGGGCGTCATGGCAGGCTCGCGGCTCGTCGTCTCGGCGGAGTGGGTGGAGATGATGCGAAGGCTGGTGCAGGCGGGCGTCCTCTCCCTCCCAGCCGTCAGCGCGGCTGTTCGCATTCACAGTGGGCAGGTGATGATGGCCCAGGCGAACCAGGACTTGCCCAAGGGCGTGCGTGAGGCGCTGGGGGACAGCCCCGAGGTGCGCGGCATGCAGGTGACGGGCAGAGCCGGTGCGGGCATGTCCAGCGCACCGAAGCACCACGTCCTGCCGAAAGAGCATCGGGAGTGGTTCGAGCAGCGAGGCTTCAAGGGCGACATGGACATCGACAACTTCTGCGTCCGACTGGAGCAGGCCCACCACGAGGCGATTCACGGTGGGGGGAACTGGAAGCTGGGGCGCACGTGGCCCGGTGAGTGGAGCCAGATGATCATGAAGGCCCTGCGGAATGCCGAGGCTCGGACGGGCCGAATGTTGACGCAGAAAGAGGTACTCGACATCGTCGCGGAGCGCATGAAGTTCTACGGAGTCCCGATCACGTTTACGAAGGGGAGGAGCCGATGACCGACGGACGTTCATGGCGCGGGAACTGGAAAGCCCGCCTGTATGAGCGCGTCCGTGAGCGAGGCTACGACTCGCTCACTGCTTTTGCCGAGGCCCGTCCCACCGCATCGTTGGTGGCACTGGCCGAGGAGCTTGGTCCGGACGACGTTGCCGGAGTTCAGGTTTACGATGGATTGGTGACCGAAGCGGTGCGAAGCAAGCAAGTGACCCGCTTGGTGCGTGGACAACTCGTGCGCGAGCTATGGGGGAGCCTCCCGGATGGTTGGCCATCCGTGTTGAATGACGACAACCGCTTCAAGGTCGCTAAGGCACTGGGACTTTGGTCCGCCATCGTCCCGGAGTCACACCAGGAGCGCGCCGATCGAGTTGGAGATGCGCTCCTAGCCAATCCCCCTCTCGCTGGCTGGCGTCCGCTCGGTCCTGACGACGAGCTTCTGAGGACACTCCTTCCGGACGAAGAAGCCTGACCGAAACCGGAGAGCCCTTCAGCTATGAGGCTCCTTCGAGCCCTGCCAGGAGTCTCGCTCATTGCCCCCATATAGCCCCTCGACGGGGGAATCAGGGGGAATGGGCGGGACAACCGCTGGCCGAAATCCCCAGTAGAATCGCGAGTCAAGGCGAACCTGGCGCGGGATTGGGTTGCTCGGCGCTGCGGGTTTGATTCCCTCCGCCTCCACTGTGAAGCCCAGCAATCCCACCGGGTTGCTGGGCTTTTTCATTGCCCGCGTGTCCTTCTGTGCCCTCAGTGTGCCCCTGCGGCGTCTCTGGCCGGTTCGGCCTGGAGCTGGGGCGCCGGCTGGTCGAGTTGCGCCGGTTCACCGCTCCGGAGTCTCCATGCGGATGGCCAGCGCGCGACAGCCCGCGCCGACCTCCTGGCCATCGGGTGGAGCCCATGCTC
Source organism: Myxococcus sp. CA023 (assembly GCF_010998615.1). GTDB lineage: Bacteria > Myxococcota > Myxococcia > Myxococcales > Myxococcaceae > Myxococcus. The sequence continues at coordinate 9,089 of NZ_JAAEAH010000137.1, read as the reverse complement.
CGACCGAGTGATAGAGCCGGCCCTCGCGTCTCTCCAGGTAGAGAATCATGTTGAGCGGCCAGCCGCTGCCCTGGAAGAGGTGGCGGTCCATGGGCGTGGGCTCCTGGCTGACGCGCAGGCCGCGCTCGTGGGGCGGGCCGATGCGGTGCCAGTCCGGGTGCAGGTGGATGGAGCCGAGCACTTCCAGTCCCTGGGCCTCGGCCTCCTTGGTGATGCGCAGCAACTCCCGCGGCTCGCACCAGAAGCCACGACGCCCGTTGGCGTAGCAGGCGCCGAAGCGGGGGATGATGGTGGTGTCGAACTCCTGGAGCACGCGCTCATCCGTCTCGCGGACGTTGGTGGCGAAGCGAACACGCTCCACGCGCATGGCGTCGCCGTCGACGCGTCCCAGCAGCACGGCCCAGCTCCGGGGCGGAAGCTCCGGGGTGCACGTGGTGTACTCGCGGATGGCGTCCACCAGGAAGGCTGACAGCACCGCCGAATCCAGCAGGACGGTCTCTGTCCTCATTCCGCCAGCTCCGCCGTGGGCGTGCGGAGGCGGCCCGCCGCCCGGTCCTCACGAAGCTGGGTGACGAGGTGGCGGGCCATGCGCTCCTCGTAGGCGGCGGTGGACTCGGGCGTCCAGGAGTAGAATCCCTGGCCCGTCTTCTGGCCCAGCTCGCCCCGCTCTACCTTCTGCGCGAGCACATGCGGCACGGGGCGGCCGGTGCCGCGGAGGAGGGCCGTCATGAAGTCCAGCCCCACCAGGTCCAGCCGGTCGAAGACACCCGAAGCGCCCAGGCGCCGTCCGACGCCCTGGGTGAGCACGCGGTCCACCATCTCCGGCGTGGCCACGCCCTCGTGCACCAGCCGGATGGCCTCTCCGATGAGGGCCTGCTGCAGGCGCGGGCCCACCGAGCCCGGCACGTCCCTGGAGAACACCACCGGTGACTTGCCCAACTCCTCGAGGAATCGCCGCACCGTCTCCACCGCGTCGGGGGACGTCTTCTCGCCGGGGATGACGTCCACCAGCGGGATGAGGTGCGCGGGCAGGTAGTAGTGGGCAGAGAGGACGCGCTCGGGCCGAATGCAGTCCCGGGCGATGGCCGTCACGCTCAGCGCGGTGGTGTTGGTGGCGAGCAGGGTGTCGGGGGCCGCGAGCCGGTCCAGCTCGCGGAAGAGCTGCTGCTTGAGGGCGAGGTCCTCGGGGATGGACTCGATGACCAGGTCCTGCTCCACGGCGGCCTCGGCGAGCACTGTGGTGCGGCGGATGCGCCCGAGCGCGGCGGGAGCCTGCACCGGGGCGAGCAGGCCCGTCTCCACCAGCAGCGCCATGTCTCGCTCCAGCTTCGCGCGCGCCCGCTCGCTGCTGTCGGCGCGCGTGTTGTAGAGCACCACCTGCCTGCCGGCGATGGCGAGCTCGAGCGCGATACCGCACCCCATGGCGCCCCCGCCCACCATGCCAATCCTCTTCAGCCGCTTGTGTGTCATGGGGCACAGCCTTGCTAGCCCGCGCGACAGAGACAACCTCTTGATGTGTTGCTGTAATTGTTCATGGCGCATGTGTGATTGATGCACCGGGCCATGCCGGGGGCGCGAGCCGGGCGCGCTCGGGCTTATCGACCTGGCCACCAGCTCCCAGCGGGGTCCTCCCCGTGGCGGCGGCGCCCGTCATCACAGCGTGCGCGTCCTTGATGCATGGACGGGAGCACTTCCGCACGAGTTCCCTCACCCGTCTCCGGCCTTCTCCATGACCCTGGGGACGAGGCACTCGTCATGCTTGCCAACGACATGCCCGCGCGCATCTTCGACCTGTCCACGGGCGCGCTGCTCGCACAGGTGCAGGGGCGCGCGGCGGAATGACGAGCGAGCCGAGGAACGCCTCATTAGGTTGCTCGTCCCATGAACATCGGAATCATCGGCGCAGGGAACATTGGAGCGACCCTGGCGCGGCACCTCAAGGCCCTGGGGCATGACATTTCACTAGCGAACTCACGCGGCGTCGAGGGCGTCACGGCCATCGCGGCGAGCGTGGGCGCAAAGCCCGTCACCGTTCGCGACGCGGCGCACGCGGGCCCCATCGTCATTGTCACCATTCCCCAGAAGGCCATCACGGATTTGCCGCCCGGCCTGTTCGACGACGTGCCCGCGGACGTCGTGGTGGTCGACACGGGCAACTACTACCCGGAGTTCCGCGACGGCCACATCGGCGCCATCGATGCGGGGCAGACCGACAGCGAGTGGGTCTCAGCGCAACTGAGGCGTCCGGTCGTGAAAGCCTTCAACAACATCCAGGCTGGCAACCTGGACACGAAGGGCCTGCCCCGTGGGGCACCGGGGCGCATCGCGCTTCCGGTTTCGGGCGATGACCCGCGGGCGCGACAGCAGATTCTTCAGCTCGTTGACGCACTGGGCTTCGATGCCATCGACGCGGGCCCCTTGTCGGAGTCCTGGCGGCAGCAACCGGGCACGGCGGTGTACTGCGCCGACCTCGACGCCGAGAAGCTGCCAAAGGCCCTGGCCGCTGCCGACGTGACGAAGGTCGCCGAGGTCCGTCAGCAGAACGACCTGAGCGTCAAGGCCATGTTCAGCCGCTGAGGCCCCCGCGTTCAACGCGACCTGCGGACGGGCTCGTAGGCCACGCGTCGCCCCTGGAAGTGATGCGGCTCAGGCGCGCGTGGCTTCGGCGATACAACGGGCGGCTTCGGCTGCGCCGCAGCCGTTGAGCCCAGCGCCCCACGCGGCGTTGGCTTCCAGGAGCACCCAGCCCCGGCCCTCCACCCAGGCCGCGTCCAGAACGCACGTGCGAGGCAGCATGGGCGACCGCGCCACGGTGTCGAGGAACGCCCGTGCCTCCGCGCGCAACATCACGACTTACGAGGACAGCACGGGCGTCTCTGGCGCGAGGCCCCGGTGGTGCGGGCCTACATCGCCTGACCCAGGGCGCTCGTCACGGCGCGAGCTGTTCGACCGAAGGCGCGTGCGAAATGCGGATGGCTGGGATGTCCAAGACATCATCCTGCTTCACGCGGGTCCCCACGATGACCTGGTAGGGCGGTTCATCGAGCACGGGGGCACGCCCGTAGACGACGAAGTACTTGTCGTTGGCATAGGCCACGTTGCCGAACACGAGCTGGCGAGCCGCCGCGCCCCGGGAGATGGCGAAGCCGTGGCGGTCACGGACGTCCCCGTTCAGCTTCACCCGGGCGCCACGGACGCGGCCAGTGTCGGCCGTCAGCGCGCTCCAGGTAACGAGCACCTGGTGGCCCTCGGAGGCGACCTTGGGCGTGATGTCGTTCGTGCCCGAGGTGGCGATGGGGATGCCGCTGGGGTCCAGGACGTTCGCCGTCCCGTCCTTCACTCGGGCGCCGTAGATGTCGGGGGTGCCATTGCGTGCGTCGCTCCAGGCGACGAAGAAGCCCTGCTTCGTCGCCGTCACCGACGAGAAGTTCTGATTGCCCGGCGCAGCGGAGATGACGAAGCCGTCCGGGTCGAGCACCGCGCCCGTGCGCCGGATTCTCGCGGCGAAGATGTCCTGGCCGCCGAAGCGAGAGTCCGTCCATGTCGCCAGGTACCGGTCATGGGACCAGGCCACCGCGACGCCATAGGAGTTGATGGCAGACAGCTGGTTGGAGATGAAGACCTCCTGGACGTCGAAGCCCGGCTTCGCCGTGTTCAGGGTGATGCCGCGGACCGCGCCAGTGGCGGTTCCGCCGAAGCCAATCCACGCCACCAGGCACTTGCGGTCGTGGCAGGCGATGCCCGGGGAGCCCGCGGGCTGGTGGTCAGTGGGTGTGAAGAGGGTGACCGGCGGGCCGTCCAATGTCCCGTTCCGGTTGACACGCGTCAGGAAGATGGAGCTGTCTCCGGTCCAGACGACGAGGAACTGCCGGCCATCGAACGCGGTCGCATGGAAGTAGGCGTCGGGTCGAAGCTCGGGGTTGAGGGAGATGGCATCCGGGTCCAGCAGCCGGCCATTCTTCGAGACGCGCGCGGCGTAGAGGCGGCCGGGGCGGCCGTCGGACCAGGCCACGAAGAACTGGTTTCCGTCCTCGGTCACCTGGGCATTATTCGCGAAGGTCGGTGTCGCCCAGTTCGGGTAGGGCCCCTGGCTCCCCGGACCATGAAGCCCGGCCTCGACGTCCTCTCTCGAAGGGGAGTTGCCTTCGAACAGCTCCGCTTCACCGCCACACGCCAGAGAGAGTAGTCCCCCGAGGAGCAAAGCGCTCCAGCCACGAGTTTGCTTTGACGGTCCACGCATGATTCGCCCCCTTGCAACATCAGTCCGGCGGCAGGGTCCACGGCGGGGGCGGGTGGTCGCAACGCGGTATTCCTGCCGAAGCGGGCGAATGGACAGACGCCGGACGCATCCATGCGTGCTTCGTCGCGCCTTGAACGAACGCCTGGAACCGTGGCCCATGGCATGACGGCCGGAGAAGAGCGCGGGCGGATGGGGCTGGCTCGTGCCGCTGTGGCGTCGCTCAGGACGGCAGCTTGTCTTCCACGAGCCCGCGGATACCCTGGAGCTTGTCGGGGTTGCGAGTGATGAAGATTGTGACGACTCGGCCATCTTCGATGCCCAGGGCCGTCGTCTGGAGTGTGCCGTCCTTCTCCAGGGTGACGAAGGCGGGCAGTCCGTCGATGAATCCCTCGTGCACCAGCTGCGAGTAGTTCACGCCCGTGATGCGCAGCAAGCCCTCGAAGAGGCGCAGCGTCTTCTCCTGGCCGTAGATGGGGTTGAGGGCGGCCTTCGCCTTGCCTCCGCCGTCGGAGTACAGGACGACATCCTGGGCCAGGAGCGCCTGGAGCGCGCCCATGTCCCCGCTCCGGGACGCGGCGTAGAAGGCCGAGGCCAGCTCATGGCCCTTCGCCTCTGACACGGGGAAGCGGGGCCGCGCCTCGCGCACGTGGGCCCGTGCGCGGCTGGCGAGTTGGCGGCATGCTGCCGGGTCGCGGTCGATGGCCTTCGCCACCTCCTCGAAGTTCATGCCGAACACGTCGTGCAGGAGGAAGGCGGCTCGCTCCAGGGGGGACAGCCGCTCCAGGGCCATCATCAGGGTCAGCGTCAAGTCATCACCCTCCACCGCATCGACGATGGGCTCCGGAAGCCAGGTGCCCACGTATTCCTCGCGGCGTACGCGGGCGGACTTCAAGACATCCAGACACAACCGAGTCACCGTGCGGACAATCACGGCCTCGGCGTCGCGCACGGCGGCGCGGTCGGTCTGGTGCCAGCGCAAGTACGCCTCCTGCACCACGTCTTCGGCCTCCGCGACGATGCCCAGCATCCGGTAGGCGATGCGGAGCAAGCGGGGGCGCAGCGGGTCGAAGGCGTCAGCGGGGTTCACGTCAGGCGGCCTCGGTGCGGGGAGCGGTGACGGGGTGAATGGAGCGGAATCCCACGGCGATGCGGTTCCAGGTGTTGATCATCCCGATGAGCAGGGTGAGGTGCACGATTTCCTGCTCCGAGAAGTGCGGCTTGAGGGCTGCGTAGTCCTCATCGGGCGCGTGCGTCTGGGAAACGTGCGTCAGGGCCTCCGTCCAGGCCAGGGCCGCTCGCTCTCGCTCGGTGTACAGAGGCGACTCGCGCCAAGCGTCCAACAGGTAGATGCGTTCCTCGGTCTCCCCATGCGCGCGGGCGTCCCGGGTGTGCATGTGGATGCAGAACGCGCAGCCGTTGATCTGCGAGGCGCGGATCTTCACGAACTCCAGGATGCTCTTCTCCAGGCCCAGCTCCAGCAGCTTCTGGCCGTAATCGAGTGTCAGCTTCATCGCATCGGGGGCGGCGGCGTACGGGTTCATCCGGGGCTTCATGTGCGGCTCCTGAGTGGCGTGCAGGGCGGAAGTGCCTGCGTTCAACTTCAGGACGACGCAGCCGGGGCCGCATGTGACATGGCCTTTTCCGGCCGATTTATTCGCCCCACCGTTCCCCGGGCGAGGAATCAGTCGAGCCCCGTCTTGCCGTCCGGGGCTCGTGAAGTTGCGTGAAGCCGTCCCCGCGGTGCGAAAGCTCACGCCGGCTGGAGGAAGCGTCCGTCCACAAGGTGGTCGATGACCTCTCGCGCGGAATGCGGGTCGAGCCGAGCCTTCGCGCCGAGCTTCGACACGGCGCTGGTGACGGTCGTGGGGTGCTCGAAGGCGGCCAGGGCGGCCAGGAGGATGGCGCCATCCTCGCCCTGCGTGAGCGTGGGGTCGGAGAACCGTTTCGGGCTGACAGAAGGGGCGCAGCTCATCGTGATGCCATCCACGGAGCGGAGGACCGTCACCGCCTCATCCGCGAGCTTCGCGGGGGCTCGGTGGCTGCCCAGCCACTCACCCAGAGTGAAGCGCTGAGTCCAGGGAGCGGTGTTGCGCAGCCGCGTCCTGCCCTGGATGGCGACGCTCTTGCGCGTGTCGCGGTGCTTCCAGGCCAGCGCGTCCACCCGGTCGGAGGTGTGCTGGACCGCCGCCTCCAGGCCCGCATCGCGGAAGCGAATCATCGGCACGGACACGTCACCGGGCTCGCGGCGCTCGAAGTAGTCGAGGAACTCCGCGAACGTCTTCGCCTCCGTCACCATGTCGAAGCGCGCGGGGTGCTGCGTCACCAGCGCCCCGGGCTGCGCCTCGAGCCGCTGGTAGCCCACCACGCAGTCCAGGCCGATGATGCGCTCCACGAGCCGCAATTCCTCCGCCAGGGTGGCCTTGCTCGCGAAGGGCAGGCCTCCGATGCCGGAGATTTCGACGTCCAGGTTGGGGTACTTGCGGCAGGCGTCGATGACTTCCAGCAGCTCGCGGTCCTTCGCGCAGGGCTTGAGCAGACCCCGGCCCATCTGCTCCAGCCGCTGCTGTTCGGAGAAGCAACCGATGTCGATGACCATGTAGACGCGCTGGAACGTCGCGGCCAGCGCCGCCACCAGCTCCACCCGGGGCACGCCCCACAGGAAGTACGTGCAGCAGTGGCGGGAGAGGTCCACGCCCGCCCAGGTGCTGCTCAGGAACCCGGCGGTGCTGCCCGCGAAGTCGTAGCGCATCTGCCACGTCCGCCCGGCGATCTCCTGGTGGTCGCGGCGCACGTTCTCCTCGGCGCGCAGGAAGGGCTTCGCGCGCCCGAAGTCCGCCTTCTGGTTGCCTCGCGCCCCGCCGCAATACAGGCAGTTCTCACCGCACCCCTTGCCGGGCGCGACCCAGCCGGAGAACGAGTGCTGGTCCATCTGGCTGAGGAAGATGTCGTTGAAGTGCGAGTAATAGATGTCGTCCGTGTTCGTGGAGCGCTGCACGTACTCCAGCGGCAGCCGGCGCGGACGGCCGTCCGGACTCCTCGTCACGACGTTGGGCGGCGCCTCCTCGCCGTTGCACAGCGCCAGCAGTGGCACCTCGCCGTCGCCCAACACGATGTGGTCGATGCTGTCGTAGCCGCTCAGCTCCTTCCACCAGTACGACGCGGAGTTGCCTCCCACGACGATGCGGATGGAGGGGTCGAGCCGCCGCACCGTCCTCGCGATGAGCAGCGCGCGGTCCACGTGATGGAACCACTTGAGGCTGATGCCCACGAGCTTCGGGCGTACGCGACGCAGGAGGCCCTCGAAGGTGCGTGTCACCTCGGCTTCGGTCTCATCCCCGTCGTACAGCCGCACGAAGGCCTCGATGCCGCCGCGCCGCAGGTAGCCCGCCAGGTAGAGGATGCCGCACGTGGCCTCCCCCGTTCCCGCACCGACGAGGAGGACTGGAGAGAGGACACGACCACCCATGCGACGGACACCGGCCTTTCAGGAGACGGCGGGCAGCGTAGGCGAAACAGGCCAGGCTCGGGCGAAATGGTGGGGCCCGTCCGCCTGGCTGCCCGTCCCCAGCCCGGTAGGGCGGAGCCTTTCGGCGCCGAGTCATGGCGGCCTTCCGTTCGCCGTTCACTTCGGCGACGCACCGTTGCTCGCGCGAAGCCTCGCGAGGGTTCGCTCGAGGACCTTTCGCTGGAGATGGTCCTGGGGAATGCCTGGCGTCCGGTCCATCTCGCTCAATGCCTCGGTCAGCAGTCGCTCCGCGTGTGCCCGCTCGCCATGTGCCATGAGGATGCGCGCATGGCCCGCGAGCACGGTGCCTCGGGAGACTCCCTTGGCCAGGGCCAGGGCCCGCTTGCTCGCCGTCAGCGCCTCATCCTTCCGCCCTGCCATCAGGTACAGCGTCGCCAGCCGTGCCGGCGGATTGTAGTCCCCGGGCAGCTCCCGCTCGCTGCGCTCCAGGAGGGGAATGGCGGCGTCCGGCTCGTCCAGGAGCGCTGTGGCCATCACCCGATGCGAATCGAGCGCCGCGCGCTCCTCGGCCCCCTTCGCGTGAGTGGCCTGGAGCTGGAGGAACGCCCACCAGGTCCGTGCCTGCTCGCGCAGCCCCGCTTCGTCCCCGGATGCCTCACGAGCCTCACAAGCCAGCTCGTAGAGCGACGAGCGTTGCAGCGAAGTCAGCTCGGTCTCGGGAGCACCCAGGGCCCGGTTTGCCTCCGCGGCGAACTGGCCTCGCACCGCTCGCGCCTCATCGGTGTCCGTGTCCAGGGCGCAGCCCATGCCCACGTACAGCAGCCGCGCGCGATCGTCCACGCGCGAGAGCTTCGGCAGCTCCCTCGCGGCCACCCGCATGCAGTCCGCGGAGGCGCCCGTGGCGGCCAGCGCCTTGCTCCAGGACACGAGGGCGCCCGCGCGGCGCGCGTCCTCGGGTGCCAACTGCTCCAGGGCCCGCTGATAGGCCGCCGCGGCTTCGCCGTGCTGAGCTGAGAGGGCGAGCGCATCCGCCTGGACCAGCGCCTCCGTGCCCAGGCGGCCTTGCTGGAAGGTCCGCTCGGATTGCTCGAGCAAGCCCAGCAATTGGGGGAGGGACACCGCACCCAGCGAACGCGCGAGGACGGCACCGGTTTCCGGCTCCAGGACGAAGAGGGTGGGCCACGTGTCCACCGGGTATCGCTGGAGGAAGGCCATGCTGGTGTCGGCGTCCGTGTCCACCGCGAGCCAGACGAAGCGGTCCGCCCACGCGTCCAGGGCGGGGGACGTCAGCACCGTGGCGCGCATGGACCGGCACGACTGGCACCAGGGAGCCCAGGCCTCCACGAGGATGGGCCGCCGCGGCTTCGCCGTGCTGAGCTGAGA
>NZ_JAAEAH010000136.1 GCF_010998615.1 Myxococcus sp. CA023 | reverse complement strand
GAGATGTGTATAAGTGACAGCGGGTGGGCGGCGTGGTGATGACGGCGCCCTCGGCCGCGATGCGCTGGCGGCGGCTCACGCCCACCGTGGCGCCGAGCATCGCGGAGATGAGGCCCAGCAGGAGCGACCCGAAGATGCCCCAGAAGACCCGGCTGGTGGGCTCCGCCGCCTGCAGCGCGCCCTGCTGGACCTGCTGACCCATCTGGCCGACCTTGCCCCGGAACGCGGTGAACTGGTCGCTCACCCTGCCTGCGATCTCCTGCGCGTCCTGGCGAGACAGGCGTGTGTTGTCCGCGATGGAGGTGACGAGCACCTCCTGGTCGAGGTTGCCCGTGCGCAGGGCGGTGCTCAGGACCTCGGACGTAGCGGACTGGAGCTGGTTGGCGGTGATGGTCGGCTTGCCCTCCGCCTGGAGGCGCCGGTTGATGGGGCCGAGCGCGTCATTGGCGTCCAAGCCGAAGGCCTGCGCGGCCTGGCCTCCTCCCGAAGCCGCGCTTGTCACCGCCGCGCCGGTGGCTCCTATCACCGCGCCACCCGCGCGCAACGCGGTGCCCACCACGGAGGAGAGCAGCATGCCCAACAGGGTGGTGCCCACCAGCGTCGTCAGGCCCCACATCACCGCGCCGTGCAGGGCGCCGCCGCCCTTGTCCAGCCGGCCCGCGGAGCGCGCGGCCACGAAGCCGCCACAGAACAGGGCGATGAGGGGCGCGATGATGCTCCAGATGCCGGTGCCAATGCCCGCCGACCGGGCGCTGGCCGGGTTGTTGGGGTCCACGGAGGACAGCCCGAGTGCCAGGCCGAGCGAGTACAGGAGAATCGACAGGGCCAATGAGACGAAGGCGCCGCCGAAGATGGCGCCCCAGCTCAGCTTGTAGGGGTTGCCCGCGACGGCGGAGATGTCGCCGGGCGCTTGGTTCTCGACGATGGCTGCCATGGTGCTGCCCCTCCTGATGCCTGAGAGCGCCCCGAGCGGAGAAGGCGCTCATGTTCGCGGCAAACATGTGCATGGGGCAGCGGACGCACGATTCCGCCGTTTCCGGATGGCTCCCCGTGGAGGAGGGCGGGGCCCGGGCTCACCCCAGGCCGAGTGCTTCTCGGAGCGCGGCCTCGCCCGCGACGACAGGCGTGCGCGGCAGTCTTTCGGGACGGAAGCTGTGCACCAGCTCGGCGAGCGTCAGGGGGCCACCGTCTCCCCATCCACTCCATGAGGCGAGCAGGCCCAGCACCCGCTCGGGAGCCACGCCACGCTCACGCAACTCCGCGAGCGCGAAGGCACCCTCGCGCTTGGCGAGCCGCTTGCCGTCTTCGCCCAGCACCAGCGGGACGTGGAGGAACTCGGGCGCGCGCAAGTCCAGCGACGTGTAGAGCTGGAGCTGCCGGGGCGTGGAGGAGAGCAGGTCGTCCCCGCGCAGCACGTGGGTGATGTCCATGGCCGCGTCGTCCACCACCACCGCGAGCTGGTAGCTGGCCACGCCGTCGTTGCGCCGCACGACGAAGTCGCCCACCACCGCGTCCACGTCTTGCGAGTACGGGCCCTGCAAGCCGTCCACGAAGCGGACCTCGCCGGGGCTCGCGCGGAAGCGGTACGCGGGCGCGCGCGTGCGGGCACGCTCGGAAATCTGTTCGCGGGTGAGTTGCGCGCAGGTGCCCGGGTAGCGGGGGCCCTCGTCGGAGAGACCGTGAGGCGCGCTGGCGGCTCGTGCAATCTCCGCGCGTGTGCAGAAGCAGGGATACACGCGCCCTGCTTGCTCCAGCCGCGCCTGGGCGTCGCGGTAGAGGCCGTCCCGCTGGCTCTGGAAGAGGGGCTGCTCGTCCCAGTCTAGCCCCAGCCATTCCATGTCGCGCAGCAGGTCGTCGACGTGCTGCGGCTTGCAGCGCGCGCGGTCCAGGTCCTCGATGCGCAGCAGGAAGCGGCCGTGGGCCGCCCTCGCCTGGAGCCAGCCGAGCAGCGCGCTGCGGATGTTTCCCAGGTGCATGCGCCCGGTGGGGCTGGGCGCGAAGCGGCCTCGGACCAGGCTCATGGGCGCCCCCGGAGGCCGTGGGGCAAGAGGGCGTGCGGGCACGCGGAGTGAATCATCGTCGCGGGGGACCATAACCGACGCGGGGGGCCCGTCGCAGTGCCCGTGGCCTGCTTCGTCGACGCCCCCGGGGGTGGGTGCTACGTTCGTCGTGATTGGCGGAAAACCCCTCGATGCGCATCGCCCACTGCTCCGACGTCCACATCACCGAGGACTACTTCGCGCTTCCGCTGCACCGGTTGGGCTGGCGGCGTTGGGTGGCCCTGGCGGAGCTCACCGTGGGAGGCCGCGCCCGGCGGTACGCGCGCGCGCCCCAGGCGCTGGCCGCCATTGCCCGGGACGCGCAGGCCGCGCAGGTGGACCACTTCATCCTCTCCGGCGACCTGACGGCGTACGCGCTGGACGGTGAGTTCAGCGGCGCCCGCCAGTCCCTGGGCGCGCTGGCGGAGGACCCCCGCCGCTGCACCGTCATCCCCGGCAATCACGACGTCTTCACGCCCGGGAGCCACCGCACCGGGCGCTTCGCGAAGTACTTCGGCCACCTGCTGGAGAGCGACCTGCCAGAGTACCGCCGCGAGGGCGCCTTTCCCTTCGTCCGGCTGCTGGGCACCGAGGCCGCGGTGGTGGGGCTGCTGTCCGCCCGTGTGCCGCGCACGCCGGGCCTGTCCTACGGCGTCATCGGCGAGGCCCAGCTCGGAGGCCTGGCCGCGCTGCTGAAGGACGCCCGGTTGGAGGGCCGCGCCATCCTGGTGGTGGTGCACCACGCGCCGCTCAATCCCCATGGGCGACCGGACCGCTGGCACCATGGCCTCCGGGACGCGGACGCCTTGCTGAAGCTGCTGCCGGGCCCGCGCTACGCGGTGCTGCACGGCCACATCCACCGGCGCTACCACCATCCCGCCACCGCCGACCGGCCCCATGTCTTCGGCGCGGGCTCCTCCACTGAATCCGGGCACGAGGGGTACTGGCTCATCGACGTGGCGGACGGGCAGGTGTCCGGCGGCCAGCAACAGACGCCCGCCCTGTGACAGCACCGCCCGGGCGGCGATAGAAGGGCAGCCCATGACCGACATCACCCTGGAGGAGTACAAGGCGCTGCGCACCCTCCAGCGCGCGGTGGATGACGCCTTGGAGGATAGCCTGCGCGAGCGCGAGACGCTGACGCAGACCTTCAAGCGCTGCTTCCCGTTGGTGCTCTCGCTCACCGGCGCCAAGGCCGTGGCCATCACCACGCGCGACGAGGAACTGGTGGAGCAGACGTGGAACGAGGGGGACTGGAGCGACCGCCACCCCGGCGCGCTGCTGGAAGGCGCCGTGGGCGTGCGCCGGTTGGGGGCGGACACCCTGGTCAGCCAGCCCCTGGACGTGGCGGGAACGCGCGTGGGCGTGTTCGGCCTGCTCTTCGCGAACGACGCCACCGCGCCGGATGTCTCCTCACGCCTGCTGCGCGTGCTGGACACCGTGGCGGAGCAGCTCGACACGGTGTTGTGCCTGGTGCACACCGCGTCGGAGAAGCACCAGCTCATCCTCCAGTGCAACAACCATCTGGCCAACCCCGTCTTCGAAGCGGGCATGGACCTGGCCGTGCTGACGCTGGCGCAGCGCGTGCGCCTGCCAGGCTTCCTGCTGCTGTACCGGGACGCGGTGCAGCCGCACGTGCTGCACTACCGCACCTACCGCAATGGGCACCTGGAGTTCGAAAGCGGCGAGCAGCCCCATGCGGGGTTGGAGGCGGCCATCCGCCAGCACGGCCCCCGGCTGCTCCTGAGCGAGGAGTCCACGCTGCGGCGGCTCTTCTCCGGCCGCACCACCGAGGCCGTGCTCATCTCCGGCGCCGCCGCGCATGGCCCGCTGGGGAAGATTGTCGTGTGGAACGACAACGGCTTCTCCACCTACGCCATGGACCTCATCCGGGTGCTGGCGTCCACGCTGAGTCAGCGGCTCCAGGACTACAACCGCGAGCGCATCCACCTGTCGCAGTTCTTCCCCAACGCCATCATCGACGCGTTGTTGCAGGACCCCGCCTATGCCCAGTACCTGCGGGCGCAGGACCAGGAGGTGGGCATCCTCTTCGCGGACATCAACGGCTTCACCCGCATCTGCGAGCAGGGCTTCGACAGCCCGCGCAACATCGGCCGCTTCGTGGACGAGTGGAGCCAGCGCGCCGTGGGCTGCATCTGGGAACACGGCGGCGTGTTCGACAAGATGGTCGGTGACTGCGTCATCGGCCTCTTCGGGCCGCCCTTCTTCAAGGGCACGCCACGCGAGCGCGCGCAGGCGGCGGTGCGGGCCGCGTGTGACATCCAGGCCTTCACCGCGTCGCTGGGCGCGCGCGAGGAAGTGGCGGCGCTGTGTGAGCGCGTGAATCTGCCGGGCCTGGGTGTGGCGGTGGGCGTCAACCTGGCGCACGCCAACTGCGGCCTCTTCGGGCCCAACCGTCAGTACACGGCCTTCTCCAGCGGCATGAACCAGGCGGCCCGCCTCCAGTCACTGGCGGGTTTCCGGGAGACGCTGGTGATGGACAGCGTGCATGCCGCGCTGGTGGGCTCGGATGAGCCCTTCTTCCAGGGCCTGCGCTTCGGGCCCCTGACGGAGACGCCCGTGAAGAACGTGGCGCAGCCGCTGCGCCACTACCGGCTGGAGCCGCTCACGCCTTGAGGTGAGGGCCCGCGTAGCGCCGCGAGAAGTGAATCCACCGGCGCTCGTCCACCTCCACCTGCCATTCGGAGTTGGGCGTCAGTGGCAGCCGCTGCTTCAGGAAGTTTTCCAGGTAGTCCGCCGCCTTCACCGGCGTGAGGCCCGGTGCACGGAAGGCGATGTGCAGGAAAACGTCCAGCGTGGCCGCCACGTCCACGGACGCGCAGATACGCAGCGACCCCACGCGGCGCTGATAGAGCGTGTTCTGCCCGGGCCATGCTGCCGGGTCCATGCCTGTTCGTGGCAGTGACAGCCAGTTGTACGGCTTGAGAACGAAGTCGAGCAGCTCACTGCTCGCCTCATCCACCGTTGCGTGCTCCTGGATGGAAAGCATCGCCCACCTCCCCGGGGAAGCCGATGGAAAGAATGTGCCCATGGCCGTGTCGCGTGCAAGGGGCACCACCCGCAATCGACATGGGCGTCCGCCACCGACACGGCGCACCGCTTGGGGTGTAACTCAGGACCCTGACGGATGGACCTTCGCGTCACGGCGCGTGCGCTTCGCGCGAAGAGCCCGCGGTGTTGCGGCCATGCGAGCGTGAGCTGTCCTCGCGCGGCGCTCGGGCGCTTCGACGTTCGAGACAGTGCGCTCGTACCCGGGGCCTGGGCGGACAGCAGGCTTGGGGCCTTCAGGAATGCGTCAGGCGCTGGTGGGAAGTGAACGGCGTGAACGGCGCTCCACGGTGGCCTTGAGCTGGCCACAGCCCGCGTCGATGTCGATGCCCCGGCGCTGACGCACCGTGCTGGGCACGTCATAAGAGGTGAGCACGTCCTGGAAGGCGCGCACGGACTCCGGACGGCTGGGGCCGCCGTCGTAACCCACCGTGGGGTTGAGGGGGATGACGTTGACGTGCGCGTCCATGCCGCGCAGCAGCAGGCCCAGCGTGTGCGCGTGCTCGGCGGTGTCGTTGCGGCCGGAGATGAGCGTCCACTCGAAGAAGATGCGGCGCTTGCGCTTCTCGCTGTAGTAGCGGCACGCGTCCATCAGTTCGTCGAGGGGCCAGCGGCGTCCCGCGGGGACCAGCGCCGCGCGTTCGGCGTCGGTGGCGCCATGGAGGCTGACGGCCAGGTGGATGGGGCGCTCTTCATCCGCGAGCCGCCGGATGCCGGGCACCACGCCCACGGTGCTGAGCGTGATGAAGCGTGGGCCCATGGCGAGCCCCAGCGCATCCACCAGCACGTCCACCGCGGACATCGTGTGCTCGTAGTTGTGGAGCGGCTCGCCCATGCCCATGAGGACGACGTTGCGCAGCGTCTCGCCGGAGGCGCGCAGGATGCGGTTGACGTGGAGTATCTGCCCTACGATTTCGCCGGGCGTCAGATGGCGTGAGAGCCCCATCTGTCCGGTGGCGCAGAAGACGCAGCCCATGGCGCAGCCGGCCTGCGTGCTGATGCACACCGTGGCGCGGCCCTTGAACCGCATCAGCACGGTTTCAATGGTCTGCCCGTCGTCCAGGCGCAGCAGCAGCTTGTGCGTGAAGCCGTCGCTGCTGAAGGACTCGTGGTGGGTGGCCAGTTGGCCCAGGCGCGTGTGCTCGCGCAGCATGCGCAGCAGCTCCGGCTTGAGGCCGTCCAGTTCGTCGAAAGTGGTCGCGTGCCGGCGGTACAGCGCGGTCCAGAGCTGGTCGCGGTGGTAGGGGCCGAAGCCCCAACCGGAGAGCAGCGCCCCCAGCGCGGGCCGCGTCAAATCGTACAGGTTGGTGGACGTGTCGGACGGCATGACCAGGCCCCGAGATAACACACCGGGCGCGGGCGTACCTACCCGTGCCCGGTGCCATTCGTGGACATTGACCCTGCCCTGCGGGGCGGCCTGGCAGGTGTCGGGTGGTCGGGCAGGCGGCCATGCCTACCTTGTGCCTTCATGGGGATGGCCATCCATCAGGAGGACTTCCGTCCGGAGGACCACGAGCGTTTCTCCCGGCGGCTGGCGGAGAGCCTGGAGGCGCTGCGGGCACTCCTGGCGCGTCCGGGGTTCGGCGCGGGTGCGCCGACCGTGGGCGCGGAGCTGGAGCTGTACCTCGTGGATCGCCTGGGCTTCCCACTGCCGGTGAACCGAGCGGTGCTGGCGCGCGCGGAAGATTCCCGCGTGACGCTGGAGCTGGATGCCTTCAACCTGGAGGTGAACCTGCGTCCGTGCCCGCTGGCCGGCAGGTCCTTCAGTGCGCTGCGCCAGGAGGTGGAGAGCGCGGTGGCCGCGGTGCGCCGGGCCGCGTCCACGCTGGGCGCGCGCGTGGCCGTCATCGGCATCCTCCCCACTTTGCGCGAGGCGGATCTGGGCAGTGGCGCGCTCACGAGCGAGCCGCGCTATCGCGCCATGTCCACCGCCATCCGTCAGCGCCGGTCCGCGCCGTTCCATGTATCGATTCGGGGCGAGGAGGAGGCGCTGTCGCTCACCTGGAAGGACGTGACGCTGGAGGGCGCGAACACGTCGCTCCAGTACCACCTGCGCGTGGCGCCTGGTGACTTCGCGCGCATGTACAACGCGGCGCAGCTCGCCACGGCGCCGGTGCTGGCGGCGGCGGGCAACTCGCCGCTCTTCCTGGGACGGAAGCTGTGGGACGAGACGCGCGTGGCCCTGTTCCGGCAAGCGGTGGACGACCGGGGCGAGCCCGGAGAAGGCGGCTTTCAGCCCCACGCGCGCGTGTCGTTCGGCCATGGCTGGGTGCGTGAGGGCGCCTACGAGTTGTTCGCCGAAGCGGTGGCGCTGCATCCGCCGCTGTTGCCGGTGTCGGGCGACGAGCCCCTCCGCGAGCGCGTGGCGGCGGGCGAGGTGCCGGGCCTGGAGGAGCTGCGCCTGCACCAGAGCACGGTGTGGACCTGGAACCGCGCCATCTACGACCCGAAGGACGGAGGCCACCTGCGCATCGAGTTCCGCGCCCTGCCCGCCGGGCCCACGCCGGTGGACATGATGGCCAACGGCGCCTTCCTGCTGGGCCTCACGCTGGCGTTGGCCGAGCGCGTGGATGCGCTGCTGCCCGCGCTGCCCTTCGTCCACGCGTACGGCAACTTCATCCGCGCCGCGCGGCAGGGCCTGGATGCGGAGCTGCTGTGGCCCTCCTCCACGGCGCCCAGTCCGCAGCCGCTGGCGGCGACGGAGCTGGTGAAGCGGTTGCTCCCCGAAGCCCGGGAAGGCCTGGTTCGCGCGGGCGTGGACGCGGAGGAGGCGGACACGCTGCTGGGCATCATCGAGCGGCGCGTCGTGCTGCGACGGACGGGCGCGACATGGCAGCGGCAGATGCTGGCGCGGCTGGAGTCACAAATGCCCCGGCAGGACGCCCTGGCGGCGATGCTGGAGCGCTACCTCCAGCGCTCCGAATCCGGAGCGCCTGTCCATACATGGCCGGTCGAGTAGCCTGTCGCCCGGGGTGTGCGGTAAAGCGCGGCGCGCAGTGAATATCCCGCCGCCACGTCCGTCACCGGACGCACGCGACTTGCGCTTTCGTGACCATGGCCCGGCTCCTCCTCGTCTCCTTGATGGTCCTGTGTGCCTGTACCACCCTGCGCGGCCGCGCGGACTCCTTGGCGCAAAAGGGCATGTTCGTGGAGGCCGCGGCCATCTACGACGACCTCATCCGGAAGAGCCCTTATGACCAGGAGCTCCTCCTGGCGCGCGAGGGCCTGCGAGAGCGCGCGCTGGCGCAGTTGCTGAGCAACGCGCGGGAGGCGCGCCTGGAAGGGGATGACGAAGAAGCGGAGGCGTGGCTCCTGCGCTTCCTGAACCACCGGACGGCATGGAACGCGAAGCTGAATGGCGGCTTGGAGAGCTCCCTGCGCGAGGAGGTGGATGGCACACGCCGTCATCTCCAGCGGCTCATCGGCAATCCCGCGCGCCAGGGACACGCGCTCACGGCGGAGCAGACATTGCGGCGCAAGCAGCCGCTGCTGGCGCACCGCGAGCTGGCCCTCATCTCCCGCGACATGGAGTGGCTGGTGCTCCAGAGTGGCAAGACGTCCTGCCTGCGGCTGCGGGACACCATCACGGATGACAGTCCGCACTGGCGCGAGCTGGTGTTCCGCTACTGCGGCCACTGGCGGGAGTACGCGCCGCGCCCCGCGACGGCGCCCGAGCTGTTCGGCCCGCCTTCCTGGACGGGCACCGTGGAGGGCCTGGACGAGGCACAGCAGGCGCAGTTGGAGGCCCGGCTCACCCAGGCTTTCGAGTCCTCGCCCTGGTTCGCGCCGGGAGGCTCGGCGCGGCCGGTGTTCAGCCTGGAGGGACGCTTCGTCACCCGGCGCGACAGCCACCCCGTGGAGCTGACCGCGCCGTGGAAGGAGAGCGTGCCGTACACGGACCACGAGGACCGCACGGAGACCATCGAGGAGCCCTACGAGGCGGAGGAGGAGTACACCGACTCGAAAGGCAAGACGAAGACGCGCAAGGTGACGAAGTACACCAAGCACAAGCACACCTACTCCGTGCCCGTCACGCGGTACCGCGACGTCCCCAGGTCCTTCGAGTACCACGCACTGAGGCTGTCGCAGGCGCACCACGTCGTGGTGGCTTCGTCCGTGGTGTTGGACGCTCGGCGCGGGCCCTTCACCGTGACGTTGCAGGACCAGCTCTCCGAGTCCGGCCACGAGCACGACGTCACCTTCACGGAAGGCAACGTGCGGCCCCAGCGGCCGAACTTCACCCCGGCCGAGGCCTGGCTCGAGGCGAAGGTGGAGGCCCTGCGCGTGGCCTTCTCCCGGCAGCTCACCGAGCACTGGCGTGAGTCCTACTGTTCCACGCCTTCTCTCACCTTGGACGAAGCCGCGCGGTGCGCGCGCGCTGGCATCGCCGTACCCATTCAGGCGTCCCGGGTCCTCTCAGACATCCTTGGCGCGGACGCGACCCAGGTTCCCACACTTTTCGCGTTACCGTGACGCGGTGTGGGGCGGTGTCGCGTCCAGTCGGCGGGTATCATTTATGACGGTCCGGGTTGTTATGGTGTTCTGACCTGGAATACCCGTGAGCGCGGACTGTAAAACCTGTCAACCCCGCGCTGGTAGGTGGATTCCACCCAGAGGACCGTATGCATCCGACTGACGTCCGCTGCCGTAGTCCCCGTAGGAACCTTGCGATGTGGATGGCTTCTTCGCTGCTGCTCGCCGCGTGCGGTGGGGCGGAGGCGGAGGCGCTCGCGGACGCTGAGTCCCCTGGCGTGGCGTCCCAGTCGTTGGTGGAGCCGTCGTCCGAGTCCGCCGACCGGCGCATCATCGTGTACCAGACGACCTCGCTTCAGCTCATTCGCATGGACAACCAGGGCGATTCGCACCTGGTGGCGGAGCGCACCGGTGCGCCCGAGGTGTCCCTGGATGGCAGCCGCGTGGCGTATGCGAAGCTGCCGGATGGATACATCGAGGGCGACGTGGTGCAGAGCTCGGAGCTGTACGTGCTCAACGCGAACTCGGGCAAGTCGGTCCGGGTGACGCAGGGCTTCGATGACAGCGAGCCCGTGTGGACGCCGGATGGGCGCAACGTGCTGTTCCAGTCCACGCGGCGCTCGGGCGTGCCCGCGCTGTGGCGCGTGAAGGAGAACGGCAAGGACCTGAAGCAGGTGACGAACGCGGGCACCTCGCAGTTCAGCTCGGCCTACATTCCCAACCCCGCGCTGGGCGGCACCGTGGAGTGGGATGCGGACCGGCGCATCATCGTCTACACGACGACCAGCCTGCGGCCGGGCGAGGACGGCGAGGTGCGCGTCATCACCTTCGACAAGAACTACGACGTCGCCACGGCCTACAGCCTGGGCACGGGCTTCGGGCCGGTCTGGACGGAGCGCGGCACCGTCGTCTACTCGCGGAACGAGGGTGGCCGGGTCGTCAGCGTCGAAGTGCGCGTGAAGTAAGTCGCCACCCGCAGTCGGGCCCGCGCGGATGCACCGGAGCGCGGGCCTTTGTTTTTCTTCAGCCCTCTTCCTCGACGCCGCGACGCAGGCCCAACATGCGCCGCAGCTCGCGCGCGGACTGACGGCTCACCTCCACCGCGTGGCCTCGCAGCGTGCGCGCCAGGTAGCCACCTGTGTCCAGCGGCTCCAGTCGCGCCACGTGCGTGAGGTTGAGCAGCGCGCGGCGGTGGACGCGGTGGAAGTGCTCGGACGGCAGCTTCTCCACCAGCTCGTTGAGGGTGAAGTCGGTGAGGAAGTCTCCCTGCGTGGTGAACACGGTCACCAGCTCGTCCTCCAGCGACGCGTGGGAGATGGCTTCTGGATCCACCAGGACGATGCCCTGCCGCGTGGGAATGGGCAGTCGGCCCAGGCCGCGGACGGGCGAGCCAGGTGGCTTCGGTGTGTTGCTGACCGTGCCCGTGGATGATGTGGCCGGACCGCGTGCGCGTGCCCGCTCCAGGGCCTTCTGAAGGCGCGCGGGCTCCACGGGCTTGAGCACGTAGTCCACCGCGCCATGTTCGAAGGCCTGCACGGCGTGCTCGGCGTGGGCGGTGCAGAGGATGACGCGCGGGCCGCCTTCCGGCAGCAGGGCCAGGGCATCCAGGCCGCTGAGGCCGGGCATGTGGATGTCCAGCAGCACCACGTCCACGCCTCCCGCGCGCACGGCGGAAAGGACGCCATCCGCGTCCGAGGCCTCGCCGCAGACCTCCATGTCCGGGAGCGCCGCGAGCAGCCGCGTCAGGCGCTTTCGGGCGAGCAGTTCGTCATCAGCGATGAGGACGCGAAGTGGGGCGCTCAGGTGAGGACTCCAGGTTGGGGGCCCGCGCGGGGCAGGGTGACGGTGACACGGGTGCGCACTTCGCCGCTGTCGAGCACGAGGCGCGCGGCGCCGCCGTAGGCCAGGGCGAGGCGGCGCTCCACGGTGGGCAGGCCCGCGCTGCCCTCGCGAGGCCCTCGGGAGGGGCCCGGGTTCTCGATGGCGACCTCCACCTCGTGTCCCCGCGCGGTGACGTCCAGGGACAGGGGGCCGCGGTGGCCCGCGGCGGGGCCATGCTTCACCGCGTTCTCCGCCAGGGGGAGCAGCACGAGCGGCGGGACGGGAATCTCCTCCATGCCGGCAGGGATGTTCAGCGTGAGCTGGAAGAGGTCCGGGTCGCGGAGCAGGTGTAGGTCGAAGAGCGTGCGGATGAGCTCCAGCTCCTGGGCCAGGGGCCAGGTGGCGCTGCGCACGCCCGCGAGCACGGAGCGGAGCATGGTGGACAGCCGCAGCACGGCGGTCTCCGCGACGGCGCCGTCTTCACGGCACCACTCCGCGATGGCGTTGAGCGTGTTGAAGAGGAAGTGCGGGTCCAGGTGGCTGCGCAGCGCGAGGAGCTGGGCCTGCTCTGCCTCCAGCGCGAAGCGGGCGGCGCGGGCGCGCTCGCGGGTGAGGCTTTCCTCGAAGCCGATGTCGCGGCCCAGGCCCCAGCCCCCCACGAGGAAGAGCGCGCCGCACACCGCGAGGTTGGTGGGCTGCGTGAGGAAGGTGGGCCCCATGCCCAGGAGCTTCGGCAGCACGAAGCCGGAGGTGAGCATCACGCCGCTGCCCACGGTGGCGTAGAGCAGGAGCCGGATGCCGCCATGGCTGAGGTCCAGGCCTTCCGGGAAGAGGACGCGGTAGGAGACAGGGGCCACCGCGATGAAGAGCAGGCACATCAGGAGGCCCAGCCCGAACGAAGCCCAGTGGGGCGCGTGGCTGAAGCGCACCTGCGCGGTCATCAGCGCGACGGAGACGACGAGGATGGGCAGCAGCCGTCGGGGCTCCACGAGGGCCCTCAGGGTGGCGCGGACGATGGAGCCTTCCGATGTTTCCAGCATGCGCCAGCGGGAGCCTACACCGCCGGCCGCGTCACTGCGCCGGGCGCTCCTCCAACTCCGTCTCGAAGGCGTCCAGCAGCATGCTGCCGGCGAGGACGACGGGGAAGCCGGGCGGCTCCTGGAGGAGGACCATCCCCTCCGGCCCATGGAACCAGGCCTGGAGGGGACGGGAGGGGGACAACCCCTGGGCGAGCGGCCGCTCCAGGTCGAGCGA
>NZ_JAAEAH010000135.1 GCF_010998615.1 Myxococcus sp. CA023 | reverse complement strand
GCCCAGGGCGGGGGGGCCAATGAGACCCATGACCCCGCCGAGCACGGCTTCGAGCCCTCCGCTCTTCAGGATGTAGCCGTCCGCCCCCGAAGCCTTCGTCTTTCCGTCCAGCTCCGCCTCGGAGATGTCGGAATAGAGGACCAGCTTCGCGGTGACCTTCTTCTGCCGGCGGAGGTACTCCACGACGTCGTCGCCGAACATCTCCGGCATGTTGACGTCCATGAGGATGAGCGAGAACGGCCCCTCGGCGAGCTTCTGCTCGAGGCTGGCAAGGTCCTGCGCGCCGCTCGCCTGGTAGCCGGCGGCGGTGAGCGCCCGGACGGTGAGCTCCACCAGCATCGGGCTGTCATCAATGACCAGTACGCGCGACATCGTCCTCCTCAAGGGCTTCGCGGTGGAACCCTACACCTTTGGTGCAGCGCGGACCATCGAAACGGCGACCAGGCGGTCTGGTCGTCAGGTCCTCTTGACCGCTATTCATCGCCTCCGGATACTTTGGCGCCTTGACCACGACCTCGACTCCCCTCCAGCGAGCACTCCGGATGGCTCCGGACCGCGCCTTGGCCGCCCAGGCCCGGCCGGAGCAGGAGTTCTTCTGCTTCCGCGTGGGCGACCTCCGCCTGGGCGTGCCCAGTGAGAACGTGCTCGAAGTGCTTCGGGCCGGTCTGCTCACGCCCTTGCCCCGGACCCCGTCCTTCATCATGGGCGTCACCGGCCACCGGGGCGAGGTGCTTCCGGTGCTGGACCTGCTGCGCTTCCTCTCCAAGGGAGAGGCCCGCATCGGCCCGCGCACCCGCCTGTTCGTCGGCGTCACGGGCAGCTACGTGGCCGGAGTCGTCGCGGATACGGTGCTGGGTCTGCGCCGCATTCCCGTGGCGGACATCCTCCCACCGCCCCTGGGCGGCGACGCCGCGGCCGAGCACCTGCTGGGTGTGGTGCAGGCCAGCGGCAACCAGGAAGCCATCAACCTCCTCAACTTCTCCAAGCTGCTCCAGACGGCACGGCAGCGGGCGGTGGCGCGGTGAACGACGACGCCTTCCATGAGAAGGAGGAAGAGGTGGACCTCCTCTTCTTCGACATCGGCGCCACGCTCTACGGCACGGATGCGTCCCAGGTGCTGCGCATCGACCGCGCGCTGCCGGAGGACCTCACGCTGCCGGAGCTGGGCCTGCCCCACCGGGGCAACCGCGCCATCGTCTTCGACACCCCGGAGGGTGAAGCCCACCTCAAGGTGGACGCCGTGCACGGCGTGCGCTCCATCCCCGTCAATTCCTTGCGCCGGATGCCTCCCACGGCCGGCGCCGCAGCCTACGCAGTCGGTGTGTGCCTGGAAGAGGCCCGCACCGTGTTGCTCATCGATCTGGTCGAAACCGCAAGGACTCAAGGAAGGCACTGAGACACATGTCCCTGGACACCCCCAACGAGAAGCCCGCTGGCAAGGCTCGCGCCCGGAAGGCCCCCGCCTCCAAGGCCGGCGCCACGAACGCGGCGTCGACCTCTTCCTCCACCAAGGCCATCACCGACACGCTGCTGACGGTGCTTTCCGGCAACCTGCAGGCCCGCGTGCCCAAGGAGCTGGTCGGTGAGTCCGGCGCGGAGCTGGCACACCTGCTCAACCAGGTGCTGGACCAGTTCGCGGCCTCCGAGCACCGCAAGCACGTGGCGGCGCAGGAGATCGACCAGGCGCTGGACGCGCTCATCGGCCTGGTGCGTGAGGGGGACCTGTCCCGGTGGAACACCACCACCGAAGACCCGCAGCTCGGGCCCCTGCTGGAGGGCTTCGGCAAGGTCATCGAGACGCTGCGCACCTTCGTGCGGGAGATCAACGAGGCGGCGTTGAGGCTGTCCTCGTCCGCCAACCAGGTGCTGGCGGCCTCCACTCAGCATGAGACGTCCTCCACGGAGCAGGCGGCGGCCATCCACGAGACGACCGCCACCATGGAGGAGCTGAAGCACGCGTCGGCGCAGATCGCCGAGAACGCGGGCAGCGTGGCGCGCGTGGCGGAAGAGACGCTGGGCGCGGCGCGCGCGGGCCGGGGCGCCATTGGCGAGTTCATCCAGGCCATGCAGCAGATCCGCAGCGACGGCGTCGCGGTGGCGGACTCCATCGCGAAGCTGTCCAAGCGCGTGGAGCGCATCGGCACGGTGGTGGAGGTCATCGACGAGATCGCGGACCGCTCCGACCTGCTGGCGCTGAACGCGGCGCTGGAAGGCAGCCGCGCGGGTGAGGCCGGCAAGGGCTTCTCCATCGTCGCGGCGGAGATGCGGCGTCTGGCGGAGAACGTCCTGGACTCCACCAAGGAGATCAAGAACCTCATCACCGAGATTCGCGAGGCCACGGCCGCCGCGGCTGGCGCCGCCGAGGCGTCCAAGTCCGCCACGGAGTCCGGTGAGAAGCTGGGCGCGGTGGCGGCGCAGGCGGTGGAAGGCATCCTCGCCGGCGTCCAGGAGACGAGCGACGCGGCCCGCGTCATCAACCTGGCCACGCAGCAGCAGCGCACGGCCACCGAGCAGGTGGTGGCCTCCATGGCGGAGATCGAGGACGTGACGCGCCAGACGACGCAGGCCTCGAAGCAGGCCACGGGCGCGGCCGCGGAGCTGACGCAGTTGGCCGGACGGCTGGCCGAGCTCATCAAGCGGTTCAAGGCCGACTAGCGCTTCCTGGAAGGGGAGGGGCGTACGCCGGCCATGGACACTGAGGCTCTCAAGAAATCCCTCCTGAAGAAGTTCCAGGAGGTCACTGCCGACCGCCTCCAGAAGATTCAGCTGGGGGTATTGGACCTGGAGAAGGAGACCGCGGACCAGGCCGCGGAGGACGTCGCGCGCGAGCTGCACACGATGAAGGGCGAGGCCCGCATGTTGGGTCTGGCCGCCATCGGGCAGCTGGCGCACGCCGCCGAGGACGTCCTGCGCGCAGAGCGCGAGGGCAAGACGGCCACCGAGGTGGCCACCGACGTCCTGCTCAGGGCGTGCGACGTCCTTTCCGATCTCAACGAAGACCTGTCCGGCGCCAACACGGGCAACCCGGCCAGCGAGGAGATGGTCCGCATGCTCGCGGAAGTCTCCGGACAGACGCCGCCCGCCATCGCTGGCGCACGGCCTGTGGCGCCGCCGCCGGCCCCTGTCGCCGCGCCCGTGGTGGCACCGGCGGCCGTCGCCGCGCCGCCCGCGCCGGTGCAGGTTCCGGTGGCACCGCCTCCGACGCAGGCCCCCGTGGCCGAGCCAGGGGCGCACGCCGCCGCAGCCGCGCATCACCCGGCTGCCGCGCATGGCCGTGACGAGGAGGCCCCGAGCGCCGCGAAGTCCGCGGTGGCCGACCGGAGCATCCGCGTCAACGTGGAGGTGCTCGACGCGTTGGGGTTGCTCGCGGGCGACCTGCTGGTGGAGAGCGCCCGCGGCCGGCTGCGCAGCTCGGAGACGGAGGCGTTGTTCGAGCGCTTCAGCCGCCTGGGGGACCGCTTCCTCCGGCTGGCGGAAGAAATCGACATCTCGAACGAGGTGCGTGAGCAGTTGGACCGCGTGGAGAGCGACCTCCACATGCTGCGCGACGACGCGTTCCGCTTCGTGCGCCGCAACGACGACGGCATCAACACGCTGCACGGCAACCTGGCGAAGATGGCGGACCACGTGGCCGAGGCCAGGCTGGTGCCGCTGTCCACCGTGTTCGACGCCTTCCCGCGCGCCGTTCGCGAGATGTCGCGCACGCAGGGCAAGGAAGTGGACCTGGTCATCGAGAACGCCGACATCGGCGTGGACCGGTCCATGCTGGGCGACGTGCGCGACGCGCTGGTGCACCTGCTGCGCAACTCGGTGGACCACGGCGTGGAGTCCCCGGACACGCGTCAGCAGTTGGGCAAGCCGCTCAACGGCCGCATCCGCATCCGCGTGCGCGTGGACGGCGACATGCTCCATATCGAGGTGGAGGACGACGGCCGCGGCATCGACCCGGAGCGGCTGCGTCAGGCGGCCATCTCCAAGCGCCTCATCAACGCGGTGCAGGCCGCTGCTCTGTCGGAGCGCGAGGCCATCGAGCTCATCTTCCGCCCCGGCTTCTCCACCCGCGACCAGGTCAGCGAGCTGTCTGGCCGTGGCGTGGGCATGGACGTGGTGAAGCGCAAGGTGGAGACGCTGGGCGGCTCGGTGGGCGTGAGCAGCCGCATCGGCCGTGGCTCCACCATCACCCTGCGCCTGCCGCAGTCGCTGGCGTTGATGAAGGTGCTGCTGGTGCGCCTGGGGGACGACGTCTACGGCATGCCCGCCGCGGACGTGGAAGCCGTCATGCGCGTCAAGCCGGATGACCGGCTGGAGATCTTCGGCACGCTGGCCGTGCGGCACCGTGGCAAGCCCACGGCGCTGGTGGCACTGGGGCCGCTGTTGGGCCTCAACGGCGGCAATCGCTTCGACAAGCCACCCGCCGTGGTGGTGCGTCACGGCGAGGACCACGCGGCGCTGGTGGTCGACGGCTTCGTGGACGAGCGCGAAGTGGCCGTGAAGCCTTGCGGCGGCGAGTTCCTCAAGGCCGCGCCCTTCATCGCCGGCACCGCGGCGCTGGAGGACGGGCGCATCGCCGTGCTGCTCCATGTCCCGGACATCATGGCGGAGGTGCGCCGTATGGCCCGCCCCGTCACCCAGGCCCCCGCCGCCAAGCGCCTCCGGGTGCTGTTGGTGGATGACTCGCCCATTGCCCGCGCCACGGAAGGGGCGCTGGTGAAGGCGCTGGGGCACTCGGTGGAGGAAGCCCAGGACGGCGAAGAGGCCTACGTGAAGGTGCAGAACAACACCTACGACCTCATCCTCACGGACGTGCAGATGCCCAAGCTGGACGGGTTCTCGCTGGCGCGGCGGCTCAAGTCGACGCCCGCGGTGGCTCGCATTCCGGTCATCATCCTGTCGTCGCTCGCCTCGCCCGAGGACAAGCGGCGCGGGTTGGATGCCGGCGCGGACGCGTACCTCGTCAAGGGCGAGCTGGGCGTGGAGGTTCTCGCGCAGGCCATCGACCGGCTGACCTGAGGAGCCAGGCTTGGGCGGTGGCGCGGCAGTCGCAGGAATGGCGTTTCGGGTGCTCATGGTGGGCAAGGGGCTGCGTGCGCTCGCGGCCCGGGGCCTGTTCGATGGGGAATCCCTGGTGCCCGTGGGGCCGGCGGAGGTGGACTTCGCCGGCGCCCTGGTGGCCGTGCAGCGGCACTTCCCGGACGTGGTGCTGGTGGACCTGAGCGCGCTGGACGCGCTGCCCGCCATCGAACACGTCATGGTGGAGCGGCCAGTGCCGGTGCTGGCGTTGCACCCCGGCGTGTTGTCCGGTCAGGAGGCCTTCCAGGCGATGGTGGCGGGCGCGTTGGACGTGCTGGAGCGTCCGGCGAATCCCGGGCCCGAGTTCTGGGCGCACGTGTCGCGCAAGCTGGTGCTGCTGGCGCAGGTGAAGGCGGTGCGGCAGGTGCAGACGCGGCCGCCACCGCAAGCGGCGCGTGAGACGAAGCCGCCTCCTCCGTATCCGCTGGTGGCCATCGCCGCGTCCCTGGGCGGGCCCAAGGCGGTGGCGCAGGTGCTGCGGATGATTCCGCGCGCCTTCCCGGCGCCCATCGCCTACTGCCAGCACATCAGCGACGGCTTCACGGAAGGGCTGGCGCACTGGCTGGCCAATGAAACGGCGCTGCGCGTGCTGGAGGCCGAACATGACGTGCTCATGGCGCCGGGCACGGTGTACATCGCTCCGTCGGGCAGTCACCTCTTGGTCAGACCCGAGGGCCGGTTGGAGCTGGACGCGGGCCCCGCGCTTCGCGGTTTCCGGCCGTCCTGTGACATGCTGCTGACTTCAGCGGGTGAGTCGTTCGGCCCGCGCTGCATCGGGGTCATCCTGACGGGCATGGGGCGCGATGGGGCGCGAGGGTTGAAGGAGATTCGAGAGCGCGGCGGTCGGACCATTGCCCAGGACGAAGCGTCGAGCGTCGTCTGGGGCATGCCGCGCGAGGCGGTGTTGATGGGCGCGGCGCACGAGGTGCTGCCACTGAGCCGGATTGGCGCGGCGCTGATGCAGTGGGTGGACGTGTGTTGACGCCGAGCCAGAAAGTCTTGCAACAACTCGCCGCGCTGCTGCTGGAACGCGCGGGGCTGAAAATCACGCCGGATGGCTTCCACAGCCTCCGGCTGGCGCTGTCCGCGCGGATGCCCGTGCTGGGCCTGGAAGAGCCCGAGCACTACATCCAGCGCCTGACGGGCGCCGGTGGCGAAGAGGAGCTGCGCTCGCTGTTGCCGCTGGTGACGGTGGGGCACACGGAGTTCTTCCGCGACGCGAAGCAGTTCCGCGCGCTGGAGAAGAGCGTGCTGCCGGACCTGGTGTCCCGTTCGCGGCGCGAGATGCGCAAGGTGTCCATCTGGTCCGCGGGCTGCGCGACGGGTGAGGAGCCCTACAGCCTGGCCATGGTGCTGGCGGAGCTGGGTGCGCTGTCGCTGGAGGTGGACCTGTGGGCCACCGACCTCAACCTGGCCGCGGTGGAGGCCGCGAAGCAGGGGCGCTTCACCTCGCGGCGGGCCATCAGCATCAACCAGGCGCGGCTGACGCGCTTTTTCAAGCCCGTGGAAGAGGGCTATGAGGCGCTGCCCGCGCTGCGTGAGTACATCCGCTTCGATGGACAGAACCTGGCGGTTCCCGTCTTCGACAAGGTCGCCCTGTCGTCGCTGGACCTCATCCTCTGCCGCAACGTCATCATCTACTTCGACCTGCCCACCATCCGCGGGTTGATGGACCGCTTCCTCGCCGCGCTGCGGCCGGGCGGGTTGTTGTTCCTGGGGTACTCGGAGAGCCTCTTCAAGGTCTACGACCGCTTCGAGATGATCGAAGTCGATGGGGCGTTCGTGTACCGCCGCCCGTTGAACGACAAGAGCATGCGGGCGCCGCCGCTGCGCATCACCCCGTATCCCGGCGAGCCTGATGTCGCCGCGCGCAGGCCCGTGCCCGCGGACGCGTTCACCGCGGACCTGCGCAAGCGGATGCAGCCCGAGGACGTCCCGTTGACGACGCGGCTGCCCGCGGTGTCTGCGTCGTCGGTGGCGGCGCCTGGCTCGCCCAGCGTGACGCTGCCGGCGGTGGGGGCCTCTTCCAGTCCGCGTTCCGTGGTGCCGGGGCGGCTGCCCGCGGTGTCGCCTCACTCTCCGCTGCCGGCCATCGCCGCGCCGCCGCCTGCCAGCGCCGCGCGCTCGCGCGTCACCGCGGAGCTGCCCACGGTGGGGAGCGTGGACTCCGCCCGTCCGCGCATCACCACCGAGCTTCCGGCCGTGGCCACCACGCCGCGCGGGCCCACCGTGGAGGTGCCCGCCTGGCCCATGCTGCTTCCTCCGGCGGAGCGGCTGGCCATGGCGGTGCGGAAGATGGCGCAGGGGGATTTCTCGGCGGCCATCGCTGGCGTGCAGCGGCTGCTCGCGGACGAGCCCAGTGACTTGGATGGGCTGCTGACGCTGGGCAACCTGTTCTCGCTCACCGGCCGCATCCCCGAGGCGCGCGAAGCCTTCGCGCAGGCCATTCAGCGCGAGCCGCTGTGCGTGGAGGCGCGGGTGTTCGGCGGGGTCGCCGCGTTGCAAGCAGGGGAGTTGAGCGAGGCGCGCTCCGAGCTGGGCAAGGCCCTGTTCCTGGAGCCCACGCTGGCCATTGGCCACTACCTCCTGGCGCAGGTGCACGAGCGCACGCAGGACCATGAGGCGGCGCGGCGCAGCTACCGCAACGCCATTGCCCAGCTTCGCTTCCCGCAGCGTCCCCTCGCGGGGCACTACCCGGAGATGCCGGACTCGGCGGATGCCATCTCTCGCGCGGCGCGTTACGCCCTGGCCGCGTTGGAGGAACAGCCCCTGCGTTGAGGCAGGGGCCGCGTCCCGTGCTTCACGTCAGTCCAGGCTGCTCTTGACCTGGTCCAGGCTCTTGTTCGGGTCCAGCACGGCGCCGAACTTCTTCTGCAGGTAGCTCTTGGCCTGGCCGCGCAGCAGCATTCCAGGGTCGGTGCCCTCACCCTCGACGGCCTTGTCGGTGATGACGAACGAGGCGTCCATCTGGATGCCCATCACCTTGCCGACGATTTTCGCGCCTTCCCCCTGCCAGTCTGCCTTCACGCCGTACTTGCCGCCCCAGTACTGGAGCAGCTGATCGACGCGCTGCTTGACCTCCTCCTTGGGGAGGGAGTGGGGGATATCGAACTTCATCATTCCCATGGCTGGCTCCTGATCTCGGTGTCCCGCTTCGAGCGTTTAGCCGTGCCCGAGCGGGAATGGAACCGCCGTGTCACTTTTGGGCGCGCGGATGTCAACAGGCTTGCTCACGGGCCTGCCGTCTTGCGAACGCGCTTGAGCTTCACCGGTGGGTCCTCCGGGCGGCCCCAGCGCTCCAGGTAGGGTGCCAGGTTGTACTTGGCCGCCGTGCGCAGGGAGCTCATGGGCCGCACCTTGCCCAGCACCTGCCGCTCCTGGAAGGGGCGGTCATGCAGTCCCAGCACCCACATGAAGTTGGCGACGCTTGCGGGGTCCCTGCCATCCACCGCGTACTTGTCGTTGAGGAACGCGATGCGTTGCAGCGCTTCCTTGGGGGATGGAGTCCACTCCAGGATTTTCTTCCCCCACAGCATGCGCAGGTAGTTGTGGATGCGGCCACGCTCCACCAGCTCGCGCTGGGCCGCGTTCCACAAGCCGTCCGCGGTCCGCGCTGTCTCCAATTGCTTCAACGAATAACGGTGCTCGCGCGCGTCCTTCTGGTGGCGGGTGAGCGTCTCCTTCGCCCACGGAGGCAGGGAGGCCACGGAGAGCTGCTGCGGCCCCGGCGTGTGGAAGCAGTAGTTGAAGCCCAGCTCACGGCGGACGAGCAGCTCCTCCAGGAAGCCTTGCACCGAAGCATCCTGCGCGCCGCGTGCGCGGATGGCGGCGCGCGCGGCCTCTCCCGCGAAGAGGTTGCCCCAGTGGAAGAAGGGGGACAGGTTGGACTGCCGCACCAGGCCCGGGTCGCTGCGGCCTTCGTCATAGCCCTCCAACCGTTGGTGCACGAAGGCCTGGAGCGCCTTGAGGCCCGCCTTTCGTCCTCCGCGCTCCTGGATGGGCGCCACCGAATGGTCGAAGTCGAAGGCGTCCAGGGACTCGCGGGCCTCGCGTGCGTCCGACGTGGCGAAGTCCGGCTCCAGCTTGCGTCCGGCCGCGGCGGCCTTCACCGCGCGGTTGGGCACGGCGCGGTCCAGGTACTCCGGCCACAGCTTCTTCAGCTTGGGCCGCAAGGTATAGGCGCCAATCTGCCGCGTGGCGATGCGCTGCATGGGCACCACGCAGGACGCATCCACGGCGAACAGCGGCACGTCCAGGGCCTTGGCGGCGCCACGCAGGTGGCCCGGGATGATGTACGTGGGGAACAGGTCCGACACGATGGCGGCGGCGCGCCGGCCGAGCTGGGCCAGCCGGGGACGGTGTTCCTTCGAGGTCCGGGGCAGCTCTAGCCAGTAGGGCAGCCCGCGCGCGGCGCAGCCGGTGGCCATGTCCATCATCCCTTCCAGGGCCCAGGCGTGGAGCCTGTCGGAGGCATGGGGGTAGTCCGGACGGATGGCCTGGTAGACGACGACGGGCAGGCCCAGGTGGTTGCCCAGACCGATGGCGGCATCCAGCGCGTGGTTCTGCTCGGCGCGATGGTTGACCATGCACCAGTAGAGGACGAAGTCGCGGCGGCCGGAAGGAAGGGGGAGGTCCTTCACCACTTGGACGCGCGCCGAATCGACGCCGAGTTCGGACCACGAGAAGCCTTCAGGCAT
Organism: Myxococcus sp. CA023; assembly: GCF_010998615.1. Lineage (GTDB taxonomy): Bacteria > Myxococcota > Myxococcia > Myxococcales > Myxococcaceae > Myxococcus. Next base: position 2,997 of record NZ_JAAEAH010000135.1, on the reverse strand, counting down.
GGGGCCTCACTGATACGCGAGCCGTATTCGCGTCGCGGAGGAAAAGAAGTGCGTGGCTGTGAACGAGGGGACAGGGAAGGTCGGATGGCGCTCCAATTTCCGACACCCGAGGACAGGTTGTGGTTTTCTGCCGTCCGGCCGGACCGAAGGAGTCCTTGCGTGTCATCATTGAGAAGCTGGAGCTATCTCCCCATCACCGCCCTCGCTCTCGCGCTGGTCCTTCCGGAGCCCGCGAAGGCGCAGGCTGGCGGAACCTATCCATCCCCGGGGTCTGCGCAGCGTCCGTCTGCCCCCTCGGGTTATGCGGCCCCTCCGCAGCCCACGTATCGCCAGACGGCGCCGCAGCAGCCCGCGGACCCGTATGCGCAGCCGCCGCAGACGCAGCAGCCCGCGGACCCGTACGCGCAGCCGCCGGCGTCCGCGCAGCCCGCGGACCCGTACGCGCAGCCGCCGCAGACGCAGACGCCGGTGGACCCGTATGCGCAGCCGCAGACGCAGCAGCCGTCAGCGGATCCGTATGCGCAACCGCCGTCGTCCACGCAGCCGGTGGACCCGTACGCGCAGCCGCCGCAGACGCAGCAGCCGGTGGATCCGTATGCGCAGCCGCAGACGCCGCAGAGCTATCCCCCGGCGCAGAATGCCTATCCCCCGTCGAATGCGCAGGACCCGGCTCGCTATCCGGGCGATTCCGCGACGGCGAGCGACGCACCCACGCTGCCTCCGGATCCGGACTCGCTGCGGACGAAGCCGCAGTCGCCGCTGACGCCGGACGACCGGGCCACGGCGAAGCGGGGCGTGCCTCCCATCGAGGACACCGGGGTGATGCTGGACGGCAGGCCGCGCCAGGGCCCGTTCCTCTCCGGTCCGGGCAGCTTCAGCTTCATCGTGCATCACACGACGCTGGGCGCTCTGGGTGGCTTCTTCACGCAGGCGTTCGCCAGCGACTTCAACTTCGACAAGAGCTCGCGTGAGGCGATGCTGGCGGGCACGCTCATCGGCGCGGGCCTGGGCTTCGGTGCCTCATCGTGGTGGCAGTTCAACAACTGGGTGGACCGCCCCATGGCCAACTTCGGCATCGCCAACTCGGTGGTGGGCGGCATGTTCACCGCGGGCCTGATGGACCTCTTCACGCAGGACGCGGGCATTCTGACGTGGTCCGCCTTCCTGGGCGCGGAGCTGGGCGCGTGGCTCACGGCGGGCATTGGCGGCGGCCAGCTTCCGCTCAACGACGGCTTGCTGATTTCGTCGGGTGCGGGCTGGGGCGCGGCCTACTCGGCGCTGCTGTTGGCCATCATCCATTTCTCCGGGACGCCCGTGTCCGGCAAGACGTGGCGGGACACGCTGCTGCTGGCGCCGGGCATCGGCGCGGGCGCGCTGGCGCTGGCCACCATGCGTTACAACCCGACGCCGTCCCAAATCGTCCGAGCCAACATCTTCGGCGGCGGCGTGGGCGCGGTGGTGCTGCTCCTCTCCGGCGTGGTGCTGGGTGGTTTCGATCAGTCCACGCCGTACGTCCTGTCGTTCCTCGGTTCGGCGGGGGCCATCACCACGGTGAGCCTGCTGTGGGAGGAGAGCGTGGACCGCTCCGCCCTGAAGATGGCTGGCCGCTCAGAGAAGGACCGGCCGTACACGAACGTCTGGTGGTAGACGCGTCCTAGAGCAACCTGGCGAGCGCCATGGCACGGCGGGGCAGGAGGCACCACCTTCCCCCCGACATGGCGCGCGTCAATCCATTTTCGGCCCTTCTTGGCTCGCTGGATTCCTCGCTGGAGCCCAGCGGCTACGTGCCGCGTGGCAATGCGGTGCCCCAGCCGTCACACGTCCGCCCCCTGCTGGAGGCGGCCAATCCCACGGCGGAGCTGCGGCGCCTGCGGGACTCGGGCGCGCTGCTGAGGGACTCACGCCCCGCGATGTACCTGGTGGAGGTGCATGGGCCTGCTGGCAAGCTCGGCGGCCCGCCGGTGCGCTTCCTCCTGTGTGCCCTGAACCCGGATGCGGGCGCCTCGCTGGAGCATGACCCGTACCGGCCCAGGGCCTGGGAAGCGGAGCCCGCTGTCACGCTGACCGCGGATGACCATGGCGTGCTGCGCGGATTGCTCGCGGAGGCTTCTGCGCGCGCCATCGTCGTGTGGGAAGGGCGCTACGGACAGAACAGCCTGTCGCTGCGGCGCATCGAGCCTTCCCCCGTGTCGAAGCGGCTCCAAGCCGTGCTGGATGAAGCGCCCATGCGCCCGCTGGCGGCGTTGAACGAGCGCGGCCCGACGCTGGCGGCCGTCGTTCCCCTGTCCGACCCGGGGCTGGAGTTGCTACCCATCCACCGTGCGCTCAAGGGCGTGGAGACCTTCAAGGAGGAGACGTTCCTCACGCTGGTGATGGCGTATGCACGCGTCTACGAACTGGATGAGCCCCTGAATACCCCGCGCGGTCTTGCGGTGGCGCGAGAGCGACTGGCCACGCTCATCACCGGACACCACGCGGTGCTGCTGGTGTTGCCGGGAGGGCGAGGCCGCATCCTCCGGTTCCGTCAGGGGTTGGATCTGGCGCACCTGAAGGGGGCGCCGCGCAATCCCACGCTGCGGAGCCTGGACCTGGCGTTGCTCAACGCGCTGGTGCTGCGGACCGTGTTGGGCATCAAGGACCCGGAGGCGCCGGGGCACTCGCAGGTGTACCCGGTGCAGGGCCTGGAGTCGCTGGTGCAGGGCGTCGAGTCGGGGATGTTTCAGGCGGGCTTCGCCCTCAACCCGCCGCCGCTGTGGGAGGTGCGCGCGGTGATGGAGGCGCAGGCGACGCTGCCCCCCAGCACCCTTCGCGTCGAACCGTTGCCACCGGCGGGGCTGCTCTACCTGGACCGGGAAGCCTGACCTCTTGGCGCAGGGTACCCGCACGATAGGCCTATGAAATGACGAGGGTGAGGAGGTGGGTGCGGTAGGTGTCGTCGTGACCAGCCTGCCGCACGCGTCTGGGCAGACTTGCCTTGAACGAGGTGTCAGCCTTCAG
>NZ_JAAEAH010000134.1 GCF_010998615.1 Myxococcus sp. CA023 | reverse complement strand
GCCCCTGACACCACCCCCACCCCCGACGCCGCCACCTGCCGGGCGAAACGCCGCGCGAACGGCAGGAAGCCCTGATCCGGATGACGGCTGCCTACCATGGCCAACCGGCGCCGCGGCAGCCCCGGCACGCCCCGGTAGAAGAGCACCGGCGGCGCATCCGCCACCTCCGCCAGCCGCTCTGGATAGGCCGCCTGCCCCTGGAACGCCACCTTCATGCCCGACGCCCGGCAGGCTTCCCACACCCGCCACGCCACCGGCGCCAGGCGCTCTACGGAGGCGAGCTTGCGACGAACCTGTGAGGAAACCGGCGCCTGAGACACCCAGTCTCGCACCGGAGTCGCGGCGAGCGGCGCGAGGCTTCCGTCCGCGAACGCGCGCAGGGCGACCAGCGTCCTCGGCCCCAGGCCGGGAACGGCCCAGAGCGCGAGGCATGCCTGCTGCTCCGCCGTGAGGATGTCCGTCTCAGCGTCCGCCATACCCGTCCCCCGCTCGATACCCACCTATATGAAGGTGGGGCCGCTGGGAGGGGCGCGACACATAAACACCGGACCGCCACCGGTCAAGCACTCAGCCCCTCCATCCGAGGGGCCCATTGCATTTTTCCTGCCGCGCCGCTCAGCGGCTGGCCGAGGACGACGAGCCCGCGGACATGTGGGCGCGGTCGCCGGGGACCAGTTCCTCCAGGGAGCGGGTCATGAGGCAGTTGGAGGTACGCTCCTTGACCTCGGTCACCAGGCACGCGCCGATGCTCCGCCAGGGGAAGGCCTGCTCCTCCTTGGACGGCTTGCGCACGTCGTGCCCCAGCACGTGGCGAGACGGGTCACCCTTGCGGAGGATGTTGAAGGTGTTGCCCAGCTCCACGCCGTCCGCGCTGCCCTTGTCCACGACGATGCTGTGGTTCTCACCCAGCACCGTGAGGTACGGCACCAGCGCGGTGATGACGGTGCCGTCCAGCTGCTTCGCGTTCGGCTTCGGCGCCACGCGCTCGGTGAGGCGCTCACCCACGGGGCCCACCAGGTCGCCACGCTCGATGCCGTCCCACGTGTCCATGATCTGCGCGGTGACGATGCCGTCGCCCACGCGCTGCACGCGCAGGGTGCCCACGAAGTCGGTGAGGAAGCCCAGCGGGCGCCCGGTCACCGGGTGCTTCACGGCCTGGGTGGTGTGGTAGACGACGTAGCGGTCCCCCACCTTCACGTCACCCTTCCGCTTGAAGCGCACGTAGACGCTGTCCGGGAAGGAGAGCATCACCGCGTTGGAGGGCGAGCCCTCGATGCGGCCGGCCTCGTCCAGTTCGCGCTGGGTGACGAAGCCCTGCGTCGTCACGGGGACAGAGTTGGCCAGGTCGACGCCAATCTTGCCCGTCACGATGACCTGGTCGTTGGAGGTCATCTCCATGGGGGCCGTCACGTCGCCCTCGTCGACCACCATCTCCGTCACCTGGGTGGGGACCTCCTCGCCCGCGGCGAAGAAGCGCACCTGGTTGCCGGGGTAGATCCAGTGCGGGTTGGCGATCTCCGGGTTGTAGGACCAGACCTTGGGCCAGTACCAGGGGCTGCCCAGGTAACGCTGGGACAAGTCCCACAGCGTGTCACCCGACTCCACGGAGTGGACCTCACCGGGAGCGCTCTCACGGCCCCGGGGCGCGCCGGGCGGAATGGCGACGGAGGTCGGCTGCGCGGAATCGGGCGCCTCGTCCATCACCTCGGCGCCGCCCATCTCACCGCCCGTGTCCTGCTCTTCCTCGTTCTCCTGCTGGGCGTACGCGGTTGGCGCGACGGCGAGGCTCAACATCAGCGAGGTGAGAATCCGGGAGCGCATCGCGGGACGTCCTTTCGAAAGAAGCATCACTGGGGGATCGCGGCGAGCCGCTGTTCCGCCTGGGTAGCAGCCGCCGTCCCCGGGAACTGGGTGACGACGCGGGTGTAGAGCACCTTGGCATCCGCGGACTGGTTGAGCCGCATCCGGCACTCGGCGAGCCGGAGCATGCCGTCCAGCATGGCGTCCCCGGCGGGATACTTGTCGATGAGCCGCTCGAACGTCTTCGCGGCTCCCTTGAACTCGTTGAGGCCAATCTGGCCCAACCCGCTGAAATAGAGCGCGTTGTCGGCGCGCGGGTGACGCGGGTTCTCATCAGCGAAGCGGCGCAGCTTCTCCACCCCGCCCTCCACGTTGCCGGTGCGCAGCATGTTCACGGCCTTGTCGAACTCCGCGTCGAGCACGTCGGGGTCCTGCTGCTCCCCCGCGTCCTCGTTCGACGCCATCATGGTCGCGGCCGACGCGGCGCTCGCCGACGAGGCGGACCCTTCGTCCGGCGCGGGGCTGATGAACATCTCCATCTGCTCGTCGTCCGGCTCCATCACCGCCACGGCGGTGGGCAGCTTCGGCGCGGGCTCATGGCGCGGCTTGAGCTTCACCACCGCCAACTCCGGCGTGGCGCCCAGCGACTCCTGGGCGGACGCCTCCACCTTCACCGGAATGGGACGCGCTGACGGGCTCTCACTCGAAGCCCCCGCGCGCGACACGGCGTCGTGCGCCTCCAACCGGGCCACCCGCTCCACCAGCCGTTCCTGGGACGCGCGCAGCGTGCGCAGTTCGGAGCGCAGCGCACTCACCTCCGCCTCCGAGGAAGCGGTGGTGGCGCAAGCGCCCAGCGCACACAGGGGCGCGGCGGCGAGCAGACGGAAGATGACGGAGCGCGCGGGCACGGGCCTTTTTCAGCAGAGGGGTCCCCCCGAGGATAGGAAGGCCCGTCGGAGAGCGTCAAGAAATCGGCCCCACACACCGGGTGGCTAGAAGCGGTGTACCACGTAATTGAGGTGCCGCCCCGTCCGCCCCGCGTCCCGCCGATGGGAGAAGAAACGCGTTGAATCACACGCCGTACAGGCCTGTAGCACATCGACGTGGGCCAGCTTGAGCCCCGCCCCCACCAACGTCTGACGCACCGCGCGGGTCAGGTCCAGCCGCGGCTTGCCTCCCACCCACCGCACCACTTCATCCCCGAAGCGCGCGCTGAAGCGCTGCGCCAGCTCCTCCGACACCTCGTAGCAACAGACCTGTATCGACGGCCCCACCGCCGCCAGCAGCCGCTCCGGCCTCGCACCGCGCGACACCAGCACCTCCACGGCGCGCGCGCTGATGTCCGCGTCCGTACCCCGCCAGCCGGAGTGCACCGCCGCCACGCCGCGCCCATCCGGGTCCACCAGCAGCACCGGCACGCAGTCCGCCGTGCCCACCGCCACCCAGCTTCCCGTTGCCTGCGTCCACAGTCCGTCCGCCTCGCCCTCCGTGGGGCGCAGCCCCTGGGCCCCCTCCCCGCTCCGGGCCTCCACCACGCGATCACCGTGCACCTGCGACACGCGGCTCAGCGCTTCGAGCGGCGCGCCAGCGGACTGTGCGAGGCGGCGGTGGTTCTCCTCCACGCGCGCCCGCTCGTCGCCCACGGAGAAACCCAGGTTGAGTGACGCGTAGGGCCCCTCCGAACAACCGCCAGCGCGAGTGGTGAAGCCGTGCGGCACCGGCAACAGCGCGGAGGTGAGAAATTCGGTCGACATGGAATCTCCAGGAATCCACCTGATTGATGCACCAGGAGGTGATCCAGCGTCAGCGCAATCGTAGGATGATTTCGCCGCTTCGTTTGACAGGTAGCGTCAGCCACCTGACAATTCATGGACCGTCCAAACTCCGTGAAACCAGTCCGAAACTCCGCGCTCGAGAGCCGCGAGCACCCGTATGCCCCTGGGTCCCGACACCGTTGGTCGCAAGCTGCTTTGGAGCATCGCCCTGCCCGGGCTGCTCGTGGCGCTGCTGGGCGTCGGCCACTTCTGGCGTGAGGCGCGGGTCGCGGTCCAGGACGCCACCCAAGTGGAGTCGCTGGCGCTGGCGGAGTTCGTCGCATCCACCTTCACCCTTCCGCAAGCGCGCGGGGCTCCGGCCCATGGCGCGGTGACGGAGGTGATGCGCTCCGACACCCGGCTCTTCCGCTCGGTGGAGGACGTCCGGGTGCTGACGCCGGATGGGCGCATCCTCTGGTCCCGCCGCTCGGGTGAAGAAGGCACGACGCACCCGGAGGCCGCTCGGCTGACGGCCCCTGGCCCCGAGCGGGCGCGCTCGGTGGCGCAGATGACGGAGGTCATCCGTCCCCTCGGCGGGCCCGAGTGCGCCGGCTGCCACACCTCCGGCGACGTGCCGGGCGCCAGCATCCTGCAGCTGCGCATGGCGGAGCCGGCGCTGCACCAGGAGCTGTCGTCCGTGTTCGGCGCGGCGCTCGGCTCCATGGGCCTGTTCGTGGTGCTGCTGGCGCTCATCACCGGGCTGGCGCTGCACTTCGTCCTCACCCGCCCACTGCGCAAGCTGAGCGTGGCCATGCGGCGCGCGGAGGCGGGCGACCTGCTGGTGCGCGCGGACGCGCGAGGCACCGACGAGCTCGCGCAGTTGGGCGCGGCCTTCAACCAGATGCTGGCGCGGCTCACCTCCATGAAGGCGGAGGAGATTGACACCCACCGCGACCTGGAGCTGGTGAAGGAGAAGCTGGCCCTCAAGGACGAGTTGGAGGACCGCCTCAAGGAGCTGTCGCTGCTCTTCGACGTGGCGCGCTCGCTCAACGCCACGCTGGAGCTGGATGAGCTGCTGGACGCCGTCACCCGGCTGGTGACCGAGCGGCTGCGCATCCCCGAGTTCTCCATCATGTTGATGAACCCGGAGAGCCTGCTGGAAATCAAGCACGCCTGGCCGGAGGGCCGCGGCGCGGAGGGCCTCACCTTCGCGCTGGGCGAAGGCGCCTGCGGGCGCGCGGCGGAGACGCGCAAGTCGGTGTATCTGCCGGACACGGCGGACCGCTCCAGCGTGTTCGCCAAGCCGGACCTGGTGAAGGGCGGGCTGAACAGCGGCGCGCTGCTGGCGGCGCCCATGGTGCACATGGAGACGCTGCTGGGCGTGATGAACTTCCAGCGCCCCGAAGTGGCCAGCTTCTCCGCGGAGGAAATCGAGCTGCTCACCGCGGTGGCGGACGTGGTGGCCACGGCGGTGAAGAACGCCCGGCTGCACGCGGAGACGGTGAAGCTCACCATGACGGACCCGCTCACCGGCGTGCCCAACCGCCGCCACCTCTTCCAGCGCATGGAGCTGGAGCTGGCACGCTCGAACCGCTTCGGCACCCCGCTGGCGCTGCTCATGGTGGACGTGGACCACTTCAAGCGCATCAACGACCTGGCCGGCCACCGCGTGGGTGACGAGACGCTGCGCCGGGTGTGCGACGTGCTGCGGCTGCGCGTGCGCAAGGTGGACACGCTGGCGCGCTACGGCGGCGAGGAGTTCGTCATCCTCCTGCCCCAGACGAACAAGACGGAGGCCATGGAGGTCGCGGAGAAGCTGCGCCGCGCCGTGGCGGAATCCGTGGAGCTGGTCCAGCCGGGCCTGCCGGGCAACCACGTCACGGTGTCCATTGGCGCGTCGCACTTCCCCTCCGACGCTTCCGCCCAGGAAGAGCTGGTGGACTGCGCGGACGCAGCGCTCTATTTCAGCAAGCGCACCGGCCGGAACCGCACCACCCTGTACGAGACCGGCATGGAGCTGCACCCGGGCCGCGAGCGGGGCCCGCACACGCCCACGGCGGAGCCTCCCGCCGTGACTGCCGCCCCCAATCCTCCGGGTGGCGTGGCCAAGGCGTAGGCGCTCAGCGGCTCACGAGCGTCTGCGCCATGGGCAGCAACAGGTCCGCCCACTCCTCATAGCCATCGGCCGACGAATGGAAGCCGTCGTCCGAGAAGAAGTGGGGGCTCCTTCCGGACTCACGGAACCCGCAGGGCGCGCAGGTTGCGAGCCCCGCCCGGCGCCGTCACGCGCAGCAGCAAGGTGCTCCCGGACTCGGCGCCCTTGATGATGCGGGCCAGGGCGTCCGCGTTCTCCACCTTCTTGCGGTTGGCCTCGATGACGACCATGCCGGGCTCCAACTGCGCGCGGTCCGCCGGCGAGCCAGGCACCACGTCGGTGATGAGCGCGCCGCTGCTGTCCGTGAAGCCGGCCTGCTGCGCGGTGCGCGCATCCAGGTTCTGGAGGCTGACGCCCACGCGCCGGGAGCTCTCCTGCTGGTTGTCCGGCCGCTGCTTCGCCGAGGCCACGCCCTCCAGGTCCGGCCGCGTGCCGAGCGCCACCTTCACGTCCTGCTTCTTGCCGTCGCGGTAGAGCGTCAACGTGGACGTACTTCCGGGACGCTTGAGCGCCACGGTGCGCGTCAGCTCGCCGCTGGAGGTGACTGTCCGGCCGTCGATGGCGATGACGACGTCATCCTGCTTCAGGCCCGCCTTCGCCGCGGGAGAAGACGGCATCACCTGCGTGAGGATGGCACCTTGGTTCACGGGGAGCTTGAGCGCGCTGGCCAGGTCCCGCGTCAAGTCCTGGATGCCCACGCCCAGCCATGCGCGCGTGACGGAGCCTTCCTTCTCCAACTGCGGTAGCAGCGAACCGATGAGACTGCTGGGCACCGCGAAGCCGATGCCGGAGCCACCGCCGACGATGGCGGTGTTGATGCCCACCACTTCGCCCTTCATGTTGAAGAGCGGGCCGCCCGAGTTGCCCGGGTTGATGGCCGCGTCCGTCTGGAGGAACTCGTCGTACTGGCTGGCGCCAATCTCACGCGCGCGCGCGGAGACGATGCCCAGGCTGACGCTGGAGGCCAGACCGAAGGGGTTGCCAATGGCCACCACCCAGTCCCCCACGCGCAGTGCATCCGAGTCGCCCAGCTTCACGGTGGGCAGGTTCTCCACCTTCTCCTTGAGCCGCACGAGCGCCACGTCCGTGAGCGGATCACGCCCCACCACCTCGCCGCTGAAGCTGCGTCCGTCATCCAGGCGGATGGTGATGCTGACGGCATCCTCCACCACGTGGTTGTTGGTGAGGACGACGCCCTTCGGGTCGATGATGAAGCCGGACCCTGCCCCTTGGCGCAGCGGCTCGCGGCGCTGACGGCCGCCCTCGCGGCCTCCACCGAAGAAGCGCTCGAAGAGCGGGTTGTCCTCCATCCCACGCGGAATGCCGCCCCCTCGGGCCTGCACGTCCACGTTGACCACCGCCGACTTCACCGACTCCACCAGCGGCGCCAGCGACGGAAGCGCCTGGGCCTCCCGTGTCGCGGGCTGGAGGACGTTCCCGGCGCCCGGCTGGGTGGCCGCGGGCGGCGACTTTGGCGCCTGCGAAACAGCAGCAGCGGGGGTCAACGCGACCAGGAGCGCGGCGACGAGCGCCTTCCGGAACGAGACGGTCGAACGGTTCATATGCAGACCAAGCTAAAGCCGAAAACCCGCCCCGCAAGCCAAACCGTCTGACGTGGCGACAGGAGGACACATCGCCCCACCCTGCTCCCCCTGGCCTCAGGCAGGCAGATAGAGGCGGTAGTCCAGCTCTGGATAGAGGTTGTCCCGCCCCTCCACGAGAGAGAGCCAGCCCTCGTCCAGGCTGCCGCCGCGCAGCTGCTCGTGCAGGCGCTGGAAGCGCAGGATGTGCTCGCGCGTGCGGCGCTGGGCGTACTCCACCATGGTGCCCGTCTTCATGATGAAGGCCCAGTCGGAAGACTGAGCGAGCAGCAACTCCCTGGCCGCCTGATTGAGCGCGCGACGTTGCAGCTCACCGGCATCCGGGAAGTCCCGCGCCAGCTCCACCATCTGCTTCGCGCAGTGGTTGAGGTGGCGGTAGATCCAATCATTGCTGCCGTCGAGCCACATGTTGGCGTAACCGCCCGCGCCCCACGAGGACAGCGGCGGCGTCGCCACCTGATTCTCCGGGTGCTCCCGCAGGTCATCCAACGGCGTCACCAGCCGGAACGTCTTCTGGTCATACGCGACCTTGCGGATGAGGAAGTCGAGGAACTGGGGCCCCTCGAACCACCAGTGGCCGAAGAGCTCGGCGTCATAGGGCGCGACGACCACCGGCTCCCTGCCGCCCAGGCGCGAGGCCAGGTCTTCAATCTGCCGTTGGCGGTTGAACAGGAAGTTGCCCGCATGCACCGAGGCCCGCTCACGCGCGGCGAGCGGATCATAGGGGCGCTTCTCGTTCGTCTTCCCGGTGATGCGGAAGTACTTGAAGCCGGTGTTCTTGCGCTCGCCGGTGGGCTGGATGAACGGGCGGATGTAGTCCAGATCCAGGTCCCAGCCGATGTCTCGGTAGAACTCGCGGTAGTCCGGGTCACCCGGGTAGCCGTACTCGGTGCTCCATACCTGCTGGCTGCTCTCCGGGTCTCGGGCATACGCGGCGACGCCCGCCTCCGTGAAGACAGGTGCGTAGGGGCCATGCAGGGGCCGGGGCACGGCGTCCGTCAGGCCGTGCGTGTCGACGAAGAAGTAACGAATGCGCTCGCTGGCCAGCAGGCGCTCCAGGCCCGGGTAGTAGCCGCACTCGGCGAGCCAGATACCGGCGGGGTCCCTGCCGAAGTGCTGGCGGTAGTGGTTCGCGGCCACCGTCACCTGGGCGCGGACGGCTTCGGGCACCTGCTGCATCAACGGCAGGAAACCGTGTGTCGCGTTGCAGGTGAGGATGTCCAGGTAGCCCGCGTCCTGGAGCCGCCGGAACGCGGCGACGAGGTCGCGCTTGTAGCGGTCATGGAACGCGCGGCGCAGGGACTCGAAGTGGTCCCGGTAGAAGCGGGCAATGGGGCCAAAGGTGGCGTCGACTCGCGTCCGATGCGCCTCTCGCGCGCCCAGTTCGCAGAGCAGGTCCAGCCGCCGTGCGTAGCGGCTCATCAGCAACTCGTCGCGCAGCATGGAGACGAGCGTCGGAGACAGCGTCATCGCCAGGCGGAACGGGACGCCGTCCTCCGCCAGTCCGTCGAAGACCTGGAGCAGCGGGAGGTACGTCTCGGAGATGGCCTCGTAGAGCCAGTCCTCCTCGAGGAAGTCCTCATGCTCGGGGTGCCGAACAAAGGGAAGGTGCGCGTGGAGCACCAGCGCGAGGGAACCCTGGCTCATGGTCGTTCAATGTCTCCGTGCGGGTTCAGGAGCGGCCGTCGCCCGAAGGCGGCTTCCGGGGAGGCGGCTCCGCCGAATCGCGGGTGGCGTGGCCCTCGCGGACCTCGAAGGAAGAAGGAGACGCCGGGCGGCGATGCGCCGCGCCTTCCACACGGGACCGGGGCACTTCGAAGTAGCGGTGCTCCTCCTCCGCATCGGCGTCTCCCTGCGCCTGGGCGTCGCTGCCAGGACCCGTGGTGCCGGATGAACGTGGCGGAGCCTCGAAGTAGCGGTGGTTCTCCTCGACCGCGGGGGGATGAGGGCCGGCGCCGTGAGCATCCTTCGCGGTGGTTCCGGTTTCTGTGCGTGCTGACGTGTCGGCAACGCCCGACGGTTGAATCGGAGCACCGAGGAAGCCACGACCCGAGGCGCCTGTCCCCTGCGGAGGAGAATCCAGGTGGCGGCGTTCCGAGGCGCCCGGCTGCGGCTGCGATGGCTCCAGGTAGCCTTGCCCCGATGCACCCGGCGCCCGTTCCGGGGCATTCAGGTAGCGAAGCTCCGAGGCGCCTGCCCGCTGCGGAGATGACTCCAGGTAGCGTTGCTCCGATGCCCCCGGCGCGCGGGGCGGCGACTCCAGGTAGCGCATGTCCGACGCTCCCGGAATGCGGCTTACGTCCAGGTGATGCTGATGCGAAGTCGCCGCACCTTCCGCATAGCGGAGGTCCGATGCACCCGGAATGCCCTGCACGTCCAGATAGCGATAAGGCGAAGCGCCGCTGACCGGCGAGCGAGTCGCACCGCCTTCCGCGTAGCGCAGGTCCGATGCACCCGGGATGCCCTTCACGTCCAGGTAGCGGTGCGGTGACGTGTCACTGCCTGCCTGGCGTGCCGCGCCGCCTTCCGCGTAGCGCAGGTCCGAAGCCCCCGGTGCACGGCCCAGGATCTCCAGGTAGTGCGACACGGGAGCAGTCACGGATCCACGCACCTCGCGCGCATTCCGCTGCGCCGCATCCGACAGATAGCGATGGTCCGAAGCCCCCGCCGCTCGCCTCACCGAGTCCACGTACCGTTGGTCCGAAGCCCCAGGCACGCGTTCCACCGACTCCACGTACCGCTGGTCCGAAGCGCCCGGCGCTCGCGCGGGGCCCTCTAGGTGCGCCTCCGTCATGTCCCTGCCACGACGCTCCCTGTGGACTTCCGGCACATCCAGCACGCCACCACTGCCCGGCAGGTTCACCCGGCGCCACGACACGTACTCGCGCTCCTCTTCCGGCGGCGCTTCCACGACCGCCACGGGCAGCACCGCCTCAAGCGGAGGAACCCGAAGGAAACGCACCGTCAAATCCGTGGAGACACCCGCGGGAGGCAGCGTCACGCGGTTGCTCGAAGCACCGATGCGGCAACTCTGCCCATCACGACCGACGAAGTGCGCCTCCACGCGATACGTCCGCCCCGCCGGCAACCCTCGGATGTAGAAGCCGCGAGCCTCCACCGCGAAGTCCAACTCCCGCTCCATCTGTTCATCACCGAACACACGAAGCACGGTGCGCGGCGCCTCCAGTGCATCCTGCGCCCGCAGCAGGGCCCCCTGGCTGAAGTCCCAGGACACGAAGAGCGTGTGCGGGTCCCTGGGCAACAGGAGGACGGCGTCGTCCTGATACCCCTCCGGCAGCTCACCCAATCCCTCGACATCCACGGTGGGCGGAGGCGGAACCGGCGCGCTTTCCACCAGATGGTGGCTGCGCGCCTCCTCCTCGCCAGCCACCCGCGCCACGAAGAAGCCCTCCTCCACGGGCTCCGCGGGCTTTTGCACAGGCGCGGGCCGTGTGACGGGCGGCGGCACCGGTTCCGGCGCGGGAACGGGCGGCCTCGTGACGGAAGGCATGACGGGCGTCACCGGCTCACGCGCCCGTTCCACTCGGGGCCTGGGCGGGAACGTGACCACCTTCGCGGGTTTGACAGTCGGCTTGCTCCCGGGCTTCTCGGAGGCCCGCTTGGCGGCCACCCGCTTGGGCGCGGACACCCTGCCCTGGCCTTGCGGGCCGTCGGTCTTGGGCTTCGCGGCGGTCGGGGTCTTCGACTTCCGGGGCGCCTTGGCCTTTCGGGCGGCGGGTTTCGCGGCCGAGCGCTTGGGAGGCACTCGGATGCCCGCCAACCGGGCGAGCTTCGCCAGGGCGGGGACGTAGGCGGCCAGGGCTGCGAGCAGCTCCTCTTTTTTCATCCGGCTGTAGCCGCTCCCCAGGTGCTTCCGTGCCAACTCCCTGAGGTAGCTGACCGTCACGCTCTTGAGGTCTTCCATAGGCAAGCAGGCCTTTAGGTCGCTGGTCGTAGGGGGTCAACGTGCCAGCTTGACATGTGTTCTTCGCCCGACCCCCCTTTCTCGTTTCATCACCCGATGACACTCAGGGGGCGGCTAGGTATCCTGCCCACGCTTGAGCGACCTGCCCAGACTGCTCCTGTGCAGTTTCGACGTCATCCCCGGTCCGTCGGGTTCATCCCGGCGTTTGACCGAATACTTGAAGGCGTTGCCGGACCGCTTCTCCGTGGTGGTGCTGTCGGCGAAGACGCCTGACCACTCCCACATCGAGAAGTACCAGGGCGCCCGGCTGCTGCGCGTCCCGGTAGGCTCGGGGGACCTCGCTTCGCGCATCCAGGCCTTCGAGCGGGCCGTGCGCCGGCAGCTCGAAAGCGAGGACTACGCGCTCGCCCACTTCACGGACCCCTTCGGCGGATACGCATTGTGCGAGCTGAAGGGAGACTACGGGTACCGGCTCATCTACGAGGCCCAGACGTTCCCCTCGCAGGAGCTGCGGTACACCCACCCGCAGACGGAGGGGGACCGGCGCTTCCTGTCGAAGATTCGCAGGCAGGAGCTGTTCTGCCTGATGAACGCGGACCTCATCGTCACCGGCTCGGAGACGACGCGCGCGTACATCCAGTCGCTCGGCGCCAGTGAGGAGCAGGTCCGGGTGCTGCCCGCGCCGGTGGACCTCCAACCCTTCACGCCCGAGGTGCTGGGCGCCCCGGACGGCGAACCGCTCCGGATGATGTACCTGGGCAGCCAGGTGGGGTGGCAAGGCCTGTCCACGCTGCTGCGCGCGGTGGAGGTGGCGGCCCGGAAGGAAGAGGTGCGCCTCACGGTGGTGGGCGCGCGCCACGCGGACTGGCAGCCGCACCTGGATGACCTGGTGAAGGAGCTGGGACTGGGCGACCGGGTGGAGTTCCAACCCCCGGTGCACCACGACGACCTGGCCAAGGTGCTCGCGCTCGCGGACGTGGGCGTGCTGCCCATGGATGACGTGGAGCGCAATCGCGTTCAGGGCGGGCCGCTGGCGAAGGTGTCGGAGTACTGCGCCGCGGGCCGCCCCATCATCGCGGCGGACCTGCCCGTGACGCGGGAGCTCATCCCGGCTGGCGCGGGCGTCTTCTTCCCTCCGGGCGACAGCCAGGCCTTGGCCGACCGCATCATCGAGCTGGCGCGCGACGTGAAGCGCCGGATGGAGCTGGGCCAGGTGGCTCGGGCCCACGCGGAGGCGGCGCTCGACGCGGGGCTCATCCGCGGCAAGCTCCTGGACCTGTATGACTCGCTGCTGGAGAAGCGGTCGGAGCCCGTCTCCACCACGAGCGAGGACAACCTGCCCGCGCCCACCACGGTGACGGGAACGCCCACGAACCGGCTGGCGGCGCTGCTGCCTCCCGAGCCCGCCCCCACGGCGGCACCGCTTCCCAAGAAGGCGCCGGAGCCTCGGAAGGACAAGGACGCACCTGCCGCGGGGCGTGCGCGCGAAGACCTGCCGCTGGTCATGGGGCAGGTGCTCGATGAAGGGCTCGACACGCGCCTCATCAAGACGGAACTCGAGACGAATCCCATCGAGCCGCCCGTGGTGATGGGCGCGCCGCTGCGAGAGCGTTCCGCAGCGGCCGCCGATGCCGCGACCACCACGGTCCGCGAGAGCGAGGCCTCCGCGTCCAGCGTGGCCGGCAAGGACGTGACGCCGGAAGGTTCCGCGTACGACGCGAGCGACGACGACGATTCCGAAAGCGCGCTTCCCATCGTTCAGGCAACGGAGGTCGAAGACGCGGACGCCCCCCCGTCGCCGACGCCCATCGTCAAGGCGCCGGCTCCGACAGCGCAGGCCTCGTCGACGGTGAGCGACGATACGAGTGAGCACGCGGCGATGACGCCCGTCGTGAAAGCGCCCTCCGCCTCGGGCCGGTTCTCCTCCGTGCAGAGTGACGACGACAGCGAAGCCTCGGGGACGACGCCCATCGTCAAGGCGCCATCGTCTTCAGGCCGACTGCCGCCGGTGCTGAACGAGAACGGAAGCGAAGCCTCGGCGACGACGCCCGTCGTCAAGGTCCCCCCACCTCCGGGCTGGTCTCCTTCGCCCGTGGGCGCGGATTCCAGCGAAACCTCATCAGCGACGCCCATCATCAAGGCGCCCGCCGCGCTGAACCGGACGGACGCGGGCACCAGCGAAGCTGCCGGGGACTCTGATGAAGCCCCCGCACCGACCCCGGTCGTCCGCAGCCCCGTCATCGGAGCGCGTTACGAGCCGCCCTCGCACACGCCGGTGGTGCGCTCGCCCTTCGAGAAGGAACGGGATGAGACCGCCTCGGCCACGCCCGTGGTGCGCTCGCCCTACGACCGCCAGCGGGACGAGCCACCCGCGCCGACGCCCATCATCCGCGTGCCCACCGAGCTGCTCCAGGAGCTCATCCCCACGCACTCATCCAGCAGCCACGGACCCCATTCCTCAAGCCGGCCGGAAGAGTACCCCCCCCCCACACCCATCGTCCCCGCGCCCTCCTCGCTGTCGAGCCGCTGTCTCTTATAAACATCTGACGCTGCCGACGAACTTACGC